>JAGPCO010000096.1 GCA_018058095.1 Kofleriaceae bacterium
CAACAACAACAGCAACAGCAACAGCAACAGCAACAGCAACAGCAACAGCAACAGCAACAGCGGCTGCTTCAGGTCAGCAACAGCGGCTGCTTCAACGGCTGCGACACGTGCCGGCGTGGGATAGTCGGCGGCGATGGACGTGAGCTGGACCTGCAAGCGGTGGCACGAGGTGTCGCGCGACGACCTGTACGCGATCGCGGTGGTTCGGTCCCGCGTGTTCGTGGTCGAGCAGACCTGCCCGTACCTCGACCTCGACGGCCACGACCAGGAGGCGTGGCACCTGTGGGCCGGGACGGTCCCGGCGGTCACCGCCTACCTGCGCCTCCTGCCGCCGGGCAGCAAGTACGTCGAGCCCAGCCTGGGCCGCATCGTCACCGCGCCCGAGGCGCGGCGGACCGGGCTGGGCCGGGCGCTGGTGGCCGAGGGGCTGCGGCGGGTCGAGCAGCTGTGGGGCTCCCTGCCCGTCCGCATCGGCGCCCAGCGCTACCTCGAGCGCTTCTACGGCGAGTTCGGCTTCGAGACGGCCTCACCCGAGTACGACGAGGACGGCATCCCCCACGTCGAGATGGTCAGAACGGCACGCTGAACAGGCGCGACGAGAACGAGCCGACCACCGGCGCGCCCTCGGTCGTGCCGCCGGCGGTGAACTGGATCGTGCCGCCGAGCAGGAACCCGATCACCTCACCCGCGCCCGTCGTCGGGTCGAACCGGAACAGGTACGACGAGAACACCTCGATCGGCGCGCTGCCGCCGGCCACCACCTGGTCGGGCCGCAGGTTGACCACCGCGACGATGACCTCGGTCGCCGACACCAGGCCGATCAGCTGGACCGCGACCCGGCCGTCCTCGCCCGGCGCCGCGTTGCTGCCGAGCCGCGTCGTCGTGATCGGCACGCCGGAGATCGAGCCCGTCAGCGTGCCGGTGCCGGCGGCGAAGAAGTCGGGCGGCTCGGCGTTCTTGAACGTGGTCGAGAACGTGGCCGCGACCGGGCCGAGGTCGACGAAGCAGAACGACGTACGCAGCGGCTGGGTCCAGGCCGGCGGCGCCGCCAGCACCGGCGCGACCCGCTCGGCCCGGCTGGTGAGGAACGCGCGCACGTCGGCCTGCGCCACCGCGGCGTCGGCCCGCGGCGCGAACACGTCGACTGCCAGCGGCGCGGCGATGAGCGCCCGCATGCGGTCGAGCTCGGTCGTGAGCGCGGCCTCGTCCCAGATCTGATCGAGCAGCGCCTGCATGCGCGCCACGTAGCGGGTTCGGGTCTCGGGCAACAGGTACAGGCGGCGGGTCAACAGGCCCTCGGCCAGCACGACCTGGCTCGGCGGGTCGGCGCCCGGCGCGGCCATCACGCCGTCGGTGCCCCACGGCAGGAAGTCGATGAGCCCGGTCGACGGGTCGCGGTAGATGAAGAAGTTGTTGGTGTTGTTGGCGTAGCCGTCCCAGTGCTCGATCAGCGTCTCCATCGCCCAGAAGTTGATGAAGCGGTCGACGTCGAGCAGCGGGGCCAGCCGGGCCAGCAGCTGATCGTCGGGTGCGGTCAGCGCGGCCGCCAGATCCTCCAGCTCGCTGCGGTCGGGGTTGGCCTCGTCGGTCTTGGGCTCGAACGTCGCCATCCAGCCCGGGCGGAAGTCCGACAACGTGCCCTCATACAGCCGGCCGTCGTTGCTGGCGAAGTGGCGCGCCAGCATGCGCTTGCCGACCGCCTCGACGTGGGTGTAGACGCCGAGCTCGCGGCCGTTGACGGTGACGTGCGCGAAGTTGCAGCGCGGCGCCGGCACGCCGGCCGCGGTGAACAGCTGGTAGGCCAGGCACTGCCGGAGCGCGCTCGGGTCCTGCTTGTTGTTGTTGAGGGTGAGGCCGCGCAGCCCGGCCACGTTCTGGCCCGGCACGGTCTGATCGAGGTCGAGCTTGAGCGACGGCTTGTCGTCGTCGAGCGAGCCGAGGAAGCCCTTCTTGCGGATGCCGACCTGCTCGAGGCGGACCCCGTCGACGGTGACGGTGGCGACCTGCTCGGTGAACGGGTTGGGGAACGGCGCGGCCTGGCAGTCGGCGCCGATCAGGGTGTCGGCCGACCGGTTCTGCATGCGCAGCGTGTCCCACGCCGCCTCGGGGAGCTCGATCGCGATCTCGATCAGGTGATCCGGCGCGAACAGCTCATCGCTCGGGTCCGGGGCGTCGGGCGTGACCGTCGGCCCGGCGTCGGGACCGACGGTGCCGCCGTCGTCGCCGGCGCAGGCGACCAGACCGACCAGCGACACCAGGACCAGGGCCAGGGCGGCGCGGGGGTGAAGGAGCATCCGCTCAGGTGGAGCAAGGGCCGTGCCTGACCACCTCCGAGGGCGATCAATGACTTGCGGTGTGGAGGACGGCCGCACCGACGGGAACATGGCGGAAAGCGCCACGGTGGGTCGATCGACCAGGCTCCCGTGCCCGCCCCGGGGCCGGGGCCGATCGAGCTCAGGCGCGTTGTCCAGGGCCAGGCCCTATCCCGTAGTCGTAGTCGTAGTCGTAGTCGTGGTCGTGGTCGTGGACCTTGACGGCGACGGCGACGTGGAGGTGGACGCCACCATTGACGCAACCACCGCGAGGCACGGCTGACGCACGGCTGACCCGGTGCAAGCGGGAACATAGGTGGCACTTCTGACCGGGCACATGGGTGGCACTGGTTTCCTGGAGAGGCACGTCGAGCTTCGCGAAGGTGACTGGGGACACCCCCTAACGCACACCGACCGGGACGTCGAGCTTGTCGGGCGGCTCGCGGGTCGCCGCCCACACCCCGATGCCGGTGCCGAGCGCGACGACGGTCCCGGTCGCGGCCCACACCCACCAGCGCCGGTACCACGGCGGCGGCGGATCGAACCGCAGCGGGATCTCGCGCGGCTGGTCGGGGCTGGCCCACAGCAGCACCTCGTTGCCGGCCTGGTCATAGCCGCGGGCGTGCAACTCGAGCGCGCTGGGCCGGCTGGCCTGCACCGCGGGCAGCACCAGCCGTCGCCGACCGGGCCCAAGCGGCAGCGGCGCCAGCTGCCAGGTGGTGGCGCCGCGCGTACGCACGAACAAGGTCGCGTGCGCCAGCAGCGTGTCGGGGTCGGCCACCACCTCGACGTCGATCGGCACGGCAGCGCCGACCTCTTGCCCGCCGGTCCAGCCCAGCTCGAGCACCGGCGCGCGCGACGGCGCCTTGCGCGCACGCTCGAACACGAAGGTGGCCTTGGGCGACAGCGTGTAGCTCAGGAGGTGGCCTGGATCGAGCGCGAGCAGCCGCGCGAACGCCGCCGTCGCGTCGGCCTCGCGCTCGAGGTAGGCCAGGCCCAGGCCGCGCTGCTCCCACAGCTGCACGTGCTGGGCGTGGTCGAGCGGACCGGCCGCGGCGGCGGCATCGAGCGCGACCAGCGCACGATCGACGTCGAAGGCGGTGATGGCGGCGACGCCGGTGGCCAGCTCGCGCGCGGCCGGGCCGACCGGCTGACAGGCCGTGCCGGTCCAGGCCTGACCGGGGCCACAGGCCGGCCGCAGCGGCGTCGCCACCGGGGCGCCGCCGGCGCCGCGACAGGCGGCGACGACGAGCACGATCAGCGCCGGCGCACACCGCGTCATCGTCGCCACGGTAGCAGACCCGACGCCGAAAACGCCGACGCGGGCGGCCGGGGCCACCCGCGAAGACGCCACCACGTGGGCCGACAGGCTCACGTTCAGCAGCCTGCTAGCGGTCGAGCGGCAGCTCCTGCGCGCAGGTGGTCTCGGCCCAGCGGGCGACGAAGCCACCACCGACCGGGCCGCCGTCGGCGCCCTGGCGGTACGCGCCGTGGATGCGCCCGGCGTCGCCACCGCGGTTGATCCAGCGCGCCACGAACTCGCCGTCGCGGTAGTGGCCGGCGATGAGGCCGGTGAAGGCGCCGTCACGGCTGATGAACTTGCCGAACATCACCTGCTCGCCGCTGCGGCGAACGCCCCACATGCCGCGGACGTGGCCGATGGGCGCGCCGGCGCCGTCGGACACCACGCCGAGGTAGGCGCCCAGGCCCATGCGCAGCGCGTGCCAGCGGCCGCGCATGAATCCGTGCGCGCACGGGTCGGTGGCCGGGCGCTCCTGCAGCGACACCGCGATCAGCTTGTTGCCGTCGGCGTCGACGTCGATGACGATCGGGCCGGCCGCCAGGTCGGCCAGGTCGAGGCGGTAGCTGCCGGCCGCGCCGTCGTAGCCGAGCACGAGCGGCTCGGCGCTGGCCGGGTCCGGATCGTAGACCGACAGCAGGAGGCCATCGGCGAACGGCTTGGTGACCGAGGTGAAGCTGACGCTGGCCCGGCTGGTGCGGGCGGCGACGGCGTCGGTCCGCTCCTCGAAGCCGACGGTGCGGCGGACCAGCATGCCGCCGCGCGACAGCGCCAGGTCGCCGCTCCAGGTCTTGATGGCGTCGCGGCTGCGATCAGGCGGCAGCTGGCCCCAGGCCACCAGGACGCGGCGGGCCGCCACGTCGGGCCGCTCGCGCATCGCCCGCAGCTCGGGGTCGGCGTCGAGCGCGTCGGTCGCGGCGGCGTCGGCCTCGAGCGAGGCGGCGGTGAACAGCGCCTCGTCGCCGAACTCGGGCGCCTCGTCGGCGGTGTCGAGGCCACCGTTGTCGAGCTCGATGGCCGACGTGATCTGGCCCTCGTCGAGGCCGGCGTCGCCGGCGTCGTCGCGCACGCAGGCGGCGGCGGTGAACGAGAGGGCCAGGGCGAGCGACAGCGAGGAGGCGAGGCGACGGGTCATCATGGGGGGGTTCCTTTTGCTGCGAGGTTCGGGGGCGATGACCCAGGCATGAGCAACCGGCGCGCCAGTGCTGCAAGTGGGCGTGGCCGCGGCCGACGCGGGTGGCGGGTGGAACGCCAAGGTTCCAGTCGGGGCCGGGGCGGCAGCGTGGCTGGTACCTGGTGGTTCCACCCGTCCAACCAGCTTGAACGCCTACGAAATACCCCGTGCCCGTGCCCGTGCCCGTGCCCGTGCCCGATCCGACTCAGGTCTCAGGCTTCCCTGCGACGGAGACGGGCACGGGGCACGGGGCACGGGCACGGGCACGGGCACGGGCACGGGGTTACGGG
Source organism: Kofleriaceae bacterium (assembly GCA_018058095.1). GTDB lineage: Bacteria > Myxococcota_A > Polyangia > Haliangiales > Haliangiaceae > JABFXX01. The sequence continues at coordinate 5,077 of JAGPCO010000096.1, forward strand.
ATGGCCAGGGTGGTGGTCGCGCCGACGCGAACCTCCACCGTACGCCGCACCCGCACCGCGCCGCTGTCGGGCCAGAGCAGGACCACCTCGTGGCTGCCGGCGGCGACCTCGGCCTTGATGAGCGGCGTGGCGCCGAGATCCTTGCCGTCGAGGCGGATGTAGGCGAACGGATCGGCCGTGATGGTCAGGCGGCCGACGCCGGTCGGCACGCTGGCCGCGGCGGCGTCGGCCCGCGCCGGCGCGGCGTCGACACGCGACGACGCGTCGACCGGGGCGCGGCTGGCGTCGGCCGCGCTCGCGCGCACGCGGGCGTCGGCGCGCGGCGCCGGGCTGGCCGCATCGACCACGATCGGCACGTCGGCGGCGTCGGCGATGCGGGCGTCGGCCAGCGCGATCGGGGTGATGACGCCGGCGTCGGCCATCACCCGCGCGTCGGCGGTGGTGCTCACGCGAGCGCGATCGGACCGCACCGCCTGCAGTCCGAACCAGCCCAGGCCGACGACCAGGAGTAACAGGCCGAGCGCGAGCACCACGCGGCGGCCGCGGCCCGGCACCGGCGCGACGTCCAGCGCCGACAGCGCCGTCGATCCGGTCGAGCCCCCGGTCGAGCCCGACGTCGACCCGGTCGAGCCCGATGCTGCCCGTGGCTGCTCGACACCCGCGCGGACCGGCGCGGCGATGGCGCCCTGCGGGTCGGCGACCGGCGCCGACGCCGGTGCGGCGCCGCCGACGGCGACCGGGCCGACCGCGGTGACCGCGCCGGTCGCGCGTCCACGACCGGCCGCGCCGCCGCCGCCGCCGAGCACCCCGGCCAGCCAGGCCCGGTGCGCGGCCGCGTCGGCGGCCAGGTGCGCGGCCGCCCACGCCTCGAGCGTCGGCCCGCCGGTGGTGCGCACCACCTCCGACAGCGCCTCGGCCAGCGCCGCCGCCGTCGGCAGCCGCTCGCCCAGCGGCCGCGCCAGCGCCGCCAGCACCACCGCGTCGAGCGCGGCCGGCACCGCCGGCGCCCGCCGCGACGGCGGCGCGATGACCTGGTGCTCGACCGCGCGCGCCACCGCGTACAGCGAGTCGCCGTCGAACAGGGGCCGCCCGGTCAGCAGCTCGTGCAGCACGACGCCGAGCGAGAACACGTCGCTGCGGCGGTCGATCGGCTCGTTCTTGACCTGCTCGGGCGACATGTACGGCGGCTTGCCCTTGACGGTGCCGAGCTCGGTCACCGGCGCCTGCCGGCCGCGCACCAGGGCGATGCCGAAATCGATGACCTTGACGTGGCCGTCGAAGCCGAGCATCAGGTTGTCGGGGCTGATGTCGCGGTGGACCACGCCGAGCAGCCCGCCGCCCAGGTCGCGCAGCTCGTGGGCGGCGTGCAGGCCGCGCGCCGCCTCGGCCACCGCCTGCGCCACCACCAGCGGCGGCGCGCCCCGCTCGACCAGGGTGCGGAAGCTGACCCCCGCCACGTACTCCATCACCAGGTACAGCGTGCCGCCCTGCTCGCCGAAGTCGTGCACCGCCGCCACCGCCGGGTGCCCGAGCCGGGCCAGGATGGCGGCCTCGTCGAGGAACATCGCGCGCACCGCGGCGGTGCCGGCCAGCTCGGGTCGGATGGTCTTGATCGCCGCCAGCTGCTCGAACCCGCCCGGCCCGCGCCGGCGCGCCAGCAACACGTCGCCCATGCCGCCCGACGACAGCGCGTGCACCACCTCGAACGCGCCGAGCGAGGTCAACATGTCGCGCTGGGCCGGGCCGCGCCGGCCGGCGCGCCCGCTGCGGCCGCCCGGCCCATCAGCGCGCTCCGTCGCCGTCGTCGCCGTCGTCGGCCCCGTCGGCCGGGCGGGCGACGATGCCGTGCTTGTACAGCAGCTCGCGGAAGTGGCGGCGCGACAGCCCGGCCTGGGTCGCCGCGCGCGACAGGTTGCCGCCGGTGGCGGTGAACAGCGCGGTCAGGTAGCGCCGCTCGAAGTGGTCGTTCCAGCGCTCCTTGGCGTCCTTGAACGCCAGGCTGGTGTCGACCACCTCGGTGAAGCCCGGCGCCGGCCCGCTCGCGGTCGACAGGCGCAGGGCGCGGAACGCGGGATCGGGCGACATGGCCCAGGCCCGGTCGAGCACGTTGCGCAGCTCGCGCACGTTGCCGGGCCAGGCGTGTTGCCGCAGCAAGGCCAGGTTGTCGCCGTCGATCGGCCCGGGCGTGCGCCCACGCCCGGCGTAGAACGCGGCGACCAGCGCCGGCAGGTCCTCGAGCCGCTCACGCAGCGGCGGCAGCACGACGTGGACCACGGCCAGCCGGTAGAACAGATCGAACCGGAAGTCCTTGCGCGCGACCATGCCGGCCAGGTCGCGGTGGGTGGCGGCGACGACCCGGGTGTCGACCGCGACCGGGCGATCGGCGCCGACCGGCTGCACGGTCTGGGCCTCGAGCGCGCGCAGCAGCTTGGCCTGCGCCGGCAGCGGCAGCTCGCCGAGCTCGTCGAGGAACAGCGTCCCGCCGCTGGCCTCGACGAAGGCGCCCTTACGCTCGCGCTCGGCCCCGGTGAACGCGCCCTTGACGTGCCCGAACAGGTGGCTGTCGAGCAGGCTCTCGGTCAGCGCCGAGCAGTCGACCACCACGAACGGGCCGGCGGCCCGGGCCGAGGCGTCGTGGATGGCCCGCGCCGCCAGCTCCTTGCCGGTGCCGCTCTCGCCCTCGACGAGCACGGTGGCGTCGCTCGGCCCGGCCAGCTCGAGCACCGCGAACAGCTCGCGCATGGCCACGCTGGTGCCGACCATCGCGCCGAAGCGATCGTGCGGCGACGGCGGTACGACCGGGGCTGGGCCGGCGCTGATCCGGATCGGCGTGGTGCCGAAGGTGACGGTCGACCCGGTCGTCACCACCACCTCGGTGATCCGCGCGCCCTGCCACCAGGTGCCGTTGGTCGAGCCGAGGTCGCGCACCCGCACGCCGTCGGGCAGCGCGGTGAGCTCGGCGTGCTTGCGCGACACCTGGGCGTCGGTCAGCACCACGTCGCAGCTGGCGTGGGCGCCGATCAGCACCGGCCGGGCCCCGAGCGCCGCGGTCTGGGCCGGCTCGGCCAGCACCTGCAGCTGGTAGGTGCGCGACACGGCCCGGGCCCGGGCCCCGGCGTTGACCAGGCCGGTGTGGACGATGGTGCGGCGATCGATCACGAGCGCGATCACACTACACCGCCACCCGCCCTGGGATCACCATCACGCGCCCGCCCCGCGCGTGGTGGTACGGTCACCCGGTGTCGAGCCCGCGTCGCCTCGCTCTCGCTGCCCTGGCCGCCCTGGGCGCGGCCGGCGCCGGCACCGGGTGCGACGACCCGTCGCTGCGGGTCGAGGTGATCGCGCCACCCGATCTCGACCTCACGGCCACGCCGATCAGCCGCACCGTGGTCACCGCCTACCAGTCACCCGACCTCAGCTGCGACGCGCTCGAGTTCGGCGAGGCCACGGCCGAGGCGCTGACCGCGGCGCGGGTGGCCGAGATCGAGCTCGAGCGGGCCGACACCCTGGTCGGCCTGGCTCGGGTCGATCGCAAGGTCGTGGTCGCCCGCGCCTTCGCCGCCGATGGCCAGGCGCTGGCGGCCGGGTGCGGCGAACACGGCGAGGTGGTCGGCGACGAGGTCCTGACCATCGCCGCCGAGGTGGTGGCCTCGGTGGCGATCGAGTCGACCCCGGCCACCCTGAGCGGCCCCTTCGCCGCCCGCCGCATCGTCGTCGACGTCGATCGCCCCGACGGCGCCGCGCTGGCCGGGCGGGAGCTGCGCTGGACCGCGGTCGGCCCCGACGGCTCCTACGCCAGCGCCGGCCGCCGCGAGTCGCTGCTGGATGGCGCGCTGACCACCGCCGCCGACGGGCGCCTCACGATCAGCCCGGTCGATCCGACGGTGTTCGGGCCGGTCGCCGCCCAGGTCCGGGTCGCCTGGGCCGATCAGGCGAGCCCGCTGCTGGCCGGTTTCCGCGAGAACGACGCCGACAGCGCCACCATCCCGGTGCTCAACCCCGATCCGGCCTCGGTCCCGACCTGCGTGCGCCGGCGCAAGGGCGGGCGACCGACGCTGGTGTGCCTGTCCTCGGCCGGCGCCGGGGGCGTGCGCAACGCGTTCGCGCTGGCGGTGAGCGGATCGGGCCTGGTGCTGACCACGCTGCCCGGCGCCGGGACCGCGTTCGCGCTGTCGGTGGCCCCACCGCTGCTGGGCGACGACGATCGCGTCTACGCCGTGCTCGCGGACGGCCACTGGATCGGACTCGACGGCACCGCCGATGGCGCCGACGCCGACTTCGACCGCGTCGGCCGCACGCCGGTCCGGGCGGTGCAGGTGCCGGCGTGCGGCGGGCGCAGCGACCTGCTCATCGTCGAGTTCGCGCTGGCGGGCAATCGCAGCGCGTTCGCGGCGTACAGCCTGATCGGGGCCGAGGTACCGACCCGGGTCGGGCTGGTCCCGGGGACGGACCACCTGCTGGCGGCCGGCTGCGTCACGCTCGACGACACCCTGGCGTGGGCGGTCGTGACCTCGACCGGCGACCCCGGCCTCGGCGGCGGCAGCAACCGGGTCTTCATCGACTGCGGCGAGGGCCTGTGCAGCGGTGACTGGGTCGGCGGCGCCACCGCCGGCTTCCTGGCGGCGCCGGGCGGCGAGCGCCGGCTGGTCGGATCCCAGGTCGACATCGGCGGCACCGTGCTGGTCGAGTGGACGCTGGCCGCCAGCATGGCGCCGGCGCCACCCGCCCTGGGCGCGGTGGTGCTGCGCGAGCGCCGGCGCACGCCGACCGTGACCTCGGCCCAGGCCCTCGTCACCGGCCACTTCGACGGCGCCGATCCGCTCGGGGCGCGGGTCGAGGACGTGGCCGCGCTGCTGGCGGTCGATGGCAGCCGCGGCTCGCGGCTCCAGATCGCGCTCGCACCCGAGCTGGCCGGCCAGCGCCTGACCGGGCTGACCACGCCGGCCGCGGCGCGTGGCCTGGCCCTGTACGCGCTCGATCTCGACTGCGACGGGACCGATGACCTGGTCAGCGTCGGCGATCGCGAGGTCCGCCTGGTCCGCACCGGGGTCACCATCGGCGCCGCTCCACCGCCGACACAGTGCCCCTGACCGCCCACCACCTCGGCGTCGTCAGCGCAGCATCAGGAAGGCGGCCACGCCAGCGCCGACCACGGTCAGGACCAGCAGCAGCAGCGGCCAGCGACGCGGCCGGCGCTCCAGCACCGGATCGGACGGGCGCATCGGGCTGGCGCTGGCCAGCGCGCCGCTCACCGCCGGCGGCGACGACGTGTGTCCCGACCGGCGCGCCTCGGCCGGGACCGAGGCCGACTCGCGCACCCGCGGCGTGGTGTCGACCGGGCGGGCCGGCGCCGGCGCCGCGCCGCGCCGGGTGCCACCGACCACCGCCGCGCCGCGCCCGGGCACGGTCGCCTTGGTGACCGGCTCGAACGCCGCCGCGGCGGCCAGCGCCGCCATGGACGGCGACGCCGTCATCGCCATCGACGCCGCCGGCATGAGCGAGGGCAGCTCCATCGACGACCGCAGCACGGCGTCGACCTCGGCCGCGGCGTCGGGGTCGATCCGCGGCAGGTTGGGTGAGGTCGCCAGGTCCGAGTCCGACGGCTCGGCCACGACCTCGCTCATCACCGAGATACGCGGCGCCGCGGCCGGGGTCGCGAGCGACCACGGCTCGGGCCGGGTCCCGACCAGGCGGCCAAGGGTGTGCCCCAGCGCCGAGGTCGACAGCGGGTGCCCGGTCCGGGCCGCCGCCTCCTCGAGGGCGCGCAGCAGCTCGCCGGCGGTCTGGAAGCGCGCCTCGACGTCGCGCGCCAGGGCCTTCCCGACCAGCGCGTCGAGCTCGGCCGGCAGCCCGGGCCGGGCCTTCGATGGCGGCGGCGCGTCGCGATACACGATCGAGGTCATGGTCTCGAACTCGCTGCTGGTGCGGAACAGCCGGGTCCCGGTCAGCAGCTCGAACAGGACGACGCCGAGGGAGAACACGTCGCTGCGCCGGTCGAGCGGGTTGCCGGTGCACTGCTCGGGCGACATGTACGAGACCTTGCCCTTGACCGAGCCGACCCCGGTCGCGCCGGCCTCGCGGTGCTGCGCCTTGGCGATGCCGAAGTCGACCAGCTTGACCGAGCCCTCGTAGCTGAGCATGAGGTTGGCCGGCGACACGTCGCGGTGGACGATGCCGAGCAGGCGGCCGTCGCCGCCGCGCTTCTCGTGGGCGTGGTGCAACCCGGCGGCGGCGCCGGCGCCGATGGTGAGGACGTCGCCGATGGGGAGCTGCTCGCCGCGCAGCGCCGCGGCGGTCAGCAGCTCGCGGCCGTTGCAGCCGTGGACGTACTCGAGCGCCATGAAGTACGAGTCACCCAGCCGGCCGATGTCGAACACCTGGGCCACGTTCGGGTGCTGCAGCTGCGCCGCCAGCCGGGCCTCGTCGAGGAACATCGCGACGAAGTACGGATCGCGGGCGTACTGCGGCAGGATCCGCTTGATCACCAGGTGGCGCTCGACCCCGGCCAGGGCCCGGGCCCGGGCCAGGTAGATCTCGGCCATGCCGCCGGCGGCGAGGCGACCGAGGATGTCGTACCGCGTCGCGGAGGTACCCACGCTCAGCTCGGCGACCGTCATCCGCCCGCAGGATCGCGGCATGCGGGCACCGGGTCAAGCCCGGCGCCCGTCGCTGCGTGCTACCGTGCCGGCATGGTCGCGCGGGTCCTCAGCGCCGTCCTCGCGCTGATCGCAGCGGTCGCCATCGCCGGCGCCGTGGCCGTGACCTCGTGGTGGGCCGGGTCGCCGACGGTCGAGGGGCACCTCGTGCGTGGCAAGACCGCGGACATCACGGTGTTTGCGCTGCGTGGCTGCGACACCAAGGGCCTCGGCCGCTGCCAGGAGCGGGCCCACCTCGACGAGGCACCGGCGGTGTTCGCCGCCAGCGGGGCCGCCGCCGCAGGCCTGGCCGGCCTGGCCGCGCTCACCGCCCTGGTCATGGCTGGCCTCGGCCTGGCCGGGCGCTGGCGCGGCCGGCGGGTGATGGCCTGGCTCAGCCGGGTGGCGGTGGTGCTGGCGGCCGGCGCCGCCGTGGCGTTCACGCTGACGCTGCCGGAGCGCTACGCCGCGTACCAGCTGCCGCTCGGGCTGGCGCCGATCCTCCTCGGCGCCGGCCTCGGCCTGGCCATGCTGGCCAGCGCGATCGGCCGCCGCGCCGCGGTGCCTCGGGTGGCCGTGAGCCCGCCGCCGCCGGTGGCCACCGACGACCACTTCGCGCGCATGCGCAACGAGGTGCTGCGCCAGCACGCGGCTGCTGGCGCGCCGCTGCCCGACGCCGGCGCGGTCGCTTACGCCGCGCCAGAGCCGGCCGAGCGGGCCGATCCGACCGACGTCGGCCTGTCCGCCGGCGCCGCGCCGGCCTGGGCCACGCCAGCGCCAGCACCCGCGCAGCCTCCCGGCAACGTCGGCTCCTCGTTGCCGGGGCCGGCCATCGTGCTCGGGGCCGACCTCGGGCCGGGACCGGGTGAGCTGGCGCCCGGGCTGCGCCCGATGTACGAGCTCGGCGGCCCGCCGATGGCGGCGCCCGTGAGCGCGGCGCCGATGACGCGATCCCCGGCGCGATCGACCGGCCCACAGCCCCTGGTGGCGCCCCCGCCGGCGTCGTCCATCGGTGCGCTCCCGCCGCTGTTCGGCGACGGCCTGCGCTCGCGCTTCGACGAGGCCCCTCCCGTCGCGGCGCCCGCACCACAAGCGAACCGGACCGACGAGGTCGAGGTCGACGACGTGATCGAAGGCGACTTCGGCGCCGGCCCTGACGACGACGACTTCGAGGACGACCTGGACGACGACGAGGTGATCGAGCCGCCCCTGCCGCAGGAGGACACCCAGGCGCCCGTCCCACGCCGGAGCCCGCTGGCGCAGACGCTGCACCTGCCGCCGCCGCCAGCCTCGCCCCCGCGGCCGGCCGGGCCGACCGCCCCGCCGCCGCCGTTCCGCGCCGGCAAGGCGACCCCGGTCCCCACCGCCTCGCCCGGTGCGCCGACGCTGGCCCTGTCCGTGCCGGCCCGGGTGGCAGCGCCAGCCGCCGGGCGCGCCAGCTCCGACGACCTCGACGAGGCGATGACGCTGCAGCGCGAGGAGGCCCCGGCCATCGCCGGCCCGCACCCTCGCCCCACCGCCAGCCCGAGCGCGCCGACGATCAGCCTGCCGCCGCCGAGCGCGCCGACGATCAGCCTGCCGCCGCCGATCGCGCCGACGCCGGCCGCGCCAACGCTGCCCGCGCCCGCGCTGGCCCCGGCCCCGCCGCGCGCCGCGCCGCCGCCACGCCCGGTGCCGGCTGGCGCCATCCCGCTGCCACCGCTGGCCCCGGTGCTCCCGCCGCTGGCCAGCCCCATCCCCCGCGCCGCCGCCCGCGCGCTGGCGCCGCCGACGACGCCGCCGCCGCCGGTGCTGCGGGCCGGTCCCGACGCCACCACCGCCGCCGCCGATGGCGACGGCGACGGCGACAGCTTCGACGGCACCGCCACCTTGCCGTTCGACCGCGACGGGACCGACCCGTCGCTGCAGCTGTCGACGATACTCGCGACGAAGCCGGCGCCGGCGCCGCCCCGCGCCGCCGCCGACCTCGCGCCGCCCTTCGTCCCGCTCACCACCGCGGCGCCGGACCTGCCGGCTCCGACCAGCCAGCAGCTGCACCCCGGTGGTCCGGCCCCGGCCTGCCCGCAGTGCGACGCGCCGATGGCGTGGGTCGAGGCCCACCTGCGCTTCTTCTGTGCGTCGTGTCGGATGTACTTCTGATGCCCGACCGCGCCGATGCGTGAGCTGCGCGACCTGTTGCGCCGCAACCGCGACTTCGCCGCGCTGTTCTGGGCCATGGTCATCTCGCTGGCCGGCGACTGGTTCGCGTTCGTCGCCGTCAGCGGCCTGGTCACCGAGGTGACCGGGCGGCCCAGCCTGGCCGCGTTCATCTACGCCGCCAACGCGCTGCCGGTGTTCTTCCTGGCCCCCATCGCCGGGGTCCTCGCCGACCGGCTCGACCGCCGCCGCGTCCTCATCGCCGCCGACCTCGCGCGGGTCCCCGTCGCGCTCGGCCTGTGTGCGGCGGCGGCCTGGGGCAGCGCGACCCTGGCCATCGCCTGCTCGATCGGCCTGGCGCTGCTGTCGACCTTCTTCGACCCGGTCGCGGCCGCCGCGCTGCCCAACCTGGTCGACGAGCGCGACCTGCCGCTGGCCCAGGCCGCGAGCAACGGGGTGTGGGGCGCCATGCTGCTGGTCGGCGCCGGCCTGGGTGGCCTCATCGCCGCCACCCTCGGCCGCCAGGCCGCGTTCGTGATCAACGCCGGCTCGTTCGTGCTGTCGGCGCTGCTGGTGGCGCGGATCACGCGCCCGCTGCAAGAGGCGCGGCGGTCGCTCGGACCAGCCGAGCGCGCCGGCCTGCGCGCCTCGCTCACGGAGCTGCTGGTGTTCGTGCGGGAGCGCCCCCTGGTCGGCGCGCTCATGAGCAGCAAGCCAGGGGTCGGCGTCGCCAACGGCATCGTCGGCCTCCTGCCCGGCGTCGCGCTCGGTCGGTTCGGCGCCGGCGACGCCGGCACCGGGCTGCTGCTCGGCGCGCGTGGCCTGGGCGCGCTGCTCGGGCCGCTGGCGGCGGCCCGGGTCCGGCCGTGGCTGCGGCCCGGGCGCTCGATCCTGCTGGTGTGTGGCGGATCGATGCTGCTGTACAGCCTGACCTACGCGCTGTTGCCGCTGGCGCCGACGCTGGCGAGTGCCGCCGTCCTCGTCCTCGTCGCCCACCTCGGGGGTGGTGCCCAGTGGTCACTCTCCACCTACGGCCTGCAGCTGGTCAGTCCGGACGAGATCCGGGGGCGGATCCTGTCGGTCGACTACGGCCTGGCCACGCTGGCGATCGGCCTGTCGGCCATCGGCGCGGGCGTGGGCACGGAGTGGATCGGACCCGATCGGACCATCTGGGTCATGACCACGCTCGGCGTGCTCTATGCGCTGACCTGGTCGTGGTGGACCCGACGATCACGAGTCGACGAGCCCCCACCTGAACTGCTGAAGCGGTCGGCAAGCGGCCCAGCCACACCAGGGTGACTGGCGCTCGCCAAGGCCACTAGCAGGCCGACGGGACGGGCGTTGTGTTTTCAGCAGCCTGCGAGATCGAAAATGACCAGCAGGCTGCTTCTTCAGCAGCTAGGCCTGACCCTTACCCTCGTTCTTCATGGTCTGGACCTCGTTGCGCACGGTCTGCGCGAAGGCCTTGAGCTCCTGCATCGCCGCCCGCACGCGCGTGCCGGCCGCCTTGTTGTTCTGGACGTAGAACTTCTCGAAGTCGGCGGCCATGCCGGCCACCAGCTGCTGCAGCTCGTTGAAGCGGGCGTTACCAGTCGACGGCTCGGTGCTGTGGTCGGGATTGTGGGTGTCAGTCATGTTCATGGCGCGCAGCCTGCCCCAGCTGTCTGACATTGCCAAGGCCCGTGGCGTAACCCCCCGAATGCAGGCGGGTCGGGTACAGTCCCTGCCCCGGTGGGCACCCTCTATATGATCCGGCACGGTCAGGCCTCCTACGGACAGGCGGAGTACGACCGTCTGTCTGACCAGGGCCGGGACCAGGCGAGCCGGCTCGGCGCGGCCTTGCCCGGGCTCGGCATGACCCCGGTCGACGCGGTGTACGCCGGCAGCCTGACCCGGCAGCGCGACACCGCGGCCCACCTGGGCGCGGCGGCGGCCGCGGCTGGCGCCCTGCTGCCGGCCCCGATCGAGCGGGCCGACCTCGACGAGTACCCGGCGTTCGAGCTGGTCGCGGCGCTGCTGCCGGTGGTGCTGGCGGCCCGGCCCGAGCTGGCCGGCGCGGGCGCCGATCGCGCGCAGATGGACCGGGCGTTCTGGCACGTCATCACCGGCTGGAGCCGTGACGAGCTGCGCGCGCCGGGCCTGCCCACCATCGGCGACTTCGCGGCCCGCGTCAGCGGCGCCATACGCGCCATCCTCGCCGCGCACCCGGGCCCGGACCGCCGGCTGATGGTGGTGACCTCGGGCGGGGTGATCGGCGTGGTGGTGGCCCTGGCCATGGCCAGCACGCCGGCGCACGGGCTGGCCCTGGCCCAGCACCTGCGCAACGCCTCCGTGACCGAGCTACGGTTCCGCGGCCGGGCCAGCGCCGACGCGACCGCCGGCGCCGACCTGGCGTCACTCCTGACCGTGGTCGGGGTCAACCACGCCGCCCACCTGCCGCCCAGCCTGCACACCACGAGGTGACCATGGACTTCTCCATCCCCGAGGCGCTCCGCCCAGTCCTCGATCGTGTCGACGAGCTGGTCACGCGCGTGCTGGTCCCGCTCGAGCCCGAGGTGCTCGGTCGCGGCTTCGTCGCCAGCCACGCCGCGCTCGAGGCGGCGCGGGCCGAGGTGCGCGCGGCCGGCCTGTGGGGCCCGCAGCTGCCGGCGGCGCTGGGTGGCCTCGGCCTCGACCTGGTCGGGCACGCGCTGGTGTCGGAGCGGCTCGGCCGCTCGCCGCTCGGCCACTACGCCTTCGGCTGCCAGGCGCCCGACGCCGGCAACCTGGAGGTGCTGCACCGCTACGGCACGCCGGCGCAGCAGGCGCGCTGGATGGAGCCGCTGGCGCGCGGCGAGGTGCGGTCGTGCTTCTCGATGACCGAGCCCGACAACCCCGGGTCCAACCCGACCCAGCTGTCGTGCCAGGCCTGGCGCGACGGCGACCACTACGTGCTCGACGGTCGCAAGTGGTTCACCACCGGCGCCGACGGCGCGGCGTTCGCGATCGTGATGGCGGTGACCAACCCCGACGCGGCCGACCACGCGCGCGCCAGCATGATCATCGTCCCGACCGACACGCCCGGCTTCACGCTGGTGCGCAACATCCCGATCATGGGCGACGCCGGTGGCGGCTGGGCCAGCCACGGCGAGATCGAGTACCGCGGCGTGCGCGTGCCGGTCGATCACCGGCTCGGCCCCGAGGGCGCCGGCTTCACCATCGCCCAGGAGCGGCTCGGGCCGGGCCGCATCCACCACTGCATGCGCTGGATCGGGATCTGCGAGCGCACGTTCGACCTGATGTGCCGGCGGGCGGTGGCGCGCGAGATCGCGCCGGCCACACCGCTCGGGACCCGGCAGATCGTGCAGGCGTGGATCGCCGAGGCCCGGGCCGAGATCGACGCCGCGCGCCTGCTCGTGCTGCACGCGGCCTGGACCATCGAGCACCACGGCTTCGCCGCCGCGCGCGAGCAGGTGTCGCTCATCAAGTTCTACGTCGCCGACGTGATGATGCGGCTGATCGATCGCGCCATCCAGGTCCACGGCGCGCTCGGCATCACCAGCGACACGCTGCTGGCGCACTACTACGTGCACGAGCGCGGCGCCCGCATCTACGACGGCCCCGACGAGGTGCACAAGATGGTCCTGGCCAAGCGGATCCTCGGTCGGTACGGCCTGGGCCGGGCCGGCGCGACCAGGGCGGCCACGCCCGGAGCACGGGAATGAGCGACGACGACCACACCGTCGAGCTGCGCCCGGTCGGCGCCGGTGCCACGCTCGACCTGCTCGATCGCCCGGGCCCACCTCGCGCCGGCGAGGCGCTCGACCTGCCGGCGCTGGCGGCGTACCTCGACGCCACCCTCGGCGACGTGCGGCCGATCACCGTGGCGCAGTTCCCGGGCGGCCACTCCAACCTGACCTACCTGGTGACCCGGGGCGACGGCGACGGCGCGGCCGAGTACGTGCTGCGCCGGCCGCCGGTCGGGGCCCAGATCAAGTCGGCCCACGACATGGGGCGGGAGCACCGGGTGCTGACCGCGCTGGCGCCGCACCTGGCCCGGGCGCCGCGCCCGATCGCCCTGTGCGCCGACCCGGGCGTGCTGGGCGCGCCGTTCTACCTGATGGAGCGGCGGCGCGGCGTCATCCTGCGCAAGGAGCTGCCGCCCGGCCTCGCGCTCGACCACGCCAGCGCGCGGCGGCTGAGCACGGCCACCGTCGACACCCTGGTCGAGCTGCACGGGATCGACGTGACCAGGCCCGAGCTGGCCGCGCTCGGCAAGCCAGCCGGCTACGTCGGCCGGCAGATCACCGGCTGGACCGAGCGCTACGGCGCGGCGCGCACCGACGACCTCCCGGTGGTCGAGCAGGTCGCGCGCTGGCTGGCCGCGACCCAGCCTGGCGATGGCGCGCCGGCGCTGATCCACAACGACTTCAAGATCGACAACCTGGTGCTCACGCCCGACCTGCACAAGGTCGAGGCCGTGCTGGACTGGGAGATGGCGACGGTGGGCGATCCGCTGATGGACCTCGGCACCACGCTGGCGTACTGGGTCGAGGCGACCGACCCGGCCCCGCTGGTGGCCCTGCGCTTCGGCATGACCCACCTGCCGGGCATGATGTCGCGCCGGGAGGTGGCCGAGCGCTACGCGGCGCGCTCGGGCCGCGCCGTCGACGACGTCGTCTTCTACTACGCGTTCGGGCTGTTCAAGGTGGCGGTGGTCGCGCAGCAGATCTACGCCCGCTACGCCCAGGGCCTGACCGCCGACCCGCGCTTCGCCGCGTTCATCCACGCCGTGCGCGCCCTGGCCGAGCAGGCCCGCGCCGCGATCGAGCGCGGCCGGCTGTAGCGCCTCGACGGCCCGCCGCGTCCTCGCTACCCTGCCCCCCATGCGTCGTCGCGACTTCCTGCGCGCGACCGGGGCGACCGCCGCCGCCGGCGCCAGCCTGGCGCTGGGCTGCGGCGACAACCTGCTCGCCGTCACCTCGGCCGCGGTGCTCGAGGCCGACGCCACCGGCGCCATCGTCTGGCTCGGCGGCAGCGCCGGCGCCGACGTCGAGGTCACGGTCACGACGCTGGCCGGGGTGGCGATCGCCGAGCGCCGGGTCCGCCTCGGCCCGGCCGGCACCGGCTGGTTCGAGCTGACCGGCCTGCTGGCGGCGACGACCTACCTGGTGGTCCCGGGCGGCCTGGGCCCGCTGTCCTTCCGCACCGCGCCGGTGAGCGACGCGCCCGCGACGGTCCGGCTGGCCTGGTCGGCCGACTGCGATCTCGACCCGCAGTTCGACTCGCCGATGCTGGCCACGCTGGCCGGGCTCGACGTCGACTGCTACGTGTCCCTCGGCGACTTCCCGTACGCCGACAACGCGCCCGGGGCGATCACCCGCGCCGAGTACACCACGCGCCACCACGCGCTGCGCGACGACCCGCGGGTGCAGGCGGTGCTGGACCGCACCAGCCTGCGCGCGATCTACGACGATCACGAGGTGCGCAACGACTGGGACCTCGGCAGCTGGGCGCGCGAGCCCGACCGTCACGTCGCGGCGCTGGCAGCGTGGGACGACTTCTTCCCGCTGCGGCGCGCCGACCGCACCGGGCCCGGCGTGCGCTACCGGCGCTGGCGCATGGGCGCCCACGTCGAGGCCTTCCTGCTCGACACCCGCCGCTTCCGCACCGACAAGGCCGCGGCCGACGACGGCAGCAAGACCATGCTCGGCCCGGTGCAGCGGGCCTGGCTGGTCGACGGCGTGCGCGCCAGCCCGGCCCGGTTCAAGCTGATCTTCACCACCGTCCCGCTCGACTTCGGCTTCACCGACGAGCACTGGCCGGCGTACCGGCGCGAGCGCGATGCGCTGCTGGCCGACCTGTCCGGGCTCACCGGCGTGTTGTTCCTGTCGGCCGACCACCACTGGTTCGCCAGCCACCGCCACGCCCGGGGTGTGCGCGAGTTCCAGGCCGGCCCCCTGTCCCGCGGCCTCCTCACGCCGCCGCCGGCGGTGGCCGGGGTGCTGGTCCGCATCCACGAGTACAACGTCGGGCTGCTGGAGGTCGACGCGGCCGGGGTGATGACCGTGCGCTGCATCGGCGCCGACGGTGGCGAGCGCCACCGCGAGGTGCTCAGCGCCGACGACCTCCAGGTCGGGTGACCACGACGGCGCAAGGCATGCGCGAGGTGCCCGGCAGGCGCACCGCTGGCCAGGGCGCTTGTGGCCAGCTTTCTCGTTGAGGCACAGTGGAGCTGGTGGGGGCGCCAGGTCGTGACGACGGAGGGACGCAGGACGTGCGCTTCCTCGAGGGGCTCGAGCGGGTCGGCCGGGCCCTGCAGGGCTCCGACGACGTCGAGCAGATGCTGCGCGACGCCCTCGATCAGGCGCTCATCGTCTTCGGCTGTGACCGCATCGGCCTGCTCTACCCGTGTGACCCCGAGGCCGAGGTGTGGTCGGCGCCGATGGAGCGCACCGTGCCGGCCTACCCCGACGCGTTCGGACAGGGGCCGTTGCCGGCGAGCGCGGACCTGACCGGCCTGCTCGGCCTGCTGCGCGCCGCCGCCGGGCCGCTGCGGTTTGGGCCCGAAGGCGACTTCCCGCTGCCGGCGGGGGCGCGCACCCGCTTCGGCGTGCAGTCCCAGCTGGCCATGATGATCACCCCGCGCACCGGGCGGCCGTACGCGCTGATCGCGCAGCAGTGCGACCACGCACGCGTGTGGTCGCCGGCCGACGCCACCCTGTTCGCGGCCATCGGCCGGCGCCTGGCCGACGCCCTGTCGACGCTGCTGCTGCTGCGCGACCTGCGCCAGAACGCGGCCCGCCTCGACCAGGCCGAGCGAGTGGCGCGGGTCGGCTACTGGGATCGCGATCTGGTCGGGCAGCGGGCCACCGCGTCGGCGACCGCGGCCGCCATCCTCGGGGCCGAGCCGGTCGCGCGCGAGGACGACCTGGCCAGCTGGGACACACGCTGGAGCGCCGCCGTCCACCCCGACGACCGCGCCGCGGCCGACCACGCCAGCGCGGTGGCGCTGCGCTGGGGCGGCCACTACCACGCCGATCACCGCGTGGTTGGCCCCGGCGGCGAGGTCCGCCACGTCCACGTCCGCGGCGAGGTGTCGGTCGACGCCGGCGGTCACCCGGTCCGGGTGTTCGGGACCATCCAGGACGTGACCGATCAGGTCCACGCCCGCGAGGCCGAGCGCCGGCGCGAGGAGCGCTTCCGCGTCCTCATCGAGAACGCGTCCGACCTCATCACCGTGGTCGACGGCGCCGGCCGGGTCCGGTTCCAGAGCCCCTCGGCCGAGCGCCTGCTCGGCTACCCGGCCGCGGTCTGGGCCGACGCCGATCTGCTGGCCTTCGTCCACCCCGACGATCGCCCGGCCCTGGCCGCCGCCCTGGCCACCGCCGTCGCCCACCCGGGCGCGCCGGTCACCGCCGAGTTCCGGATCCGCCGCAGCGACGGCCGGTGGCGGGTGGCCGCGGCCATCGGCCGCAGCGTGCCGCAGCCGGGCGATCCGCGCGCCTTCGTCGTGCTCAACGCGCGCGACCTGACCGACAGCCGCCAGCTCGAGGAGCAGCTGCGGCAGGCGCAGAAGCTCGAGGCCATCGGCCAGCTGGCCGGCGGCGTCGCGCACGACTTCAACAACATCCTGGCGGCGATGATGGTCCAGCTCGAGCTCATCGCCATGACGCCGGGGCTGCCGGCGCAGGTGACCGAGGACCTCGAGCTGGTGCGGAGCTCGACCATCCGCGCCGCCGACCTGACCCGGCAGCTGCTGATGTTCGGCCGGCGCCAGCTCATGCAGATGCGCGACGTCGACCTGTCCGCCGTCGTGCGCGACCTGGCCCGCATGCTCGGGCGCGTGCTGGGCGAGCCCATCGTGCTCGAGGTCGACACCCCGGCGACGCCGCTGCCGGTCCGGTGTGATCCGGGCATGATCGATCAGCTGGTCCTCAACCTCGTCGTCAACGCCCGCGATGCCATGCCGTCGGGTGGGCGGGTCCGCCTGGCCACCAGCACGGTGCTGTGCGAAGCCGCGCGGGTGGCCGGGCACCCCGGGGCCAGCCCCGGCTGGCACGCCTGCGTCACCGTCGCCGACACCGGCACCGGCATCGCCGCCGACGTCCTGCCGCACGTGTTCGAGCCGTTCTTCACCACCAAGGGCGTCGGCCAGGGCACCGGGCTCGGGCTGGCCACGGTGTTCGGGATCGTCAGCCAGCACCGCGGGTGGATCGAGGTGGCGACCAGCCCGTCGGGAACGACCTTCGCGGCCTACCTGCCGATGGCCGCGCCCAGCCACGAGCCGGCCACGCCGCGCCTGCCGCAGCCCAGCCCCAACCTGCGCGGGGACGAGACCATCCTGGTGGTCGAGGACGACGACGCCGTCCGGCGGTCGATGCGGCGGGTGCTCGAGTTCCATGGCTACCAGGTCATCGAGGCGGTCGACGGGATCGAGGCGCAGGCGGCCTGGCGCCAGCACCGGGCCCGCATCGCCCTGGTCCTGACCGACCTGGTCATGCCCGGCGGCATCGATGGCCAGCACCTGGCCTCGCTGCTGCGCCAGGATCAGCCGGCGCTGCGGGTGGTGTTCTCGTCGGGCTACAGCGAACAGCTGCTCGAGAGCACCGAGGCGCTCCGCCCGGGCGAGAACTTCCTGGCCAAGCCGTACGCGCCGGCCCAGCTGCTCGGCCTGATCCGACGCAACCTCGACAGCTGATCCGCCGCGGCGGCGGCCGCCGAAACGGCCACCGGCCGCGCCTGTCGACGCGGCCGGTGATCACCAGGTGGTGGTGACTACTGCTGGACCCAGGTGCCCGGCACCCAGACCCAGGTGCCGTTCTGGCTGGCCCAGCGGCCGTCGACCCAGCGCAGCTTGGCGCGCTCGCGCTCCCAGTGACCCGGGATCCACTCGTAGGCGCCGGCCTTCCAGGTCCAGTTGCCCTTGACCCAGACGAAGCCCGGCTTGCTCGCGACCGTCTCCGGCTTGGCGGCCGGCGGGGCCGGCTGCACCGGCGCAGCCACCGGCGGGACCGGGCGCGGGCCCGTGGTGATCGGCGGCGGCGTCACCACCGGCGGGACGGGGCGCGGGCCCGGCGGCGGCGCGACCGGCGGCGGCGCCGCGGCCCAGCTGCCCTCGACCCAGACCCACTGCCCGTTCTGCTGCTCCCAGCGCCCGGCCAGCCACATGCGATTGGCGCGCTGGCGCTCCCAGTGGCCCGGGGTCCACTCGTACTGGCCGTTCTTCCACCGCCAGTTACCGGCGACCCAGATGAAGCCGGCGCGGGTCGCGCCCGGGTTCTCGGCCTGCGGCTGCGGCGGCGGCGCGGTCGGCGTGCGCGGGGCGGCGATCCACCGGCCCTTGTTCCACTCCCACCGGCCGTTCGCCTGCACCCAGGCGCCGTCCTGCCACATCATGTTCGGGCGCTGCGCGACCAGGCGACCGGGCTCCCACGCGAACTGGCCGTTGCGCCAGTCCCAGTAGCCGCGGACCCAAACGTAGCCCGGCCGGACCTCCGGGGCCTCGGTCTGCATCGCCGGCGGCGCCTGCGTCGGGAACCGCGGTGCGGCGTCCCAGCGGCCAGGCTGCCAGGTCCACTGCCCGTTCACCTGCGTCCACGAGCCGTCGATCCAGATCTGCTGGAGCCGCGGCTTTCCCCAGCGGCCAGGCACCCAGGTGTAGGCGCCGTTCTGCCACTGCCAGTTGCCCTTGATCCAGAACAAGCCCTGGCGTGGTGGGTTGCTGGGGTTCTCGACCTGCGGCGCCGGCGGGGCCATGGTCGGGATGCGCGGGGCCTGGTCCCAGCGGCCAGGCTGCCAGGTCCACTGCCCGTTCACCTGCGTCCACGAGCCCTCGATCCAGATGCGATCGGGCCGCTGCCGCTCCCAGTGGCCGGCGATCCAGGCGTAGGAGCCATTCTGCCACTGCCAGGCGCCCTTGACCCAGATGAAGCCGGGCCGCTGCGGACCGGTGTCCTCGGCCTGGGGCGCCGGCGGCGCCTGGGTCGGGAAGCGCGGGGCCTGGTCCCAGCGACCGGGCTGCCAGGTCCACTGCCCGTTCACCTGCGTCCACGAACCCTCGATCCAGATGCGCTCGGGGCGCTGCCGCTCCCAGTGGCCCGGTACCCAGGCGTACCCGTTGTTCTGCCACTGCCAGTTGCCCTTGACCCAGACGAAGCCGCGGCGCGGGTTGCCGGGGTTCTCGGCCTGGGGCGCCGGCGGGGCCTGGTTCGGGAAGGCCACGACCTCGACGTTGATCCAGTCGCCCGGGATGTGCACCCAGACGTCGCCCTGCGCCTCCCAGCGGGCGTCGCGCCAGCGCTTGCCGCGCCGCTCACGCTCCCAGTGGCCGGGGATCCACTCGTATTGACCGCCGCGCCACTCGTAGTGGCCGGTGACCCAGCTGAAGCCCGCCTTGGCGGCGACCTTCTCGACCCGCGGCGGAGGCGGCGCCATGCGCGGACGATCGTTCCGGTCACGGTCGCCCTTGCCGACACCGATCTTGATGTCGCCCTTGACCTTGATCTTGATGCCGCCCTTGTCCTTGTCACGGTCGGCGTGAGCCAGGGTGGGCGCGGCCATCGTGGCCAGGCCGGCGATCATCAGAAAACGCGCAATACGGTTCGACATGGTCCCTCCTCGGATCGGACGTGGCCGGTACGCTAGCACAGGGCCCGCGCCGCGGTGCGGCACGGGCAGCTGGGGGCAGCGGTTGGCATCGCCCTTCCGACGGTCCGGCCGGGCGCGTTATTCAGGCCGACAAGGCGAGTGATCCCGCAGGGCTGCTCGCCCGGCGTCGCTCGCTCAGAAGTTGATGCCGACCCCGAACGTCACGACCTTGCCTTCGTGGTCGATCCCGGTGCTGAGCTGGGACTTCCCGAAACGGTCAAGGCCACCGGACATGCCCTGGGACGCCTCGAGGAACAAGAACAGCTGGCTCTTCTTGCCCGAGGACAGCTCGCTCACGTTCTCGATCCGCGACTTGAGCACGTCGAGCTGCAGGCGGGTCGCGAAGGCCCCATTCTGATCGACCACTCCGGCCAGCGTCAGCGCGGTCTTTTCGGTCGGCAGGAACGTCAGGCTGGCCCCGATCTGGGCAACCGGGTCCTTGCCGCGCTCGGCGGTGAAGGAGCCCCAGGTCCCGGCGTACATCTGCTCCGTCATCTTCCAGTTGGCGTAGCCGGAGCCGGTGAGGCGGTCCTGGGTGCCAGTGGTGCCGGCGATGTCGAGGCCGTGGATCAGGCCGGGCGAGGTGTACCGCTCGCCGAGAGACAGGCTGGTCTGCCGGCTCGATCCATCGAGGGCCTGGGTGTGGGACAGCGAGCCGTACACCGACTGCTGGTCGTTGACCCGATGGTTCATCGAGCCGGCGAGCGACCACGACCCGGGCTCGAGCCCGGCGCTGGCCGCGAGCGACGTGCTCGGGCTCAGGGTGCGGTTGTAGGCGGCGCTGCCGACTGTCGCCCCCGACTCGTGCCGGCCGAGGAAGGCGCTGCCCGACTGCTCGCTGTCACGGTAGCTGGCGCCGAGCAGGTCGCGGCTGCCGTCGGCGCCGACCTGGTGGCGGTACTCCGGCGTGAGCACTCGCCCCTCCCCGCCCCTCAGCTCCAGCGGCGCCCGGCCCCCGGCGGCCCAGTCCGTGCTGCTCCTGAATCCGCCGTACACCTCGCCGACGGTGCGGCCCTCGTCGACGTAGCCGAGGCTGGCCTCGCGCTTCTTGGGGTCGACGCCGAGGTGAATGCTGCTGTCCTCGTCGAGGTGGTAGTCGGCCTGCAGGCCCTTCTTGTCGAGGGTGCCGGTGATGGCGCCGTCGGCGGCGCGGAACTCGGCGCCCTTCTTTTCCTGCGAGGCGACGAAGTAGTCGCTGTCGGGGTTGCTCGGATCCCCGGCCACCACCTCGCGCCGCTTGAGGTCGATGCGCAGCTTGTCGGCGGCGTCGAGCACCTCGGTCACGTAGGCATTGCCGACCTGGGCGTGCAGCATGGCCATGATGGCGGTGCGTTCGCCGCGGTGGGCGTCGAGGATCTTGACCACCGCCGCCGGATCCGGTCGCCCCGCGGCCAGCAGCGCCTCGAGCTTCTGCTCACCCGGGCCCTTCTTGGCCGGGCCCTGGGTCGGAGCGAGGGGCTCGACGGCCGGGGACTGTTGATGGGCGAGGGTCTGATCCATGGCCGTAATACGCCCAGGTTACGCGATTTTTCCCCTCCCGATCCTGTCCCGATTGGCCGTAGAAATTCTATTCATTACGGTGGGTTGAGACAGGTGCGACGTCGGCGCGCGCGAGGTTTGCTAGGCTGGGTCCCATGGCCACCGTCACCATTCGTTATTGCCAGGCTTGAAGCTACCGGCCCCACGCTGCCCGGGCGGCAGCGAAGCTCAAGGACACGCTGGCGGTCGACACCACGCTGGTGGTCGGTGATCCCGGCGAGTTCTCGGTGTGGGTCGGCGGGCGCGAGGTGGTTCGCAAGCAGGGCGCCTTCCCCAGCCCGGACGCCATCATCGCCGCGGTGCGGGCCGCGCTCGCTCCGACCTAGCAGGGGCGGCACGCCGCCGCGTCACTGCACGGTGACGACGAGGCTGTACGGGCCGAACGCCGGGATCTCCCAGCCGTCGACGACGACGTAGTAGGTGCCCGCGGTGGGGGCGATCACCGTCGCGGTCTCGGCGCCGCTGCCAGCCGAGTCGTCGGCGCCGTCCAGACAGGTCGGGGTCATCGTACACGTCGCGGTGATGTACACCGAGGTGTCCCAGCCGGTCGGGGTCGGGGTGACGGTCGCGGTGATGCGCTGTCCCGCGGCGGCGTTGATGGTGTACACGGCGTCGGGCCCGTCGGGGACGTAGCCGGTGCAGGCGCCGAGCGGCTGCACGTCGTTGACCAGGCCCATCGTCGTGCCGGTCACGCCGACCCCGGACACCAGCGGCCGGGCCTGGGCGCAGGTGTCGGGCGGCCCGAGCGCGGCGTCGATGGGTGGCGGCGCGGCGTCGATCGGTGGCGGCGCGGCGTCGATCGGCAGCGGCGCGGCGTCGATCGGCGGCGGCGCGGCGTCGGGCTGGGCGGGATCGGCGTCGATCTCGGCCTTGCGCGCGTCGGGGCCGCGCCGGGCGTCGGGGTCGCCGCTCTGGGCCGAGGCGCAGGCGGCCGACGCGAGCACCAGGGCGAGCAAGGGGCCGGTCCGCGTCATGGCCGCGACCCTACACCGCGCTCGATGGCGACGGCTAGCGCGGGCGCTGACCGGTTCTGGCAGCGCCGACGCGCGTGAGCTTCAACGAAACCCCTTGATCGGCGCTGCGGCTGTAGACCGCCTGCTGCACCGGCGCAAAGCCGGCGCGGCTGAGCTCGACCTTGTGCCGCTCGAAGCCAGTGACCTTGACCCGAACGGGTGACCGGCCGACCACGCGACCATCGACGCGGACCTCGGCGCCGGCCGGGTTGCTGGTGATCTGCAGGAAGTGCTGCGGGCGTTGATGCACCAGCTCGAGCACCTCGGGCGCACCGGCGACCAGGCTCAGCTCGCGCTCGACCGGCAGATAGCGCGGTCGGCCCAGCCCGATCCGGCGGGCGCCACACGGCAGCGACAGCGACACCGGGGTGACGCCGCGGCCCGTGCCGTCGATCGTCACCGGTGTGCCGGCCGGCAGCGTGGTCACCCGCAAGCTACACGGGCCGCTGCTCGCCGGCGCGGCCGCCTCGACCTCGGTCGCCCCGGTGGCGACGGCGCGGCCCGCGGTTGGGGCCGCCGGCGGGTTGGCCCGGGCGGCGACGGCGGGCTGGCCAACCGGCGCCGGCGTGGTGATGGTGGAGGGCTCGACCGGCGCGGGCGCGGCGGAGGGCGCCGGCGCCGCGACGACCCGGGTGGTCGTCGACGCTGCGGCCGGGGCCACGGCGGCGCGTGAGCTCGCCGACGACCCGCCGGTGGCCCGGCCGCGCGCGAAGGCGGCGCCGGCGATCACCACCACCGCGGCCGCCGCCGCCACCCAGGCGGGGCGCCGCGGCGCGCGCGCCTTGGCGACCAGCTCGGTCAGGTCGCTGG
>JAGPCO010000097.1 GCA_018058095.1 Kofleriaceae bacterium
TGCTGCCGCGTGGACCGCTGCTGCTGCCGCGTGGACCGCTGCTGCTGCCGCGTGGGCCGCTGCTGCTGCCGCGTGGACCGCTGCTGCTGCCGCGTGGACCGCTGCTGCTGCCGCGTGGGCCGCTGCTGCTGCCGCGTGGACCGCTGCTGCTGCCGCGTGGACCGCTGCTGCTGCCGCCGGCTCCGTATCCTCGGGCGGGTGCGCCGGCACCAGCACCACGGCTCGGCGCCCGCGCTGGCCGGCCCGCGTCCCGTACACCTGGGGTCGGGGCGCGCTCGCCACGCGCCGGGCCACGCCCGCCGAAGCCGCCGCGATCGTCGCGCGCCGGACCACGCCCGCCGCGATCGTCCCGCGCCGGGCCACGCCCGCCGCGATCGTCCCGCGCCGGGCCACGCCCGCCGCGATCGTCGCGCGCCGGGCCACGCCCGGCAAAGCCGCCGCGATCGTCCCGCACTGGGCCACGCCCGGCGAAGCCGCCGCGATCGTCCCGCGCTGGGCCACGCCCGCCGCGATCGTCGCGCGCCGGACCGCGCCCGCCGCGATCGTCGCGCGTCGGGCTGCGCCCGCCGAAACCGCCACGATCATCCCGCGCCGGGCCGCGCCCGCCGAAGGCGCCGCGCTCGTCCCGCGACGTGGCCGGACGGTCGCGCCCGGCCGCGCCCGCGCCAGGCCCACGGCCGCGCTGGTCGCCGTACCGGGATCCGGCGCGCGGCGGGGCCGCCTGCACGCGATCGCGGCTCGTCGGCCGCTCGCTCCCCATGCTGCGCGTCGGCCGCTCGCTCCCAATGCTGCGCGTCGGCCGCTCGCCGGCGGCGCCACGCGTCGGCCCCTCGCCGGCGGCTCCACGCGTCGGCCGCTCGCCGGCGGCTCCACGCGTCGGCCGCTCGCCGGCGGCGCCACGGGCCGGCCGCTCGCCGGCGGCGCCACGGGCCGGCCGCTCGCCCACCGGGCGCCCGCTGACCGGGCCTCGCCGCGGCGGTGGTGGCAGCCGGGCCTCGACCTCCTCCCCCTCGCCGTCGTCGCCGTCGTCGGCGTAGATCGGCTCGTCGTCCCCGGCCAGCTCGGCCGCCTCGGCCCGCGCCTTGTCGGCGGCGCGGCGGACGATGTCGGTGTCCTCGCGCTGGCTGTTCCAGCGCCCGCGCGCGACCGCGCTGTGGTCGAGCCCGACCACGTCGCGCAGCTGGTTGAGCTCGGCCTGGGTCAGCTCGCGCGCGTCGCCCACGCGCAGGCCGTGGAACGTCAGGGTCGCGAACGCCACCCGCTGCAGCTTCACCACGACGAAGCCGAGCGCCTCCATCATGCGGTGGATCTGGCGCGACTTGCCCTCGAACAGGGTGATGGCCACCCACGAGTGCCGGCTCTCACCGGGCAGCGCCGCGACCTCGGCCGACCGGGTCGTCGAGCCATCCTCGAGGGTCACCCCGGCGCGCAGCACGGCCAGGTGGTTGGCGCTGAGGTTGCCGCGCACCTTGACGTGATAGGTCTTGGCCACGTGGCTGGCCGGCGCCAGCAGGCGCGCCGCCAGCTCACCGTCGTTGGTGAGCAGCAGCACGCCCTCGGAGTAGTAGTCCAGGCGCCCGACCGGGCGCACGTGCACCGGCAGGTTGGGCAGGTAGTCCATGACCGTGGTGCGGCCGCGGTCGTCGGTCACCGCGGTGATGCAGCCCTTGGGCTTGTTGAACAGGACGTAGAAGAAGTCCTCGGCGGCCACGGCCTCGCCGTCGACCTCGATCTGGTCGCCCTGCGGGTCGACCTTGGTGCCGAGCTCGGTGATGACCTTGCCGTTGACGCGGACCCGCCCCTCGGTGATGAGCAGCTCGGCCTTGCGGCGCGCCGCCACCCCGGCCTGGGCCAGATACCGCGACAGGCGCATGGCGGCGCTCACGACAGCTCGTCGCTTCCCGGATCGTCGCCGCCGTCATTACCCTGGTCGTGATCGGCCCGCCACTCCCCGTCGCTGGTCACGTGGGCCAGGCCGAGGTCGCCCTCGTCCTCGCCCAGCTCGGCCTCCAGCAGCGCCTCTCCCTCCACCAGCGCCTCCTCGGCCGCGCGTGCCTCCTCGGCCAGCGGCGAGCGTGGCCGCATGGCCAGGTCGTCGAGCTGGTCGTCGTCGCCGGTCCCGGTCGCCTCGTCGCCGTCCTCAGACTGGTCCTCGGCGTCGACGTCTTCACCGTCGAGGTCGGCGCCGGCCGCGGCGTACGCGACCTCGGCCTGGTCGTCCGCCTCGGCGTCGGCCATGGCCGCGGCCACCGCGTCAGCTTCGGGCGCGTCGTCGTCGTCGTCGCGCCCGACCTCGCGGTCCGACGCCTCGACCGAGCCGTCACCCGAGGCCTCGACCGCGGCGTCATCGGCGCGGTCACCCACGGCCTCGACCGGGGCGTCGACCCGGCCGGATCCCTCGGCGCTGGCCACCGCCTCGGGCACCGCCTCGTCGCTGGCCTGGCCGCCCATCGGCTCCAGGCCGGCCTTGCGGACCACGTCGCGGCTCTCGGCCGTGAGGTCGGAGTACTCGCGCAGGGTCGGCAGCTCGCGCAGGTCCTGCAAGCTGAAGAAGTCGAGGAACTCCTTGGTGGTGCCGTACAGGATGGGCCGGCCCGGCTCCTCCTTCTTGCCGAGCACGCGGATGAGCGCGCGATCGAGCAGGAGCTTGAGGGTGGCGCCGGAGTCGACGCCGCGGATGTCGTCGATCTCGGGCCGGGTGATCGGCTGCCGGTAGGCGACGATGGCCAGGGTCTCGAGCTGGGCCCGCGACAGCCGGACCGGGCGACCGGCGATGAGCTGCTGGACCCAGGTCGAGAAGCGGGTCTGGGTGCGGAACACGTAGCCGCCCGACACCTGCTGCAGGATCACGCCACGCTGCTGGCAGTCGACCGCCAGCTCGTCGAGCAGGCGGGCCAGGCGATCGGTGTCGGCGACCCGGGTGAGCTGGCGCAGGCGCTGCATCGTCAGCGGCTTGTCGCCGGCGAACACCAGCGCCTCGAGCAGGTTCTTGAGCTCGCCGTCGGGCATCGACGCCGCCGTCAGCGGCATGACCACCACACCCTCGGCGTCCTCGCCGTCGGCGCCGACCTCGTCGGCGGCCAGGTCGGCCTGCTCCGACGGGGTGCCGAGCTCGGCCGCGGCCAGGGCCTCGAGATCGGGCTCGACCTCGGCCGAGGCCGCCAGCTCGCCGTCGGCCTGGCTGGCCTCGGCGCCGGCCTCACCGTCAGGCTCGGCCGCGAGTGCGGCCGCGTCGTCGGCGCTGACCGCGCCGACGTCATCACCGCCGTCGGCGCTGACCGCGACGAAGTCATCACCGCCGTCGGCGCCGACGTTCGCGTCGTCGTCCTCGGCGTCCGCGGTCGCCTCGTCGGCGGCGGCTGCGCTCAGGCCGGCGGACTCACCGACGCCATCCTCACCGAGGCGGATCTCCTCGGGCTCGATCGCCGGCTCGTCGTGCTCGGCCGCCACCGGCTCCGACGCCACCAGCTCGCCCGGCTCGGGCTCGTCGGTGACCACCGGCGCCTGCGGATCGCCGCTGCCCGGGCGCGCCCCGCGCCCCGCCGACTTGCCGCGACCACCACGATGTTGCGAACGCTTTCGACTCACGCTGTTTGTCCTCGGGCTAGTCGGGTCAGGTCGACAGGGTCGGGCCAGGTCGGGCCAGGTCGGGCCAGGTCAGCCAGGTCAGGAAAGAGGTCGGGCCGGTCAGAGGGGGAGCAAGGTCCCCGAGCCAGCGGGGGCCAACGATCTACACGATCGGTCTGACACCCACTCCGGACCGGACAAGTGACTGATCTGATTCAGTTCCAGCGGGACGGCGGCCTGGGCCGCGTCCTCACCGAGCCGGCGGTCAGCGATACTCGTCGCTGCGGGCCACGCCCGCTTCCATCCGCTCGCGCAGGTCCTCGACCGCGCGGGCGATGTAGATCTCCTCGTCGCCCTCGGGCTGACGGATGGCGATGAGCCGCAGCTTGGCCATCTCGAGCAGGGCCAGGAACGTGACCACCGCGTCGTGCCGGAGCTCGGCCGCGGTGATAGGCTCGCCGTCGGCCCGGGTCAGGCGGAACATCGAGGTGAAGGTGAAGGTGCCCTCGCTCTCGAGCCGGTCGGTCAGCTCGGCGATACGCTGGCTGACCGACAGGCGGTCGATGATGACGTCGTGGCTGACCCGGACCTTGGCGGTCCGCATCAGGCGATCGAACGCCTCGATCAGCTTGTGGACCGGGAACTGCGCCAGCGGGGCGATGGCCCCGGTGTCGACATCCTCGGCGACCGCGTCCTCGAGCGCGCTGCCGCGGCTCCACACGTTGCGCCCCACCACCGGCCGGCCGCCGAGCTGGGTCGCGGCCTCCTTGTACTTCTGGTACTCGAGCAGGCGGCGGATGAGCTCGGCGCGCGGGTCGGCCACCTCGCCGTCCTCGCCCTCGCCGTCGCCGTCCTCGGCCACGACCTCTTCGGGCTCGGGGTTGGGCAGGAGCTCGCGCGACTTGATGTGGCACAGGGTGGCGGCCATCACCAGGTACTCGGCGGCGATGTCGATGTCGAGCCGCTGCATCTGGTCGAGGTAGGCCAGGTACCGCTCGGTCACGAACGAGATGGGGATGTCGAGGATGCTCAGCTCGTGCTTGCGCACCAGGTGCAGCAAGAGGTCGAGCGGCCCCTCGAACATGTCGAGTTCGACGTTGTAGCCGGTGGGGTCCATGTCAGGGGAACAACGGCACGCCGAAGGCCAGGCCGAGCAGGTGGTAGACGTTCTCGAACAGAAAGCGGGCCGGGATGGTGATCACCTTCGACAGCGGGCCGATCATGATGAAGGCCATGACGACGAACGGCGCGTACACCGCGTACTGCTCGTACTGGCGGCGGTAACGGGTCGGCACCAGGCGGGCCAGGATCCAGCCACCGTCGAGGGGCGGCGCCGGCAGCAGGTTGAAGATGAACAGCGAGTAGTTGAGGATGACGGCGATGACCAGGCCCTGATGGATCGAGTCGCCCTCGACCAGCACGTCGGTGGCGATCAGCGCGACGTGCAGGGTGGCGACGACCGTCCCCAGCAGTAGGTTCATCAGCGGCCCGGCGGCGGCGACGAAGGCGTGGCTGGTCGACATGTGGAAGCGGCGCGTGAAGTTGCGGCCCTGCACCTCGACCGGCCGGCCCCAGCCGAAGCCGGTCGAACGGCCACCGGTGAGGACCAGCGCCGCGAGCGGCAGCGCGAAGGTGCCGATCGGGTCGGCGTGTGCGAGCGGGTTGAGCGTGACCCGGCCCTGCCGACGTGGCGTGTCGTCCCCCAGGCGATCGGCCACGAAGGCGTGGCCGAACTCGTGCAACCCGATCGACGCGATCAGCACCACCATGACGGTGACGATGTGGCGGATCTGCTCGGGTCCGAGGTCCATGGAAGTCGGCGGACTATGGCGGGTCGGACCGGCTTGTGCAAGGTCCGGCCAGCGTCGGGCCGGGCCTCGCGCGGCAAAACCACCGGCGCGTAGCCGGCCCACCGGCCGCGGTGATTGCGCCGCCGCGCCAGCCGGCCTACGCTGGGTCGATGGCGGACGCCCAGCCTGTGGGACTGGCCTCTGGGCTCCGGGCCTGCCCGCACTGCCGCGCCATCTACCGCAAGGACTACGTGTGCTGCCCGTTCGACGGCGCGACCATCACGGAGGTCAGCCGCGACCCGATGCTCGGTGCCGCGCTCGGCTCGTACACGATCGAGGCGCTGCTGGGTGAGGGCGGCATGGGTCGGGTCTACCGGGCCCACCACACCACGCTGACCCGGCGCCGGGTCGCCATCAAGGTGCTGCTGGGCGACCTGGCCGCGTCACAGGCGATGCGGCTGCGTTTCCTGCAGGAGGCCGACGCCACCAGCCGCCTCGACCACCCCAACGTGGTGTCGGTGCTCGACATCGGCCGCGGCGACGATGGTGGGCCGCTGTACCTGGTGATGGACCTGGTCGACGGCACGCCGCTGTTCGACCTGCTGCTCGACGGGCCGCTGGCGCCGGGTCGAGCCATCAACCTGGCCCGCGGCGTGTTCCTCGGCCTGGCCCACGCCCACGAGCGCGGCCTCATCCACCGCGATCTCAAGCCCGACAATATCATCGTCGCCGGTATCGTCGCCGGCCACGTCGCCGGCAACGTCGACGACACCGGCGGCGAGGTGGCGCGGATCGTCGACTTCGGCCTGGCCATCATCGCCGAGCCCGGGCACGAGTCGACCCGGCTGACCACGCAGGGGATCATGGTCGGCACGCCGGCGTACATCGCGCCCGAGCGGGTCACCGAGAAGGACGTCGACCACCGGGTCGACCTGTTCGCCGCCGGCGTCACCCTGTACGAGATGTTGACCGGCCTGTTGCCCGACGGCAGCCAGCAGGAGCTGCTGGCGCGCAGCCGCAAGGGCGAGTACCCGAGCTTCGCCGAGCGCGCCCCCGGCGTCGCCTTCCCGGCCGGGCTCGAAGCCATCGTGCGCCGGCTGATGGCGCCCGACCCGGGCCAGCGCTACGCCACCGCCGAGGAGGTGGCCGAGCGGCTGGGCCGGCTGGGCGACGCGACGCTGGTGACGCCGGCAGGTGCGGTGAGCACAAAGCCGACGACGACGACCCGCGCCGCGGCCGGGGCCGACGCCGGGCTCGAGGCCGACCCCACCCCGCGGCCGCGCTTGACCACCGAACGGGCGGCGCCCCGGTCCGACCTCGACCAGGCCCCGGCCCGGCGGCGCTGGGTGCCCTGGCTGGTGGGGGCGGGGCTGCTGGCCGCGGCGGGCGCGGCGGCGGTGGTCCTGGCCGGCGGCGGCGCGAGCCCGGCCGCCGAGCCGCCGGCCGCGCTGGTGGCCAGGGCCACCGCGACCACGCCGACCAGCACGAGCGACGACGCCGCCGCCGCGCCGGCTCGGGGCGACCGCCCGGGCCCGGGCGGCACCACGGCGCGGATGTCTCGGCTCGACAAGGCGCGCGGCACGGTGGTCGAGCCGGACCGGGCCAGCCTGGGCCGGCGTGGGCCCGAGCGTGGTGGGCGCGGCGGCGAGGCGTCCGGACCGCGCGGTCCGGATCCCGCGGGTAAGGGCCGCGGGACCGAACCTGATGACGCCGGGGCGACCGCCCTCGCCTCCCCCGCGCCGCCGGTCGACGCCGCCCCGGCCCGACCGACGCCGACCGCGCCGCCGCCGGTGCCGAGCGCTGTGTCCGCGGCCATCAGCAACCTCGTCGTCGACGGCTCGCTCGCCAACGCGGTCATCCGGCGCGCGGTCGAGAAGACGGTGCCGGCGCTGCGCACCTGCTACCTCGGCGCCGCGCGCGCCGCCGGCCGCGGCCCGGGCCAGCGGGTCCGGGTCCGGTTCGAGGTCGACGACAGCCGGCGCCCGACCGGGGTGACCACCTCGACCGCCGACCTGCCGACGCTGGCCAGCTGCGTCGGCCGCGCGCTCGGCGGCCTGCGCACCGACTCGGCGCCCGACGTGGGCGCCGCCAAGGTCAGCCTCGACGTGGTGTTCGCGCCCGGCCAGGGGCCGACGTGAGGCCCGACGTGAGGCCCGGCCTGCGCCTGGCCCGGCTCGCCCGGGTCGTGCTGCTCGGGCTCGCCCTCACCAGCGGCGCCGGCTGCCTCGACCTGGTCGCGCCCGAGGTCGGACCGGTCCAGGCCGGGCCGACCTGCAGCGACGCCGACTCCGATCCGTCGACGGCGGAGAGCTTCGCCGCGCTGCTCGACACGATCCTCGATCCGGTGTGCGGCAACTGCCACACCGGCGACGGGGTCGGCCGGAGGCAGAGCGGCTTCGACGTCGCCACCTACACCACCCTGCGCGAGGGTGGTAACCGGACCGGGGTCGGCATCGTCGTCGCCGGCCAGCCATGTGCCAGCGCGCTGATCGACAAGATCGGGTCGGCCCCCAGCTTCGGCGGGCGCATGCCACTCAACCGCTCCCCGCTCGGCGCCGCCGACCAGCAAGCGCTGGCCGACTGGATCGCCGAGGGTGCGCTCGACAACTGACCATGGGCTCGGCACCATCGAGGCCCACGATGCGCCTGCGCCCACGTTCTGCCCTGCTGTCGCTGGGGCTGCTGCTGGTGGCGGCTGCGCTGGTGCTGCCGGCGCCGGCGCGTGGCCAGGGCGAGCCGCCGCCGGCCGATGCCGGCAGCGGCAGCGGCAGCGGCGACCCGACCGCGCCCGACGAGCCGCCGCCCGACGCGGGTGCGGGCTCGGGGGCTGGCAGCGCCGACGTCGCCCTGCCCGATCCGGCCATCCCCCCGGCGGTCACGGACGACGACGAGGATGACGGGCCGGTCCGCAAGCTGGCCGGCTCGATGCAGATCGACTACCTGCGCGTGCCGACCGACCGGGCCGCGCGCGCCGTGGTCCTCGACGGCACCACCGTCGAGCTGTCGCTCAAGCTCACCGTCGACGTCAGCGAGCGGGTCGGCGCCAACGTCAAGGTGTGCGTGGCCTGCCACGGCCTCGAGGTCGGGATGGCGTACTTCGAGCTGCACCTGGCCGACGGGCTCAGCGCCAAGGTCGGCCGCTTCACCCCGGCGCTGGGCAACTTCCCGCAGCGGCACGACCCGGCCAACCACCGCACCAGCGACAAGCCGCTGCCGTACGACATGGGCCGCATGATCCACCGCGACTCGTGGAACGAGGGCGTGTTGCCAGCGCCCTGGGTCGACAACGGCGTCGAGCTGGCGCTCAGCCGCGACCTCGGCGCGGTGGCCCACCTCGACGTCGCCGCCTACGCCATCGGCGGCCCGCGCGGCGACAGCACCGGCTTCGAGTTCGACTACCGACAGTCGCGCTCGCCCGAGCGTTACTACGTCGACAACAACTCGGTCCCGGCCGCGGGGGGCCGCATCGCCGTCAGCGGCGACCACGGGGCCACCAGCTGGGGCGTGGGCGCCTCGGCCATGGTCGGGCACTACGACCCGGAGCGAACGTTGACCTTCTGGATCGTCGGCGCCGAGGCCAGCGCCCGGCTCGGCCGGGTCCAGCTGCGCGGCGAGTACCTGCTGCGCCGGCTCGAGTTCGCGCTCGGCGCCGACCCGGCGACGCGCTTCAAGTACGGGCCCGGCCCGGGTGGCCAGTACGACCCCCACGTGGCGACCGAGGGCTTCTACCTCGAGGGCGAGGTGCCGCTCGGTCGCCTCGAGGTCATCGGCCGGTGGGACGGCCTGCGCCGGGCCGGCAACGTGCTGGCCAGCAGCCCGCTGACCGACCGCTCGAGCGTGCTGCGCTGGACCGCCGCCGCGGCGATCCGGGTGATGGACCAGCTGCGGGTCAAGACCAGCCTCGAGCTGTACTACTTCGACGACTTCGACGATGAGGCCGCGCTGCACCTGGGCCTGGCCGGCCCGTTCTGAACCGCCACCACCTCGACGGCGCGGCCGCACCGCACCGCACGTGGCCGGCCCTTCAGGCGGGCTTGCCCAGCGCCGCCAGCAGGGCGGCGCGCTCATCCGCGAGTTTGGGTGATCTGACGGCGCGGGTGATGGCGGCTGCCGCCGCCGCGCGTTCGGCGTCCGACATAGGCGGCGCGGTCGCCAGCGCCTGACCGAGGCGCCGCAGCAGCTCGCGCTGGGGTGCGTCCAGGTCGAGAACGGCCCGCACCCACGGCGGCGCGGGCGGACCGACCGGGCCAGGCGCGCTGGCGCTGACCGCCGCCGCCGCCGCCTCGAGTTGCGCCAGCGGGAACGTCGGTTCGGCCACGACCGGGCCTCGCCCGCGCGCCCACGCGGCCAACGTGCCCAGCCCGTCGCCGCGACCTACGCCCCACACCCGGACCACCTCGGCGGCGGCCGTGGCGTCGTCCTCGTCGTCGATCCATCGCCCGACCTGTCGGGACCCGGCCTGGACCGGGTGGCTCCAGCGGGTGAGGACCTCCTCGGCGATGAGCCCGCCATGCACCAGCGTCGCGCGCGCGCCCTCGTGGTCGCGCCCGAGCAGGCGCCCACACCGCAGGTCCCCGGCAACGACCAGGTAGCCATCGTTGACCACGACCTGGGCCAGCAGATCACCCCACACGAACACGTGGCTGGTGCTGGTGAAGACCCCGTCGACGACCATCGACCCGGCCACCACCAGGTTCTGCCCGGGTGCGGCTTCGGCGGCGTCGAAGGCGGGCCAGCGGCCACCGGCGACCTGGAGGCAGCCAGTCGGCCCGCGTGCGCTCGACCAGCCGTGGGCGATGCCCTCCACGTCGAGGTCGCCGCGCAGGTGGTCGCGCACGGCGGCGGGCAACACGGCCAGCCGGGCCTGCATCCAGGCGGCCGCGGCCGCCGCGTCGAGGTGCACGCCACGACGATAGCAGGAACTTGCCCGCGGCCACGCGCCGACGTGAGATCGAGCCATGGCGCGCGCCCCCAGCCTGGACGAGGCGGTCGACCTGTTCCTCGACCAGCTCAAGGTCGAGCGCGGCCTGTCGGTGCACACGGTCGAGGCGTACGGGCGCGACCTGGGCCGGCTCCTGCGCGAGCTGGTCGGCCGTGGCCGGGCCCGCGCCGACGAGGTCACGCCGCTCGACGTGACCGAGCACCTCATGGCGCTGACCACCGCGAAGCTGGCGCCACGGAGCAGGGCCCGGGCCCTGGTCGCCATCCGCGGCCTGTTCCGCTACCTGGTGGCCGAGCGCTACCTCGAGGTCGACCCGACCGCCCTGATCGACGCCCCCAAGACCGGCCGGCGCAGCCCGGGCGTGCTCGGTGAGGAGGCGGTGCGGACCCTGCTGGCGCAGCCGCGGCGCGACACGCCGCGTGGCCTGCGCGACGCGGCGATGATGGAGCTGACCTACGCCTCGGGCCTGCGCGTGTCGGAGCTGGTCGGCCTGCCCATCGCCGATCTCAACCTCGGCGCCGGCGTGGTGCGGGTGACCGGCAAGGGCAAGAAGACCCGCCTCGTGCCCATCGGCGCGGCGGCGCGGGCCACGCTGGCCGACTACGTGGCGCAGGTGCGGCCGCGCTGGCTGCGCCGGCCCGACGAGCCGGCCATGTTCCTCACCCCGCGCGGCCGGGCCATGACCCGGCAAGGCTTCTGGAAGCTGCTCGGCCGCTACGCCCGCGCCGCTGGCGTGCGCCTGCCCGGCGCCGAGGTGTCACCGCACAAGCTGCGCCACTCGTTCGCGACCCACCTGGTCGAGCACGGCGCCGACCTGCGCGCGGTCCAGGTCATGCTCGGCCACGCCGACATCGCCACCACCGAGCTGTACACCCACGTCAGCCGGGCCCGCATCGTCGAGCAGGTGAGGAGGCACCACCCGCGCCGCTGACCCGGCGCCTCCGCATCGCGCGGGTCCTGGAGTAGCATCGCGGCATGGCTGACTCCGACGGGCGACCGCCCGGTCCTGCCGAGGGCGCGCCCGGGCCCGCCCCATCGGAAGGGCACCCTTCCGCGCCGTCTGGTGGCCACCCGCGGCCCGGCGGGCACCCGACGCCGCCGGCCGGCGCCGCGGCGGCGCGCCCGAGCTACGACACGGTCCTGTCGCCGGTGGCCGGACCAGCGGGCGGCGCGCCGCCGCAGATCGAGGAGGTGCCGGGCAAGAGCTTCGTCAGCTTCCTCAAGATCTCGCTCAAGCGCGCGTTCCGGCTGCGCATCGACAACAACGAGGTGCTGCCGAGCGAGCGGGCGTCGCTGCTGGCCGCGTCGCCGCCGATCGTCGAGCCCAACCTGCAGGCGTTCCTGGCCTGGCGCCGCTCGGTGCTGTTCCTGGTCGCGGTCGCGCTGGTGCCGCTGTCGGTGCTCGGCCTCATCGACGGCCTGCGCGGCGGCGACATCGTGCCGTGGCCGGTGCGTATGGTCCGGCTCGGCCCGGCCCTGGCCGAGACCCTGTTCTGCTGGATCTGCTGGCAGCAGCTGCGCCACTGGGCGCACTGGCGGCGGCAGCGACGGGTGCTGTTCTGGGGCTGGCTGCTGTTCATGACCGCGCCGTTCCTGGTCTTCGCCTACCCGCTGCGCACGGTGGTCGAGGACCTGTGGAAGCACCGCAAGGAGCTGCTCATCTCGATGGGGGTGGACCCGTCGTACGCCTACAAGAAGGCGGTCCTGCCGTTCGTGTACTCGATGCTGGCCATGCTGCAGCTGGCGCCCAAGGCCATCTCGCTCATGCCCGGCCTCATCCGCGCGTCGATGGTGATCAAGATGCAGTTCCCGGGCTCGTCGGCGCCGGGCTGGCTCATCGTGCTGGCGGCGCCGCTGTACGCGATGCTGGCCTACGTCATCTTGATCGTGCCGTACCAGTTCACCGGCAGCGGCTACTTCATGCTCGGCATCGGCGGCGTGGTGCTGGGCCAGGCCCTGCTGGCCCGCGCCGGCTACCGCCTGGCCCGCCCGCTCGACGAGGCCGAGTGCATGACGCACATCAAGACGGTCCGCACCTACTACATGGTCGTGATGATCTTCTCGGCCGGGTTCATCGTCATCGCGCTCGGCAGCCTGGTCAGCATGCTCAACCTGCGCACCACGGACGTGATCCTGGCGGTGCTCAAGTTCGAGACCAACGTGCTCATCCTGACCATGATCGGGTCCGACCTGGTGGTGACCAACCTCGATCGGGCCCGGGCCAAGGTCGCCGGCGTGACCCACGTCGAGGAGGCGGCCGAGCTGAAGATCGCGGCCTTCGTCGGGCTCGACGCGCCGACCGCGCCGCCGCCGCCCGGGCACGGCCAGCACGGCGGGCACGGCGGCTACGGCGGCTAGGTTCAGCGCCTCAGGCGGTCCACAACGCGGCCAGCTCGAGCTCGACCTCGGCGAACGGCTCGGCGCGGACGCGGGCCTCGCCCTTCCAGGTGCCGGCCAGCCGGTAACCGGCGCCGTCGAGGGCCAGCACCTCGAGCGTCTGCAGGATCGGGTCGACCAGCCAGACGTGGCCGACCCGCTCGCGGGCGTAGGCCGGCACCTTGTCGGCGCGATCGATCGACGCCGTCGACGGTGACAGCACCTCGCACACCCAGTCGGGGCCGAGCTCGAACGCGGCGGTGGCCGGCAGCGCGGGCATGTGCGCTCGACGCCAGCCGGCCAGGTCCGGCACCAGGGCATCCCCCCCGAGGTGCAGCTCGGGCTCGATCAGGATGATCCAGCCGCCCGGGCCGCCACGACCGCGATCGAACGGGCCGTACAGCTCACCCCCTAGCGAAGCGGCGGCGCGGGCGTGGCGCGGCGCCGGGCGCGGGCTGACCACGACCTCGCCGGCGATCAGCTCGCCGACGACGGTGTCGGGCAACCCGGCCAGATCGGCGTAGGTGGCGCGCCGGCGCGCGGGGGTGACCATGGCGCCATTCTACCCGGCGACGCGGGCGCCGGCGACCCACACCTGGGCCGGGGCCTGGGCGCCGTAGCGGTACGGCACCTCGGCCGGGTGGACCGCGTCCCACACGCACAGGTCGGCGCGGGCGCCGGTGGCGATGACGCCGACGTCGCGCAGGCCGAGCGCGCGCGCGGCGTGGCACGTCACGCCACGCCAGGCCTCGTCGACGGTCAGGCCGTAGTGCGTCGTCGCCAGCCACATCTGCACCGGCAGCGTCTCGCAGTACGACGAGCCGGGGTTGAGGTCGCTGGCCACGGCCATGGCCACGCCGGCGGCGCGCAGGGCCGCCACCGGCGGCACCGGCAGGCGCAGCTGCACACACGCGCCCGGCAACATGACGGCGACGGTGCCGGCGGCGGCGGCGGCGGCGATGCCGGCCGGCCCGATCTGCTCGACGTGGTCGATCGACCAGCCGCCCAGCCCGGCCACCAGCTCGGCGCCGCCGAGGTCGGCGAACTGGCCGACGTGGGCCCGCACCGCCAGGCCGGCGGCGAGGCCGGCCCGCAGCAGGCGCTCGGTCTCGGCGCGGGTGAACGCGCCCTGGTCGCAGTACACGTCGATCGAGGTGGCCAGGCCGGTCCGGCCCACCGCCGGCACGAGCACCGTGGCCAGCTCGTCGACGTAGGCGGCGCGGTCGGCCTGGCGCTCGGCCGGGATGAGGTGGCACAGCAGCGTCGGCACCACCTGCTGGCGGCCGCGCCGGGCCGCGGCCACCGCGGCGACCACGCGCAGGAGGCGCTCCTCGCCGGCGCAGGTCAGGTCGTAGCCGCTCTTGATCTCGATCGTCGTGGTGCCGCCGGCCAGCGCGCGGTCGAGCCGGGCCGTACACGACGCGGCCAGCTGGTCGTCGCTGGCGGCCCGGGTCGGCGTGGTGGTGGCGGCGATACCTCCGCCGGCGGCGGCGATGTCGAGGTAGCTGGCCCCGGCCGCACGCAGCGCGAACTCGGCGGCGCGGTCGCCGGCGAAGATGGCGTGGGTGTGGCAGTCGACCAGGCCGGGCGTGACCAGGCGGCCGCCGAGGTCGACCACCGGCGTCGGCCCGCTCAGCGCCGGGTGGCCAGCGCCGACGTAGGCCACGCGGCCGCCGGCGACGCCGAGCACCAGGTCGTCGTGCACCACCAGCGGCGCGCCGGCCGGCTCGGCGCAGGTCAGGACCCGGCCGCCGACCAGCAGGTGATCGAGGTGCATGGGCGCGGCCGTCATCAGCCGCGCCGGCGCGGGATGACCACGCCGCGCGCGTCGGCGCAGGCGATGGCCTCGTCGTAGCCGGCGTCGACGTGGCGGATCACGCCCATGCCGGGGTCGGACGTCAGCACCCGCTCGAGGCAGCGCGCGGCCCGGTCGGTGCCGTCGGCCACCACCACCATGCCGGCGTGCAGCGAGTAGCCCATGCCGACGCCGCCGCCGTGGTGGAACGAGACCCAGGTCGCGCCGGCCGCGGTGTTGACCAGGGCGTTCAAGATGGCCCAGTCGGCCACCGCGTCGGAGCCGTCCTTCATGGCCTCGGTCTCGCGGTTGGGCGAGGCGACCGAGCCGCAGTCGAGGTGATCGCGGCCGATGACGATGGGCGCCTTCACCTTGCCGGTGCGGACCAGCTCGTTGAAGCGCAGGCCGACCCGGTGCCGCTCGCCGTAGCCGAGCCAGCAGATGCGGGCCGGCAGGCCCTGGAACGCGACCCGCTCCTGCGCCATGCGGATCCACCGCGCCAGCGCCGGGTCGTTTGGCACCTCGGCCAGCACCGCCTCGTCGGTGGCGCGGATGTCGTCCGGATCACCGGACAGCGCGACCCAGCGGAACGGGCCGCGGCCGACGCAGAACTGCGGGCGGATGTAGGCCGGCACGAAGCCGGGGTACGAGAACGCGTCCTTGCAGCCGCCTGCTTCCGCCTCGGCCCGCAGGTTGTTGCCGTAGTCGAACACGTGGGCGCCGGCCGCCTTCATGGCCAGCATGGCGCCGACCTGGGTCGCCATCGTCGCCCGCGCCCGCCGCACGTACTCGGTCGGGTCGGACAGGCGCAGCGCGGCGGCCGCGGCCAGGTCGAGCCCGCTCGGCACGTAGCCATTGAGCGGGTCGTGGGCCGAGGTCTGGTCGGTCACCAGGTCGGGCGTGATGCCGCGCCGGACCAGCTCGGCGTACACGTCGGCGGCGTTGCCGACCACGCCGACCGAGCGGGCCACCCGATCGCGCCGCCAGGTGTCGATGCGGGCCAGCGCGGCGTCGAGCGACGGCGCCACCTCGTCGAGGTAGCGGTGCTCGACCCGGCGCTGGATGCGGCTGGGATCGACGTCGACGCCGAGGAAGGCAGCGCCGGCCATGGTCGCCGCCAGCGGCTGCGCCCCGCCCATGCCGCCGAGGCCACCCGACAGGACCCAGCGCCCGGCCAGCGAGGCGTCGGGGCCGTAGTGGGTGCGCGCCGCCTGCGCGAACGTCTCGTAGGTGCCCTGCAGGATGCCCTGGGTGCCGATGTAGATCCACGAGCCGGCGGTCATCTGCCCGTACATCATCAGGCCCTTCCGCTCGAGCTCGCGGAAGTGGTCCCAGTTGGCCCAGCGCCCGACCAGGTTGGAGTTGGCGATGAGCACGCGCGGCGCCTCGTCGTGGGTGCGGAACACGCCGACCGGCCGGCCCGACTGCACCAGCAGCGTCTCGTCGGCGCGCAGCCGCTCGAGCTCGCGCACGAGGGCGTGGTAGTCGGGCCACGACCGCGCCGCCTTGCCGGTGCCGCCGTACACCACCAGGTCCTCGGGGCGCTCGGCCACCTCGGGGTCGAGGTTGTTCATCAGCATGCGCAGGGCGGCCTCTTGCGGCCAGCCCTGGGCGCGCAGGGTGGTGCCGCGCGCGGCCCGGACCACGGGGGGAGCGTCGCTCATGCAGGCGGGATAGCGCAGCCGCCGGCCGATTGGTAGGGCCGGGCTCGATTCGACGCCGCGCCGCACGCGCCGCGCCGCATCGCACCGACCGCGTCACCATCCTGTACGCTGCGGCCATGCGCCCGCCCCGCCAGCTCGCCGCCATCGCCCGGGCCTCGGCTGCGCTGGCCGCGCTCGCCGGCTGCCCGGCCCGCCCGAGCCCGACCACCCCGGCCACGACCGGCGCCGACACCCGCACCTTCGGCCCGCTCGAGGCCCGGGCCGACGCGCGCGCCCCGGGCCAGGCGGTCATCCTCGGCACCGACGCCCGCGGCGGCTCGACCTTGCTCCGGCTGGCCGCGCGCGGCGAGCGGGTGGTGCGGGCGCCGTCGGTGCGGCTGGGCCCGCCGCCGAGCGGGCTCATGTCCGAGGTCGCGCTCACCGTCGAGGCCAACCCGACCGGCGTGCCGTACGTCGGGGTGTTCGAGGACACCATCGCCGGCGCCGGCCGGCAGTGGCGCGCCGGGGTGTGGATCGCCGCCGCGGTCGCCGCCGACGCCCTGGGCAAGGACCTGACCGACCTGCGCTTCTCGGCCGCCAGCCGCGGCCACGTCGACGGCGCGTCGGCCTCGGCGCTG
Organism: Kofleriaceae bacterium; assembly: GCA_018058095.1. Lineage (GTDB taxonomy): Bacteria > Myxococcota_A > Polyangia > Haliangiales > Haliangiaceae > JABFXX01. Next base: position 16,752 of record JAGPCO010000097.1, read on the forward strand.
ATGGCGGTCGGCATGCTGGCGGCGCTGACCGGGGCGACGCTCGACGAGCACGTCACGCTCAGCGGCGCGCTCGGGCCCGACGGCACCATCGGCCCGGTCGACGGCCTGGTCGAGAAGCTCGACGCCGCGCTCGCCGTCGGCGTGCGCACGTTCGGCGTGCCGGTCGGTCAGCTGCGCGTGCCGGTCGTCGGCGCCAGCGCCGGGGCCGCGCCGGTCGACCTGGTCGCGCGCGCGCGCGCCCGCGGCGCCGCCGTGGTCGAGCTGGCCGACGTCCACGCCGCCTACCGCCTCCTGACCGGGGCCGACCTGCCGCGCCCGCTGCCCCTGGCCGCGGCCGAGCTGGCGCTGGGCCCGGCGGTGACCGCCGCGCTCGAGGCCGGCATCGGCCGCTGGCAGGCCGAGCTGCGCGCGAGCTGGCCGACGGTGCTGGCGGTCGAGCAGCGAGGCGGGTCGGGCCGGGCCCTGGTCGGGCTGGCCCGGGCGGCGCAGACCGAGGCCCGACAGGCCGAGGTGCTGGCCGCGGCCGGACACACGACCTCGGCCTACCACCGCCACCTGAGCGCGGCCATGATCGCGCGCGCGGTCGTCGTCGCCGACGGCATCATGGCCACGTTCGTCGGCGGCGACGTCGCCGGCGCGCGGGCCACGCTGGCCACCGCCGCGGCCGAGGCCCGGGCCGTCGCCGGCGGGCTGGCCGCGCTCACCGCTGCGCCGCCGACCACGCTGGGTGACCACCTGCGCCTGGTGTCGGCGTTCGGGCGCGGCCTGCACGGTTACATCTTCGTGCAGTACGCCCAGGCCCGGGTCACCCGCGCCGACGAGGTGCTGGCGGCCCAGGCCGACGTCGCCGCGGTCCAGCGCCACACCGCCGCGGTCATCGACGAGGTGGCCGCGGCCGTGGTGCCGGCCGCGCTCACCCTGTCGCGCAGCCTGGCCGGCGCCCGCGCCGCCTCCGACACCCTGATCATCGAGGCCGAGGCCTCGGTCGCCTACCAGTGCGTGGCCCCGGAGATCCACCGCGTCGCCAGCGCCATCTCCGCCGCCGCCCAGGCCGAGGTCGCGTACTTCGACGCCATCGTCATCGGTCCGTCAGCCAAGGCGGCCGGGCTCGACGAGGACGAGGCGCGGGTGCGCTACGCGACGGTGAACCCGGACTACCTGGTGGCGATCCTCGGCAGCGATCCCGACGCGCTCGGGTCGACCGGCGAGGCCCTCGAGGCGGCCTGGGGCGCCCGCTCGCCGGCGTGGGCCTTGTTCGGCCTGGCCGGGGCCCAGCTGTCGAGCCTGCACGCCAGCACGCTCTTGGCCCGCCACGTCATCCTGGCGGTCGAGACCGAGGCCGACAGCGACACCGCCCGCGCGGTGCGCGACCCGGCCGCGCTGGCGGCCATGACCCGCGGCGCCGAGCAGGCGGCCCGGCGTGCGGCCCGCTCGGCCCGGATCGCCAGCGGCGCGGTGCCGGTGCAGGCCCGGCTCGACTACGCCAGCGGCCAGGTCCTGTCGACCGGCGACCTCGAGGACCAGCTGGCGGCCATCTCGGCCTACTGGCGGGCGTCGATGTGGTCGCGCCTGGCCGTGGTCCTGGCCAAGCACTGACGCCTCACTCGAGAGGCGCGGCCTCGGCCTCGGCGCGCAGGTCGGCCGGCGCGCCGACCGTCACCAGCGCGTCGAGCACGGCACGCCGGCGGGCGACGTCGATGCCGGCGCCGGCGCCGACGTCGGCCAGGAGCGCGCTGGCCGCCGCCATCGCCGCCGCCGCCGGCCCCGCGGCGTCGACGGGCTCGGTCGCCGCGGCCACGATCGGCGCCCGGGCGGCCAGGAAGCGCTGGACGATGACCGCCAGGCGCGCCGGTCGCGCCGCCTCCAGCCAGCGGGCGACGTCGGCACGGTCGAGCTGGGCCGCCGCCAGCGCGGCAGCCAGGCCGACGCGATCAGCGAACAGCTCCGGCCCGGCCGGCGCCAGCGCGGCCAGGGCGGCACGTCGTGCCTGAGCGGCCCGGGCCGCCGCGTCGTCCGGACAGGCCACCCAGCGGCTGGTCGCGTCGACGCAGCGGCGCGTCGGCGCGCCGACGTCCGGCGCCAGCACCAGCTCGACGGCCGGTCCGATCCGGACGGCCAGGTGGACCCGGCCGGTGACCTCCCCGACCACACGCGGGCGGCCGCGCCGCCACACTTCGAGGCGCTGCACGGGCGGCCCGCCGACCTCGTACGCGCTGCGGGCCAGGATGGCCTCGGACCCGCCGTCCCCGTCGAGGTCGACCAGGCCGAGGGTCTCGATCCGCTCCGTCCACGACCACTCCATGCAGTCGACGTGGGCGCAGCCCTGGGCGTGGCCGATCACCGTCGGGGAGGTCACCCGCGCCGACGGCGCCGCCGCGGCCAGGGTGTCGGCGCCGACCCGCACCACCCACCAGTGCCCGACTCGGCGTGACCCGCGCTGCAGGTCGGCCTGGACGTCGACCACGAGGCCGCCGGGCTCGACGCAGCCCGGCCTCACCTCGATCGGCGCCGGCGCCGGCGCCGGGCCGGCGGCGTCATCGGCCGGACCCGCATCGAGCCAGCGCCAGCCCGGCCGCTGGCGCGCCACCCACGCGGTGAGGCGCTGCTCGAGCTGACGCCGCTGCGCCGGGGTCGGTCGCGTACACGGGCCAAGCGCGGCCAGCACGTCGCCGTGGCGCGCCGACGGCGCCAGCTCCAGCTGGCCCAGCCGGGTGGCCGCGGCGACACGCACCTCCCCGGCCATCGCGGCGAGGTCGGGCCGGGCCGGCGCCGCCGGCTCGATCACCGGTCCGTCCACGGCGCCGACCGCCGCCGCGTCCTCGCCGAGGCCGCCACCCACCGGCGCCACGGCCCGGGTCGTGCAGCCCATCACCATCCCCAGCAGCAGCACCGTGGCAGGTCGCATCCAGGCACAACGTCTCACCTCGGCCGGGGATTCGGTTGACCTTGACAGATGCCAAAATGATATCACAATGAAACCAACTTGTCGGAGGTCACCATGCGCGAGCGTTCCATCATCCCGGTGTCGGGCACCTTCATGTTGCTGCTGGGGCTCGGCCTCGTCCTCGGCGCCGCTCCAGCGCTGATCGCCAGCGCCATCCGGGCCAACCCGGCCCACCCCGACGGCGTGCTCATCGTCGCCGGCCTGGGCGCCGTCGTGGCGGGCCTCATCGTCCTGGCCGGCATCTTCTCGGTCGACACCGGCGAGGCCCGGGTCATGACCCTGTTCGGCCGCTACATCGGCACCGTGCGCGAGCCGGGCCTGCGCTGGGCCAACCCGCTGTACGGCAAGCGCCGCATCTCGCTGCGGGTGCGCAACTTCGAGACCGCCAAGATCAAGGTCAACGACATCGAGGGCAACCCGATCGAGATCGCCTCGGTCGTGGTGTGGAAGGTCACCGACACCGCCCACGCCACGTTCCAGGTCGACAACTACGTCAACTTCGTCCAGGTCCAGGCCGAGTCGGCGGTGCGTAACCTCGCCACCCACTTCCCGTACGACACCCACGAGGAGGGCACGCTGTCGCTGCGTGGCAACCCCGACCAGATCGCCGGCCGCTTGAAGCAGGAGATCGCCAACCGGGTCGAGGCCGCCGGCGTCGACATCGTCGAGGCCCGCATCGCCCACCTGGCGTACGCACCGGAGATCGCCCAGGCCATGCTGCAGCGCCAGCAGGCCGGCGCGATCATCGCCGCCCGCACCCGGATCGTCGAGGGTGCGGTGTCGATGGTGGAGATGGCGCTGCACCAGCTGGCGGCGCGCGGGGTGGTCGAGCTCGACCCCGAGCGCAAGGCGCAGATGGTGTCCAACCTGCTGGTCGTGCTGTGCGGCGAGCGCTCGACCCAGCCGGTCATCAACACCGGGTCGCTGTACTGAGCCGGGGCGGTCATGGCCGAGCGCAAGCCCTTCCTCGTCCGCCTCGACCCGGCGCTGCACGACGCCCTGCAGCGCTGGGCCGCCGACGAGCTGCGCAGCCTCAACGCCCAGGTCGAGTTCGTCATCCGCGACGCGCTGGGGCGCGCCGGCCGGTTGCCAGGGCGACCACGTCCAGGCGCCGAGACCACCTCGGCCACACCGCCGGCCGCCGCCTCGGGGGAGCCGCCACGCCGGCGCAGGTAACACCGAGGTTTCACGGACGAGCTTCCGGATGGGGGCCCCACCCTGCGGCCCCAGGTCGACACCCCGGCCGGCGCAAGCCCGCAATCCGACGGGGGGTGCAGCTGGCACGCCCCGTGAACAAGGAGCTGGTGTGGGCCGCGACTGGGACACCCCGATCGAGCTGCCGCCGGTGTTCGGCGAGATCGATACCGATTGCCACGACCCGGTCGAACGGGGCCCGAGGCGGACCCGGACCACCAGTCCCCCGCCGACACCTCGCACCCCGCCAGTACTCGCGCGCGGCTCACAGCCGCCGCCGATGGGCCGACCGCTCGATGAGGTCACCATGTCCAGCGTCATCGATCCCCGTGCGTTCGAGGACGCCGAGACCAACGCCCACTGGGCCACGGCCCTGCCCCGCGCCGCCGGCCAGATCGCCGACGACCTCGGCGCGCCGCTGCTCGATCCGCCGACCCACGACACCACCGGCGACGATGACCTGCTCGAGTTCACCGACTGCGACGACGACGGCCACGCGTCCACGCTCGACCTGGCGGCCCTGACCGTGGGCGGGCGCGGCCTGCCGCCCGTCCCCCGCCCGGTCGAGGCGGCGCCGCTGCCGCTGCCGCCGCGCCCGATCCACGTGCCGGCGCGGATCCCGCCGGTGCCGGCCCGCGCCGTCAGCCGCCCGCCGGCGGTGCCGCCGCCGCTGCCGTTGCCCCGGCCGCGCCCGCCGGTGGCCCGGGCCGCCCGCGCCTCGCTGTGGGAGGAGCTGGACGCGCTCGAGTGCGAGGCCGACCCGCATGTCCGCGGCGGCGACACCGACCAGATCGCGTCGTAGCGGCTGGGCCGCCCGGTCCCGCGGCCGCGTGTGGGGCCAACCCGAAAACGACCGCAGGATGCCGGGTGGCATCCTGCGGGCACGGACGTGGGACCGACACTCGGTCCCGCGTAACGCGGCTACTTCCCGGTGTTGATCCGCATGTTGTAGAAGGACCGGTAGGCGAACACCATCGAGATGATCAGGGCCACCGCGGCAATGGTCAGGCGGACCGGGGTGCTCTCGATCTTGAGCGCCAGGCCGACCGCGAGCACGCCGAACAGCGTGGTGAACTTGATCACCGGGTTGAGCGCCACGCTCGAGGTGTCCTTGAACGGGTCGCCGACGGTGTCACCGACGATGCTGGCGTCGTGCAGCGGGGTGCCCTTCTTCTTGAGCTCGACCTCGACCACCTTCTTGGCGTTGTCCCAGGCGCCGCCGGCGTTGGCCATGAAGATCGCCTGGTACAGGCCGAACAGCGCGGTCGAGATGAGGAAGCCGATGAAGAAGTACGGCTCGATGCAGGCGAACGACAGCGTGGTGAAGAAGATGGTGAGGAAGATGTTGAACATCCCCTTCTGCGCGTAGATCGTGCAGATCTCGACGACCTTCTTGCTGTCCTCGATGTTGGCCTTGGTCGACTCGGTGTCGAGCTTGATGTTCTTCTTGATGTACTCGACCGCCTGGTAGGCGCCGGTGGTGACCGCCTGGGTCGACGCGCCGGTGAACCAGTAGATGATGGCGCCACCGGCGATGAGGCCGAGCAGGAACGGCGGGTGGATCATCGACAGGTTGGCGACCAGGGCCGGCTGCAGGCCGTTGGTGACCAGCATGATGAGGGCGAAGATCATCGTCGCCGCGCCGACCACGGCGGTGCCGATGAGGACCGGCTTGGCGGTCGCCTTGAAGGTGTTGCCAGCGCCGTCGTTCTCCTCGAGGAAGTGCTTGGCCTTGTCGAAGTCCGGGGTGAACCCGAAGTCCTTCTTGATCTCCTCGTTGATGCCTTCCTTGCTCTCGATGGTCGACAGCTCGAACACCGACTGCGCGTTGTCGGTGACCGGGCCGTACGAGTCGACGGCGATGGTGACCGGGCCCATGCCGAGGAAGCCGAAGGCGACCAGGCCGAAGGCGAACACCGAGGAGGCGGCCTGGGCCGCGAACGTGCCGAGCGAGCCCTGGTTGGTCGACAGGATGAGCTCGGTCATGCCCTCGGTGGTCGACACGCCGTAGGCCACGCCCATCAGGGCGACGATGATGAGGCCCATCCAGTAGGCCGAGAAGTTACCGGCGGTGAGGCCGGACAGGATGTTGAGCGAGGGGCCGCCCTCTTCCGAGGCGGTGACCACCTCGCGCACGTGGCCGGAGTTGGTCGAGGTGAAGATCTTGACCGCCTCGGGGATGACCGCGCCGGCCAGGGTGCCGCACGAGATGATGATCGACAGCTTCCACCACAGCCCGTACGGCAGGGCGAAGTCGCCCTGGCCGATGAGCAGGTACGACACCAGGAAGGTCAGGCCGATCGAGACGAGGGAGGTCAACCAGACCAGGACGGTGAGCGGGTGCTCGAAGTCCATCTTGTCGGCGGTGGCGTACTTGCCCTTGGTGAAGGCCTCGTTGACCAGGTAGCTGCCGACCGAGGCGATGATCATCACGACGCGCATGATGAAGATCCACAGCATCAGGACGCCCTGCAGGAGCTCGCCACCATCGGCGCCGGCGACCATGAGGGTGGCCGACGGGATGGCGACCAGGATGAAGGTGATGAGGGCGACGCCGGTGACGCCGTAGGTCTCGAAGCCGTCGGCGGTGGGGCCGACCGAGTCGCCGGCGTTGTCACCGACGCAGTCGGCGATGACGCCGGGGTTCCGCGCGTCGTCTTCCTTGATCTTGAAGACGATCTTCATCAGGTCGGAGCCGATGTCGGCGATCTTGGTGAAGATGCCGCCGGCGATCCGCAGGGCGGCGGCGCCGAGCGACTCACCGACCGCGAAGCCGATGAAGCACGGGCCGGCGTACTCGGCCGGCAGCACCAGCATGATGAGCAGCATGAGCAGCAGCTCGATCGAGATGAGCAGCGTGCCGATGCTCATGCCGGCCTGCAGCGGGATGGCGTAGCAGGGGTACGGCTTGCCGCGCAGCGCCGCGAAGGCGGCGCGCGAGTTGGCGAAGTTGTTGACGCGGATGCCGAACGCGGCGACCGCGACCGAGCCGAGGATGCCGATGACCGAGAACGCGGCGATGGCCGCGACCTTGGGGATGGCGACCTTCTCGAGCACCGCGAAGTACACGACGATGACGGTGGCGATGAAGCCCCACAGGACGGCGATGAACTTGACCTGGGTCCGCAGGTAGGTCTTGCAGGTCTCGTAGATGAGCTCCGAGATCTCCTTCATCGAGGAGTGGACCGGCGCGTTCTTGAGCTTCGCGTAGATGCTCATGCCGAACAGGATGCCGAGCACGCAGATGCCGATGCCGATGGCCAGCCACAGCTGGCCACCCAGCCCGAGGAACTTGATCTGGCTGAAGTCCGGCAGGACCAGATCGGCCTCGCTGTGCGGGCGCACCACGCCGTTGTGGGCGGCGGCGGCCGCTGCGTCACCGGCCGCGCCCGAAGCGAGCGCCGGTAGGTTGGCGAGCCAACTCGTGATCGACATCATGGCTAATTCACCTTGTAGTTCAGCCTGTTACGGCATCACCCCAGGACGGGGTCGGGTTTGGGGAGCCGCTTTATAATGAGGACCCCCTGGTCAATCAAGGCCCTGGGGCCGGCAAGTGTCGGAGATCGCGAGTTGCGGGCCCGATCGCCGGCCCGGCCCGTGGTCGGGCGGGTAGTTGCGGCGTAGTCGCCGGGGCGTGGTCCTGGTAGACAGGCGGGCCATGCCTATCGAGGTCCTCGCCCCGGCCGGGGATCACGACGCCCTGGCCGCGGCGCTGGGGGCGGGCGCCGACGCGGTGTACTTCGGGCTCGACGAGGGCTTCAACGCCCGCGCCCGCGCCAGCAACTTCGCGCTGGCCGACCTGCCGGCGGTGGTGGCGCTGATCCACCGCGCCGGGGCGCGGGCCTACGTCACCTTCAACACCCTGGTGTTCGAGCCCGAGCTGGTGGTGGTCGAGCAGCTCGTGCGCGCGGCCGCCGCGGCCGGGGTCGACGCCCTCATCGTCCAGGACCCGGCGGTGGCCCTCATCGCCCGCGCCCTGTGCCCCGACCTCGAGGTCCACGCCTCGACCCAGATGACCATCTCCAGCCCGGCCGCGACCCGGCTGGCGGCGGCGCTCGGGGTCACCCGCATCGTCGCCCCGCGCGAGCTGTCGGTCGAGCAGATCGGCGAGCTGGCGGCGGCCAGCCCGGTCCCGCTCGAGGTGTTCATCCACGGCGCGCTGTGCGTGTCGTGGAGTGGGCAGTGCCTGACCTCGGAGAGCTGGGGCCAGCGCTCGGCCAACCGCGGTCAGTGCGCGCAGTCGTGCCGCCTGCCGTACGACCTGATCGTCGACGGCGAGCGGCGCGACCTGGGCGAGGTGAAGTACCTCTTGTCGCCCAAGGACCTGGTCGGGCTCGACGCCGTGCCGCGCCTGGCCGAGCTGGGCGTGGCCAGCCTGAAGATCGAGGGCCGGCAGAAGGCGGCGCTGTACGTGGCCGAGGCGGTCGGCGCCTACCGAGCGGCGGTCGACGCCGGCGCCGCCGACGAAGGCGCCCGGGCCCGGCTGGCGGTGGCGTTCTCGCGCGGCGGCTCGCCCGGCTTCCTCGGTGGCATCGATCACCAGCACCTGGTCGAGGGCCGCTTCCCGCGCCACCGCGGCCTGGCCCTGGGCTTCGTGCGTGGGCTCGACGGCCGCGGCGTCACCGTCGAGGCGGGGCCGGGGTTGCGCCCGGTCACCGGCGGGCTGGCGCTTGCGGGCGACGGCAGCGCCGCCGAAGCAGCCGCCGCGCCGCGGGACCACGAGCCGACGATGGCGCCGCGCCCCGGCATGGGGGTGGCGTTCGACCAGGGCCGGCCCGAGGACGAGGAGACCGGCGGCCCCATCTTCACCGTCGACGAGCTCGGCCCCGGTCGGTGGCGGCTGGGCTTCGGCGTGCCCGGGCCCGACCTCGGCCGCGTCACGGTCGGCGACCGGGTGTGGATCACCTCCGACCCGGCCCAGGTCCGGGCCGCGCAGCGGGTGCTCGAGCGCGGCGGCGGGCCGCTCGGGCGGATCGGCCTCGACCTCACGGTGCGCGGCGCCGCCGGCGCGCCGCTCGAGGTGGTGGCGCGCGGCCAGGGCCGGCACGGCGCGGTGCAGGCGCGCGCGACGTCGGCCAGCGCGCTGGCGCCAGCGCGGGGCGCGGGGCTCGACGCGGCGCTGCTGGCCGACAAGCTCGGCGCGCTCGGCGGCACGCCGTTCCACCTCGGCGCCGTCGACGGCGCCGGCCTGGCCAGCGGGCTGCACCTGCCGGTGTCGGAGCTCAAGGAGGTGCGGCGGCAGCTGGTGGTCGGGCTCGAGGCGGCGCTGGCCGCGCCGAGCGCGGCGCGGCAGCTGCTGGCGGGTGACGCGGTCGGGCGGGTCCGGGCCGAGCTGGCAGGCGGCGTGGCTGCCGGGCGGGCCGAGGCGCCGCCCGAGCTGGTGGTGTTGTGCCGGACCGACGCCCAGCTCGACGCCGCGCTGGCGGCGGGCTGCGCCGAGGTGGAGCTGGACTGGATGGAGCTGGTCGGCCTCGGCCGCGCCGTCGCCCGCGCCCGCGCCGCCGGGGCCCGGGTGGTGGTGGCGACGCCACGCATCCAGAAGCCGGGCGAGGACAAGATCGACGCGTTCCTGCTCGGGCTGGTGCCAGACGGCGTGCTGGTGCGGAGCTGGGGCGCGCTGGCGACGTTCGCCGCGCTGCCGGCGGCCGAGCGCCCTGCCCTGCACGGCGACTTCTCGCTCAACGTCACCAACTCGCTGAGCGCGCGCTGGGTCGCGGCGCAGGGGCTGACGACGATCACCTGCGCCCACGACCTCGACGCGGCGCAGCTCGAGGCGCTGCTGGCGGCGGCGGGAGACCTGCCGCTGGCGGTGACGATCCATCACCACATCCCGACGTTCCACACCGAGCACTGCGTGTACGCCCACCTCCTTTCGCACGGGCGCGATCACCGCAGCTGCGGCCGCCCCTGCGAGCAGCACGAGGTGTCGCTGGCGGATCGGGTCGGGCTGGTTCACCCGGTGGTGGTCGACGTCGGCTGCCGCAACACGGTCTTCAACGCCCAGGCCCAGAGCGCGGCCGGGCTGGTGCCGCGCCTGCTGGCGGCGGGGGTGCGGCGGCTGCGGATCGAGCTGGTGCGGGAGAACGCGGCGGAGACGACGGAGCTGATCGGTGCGTATCGCGAGCTGGTCGCGGGGCGGGCGAGCGCGGCGGCGACGGTGGCGCGGGTGCGGGTGCACGAGCAGTTCGGGGTGACACGCGGGACGTTCCGGACGCTGACCGTGCTGCGGTAGGGCGGAAGGCGCGGCGGCAGCGGCAGCAACAGCAACAGCAACAGCAACAGCCGCAGGTTCAGCGGCAGCGGCAGCAACAGCAACAGCAACAGCAACAGCAACAGCAACAGCAACAGCAACAGCCGCAGGTTCAGCGGCAGCGGCAGCAACAGCAACAGCCGCACGTTCAGCGGCGGCGGCAGCAACAGCGGCAGCGGCAGGCGCAGCTGCAGTGGCGGCGGCAGCGGCAGCAACAGCGGCAGGCGCAGCGGCAGCGGCAGCGGCAGCGGCAGCGGCAGCGGCAGCGGCAGCGGCGCCGGTGGGCTCAGCGGTAGGGCGGCGCGGTCGCGGCGGCTCGCGGCGCCCGACGAGGCGCTGCGCTCGCTGGCTGCTGCGATGGGAGGCCGCGTCGCCGAGGGCGCGAGGCGGCGGCGAGGGCGCGATGAGGGCCGGTCCTTCCGGTGGCCCCGACCGTCGGGCCCGCCCCCGCCTCGCCCGCGCACGAGGCGCGCCGGGGACCATGG
>JAGPCO010000098.1 GCA_018058095.1 Kofleriaceae bacterium
CGGCCTGCGCCCGGGCGCGCGCGCCGACTGGGATCCGACCGAGGGGCTGGCCGAGGGGAGCGCCGACGCGCCGGTCCGAGCGCTCGGCTCGCGCCCGTGGGCGCCGCGAACGGTGACCTGCCTGACCGGCGCGGTGCCGCCGTCGTGGTTCGCCGGGGCGGTGCCCGCACCGTCGGCGCCGCCGCGCTGAGCCGAGCCGGGGTGGACGTTCAGGGTCGGCGCTTGGTCAGGCGGTCGGCCGGCACCAGCGTGACGGGCTTGGGCGACCGCGCGACCGGATCGAGGTCGGTGCTGCCGCAGGCCAGGCAGGCGAGGTTGAGGATGACGTCGTGCTCGCAATGACCACACACCTGGCACACGCCGCCGTCGCGGCGCGGATGATCGCAGTCGGGCCGGCCCGGCCCGGGCGCCGGCGCGTCGCGCGTCGGCGTGTCGACGCTCATGGCCGCAGCGCCCGGGCCAGGCGGGCGCCGAGGCCGGAGTAGCGCGGGCTGGCCCGCTTGCAGGCGGCGCCGATCACCGCGGCCGAGCCGACCACGACCGCGCCACGGCGGGCCCGGGTCAGCGCGGTGTACAGGAGCTCGTGGCTGGTCAGCGGCAGATCGTCGTCGGGCAGGACGATGACCACCTCGTCGAACTCCGAGCCCTGGCTCTTGTGCACGGTCAGGGCCCAGGCCAGCTCGAGCTGGCCGCGCACCGCCTCGAGCGGGAACGGCACCAGCTGATCGCCGCGCCGGAACACGGCGCGGTAGTGCTGCACGCCGCGCTCGCGCACGCGGGCGATCACGCCCTGGTCGCCGTTGAACACGCCGCGCTCGTAGTCGTTGGCGGTCATGATGACCGGCTCGCCCGGCACGACGTCGGGCCGCAGCGAGGTCGAGGTGCGCTCGAGCATGGCCTCGTGCAGGGCGCGCGCCAGGGCGTGGGCGCCGGTCGGCTGGCCGCGGGTGACGGTGAGCACGCGCCGGGCCTGGTGCGCGGCCAGGAGCGCGCGCAGCGCCGGCTCGTCGGCCTCGGCGAAGCGGGCGCCGTCGAACTCGTACTGGCGCAGCGCCAGCGCCTCCACCTCGGGCGCCAGCGCGGTGCGGCGCCACAGCGCCCGCGCCGCCTCGCGCGCCGCCCCCGGCTGCCCGGTCGGGTCGACCCACTCGATGCCGGCGAAGGTGAGGTCGGCCGGCGCGCGGCTGGCCCGCTCGAGCCGGCGCAGCAGCGGCTTGCTGTCGCCGGCGCGCACGTCGGCCGCGGCGTCGAGGATGGCGCGGCCCCGCGGGTCGTCGCCGTCGGCGCGGAAGCTGCGCCCGAGCCGGGTCAACCACGGCGCGCCCTCGCCGGCCCGGACCAGCTCGGCCAGGACCTGGCCGGCCTGGACCGACGGCAGCTGGCTGGCGTCGCCGACCAGGACCAGGGCGGCGCCGGCCGGCAGCGCGGCCAGCAGGGCGGCGAACAGGTCGAGGTCGACCATCGACGCCTCGTCGATGATGACCGCCTCGACCGGCAGCGGGCTGCGGGCGTGGTGGCGGAAGCCGCCGGGGAAGGCGCCGAGCAGGCGGTGCACGGTCGTCGCCGGTGGTGGCGTCGCCGCCAGCGCCAGGTCGGCCAGGTCGGGCGCGGTCGCCGCCGCGTCGACGGGCCCGGTGCCGGCGAGGGACCTGGGTGGCGCGGTCAACGCCGCCAGCTGCGCCGCCAGCACCTCGGTCATGCGGTTGGCGGCCTTGCCGGTGGCCGCGGCCAGCGCGATCCGGGTCACGCCGAGCCGGGCCAGCGCCCGCACCACGGTGACGAGGATCGCCGTCTTGCCGGTGCCGGCGCCGCCGGTGATCACCGTCAGCGGGTGCGTCAGCGCCGCCCGCACCGCCGCGACCTGGTCGTCGGTCAGCGTCAGCCCGCTCGGGCGCGCGGCGATCGCCGCCAGCGCGGCGTCGACGCGTCCGTCGCCGGCGCACCAGGCCGGCGTCGGCCCGGTCAGGCGCGCCGCCAGCGCCGCCGCGGCCTGGCACTCGAGCACGTGGTTGCGCTGGCTGTACAGCGCGCCGTCGTCGACGATGAGCGGGCGGCCCTGGCCGGGCTGGCCGATGAGCCCGGCCAGCTGAGGACGGGCCAGGTCGGTGATGCGGCGCAGCAGCGCGCGCTCGTGCTCGCCGTCGCGCGGGGCGATGGCCCGGACCAGGTCGCGCAGCGGCGCCGGCGGCGACGTCGCCAGGGGGAGCCGGCTGGCCCCGCCGCGCTCGACCACCAGCAGCGCCAGCGTGAGGATGCCGAGCGCCTCGCGGTCGGCCTCGGCGCCGTGCCAGCCGGCGGCGTCGACCAGCTCCTCGGCCAGGTACAGGCCCTGGTCGCCGAGGTCACACCGGCGCGCGCCCAGCCCGAGCGCGCGGAACACGTCGTCGCCGCCGCGCCCGCCGCCGGCGGTGGTGCCGAGCGCGCCCATGGCCGCGCGCACCGCGCCGCCCGGGTGCAGCGGCACCTCGTCGCCACCGCCGCGGCCGCCCGCGCTCGCGGTCGGCGCCGGCAGGGTCGGGCTGCGCCGGCTCACGCGGCCACCTCGGCGGTCAACCCGGCCAGCCAGCGGGTCCACACCGCCAGCCGCTCCGACGGCGTCGGGATGGCGACGGCCAGGCCGTAGCGCACGAACAGGTACAACACGCCGGCCAGGCCGCCGGTCGCGCCGCCGCCGCCGCCGCCACCACGCGCCAGACGGGCGCCGGCCAGTGCGTACAGCCGGGCCTGCACCGCGTAGCGCTCGCGCACCAGCGCGGCCGCCACCGCGCCGGCGTCGTCACCGTGCCGGGGCAGGACGTCGGTCTTGTAGTCGACCACCCACAGCTGATCGCCCCAGCGCACCAGCGCGTCGAGCACGCCGGTGACCACCCCGCGGTCGGCGTCGACCGCGAGGTCCGCGTCGGCCAGCGCGGCCGCGGCCGGCCCGGCCGGCAACGGAAACAGGAAGGCCAGCTCGCGCGCGACCGCGTCGGCCGCGGCCAGCGGCGGCAGCGTCGGCGCCAGGCGCGCGCCGATGGCGGCGCCGCCTCCGTCGAGCTCGAGCCAGCGCGGCTGCAGCGGCCGGCGCAGCGCCGCGTGCACCATGCGGCGGCCGTGGACCAGGCCGGCCCCGGCCACGTGGTGGCGGCGCGCGCACGCGGCCACCACCTCGGCCACGTCGGGCCGCGCCGCCCAGCGCGCTTCGGCCGCGGCCTCGTCGTCGCCGCCCGGCGCCGCCAGCTCCTCGCGCACGCTGGCCAGCGGCACCAGCTCGAACAGCTCGTGCACGAAGCGTCCGCTGGCCGCGCCGGGCGCCAGCTGGTCGGCCGGCAGCGCCAGCGCGTGCTCGCGCGGGTCGGCCTCATCGAGCCGATCGAGCTGCTCGGCGGCGACGCCGAGCTCGGCGCGGGCGGCGACCGCGCTGGCGCCGGCGCCGTGAGCCAGGCGGGAGTACGACACCACCACCCGTCCGGCCTGCCACGGCGTCAGCACCGGCAGCGCCGCGTCGGCCTCTGGCCAGGTCAGCGCCAGGTCGGCCACCGCCTCGGGGCCGGGCGCGAGCGCCGGCGCGGGCGTGGTGATCGGGCGCCACTCGAACTCGGGCGCGTCGGCCGGCACCACCCCGCCCGGGGCCAGCCGGTCGAGCGCGTCCTGGATCGGCGTGTACGCCTTGCGCTCGTCACCGCCGGCGGTGGCGCCGGGCGCGTAGTGCGGCAGGTACAGGCGGAGCTGGGCCCGGGTCAGCGCGACGTAGGCCAGCCGCTGGTACTCGTGGCCCTCGCTGGCGTGGGCCCGATCCAGCCCGGGCCCGCGGCCGACCGCGGTGACCCGGCCGTCGTCGCCGGTGATGATGCCGACGTCGGGCCGCGACGGCGGCGGCTTGCCGGTGCCGCCGTACAGGAACACCACGGCGGCCTCGAGGCCCTTGGCGCGGTGGATGGTCATGATCTGCACGGCGTCGCCGTCGGACTCGACCCGCTGCAGGTCGCCGTCGTCGGGCCGGTCGCGCTCGCCGTCGCGGCTCCAGCCGCGCAGGCGGCGCACCAGCTGGTCGAGCTCGACCCGCGACGCCGCCACCTCGGCCAGCAGCAGCTCGCACAGGTGCTCGACGTTGACGATGGCGCGCGCGCCGCCGGCCATGGCCAGCGCGCGCGGCACGAAGCGGGTGTCGTCGAGGATGGCGGCGAACAGCCGCTCGTAGTCGCGCCGCTGCGCCAGCGCGTTCCACGCGAACAGCGGCTCGGCCAGCGGGTGGTGGTCGGGCACGTCGGCCAGCCCGGCCAGCTCGTCCCAGGCGCAGCCGAAGAAGTCGGTGACCCAGGCCCGCAGCCGGCGCGAGCGGTCGCGCGGGGCGGCGATGGCGTCGAGCAGGTCGGCCAGCTGGGCCGCCTCGTCGGTGTCGTACAGCCGCTCGGCCTGGGCCAGCGCGCACGGGATGGCGCGCCGGCGCAGCGCGTCGGCCACCTCGGCGCTCTCCTTGTTGCTGCGGGTCAGCACCAGGCAGTCGCGCGCGCCGACCGGGCGGGCCTGGCCGTGCCGGACCAGGCGCGGCGGCGCCGCCAGCACGCGCTCGAGCTCGTCGGCGATGGCCGCCAGCACGGCGGTGCGCTGGGCCTCGATGGCCTGCTTGCCACCCTCGACCGCCAGCACGACGACCGCCGGCAGCGCCGGGTCGGCCTCGACGTCGCCTGACGCGGTCACCGGCTGGTCGTAGCGGATGCCGCCGGCGAAGAACGGGTCGCCCGTGGCCTCGAGCTGGTCGTGCAGGGCCCGGCGCGGGTCGTCGGGCGCGAGCTGGTCGCGCGCGGCCAGGGTCGCCAGCGCGGCGGCGCTGCGGCAGGTCAGCAGGCGGTTGACCGCGGCCACCAGCGGCGCGGTCGACCGGCGGTTGACCCCCAGCACGACCTGGGTGGCGCCGGCGGCGAGCAGCTCGGCGCGGGCGCGCAGGTAGGCCTGCACGTCGGCGCCGCGGAAGCCGTAGATCGACTGCTTGGGGTCACCGACGATGGTGAGCCCACGCGCCAGCGCTGGCGTCGGGCCCGCGCCGTCGGCCGGGCCCGCGCCGTCGGCCGGGCCCGCGCCGTCGGCCGGGGCTGCGCCGGCCGGGCCCCAGATGCGGCGGAAGATGTCCCACTGCACGTCGTCGGTGTCCTGGAACTCGTCGATCAGCACCCACGGGTGGCGCCTTCGGATGCGGTCGGTCAGCTCGTCGCCGCGTGGCCCGCTCAGCACCTCGTGCACCACCCGCAGCATGTCCTGGAAGTCGAACAGGCCGCGCGCCTGCTTGTCGCCGGCGACGCGCTCGACGATGGCCGGCAGGAAGCGCTGCGCCAGCGCCGCCTCGAGCGGCGGCACCTCGTCGAGGAGCCGGCGCACGACCTGCCCGTACGCCTGCACCGCCGGATCGCTGGCCTCGGCCCAGCTGCGCAGCGCGCTCTTGCCGAGGTAGCCCAGCTCCTCGTCGAAGTCTCGCCGCGCCGCCAGCAGCGGGATCCACGCCGGCACCCCGGCCGCCACCTCGGCCTCGAGCCGGGCCAGGGTGGTGCCGAGCGCGGCCAGCTTGCGCCCGACCGCGCCCCGGGTGGAGCCGTTGCTCGACGAGCGCTCGGTCAGGCGCGCCGGGTCGACCGCGGCGGTGACCTCGGCCCAGCGCGCGGCCAGAGCGATCAGCGCCGCCTCGTCGAGGCGTGGGGTCACCGCCACCGTCGGCGCGCCGGCGCGGACGCAGGCCAGCAGCAGGTCGGCCAGGCGCTCGGGGTGTTTGCCGGCGCGCAGCGCCTCGGCCAGCAGCGCGCGGTGGTCGGGCTCGACGGTGAAGCGGGTGCGCAGCTCGTGCAGGAAGGCGTCCTCGAACGCCGCCTGGTCGGGGATCTGGGTCTGCTCGAACAGGCGCTTGCCGGTGAAGGCGTCCTCGACGAGCAGGCGCTGGCAGAAGGCGTGGATGGTGTGGACGGCGGCGCGGTCGAACTGGCTGACCGCCTGGCGCAGCCGGGCCCGGGCCTCGTCGTCGAGGCGCCAGCTCGGCCCGGCGTCGGGCCCCGACGGCGCCTCGGCCGGCGCGGTCGCCATGCGCTCGAGCAGGCCGCGCAGGCGCTGGCGCAGCTCGGCCGTGGCCTTCTCGGTGAAGGTCACCACCAGCAGCTGGTCGATGCTGGCCCCGGCCAGGATGAGGTCGGCCACCCGGTGCTCGAGGAAGAAGGTCTTGCCGGTGCCGGCCGAGGCCTCGACCACACACAGCCGGACGTCGGCCGGCGGCAGGTCGCGTGGGCGTGGCCAGGTGGCAGCCGGGGTCACGACGCGCCGCCCTTCTTGTCGAGGTAGCCGACGACCCGGCCCAGCATTGGCCCGAGCCGGGCCTGGGCCAGGGCCAGGCCGTCGGCCGGCAGGTCGAGCCCGACCTCGCGATCGACCGGCCCGTAGCCGAGCCGGCTGTTGAACTCATCGCTGCGCGCCGGCAGCTTGAGCTCCTTGCCGCGCAGGGCCTGGTCGGCGGCGTCGAACGGCAGCAGGTAGCCGTGCCGGCCGTCGACCAGCTCGGTCACCAGCGCGGTCAGGTGGGCGCGCGCCTCGGCCTGCGTCCACGCCGCGGCCTGGTGGACCTGGATCTTGTCGTCCGAGGACAGGATGGTGATGGTGTACGGGCCGGCGTGGAGCCCGGCCGCGCTCAGCGCCAGCTGGTCGAGCAGGCCGCGCAGGATGTGCGACGACCGCTTGCCACCGGCGGCGACGACGATCGAGCCCGGCCCGGCCAGCAGCTCGGTCTGGCCGACCAGCTCGACGGTGGCCCGGCGCGTGCTGTCGGGGCCGAGCGCCAGCTCGAGCGGGATGCCCGGCTCGAGCTGGTCGGCCTGGTCGCGGGCCCGGCCGAAGGCGACCCGGCGGGCGCCGCCCCGGTGCGGCGCCAGGTGCTCCATCCAGCGGGTCAGGCGGGCCAGGTCGTCCTCGGCCGGCACCTGGCCGAGCACGCCGACCGGCAGGGTGCCGCGCGCCAGGTGCCGGCGCCGGACCTGCTCGTAGCTCGCGTGCAGCTCGGCCGCGGTCGGCGCCACGCCGGCCTGGCCGGCCCGCAGCAGCACGCCGACCACCTCGCGCAGCAGCACGGCGCGCACCAGGCCGCTCTCGACCATCGGCTCGTCCGAGCGGGTCTCGACCTCTTCGTCGGCCGCCTCGTCGAGGCGCAGCACCGCCTCGGCCCAGGCCTGGACCGGGCTCTCGAGGAACTTGCGCACCACCGCCAGCGACAGCGTGCGCGGCGGCTCGAGCGACGGCGGCGTGGCGGCCGCGCCGGCGATGAGGTCGAGCCCGAGCGCGCGCCGGGTGCGAGCGTGGGCCGGGCCATCGAGGAGCCGGCGCAGGTCGGCCTGGCCCGGCACCGCCAGGCCGCGCCGGCGCAGGTGCTGGCCGAGGGCGACGCGGGCGGCGATCGCGGCCCGCTCGACCGCCAGCGTCGGCGCCACGCTGGCGGCGGCCAGCAAGGGGCCAGCCTGGTAGCGCTCGTCCCAGCGGTGCAGCGGGTGGACCTCGGTCAGCGCCGCCAGCACCGCGGCCGCGCCGGGCTGCGCCGCGGCCGCGCCGGGTTCGGCCAGGTACGGCGCCAGCGCCTCGGCCAGCTCGAGCACCACCGACGACGGCGCCAGCGCCTCGCCGCTGGTCGGGTGGCGACCGACGTAGCTCAGCGCGAGGTGATCACGCGCGCCCAGCACGGCCTCGAAGAAGGCGTGGCGATCGCGATCGCGCGGGCTGACGTCGCCGCGCCGCGGCGGATCGCGCTGGTCGAGCGGGCTGGCCGCGTCGCCGGCCGGGAACACGCCCTCGCCCAGCCCGGCCACGTACACCACCCGCAGCGGCAGCGGCCGCATCGGCGCCAGCGGGGCCAGCATGACGCCGTCGCACAGCGGCTCGCCGCGGTCACCCGACAGGCCACGCACCCGCGCCCGCATCAGCTCGACCAGCTCGCGGTACGGCACGGCGCGGCCGTCGAGGTCGAGCGCGCGCAGCGCCTCGGCGCTGGCCACCACGCCGTCGAGGTCACGCCGGGCCCGGTCGTCCCCGGCGTGCAGGTAGGCCGCGAGCAGGGCGCCCAGCACGTCGGCCCAGCGCGCGAGCGGCAGGCTGGCGCCGGCCAGGTAGCGGGCGTCGGCGATGAGCGAGCGGGCCAACAGGGCCAGCGTCGCCGCGCTCGCCGCCTGATCGGCCGACACCTCCTCCGGCACCAGCGCGTGCGCGCCGACCTGGACGCCCGGCGCGGGTGCGCCCGGGCGATCGCCCAGCATGAAGGCGCCCAGCGCCAGCCGGCGGATGCCCTGCTCCCAGTGGAACTGACCGCTCTCGGCCAGGTACGTCGCGTCGTGGTCGGCCGCGCTGGCGCCGTGGACGATGCCGAGGCGATCGACCCAGCGGACCCAGTCGTCGGGATCGACGTGCGGGAAGCGGCCGACCACACACGGGTGGGTCATCACCCCGAGCAGCTCGCGCCGGGTGAAGCGGCCGAGCGGCAGCTCGAGCAGCGCCAGCGCCGCCTCGCCGACCTGGCCGAGCTGGGTGATGGGCGCGTCGAGGATGTGGAACGGCAGCCCCGGGCGGCGCCCGTCGCCGGGCGCCAGCCGCTCGAACACCGCCGGCGCCAGCGCCAGGTAGCGGTCGGCCACGCCCGGGGCGATGAGCACGCCGACGTGGTGCGCGCGCAGCGTCGGGTCGGCGCCGAGGCGGCGCAGGATGTCGCTGCCGATGATCTCCAGCTCGCGTCGGATGCTCGGGCACGAGCGGACCACCAGCCCGGGTTCGACCCGGCCGTCGGCGTCGGGCCCGACCGCGGTGGTGCCGGGCTCGGCCCGGACCAGGGTGTCGGCCAGCAGCGCGCCGAGGGCGGTGGTCGGCGCCGCCTCGTCGAGCTCGAACCGGCCCTCGAGGTCGCCGTCGCTGGCGGCGGTGAGCAGGGCCATCGTGTCGCGCACCGGCGCGCCCCAGCGCGCCAGCAGCAGCGGATCGGTCGCGCCGTCGGTCGTCGCCGCGTCGGGGCCGGCCAGCTGGTGGCGCGGATCGCGCGGATCGTTGCCGTCGTGCCAGGCCGCCTGCTCCGGCGGCGCCGTGGCCTCGTCACGGCGGCGCAGCCGGCCATGGCCGCCGGCGTTGCCGGCGCGGCGGATGTCCTCCCAGAACTCGGCGCACGGGTTGAGCGCGTACACCCGCACCTCGCGCGCGCTGGCCAGGTCGCGCAGGGCGTCGACGTAGGTCGGGGCCAGGTGCGAGAAGCCGAGCACGTGCAGCGGCCCGGCGCCCGGCGCCGGCGCCGGCGCGGCCAGCCCGAGCGCGCGTCGCGCCGCCGGCAGGCGCGGCACGATGGCGTGGCGGGCCCCGGCCTGGTGTCGGCGCAGGTGCTCGGCGGTGCTGCGCCACAGCCGACCCTGCCAGCGCAGCTCGCGCAGCTCCGGCCCGGCGTCGGCGGCGGCGCGCTCGATGGTGCGGCCGGCGTCCCAGGCGTCGAGCCAGTCGGGCCGGGTCAGCGCGTAGGTCCAGTACAGCGCGCCCAGCCGGCCGGCCAGCTGGACCCGGCGCAGGCCGGCGTCGGCGGCCTCGGCCGGGCCGAGGTACTCGGCGACCCGGGCCAGCTCGCCGAGCCCGTCGGTGCCGGCGCCGGCCCGCGCCTGCAGCCCGGCCAGGACCGAGGCCAGCGCGGCGTCGAGCCCGGGCCGGTCGAGCGCGCGCAGCCCGGCCGCGCGCGCCGCGTCGTCGAGGTAGGTCGTGGCCAGGAAGCGCTCGAGGAACGGCAGGTCGCCGCCGGCCCACACCCCACGCGCGCGCGCCACCTCGTGCTGGACCAGGCGCGCCACCACCCGGCTCGCGCACACGACCGTCGGCCCGGCGAACGGGTCGATCGGATCCGGCAACGCCGCGACCAGCGCCTCCACCAGCGCCTCGAACCGGTTGCCGTGGATGACCGCGAGCATGGGCAGGACCCGCACTGTAGACCACGCGCCTGACGCCGCCGCCGACCGGCCCTCGGACGGCGTCCGGAGTGGCCCGGGATCACTCGCCTCCGTCGGGTCCCACCTTCGCCGCCGGGCCGGGGCTGCACCTTCGTGGTGTCGCTCGGTCGCGCGTGTCCTGCGGTTGCGCACCGGCGTGGCTGCCCCCGCGCCGGGGGTTCTTGTTAGTGTCGGGCCGATGCCCCCCGCGACCCCGGAGCTCGAGGCCGCCCACGCCGCCGGCCGCGCTGCCTGGCCAGGCACCGTGCTCTCGCTCGAGGCGTTCGCCGTTGCCGCCGCGGCCGTCGCGGCGACGCCGGCGGCGCTGGCGGCGCACGGGGCCGACCTGTACCTGGCCTGGGCCTGCCTCGGCGGCGACGCCACCGCGCTGGCTCGGTTCGACGCCGAGGTGGTGCGCCCGGCGACCGAGGCGGTCCGGGCCATCGACGGCCAGGCCGCGTTCGTCGACGAGGCGCGCCAGCGGGTCCGGGCCCACCTGCTGGTCGGAGAGGGCGCGCCGCGCCTGCGCGACTACCAGGGGCGGGGCCCGCTCCGGGCCTGGGTCGGGGTGGCGGCGGTGCGGACCGCGCTGATGATGCGGCGATCGGACCAGCGCAAGCGCGAGGTGCCGCACGACGACGAGTGGGCCGGGACGCTGGCGCTGGTGGCGACCGGCAACCCGGAGCTGGACCTGCTCAAGCAGGAGCACGCCGCCGCCTTCAGCCAGGCCCTGCGCGACGCCGCCCTGGCGCTCGAGCCACGCCTGCGCGCGGTGCTGTCGATGCACTTCAGCGACGGCCTCTCGATCGACGAGATCGGCGCGGTGTACGCCGTCCACCGCGCCACCGCGGCGCGCTGGGTCGGGCGCGCGCGGGAGGAGCTGATGTCGCAGACCCGCGCCCTCTTGGTCGACCGGCTCGGCCTGACCCCGTCGGAGATCGAGCGGGTCGGCGCCCTGGTGCAGAGCCAGGTCGACGTCAGCCTGTCGCAGCTGTTCGCGGCGTGAGGCATGTCGATCTCGCAGCCTGCTGAAACACGGAGCCCGTCCCGTCGGCAGGAGCCGACGGCACGGGTCTTCAGCAGCCTGCCAGGCGTGTTCACTCGGCCTGGACCAGCCGGATCTCGATCCGACGGTTGCGCCGGCGCCCGGCCGCGTCGTTGCCGGCGATGGGGCGGTCGGGGCCGTAGCCGACCACGCCGATCCGCTCGGCCGCGATGCCGGCGGCGATGAGGTAGTCGGCCACCGCCGCGGCGCGGTCGGCCGACAGCGCCAGGTTCTGGGCCCGTTCGCCGTCGGCCGAGGTGTGGCCGCTGACCTCGACGTGGACGGTCGGGGCGGCGGTCAGCAGGGCGACGACGCGGTCGAGCGCGGCCTCGGCCTGGGGCGAGAGCGTGATCGCCCCGGCCGCGAACTCGACCCCGTCCAGCTCGGCCAGGACCTGGTCGTCGTCGAGATCGGGGCAGCCATCGTGGTCGGCGGTGCCATCGTGGTCCTCCGGTTCCGACAGGCAGGCGTCGCTCGGGTCGTCGACGCCATCACGGTCGCGATCGGCCGACTGCGGCGGTGGTGGCGGTGGCCGGCGCTCGGGTGTGGGCACCACCCGTGGCGGGGGCGGCCCGAGCCGGACGCCCAGGCCGACCTGCAGCTCGAGGTCGTGGGTGGCGCCGAGCATGGTGCGGCCAGGCACCACCAGGTGGCGCAGGTCGACCCGGAGATCGATCCGCGGCGCCAGCGCCAGCCGGGCGCCGACGCCCCAGTGCCAGGCCTGATCGACGTCGTTCTCGAGGCGGGACGCGCCAGCGCGGAGGCCGAGCACGCCGACCCCGGCCAGCACGAACGGGCGCAGCCGGCCGCGGCCGAGGCCGACCACGGCGTGAGCGCGCAACCCGAACGCCGTCGCCGCCTGGCCGTCGACGTCGTCGCGGGTCGGCACCAGGATGGCCTCGGCCTCGACGCCGATGCGGCGGTGGACGGCGAGCGCGGCGCGCACGCCCCACAGGCTGCCCGGCCGCGGCGCCGCCGCGCTGGCGTCGTCGCTCGCGCCCAGCTCGGTGTCGGTCGCGAACTGGTGACCGCCGATGGCGGCGCCGAGCTCGAGCGGTGGCCCGGCCACCGCCGCGGTGGGCGCCGCCAGCGTCGTCGTCAGCGCCAGCACCAGGGCCGCCCGGTGGGTGCGGGGCGCCCTCATCGGCAGCTCCCCCACTCGGTGTCACCGATCACCAGCTCCGGGGCGAAGTTGCTGCAGTACGATCCTACCGGGCAGTCACTCGCCCCGACCCGACAGCTGCGCCGACACTCGGTGCGCGCGGAGCCCTCGACGCAGACCGACCCGACCTCACAGTCCAGGACGGTGGTGCAGGTCTCGCCGGCGGAGCGGACCCCCGCTCTCACGCACGTGGTGAACGCACCATCCGGGTCGACCTGGCCGACGCAGTTCCAGCCGCTTGGGCAGCCGGCGGCCGTGAGCGGCGAGCAGGCCTCGGAGCAGTACCCCAGGCCTTCGGCCTCCGAGCGCTCGTCGCCATACACGCAGCGGCTGCCGCTGCCGCGGGCGCAGTCAGGGTCGGACTCGCACAGCGCCAGGCAGGTGCCGGCCGTGCTGGCGGTCGCGAAGGCGCAGGTGCGGCCGGCCGCACACGCCTCGTCGCCGGTGCACAGGGTGGCCGCGGTGCCGGTGCCGGCCGGTCGACAGGCCGGGCCGCCCTCGGCCAGGTCACACGCCTGGCCAGTCGGGCATCCGCCCTGCGGCAGCAGCGAGCACACCATGGGGGCCCCATCGGGGCCGTCGACGGGCGGCGCGCCGTCGACGGGCGGCGCGCCGTCGTCGGGTGCGACGCCGCCGGCGTCGTCGGGTGCGACGCCGGCATCGGCGTCGGGGCTGGCGCCACCGCGGTCGCGGTCGTCGCCGAAGACGCAGGCCGCCAGGGAGGCGGCGAGCAGGACACTAGCGATCATCTTCATCTCGACAGGGAGATGCCGGCCGGCGCGCCGGGTCGCACGCGGCGCCGGGATCACGCACACGTGCCCCATTCGGTGCCGCCGATGACGTTGGGCGGCGCGAACCCGCGGCAGACCTCCCCAGACGGGCACCCGCCGGTGACCCCGACCCGGCAATTCCGGCCGCACACCCCGGGCAGCCCGAAGCGCGACACGCAGGTCGCGCCGGCCACGCAGTCGCCCAGGCGCGTGCACCCACCGTCGATGCGGACGTCGCCAGCGGGCAAGCAGAACGTGTAGCCAACGCCGTCGCCGGGATCGGTCGTGCAGTTCCAGCCGGCCGGACAGCCCGCCAGGGAGGCCGGCGAGCACGCCTCGCTGCAGTAGCGCAGGCCGAGCGCCGCGGTCTCGGCCTCGTCGACGACGCAGCGGCTGCCGGAGTCCGGGGCGCAGTCGTCATCGTCTTGGCACAGCTCGAGGCAGCTCGCGTCGCTGTCGCCGTCGGCGACGCAGCTCCGGCCCGGCGCACACGTGGCGTCGGTGGCGCACGTGGCGGTCGCGGTGCCGAAGCCGGCCGGCCGGCAGGCGGTCGAGCCCTCGGCGACGTCGCAGGCCTGGCCGGCCGGGCAGCCGGCCTGCGGAAACAGCGAGCAGGCCTGCGCCGGCGCGTCGGGGCCCTCGCCGCCGTCGTTCGGCCGGCCATCGCCGGGCGGCCGGTCGGTGCCGGCGTCGGCGCCCTGCCGGCCGGCGCGATCGTCACCGAAGACACACGCCGCCAGGGTGGCGGCCAGGAGCAGGGGGGAGGTCGTCTTCATCTCAGCCGGTAGATGCCGGCCGCTGGCCGGGGTCGCACCGCGGCGTCACCCGCGGATGCTCTGGGGCGGGCCGGCCGCCGGTTCGGGGCGCACCAGCGGGTGGGCGCGCGGCGCGGGCGTAGGCCCGGGCGCGGGCGCGACCTTGTACCGGGCCAGCAGGGTCAGGCCGGCCAGGCCCCGCGCGGCCCAGAACACCAGCACGAACCCGAGCACCAGGATGGCCGGCCCGCCGACCAGGATGCTCTTCCAGCGGATGGCGCTGCCGTCGCCGATCATCCGGGTCGCGAACCAGTCGACCACCTTCCAGCCGGCGACCATGAACACGACCGGCACCAGCTGCGCGACCAGCAGGCTGGCCACGCCCCAGCGCCAGAACCGGGCGTGGCTCGACAGCGCCACCCCCCCGTTGCAGCGGGCCTGCAGGATCTTCTGCAGCTTGCCCAGGAAGAACGCGCCCGACAGCACGATCGCCGCGAGGTTGAGGACCAGGAACAGCACGACCCCGAGCAGGCTGACGAAGACCACGCCCGACGACGCGGCCGGCTCGACCTGCAGGTACAGCACGGCGGTGCCGAAGAACTGGATGAGCGAGTCGACCGCCAGCGGCAGCAGCTGACCGAGCGCC
Organism: Kofleriaceae bacterium; assembly: GCA_018058095.1. Taxonomy (GTDB): domain Bacteria; phylum Myxococcota_A; class Polyangia; order Haliangiales; family Haliangiaceae; genus JABFXX01. The sequence continues at coordinate 14,323 of JAGPCO010000098.1, forward strand.
AGCGCCGACAGCACGGTCAACCCGACCAGGGCCAGCAGCGTGCCGCCGGTGGCCACGACCTCGCCGCCGAGCCGGCGCAGGGCCAGCCGGATCGTGGCCAGGGCCGAGCCCTGGGTGCCGGCGGCCATCCGCGCCGGCATGGTGATGATCTCGATCAGCGTCGGCTTGATGGCGAGCACGAACAGCACCAGGGTCACGCCGAGCAGGACGATCGGGATCAGCGCGAACGCGACGTCGACCTTCTTGAACACGGTGGCGATGGCGGTGAAGGCGCGGGCGTCGCGCAGGAGACGGGTCCCGTTCTCGATCAGCACCGCGGCTGGCTGGGCGTCTCCACCTTGCTCGAGGCCGGCCAGGGTCGGCGCGAACAGCTGGTGCGCCATCGGCCGGTACTGATCGGCGTTGCGGTGCAGGGCGGCGAAGAACCCCTCGGCCACCCGCAGCTGCGGGTTGGTCTGCCGGCCCAGCGCGCCCTGGACCTCGCGCATGCCGACGACGACGGCGCCGAACAGGTTGACGGTGACGACGAAGGTGAGCGCGGCCAGGGCCGAGAACTTGAGCAGGCGCGCGCCCTGACCCGGGTAGCGTCGGCGCAGCACCAGCGGCGTCGCCAGCAGGAGCAGGCCGAGCAGGCTGATGCGGGTGATCCACGTCGAGATGGTCGCCATCCGCGCCGCCTGCTTGGCCGCCATGCGGGCCTCGAGCCGGGCCAGCACCTTGCGCCGGGCCAGCTCGACCAGCTGGCGGAACTCCTCGCGCGACATCGCCGTCTCCATCATGGTGGCGAGGTCGGCGGCGCCGGGTTCGACGGCGGTGATCTGGTCGGTCGCGGCCGCGGTCGGATCGCCCGGGCCCTCGGTTGGCTCGGCCTGGACCTGGGCCTCGCCTACGCCGGTGTCCTCGTCGGGCGTGGGCGTGGGCGTGGGCGCCGCGGGCGGTGCGGGTGCGGGTGCGGGTGCGGGATCCGGGGCCGGGTCGGGCTCGATGGCGCTCGGGGCCTCGTCGATCGCCGGCTCGTCCTGGGCCAGCGCCCGGCCCGGTGCCGACAGGACGAGGCCGAGCCCGAGCCCGAGGGTGATGGTGGTGGCACGCAGGGCGGCAACGCGGCGCATGGTCACCCTCCCACCGGCGCCAGCGAGGCCTGCTTGTTGAAGGCGTCCTGGACGATGAGGATCGTGAACAGGCCGAGCACGACGAACAGCAGGAACGTGAGCGCCTGGCTCAGCCGCCCACGCGTCGCGAGCTCGACGCCGCCGCAGAACCTCCATCCCCACCACACGTTGGCGCCAGGCACCAGCAGCAGCCACGCCGTCGGGACGTCGGCCCCTCGCCGGTTGAGCTCGTCCTTGGTGCGGACGGCCCAGACGATGGCGTAGACGCCCAGGCTGACGATGGTGAGCAGGAGGAGGCGAGGGATGGAAATGGGCTTCATGTGGTCTCCACGGCGGCGGCGGTCGCGGCCTTGCCGGGGAGATGCCGGCCACCTCGCAAGGTCGCAGGGGCCGGTGGCGCGGCGTCCGCGTCGCGGGGGGACCCATCAGGCCGATGAGTCGGGACCTCGGGGGCGGGTCGTCCGTGATATAGGCCGGGCGTGGCGTGTCCCGCCGATGACCAGCTTGCCGCTCACCTCGCTGGCGAGCTGCCCCTCGCAACGGCCGAGGCCTTGGGCGGCCACATCGATGAGTGCACGAGCTGCCGGGCCGCGCTGGTGGCGCTGGTGCGGGCGCGCGGCACGCCCCGGCCCGGCGTGCTTGGCATGGACGACGCGCCGGTCGGCCCCGTGCTTCGCCTCGGCCCAGGCGCCACGCTCGGCCGGTATCGGGTGGTGTCCACGCTCGGCGCGGGGGCGATGGGGGTCGTGTATCGCGCGCACGACCCGGCGCTCGAGCGGGACGTCGCGCTCAAGGTCATGCGGGTCGCGCCGGGGGTTCGCGCCGACGCGGTGGCCGAGCGTATGGTGCGCGAGTCCCGGCTGCTCGCCCGTGTGGTCGACCCGGCGGTGGTCACGATCCACGACGTCGGGGTCGAAGGCGGGCAGGTCTTTCTGGCCATGGAGCTGGTCGAGGGCGTCACCCTGGCGGCCTGGCTGGCCGCGGCCGCCCGGCCGGTCGCCGCGGTGCTCGACGTGCTGGCCCGGGCCGGCGCCGGTCTGGCCGCGGCGCATCGTGCGGGCGTGGTGCATCGCGACTTCAAGCCTGACAACGTGCTGGTCGCCGGCGTGGAGGCGTCGGCGCGCCCGGCCCGGGTGGCGGTGACCGACTTCGGCGTCGCCCGCGTCGCCAGCGTCGACGGCGAGGGCGTGAGCGCCACCGCGCCCGCGGGCGCCGCCATCGAGCTGACCGCGACCGGCGTCGCCGTCGGCACGCCGGCCTACATGGCGCCAGAGCAGCTCGCCGGCGGCACGGTCGACGCCCGCGCCGACGTGTTCGCCTTCGCCGTCACCGCCTGGGAGGCGCTGTACCAGCGGCGGCCGTACCTCGGGGCCACGGTCGCAGCGCTGCGCCAGGCCCTGGACGGGGCGCGCCCGGTGGCGCCGGCGCGTGGGCGCGGCGGCGTGGTGCCGGGCCGGGTCCGGCGCGTGCTCGAGGCCGCGCTCGCGCGCGACCCGGCGGCGCGGCCGGCGTCGATGGCGCCGATCCTGGCGGCGCTGGTCGCGCGGCCGCGCTGGCGCACCGCCGCGAGCGCGGCCGCGCTGACCGCGGTGGTGGCGGCCGGCGCGGGCGCGTACGTGGCCGATCACCTCGCCGGCGACGCGGCGCCGACCGCGTGTGCGCGGGCCCGGGCCGACCTGGCCGCGACCTGGCACGGCGGCAGCCCGGCGGCGCTGGCGTCGGCCGGTGCCCGCGCGGGCGTGAGCAAGGCCGACCTCACCGACGCGACCAGCCAGCTGGCGGAGCGGGCACGCGCCCTCGCCAGCGTGCTCGACGCCCGGTGCGAGGCCGGCGTCACCCCGGCTCCGGTGGCGGCCTGCGTCGCGGCCCGGCAGCTCGAGCTGGCGGCGTCGATGCGGCAGGTCGACCGGCTCGGCCCCGGCCACGGCGCCGGCCTGCGTATGCTGGTCCGGGCCGTCAACGATCCGGCGGCTTGCCTCGAGCCCGCGACCGGCACGGTCGCGGCGGCCTGGCCGCTCGAGGCGGCGCGGCAGGACGCGGTGGCGGCGGTGCGCCTCCGCATCGTCGCCGTCGAGGCCCAGCGCGCGCGCTCGGACTTCGCGGCCGCGCTGGCCGCGGCCGAGGCGCTGGGGCCGGACGTCGCCGCGGTGGGGTGGGAGCCGCTGGCGGCCGAACACCTCGCGCTGCTCGGCTCGATCCAGATCCAGGGCACCAACACCGCGGCCGGCGGCGAGACGCTGCGCCAGGCCGCGGCGCTGGCCGAGCGGGTCCACCATGACTACGTCGCTGCCAGCGTGTGGCTGCAGCTGGTGCAGAACACCGCGTTCACCGAGCGCGATCCAGCGCGCGCGCTCGAGTACGCGCGTTACGCCGACGCCGCCTCGGCCCGCCTGCGGCGGCCGGCGCCGGTCGAGGTGCAGCTGGCCTACGTTCGCGGGGTAGCCCTGCTCGAGCACGGCGAGCTCGACGCCGGCGAGGCCGAGCTGCGGCGCGGCTTCGACCTGGCCCAGGCCTCGGCCCCGACCCAGGTCGGCCTGCTGGCCCAGGGCCTGGGGTTTTCGTTCGAGAGCCGCGGCCGGTACGCCGAGGCGGTGGCGACGTACCGGCGCGCCCTGGCGCTGGCCGGGCAGGACGGCACCGCCGGGACCCCGACCGAGGTGGTGTACCGGATGCGGCTGGCGGTGAACCTGGCCAACCTCGGCCAGGCCACCGACGCGGTGACCGAGGCCCGCGCGGCGGCGACCCTGGCCGACCAGATCTTGCCGACCGACCACCTCGATCGCGTGATCACCTACGGCAACCTGGCCGAGGTGCTGCGCGGCGCCGGACAGCTCGAGGCCGCGCTGGCGGCGGTCGTGCAGGCGCGGACGCGGGCCGGCCAGGTCGCCGGGGAACGCAGCGAGCTGTTCGGCAACCTGCTGGCGATCGAGGCCAGCATCGAGGCCGGGCTCGATCGCGCCGGCCCGGCCGCGGCCCGGGTCCGGCGCGCGTGCGAGATCCTGGCCTTCGCCAATGGCGATGACGACGTCGCGACCATGGGCTGCCGCGCCGACGGCGCCGTCGTGCTCAGCGCGGCGGGCGATCACCGCGGCGCGCGGGCCTGGCTCGACGCCGCGCTGCCGGTGCTGCGCCAGGTGCTCGGCGACGACCACGCCCAGGTCGCGACCGCGACCCAGGCGCTCGGCGTCGCGCGCGCGGGGCTGGGTGATCGGGCCGGCGCCGTCGCTGCCCTCGAGGAGGCGGTGGCCCGGATCGAGAAGGCCGGGCTGGGGCCGGGCTACCTGGCTGGCGCCCAGCTCGCGCTGGCCCGGGTGCTGCCGGCGGCGGCACGCACGCGCGCCCGCTCGCTGGCGACGGCGGCGGTGGCGGCGTGGCGGGCCGACCCGATCGGGTGGGAGGCCGAGCTGGCCGAGGCCGAGCGCTGGCTCCGGACGAGGTGATCGGCGCGATCAGGGCACGAGCTGCCAGAACGAGACGTGGCCGTCGGCCTCCACCAGCGCCAGGGTCTCGGCGTCGAGCGCGCACAGGGGGCCGCCGCGGCGATCGAGCGGGACGACGTCGACCACCACGTCGCCGCGCCGCACCAGCAGCTGCGGGGGGCCCGGCTCGTCGACGGTCTCGATCTCCACGTCGCCGATCTGGACGCCGACCCGGTCCGGGTCCTGGGCCACGGCCGGGCCAGGCCAGGGCTCGGCGGCCAGGCGCGGCACCACCATGCTGACACCGTCGGTGATGACCTCGAGTCCGAGCGGGTGAGGTCGGCACTCCTGCTCGCGGCGCATCGGCGGCACCGGTCCGGGCACGCCGGCGCCGGCGCCGCGCAGGTCCCACAGCACGACCAGGCCGTCCTCGGCCGAGGTCGCGGCCAGGTGCCCGTCGGGGTGGATAGCGATCCCGTTGACGTAGCCGTGGTGGACCGCCAGCCGGCGCGGCGCGGCGGCCAGGCTGGCCCGGGGCGCGTCGGGGCTGGCGGGGTCGTGGCCGGCGACGTCCAGCTGCCAGTCGAGCACGAGGCCGCCGGCGTCGCCGCTGAGCAGGCGGGTGGCGTCGACGAAGCGCACGGCGCTGACGGCGCCGGGATGCCGCCCGAGCGTCGTCGTCGGCACCACCCGCGGCTGCGCCACCGTGCTGGCGCCGTCGGGGTCGTGCAGGGCTGCAGCCGACCACAACGTGATCGCGCCGGTCGAGTCGCCGGTGACCACCCAGCGCCCGTCGGGCGACACGTCGATCGCCTCGCACCGGATCCGGGCCCCCGCCGCCGGCTCGGCGGAGACGAAGCACCCGGCCGGGGCGAGCGAGGGTAACCGGTGCGCGCCGATCATGCGGCTGGTGCCCAGGCAGCCGCCGAGCAGCACCCGGGCCGGCGCGGCGGCGAGCGCGTGGCCGTGCCAGCCGACCGAGCCGCTGGCGGCCACCCGCTCGCCGGTGTGGACATTCCACACCACCAGGGCGAACGACGAGTCGTCGGCCACGAGGTGGTCGTCGTCGAGGAAGGTCATCGCGTTGGGGCCCTCCATGCCGCGCAGCTGGCGCCGGTGCCGTGGGGCACGTCCGGATGGCCAGGTCGCGAGGTCGTGGAGGTCGATGTCGCGATGGTGGCGCACCGCCAGCGTGGTGCCGTCCGGCGACAGCGCGAACGCGCCGCCCTCCTCGCGGAACTGCCCGAGCACGGCCTGGCGCAGGCGCTGCCCCGTCGTGGTCTGCCACTGCTGGAAACGCGCGTGGCCATGGTCGTCGGTCCACTCCCGTGCGCCCTCGACGAACGTGTGGATCACGGCGCCGTCGGCGGAGAACGCGACGCCTCCGGCATGGCTGGCGCCGGTCTCGATCGTGCGGACCCGGCCGTCATCCGCGGGGCGGGTCGAGCTGCGCCGGACCAGGCGCACCGGCGGAGCCGCGGCCCCGAGCGCCTCGGCCGCCGCGCGCAGCGGCGACCCCACCGGCAACGAGCGCGCCTCGCGCACCAGCGTCGCGGCGCCGCCACGGACGATGAGGTGGTGGCAACGCGCCAGCAACCGACGCGCCTCGTCCTGATGCGGCCCGGCCAGCTCCGGTTCGAGCAACGCCAGCGCCGCCGCCCGGTCGTCGTCCGACCCCGCCTCGCGCAGGAGGGACAACGCCAGGTCCAGCCAGTCCATGCCGGCAGCGTACCCCGTCGACGCCGGGGCGGAGGTGGCGGCCGGCTCAGTACTCGTCGGCGCCGAGGTCGCGTCGGTTGCGATCGCGCGGCCCGCCGTAGAAGTCGAGCTCGACCGCGGGCGCGTAGGCGCCGAAGCTGGCCCACGGCGCGGTGGTCGGGACCACGCCGCTCACCACCGGGGCGCCGGCGTTGCGCGGCGGGTTGGGCGTGGACGACTTGAGGGCGAAGCCGGCCCGGCTCGGGACCGGGCCCTTGAACACGCTGGTCGGCAGCGTCGCGCGCAGGGTGCTGTTGGTGTCGTGGCCCTGGGCCCGCCACTGCGCCCAGGTCAGGTCGAGCAGGCTCCGCGTGAACGGCTTGGCCAGCGGCGACACGTGGTAGTTGAAGTTGATCAGCGGCGGGGGCAGCCCACCCGGGGGCGTGAGGTCGATGGACCGTCCGTCGGTGACGATGATGTTGTCGAGGATGCGGCTGTCGCCGGTGATGGTGTTGGCGCCGTTGGCGGGCATGTAGATCGACGGCAGGCTGCCGGCGCCGGTCCGGTACAGGGTGTTGTTGGTGACGTACACGTTGTCGACCGGCAGGTAGCCGAGCGGCGGGCACACGTTGCTGCCGGCGAACGCGCCCATCACGACCTGGTGGTGGCGCGGGTTGACCATGACGTTGTTGCGCACGACGACGTTGCCGGTGATGACCGGGCTGGTCACCCCACACGGCGGCTCGGTCTGCAGGTTGATGCTGTTGCCGTTGCCACGGAAGTAGTTGCGCTCGATCAGGATGTCGCGCGACGCCTGCAGGTACACGCCGGCCGTGCCGTTGTCGTAGCCGGAGTCGAGGAAGTCGTTGCCGGCGATCACGCCGTGGCGCGGGTACAGGTTGTTGCCCTGGTTGCCGCCGGTCTCGACGCCGCCGGTGTCCGGGTCGTCGAACGTGTTGCCGCTGACCTCGAAGTCGTGCACGTCGCCGGCGATGGCCAGGGCGCCGACGGCGATGCCGGAGCCCTCGTTGATGGTGTCGTTGTCGCGGAACACGTTGCGCAGGACGCGGACGTGGTGCACGTCGACGCCGGGCACGTACGCCGACAGGCCCATCGGCACGCCGAGGTGGTCGGACCGGGACGGCGCGACCAGCTCGATCACGTTGTCGGTCAGCTCGAGGTCGTGGGCCGAGACCGCGGCCTGGTAGTTGGGGCTGACCCACAGGCCGCCGGCCGTGCACTCGAACGGGTTGCCGGGGTAGCCGGCGTTGCCGCCATGGCGGATGGTGAGGCCGACGACCCGCAGGTACGCGCCACCGTAGATCCACAGCGTCGGTGGGCAGCCGGGGTAGGCCAGCGCCGCGTCGATGGTGCCGTCGAGGACCACGGCGTCGATCGGCGCGGCCGGGTCGCGGGTCAGGGTGATGGGCGCGGCCGCCGTGCCCGAGCGCGTGAGCAGCAGGTTCTCGTGGTAGGTCCCGGCGCGCGCGCACACCGTCGCGCCCGGGGCGACCGTGGCCATGGCGTGGCCGACGGTCTTCCACGGCGTCGCGGCCGAGCCGTCGCCGCCGTCGTCGCCGGCCGGGTCGAGGTAGTGGCTGCAGGTGACCAGCGCCGTGACCACCGGCTCGCCGGCGAGCCCCGTGGCCTCGCCGGCCGCGGGATCGTCGGGTTCGGGCTCGACGACGCAGGCCGAGCCGAGCAAGGCCAGCGCCGCGGGAACGGTGAGGTGGGCGGTGCGGACGGCGCGGACGAGGGCGGTTGAGCGCATCGCGCGCTCGAACTGCAAACGAAGCGCCGGGCCCCTCCGGCGTAGTTCCGCCGGGTTAGGCCGCGCGCCGGCCAGATCACCCCACGGTTTGCGCGCACGATCTGACCAGCCGTGGTCGGTTCGCGCGCCGGCCCGCGGCGCGCCCGGCCGCGACGGGGCGGCCCGACGGATCAGCCCGGGCGGGGCAGGGTGGCCGGGAAGGCGAGGGCGTCGGCCACCGCCAGCTCCATGTCGGTGTCGCCGATCTGAAACGCCGCCTGCATGACCCCGACGAACGGGATGAGGCGCCAGCTGGCGGCGCTGGCCTGGACCTCGGCGACCAGCGCGTACACCACCAGCCAGTACCGATCGACCGGATCGGGCAGGCCCTGGGCCAGCTCGCGCAGGGAGCCGAACACCTGGGCACCGGGCTCACGCGGGCGGCGGAAGGCGCGGTACAGCTCGACGTCGAGCTCGTCGGTCGGGCGGACCAGGTCGGGGATGGCGAGGAAGAAGTCGCGCACCGCGAACCGGTGCTCGTCGGTGGCGTGGCCGCGGGCGTGGGCGCGCAGGGCGAACAGCTGGCAGGCGATGGAGATGAGGCCGCGGATGCGGAGGAAGCGATCGTCGAGGTAGCGGGCCAGCCAGCCCTGCTGGGCCGCGGCCATGAGCTGGTTGGCCTCGTACGGGCCGATGCGCAGGGCCAGCCGCAGCTGCTCGAGGAAGTCGAGCTCGCGCGCGACCACGTGGGCGTCGGCGGCGGCGACCTCGGCCGCCATGCCGTAGGCGGCGAGGCGGTGGATGCGGGCCGGCAGGCCGCGGGCGATGGCCGCGGTGCGGGCCGGCGCGCCGGCGATGCGGACCGCGTCGTTGGCGAGCTCGGTCAGGGTCCGGGCCTGGGCCGGGGCCAGCCCGGCCAGCAGCTCGTGGCTGGCGATGTGCTGCTCGACCACCTGCAGCTCGCGCGGGTCGATCACGCCGTCGGCGTTCATCGCGCCGATCATGGCCTCGATGAGGAAGCGGCGCGGATCACTCGGGCGCAGGCTACCGCCGAGCAGGTCGCGGACGTTGTCCATGGGCGCTAGGGCTCCTCCGACCGCATCGTGCGGATCCTGTCGGAGCCTCGGGCGACGAGCATGGTGCGAAGTGTAGCGCAGCGATCGGGCTGGCCCGCGGCTGCCCCGGTGTTAACGTCACGCCGATGCGCCCGCTGCGAATCCTCCTGATCCTGTGCGCCGCCGCCTGTGGCCCGACCGCCACGCCGGCCCCGGCCGGCCCGGCCGAGCCGACGTCGGCGGCGACCGACCCGGCCGGGCCCGCGGACGCCCCGCTCATCGCCGCCGCCGCCGCGGGCGAGCCGACCCCGGCCGCCACCCACCTCGACGGATCGCGCCTGCTGGTCGACGCCCCGTTCCTGTTCCAGACCGGCACGGCCACGCTCGACGTGCCGGGCAGCATGGCGGCGCTGACGGCGGTGCGCGGCTTCCTGGCCGACAAGCCCGACGTCACCACCCTGCGCATCGAGGGCCACAGCGACGGCGCTGGGCAGGACGAGGTCATGGCCTCGGGCGAGCGCGCCTTCGCCATCGGCCGCTGGCTGGTCGAGCAGGGCGTCGACTGCGAGCGCCTGCTCATCGCCGGGTTCGGCGGCACCAAGCCGATCAGCAGCAACCAGACCGCCGAGGGCCGGGCCCAGAACCGCCGCATCGAGCTGCACGTGGCGGCGCTGCGCGGGCTGGCCATCGGTGGCATGCCGACCGATGGCGGCGCGCCGGCCGCGGTCGACGCCTGTCCTTGACGGCGCGCCGGCGCGGCCTGGTTCACGCCAGCTGGGCCACGACGACGACCGCGGCCACCGCGCCGGTCGCGGCCAGGGCCAGCCAGGCCAGCTCCCTTCGCCCCAGCGTCGGCGCCGCGCCGGCGTTCGCGCGCCGTGAGCTGGACCAGGCGGTGCCGAGGGCGACCAGCGCGGCCAGCACGACCAGCACCGGCGCGAGCGGGAACACGGCCTGCTGCCGGGCCAGCTCGTGCCGGCGCCGCGCCACCGCGGCGGCGTCGACCGCACCACGCGCGCGCTCGGCCGCCAGCCACGCCGCCAGCTCGCGGTCGACGATCCGCGCCGGCTCCCGCCGCATGACCTCGGCGTAGCGCCGATCGGCGCGCACCGTCAGCTCGCCGGCGGTGAGGGCGCCGTGGGTGGCGCCGGCGACGAGCAGCGCCGCCGCCAGCACCAGCCAGCGCCGAGCCGGGCGCGGGCCCGGCACCACGTCGGCCAGCGGGGCGAGCGCGCGCACCCCGGCGGCGACCGCGCCGAGCATCAGCAGCGCCGCCGGCGCGACCACCAGCACGCGACCGCGGCCGAGCTGGCGGAACAGCCCGACGCCGTCGCCGAAGCCGTGCCAGGTGCCCGCGGCGAGGTAGAAGCTGGCGTGGACCAGGCAGGCCCAGCCGGCCACCCGCGCCGCCGTCGCCAGCGCGCCGACGCGCCCGCGCACGGAGGCCACGACCAGGCCGGCCACCACGGCCTCCACGCCGATGCCGGCGAGCTGGATCGCGAGGGCCAGCGCCACGTCGTCCTGGCCGACCTGGTAGTGGATGTAGCCGCCGGCGAACCAGAACAGCGCCAGCTCGTCGACGCGGGCGCCGCCGAGCCAGGCCACGCCGCCGTGCCCGACCACCTCGTGCACCAGCAGCCCGAGCCGGCTGGTGAGGAGGGCGACGGCGACGGCGAACCCGGTCAGGCGGAGCGCGGCGACCAGCATGGGCCCTCAGCCTACGACGGGCCTGCTAGAATAACCGCCGATGCGGGGGCTCGTGGTCGCGCTGCTGGTGCTGTGGGGGGCGGTGAGCGCCCCGGCCACGGCGTGGGCGCAGAAGCGGCGCAAGGTCGAGATCAAGACCAACCCGGCCGGCGCAACCGTGTTCGTGGGCGACAGCGAGGACGCCGAACGCGGCGTCACCCCGATGGTGATCGAGCTGCCCCTCGGGGACGTCTCGGTCCGGATCGTCAAGGACACCTTCGAGCCGCTGCCGGTCACCATCCGGGTCGACAAGCCACGCCGCGGGGAGCGCGGCAAGCCGCAGCGGGTCGAGTACAACCTGCTCGAGGCGATCGGCACGCTGACCATCGAGGGACCGGCCGGGGCCGAGGTGCTGATCGACGGCGAGGTGGTCGGGGCCGCACCGGGCAGCTTCGACGTCGTCGCCGGTGGGCACCGGGTGGAGCTGCGCGTCGACGGTGAGCTCGGCGAGATGGAGTTCGCCGACGTGGCGGTGGGCGAGACGCGCACCGTGCGCCTGTCCGGGCCCGGCGCCGGCAGCGCCAACGCCGGCGGCGGCGACGAGCCGGGTGGAGCGGGTGCGGGAGGCGGCGAGGGCGACGTCGGCGGCGAGGTCCGGGCCGTCCGCCCGGCATCGCCCCGCACCACGCCGCTGGTGGTGGCGCACGCGGTCTACCAGTTCGACGCGCGCTCGTTCACCTACCAGGGCCTGGGCAACATGTCGCCGCTCATCACCCTGACGTCGTCGTACTTCTCGATGCTCGGCGTCGCGGTCGAGGCCTATCCGGCCCGCGCCACCGGCGTGCGGGCCTTGCACCCGCTGTCGCTGACCGCCACCTACCTGGTCGGGCTGCCGACCGAGGTCGATCCGGGCCCGACCAGCCTGAGCCGGGACAACCCACCCCGCACGTTCGCCCAGACCATCGAGGTTGGCGCCCGGTATCGGGCCGGGCTCGGCGCCACCTTCGCCCTCGATCTCGACGCCGGCTACGGCCGCTACCAGTACCAGTTCAGTGGGCAGAACGACGACATCGATCGGCTGCCCGACCTGGTGTACTCGACGGTGCGGATCGGCGGCCGGCTGGTCGCGCGGCTGGGCCGGGCCGAGGCGTACCTGGGCGGCGAGAACCGCATCGTCCTGTCGGGCGGCCCCGAGCTCGACCAGAAGTTCCCGGCCGGGCGCTCGGCCGACGGCTACGGGGCGCGGGTGGGCGGCTCGCTCGCGCTCGGGTCGTGGCTGCGCGCGGCGGTCGAGGGCGGCCTGGTCAACTACGGCTGGACCTTCACCAGCGACGCCGGGGACATGTTCGAGGCCGACGGCGGCACCGACCGGGTGATGACCGTGAGCGCCCTGGTCGGCGGCGCGTACTAGCTCCCGAGCCTGTGCCCGTGCCCGATCGCTCGGGCGGCGCCGCCCTCGTCGGCTTCGCCCGGTCCGGACCAGGTGCACACGTCCACGTACCCGGGGGGGCGGCAGGTTGGTGTGGACGTGGTTCACCTCGTCCGTTATATTGGATGACATGACCTCGAGCCTGGTCTGGTCCCTCCTCGGCGGCATGGTCATCGGCGTGGCCGCGTCGGTCGCGCTGCTCGGCCACGGTCGCATCGCCGGCATCAGCGGCACGGTCGCGCGCGCGACCCACGCCGACGGCGGCGCCAGCTACCGCGTGCCGTTCCTGGCCGGCCTGATGCTGACCGGCCTGGTCGCGCGCTGGTGCTGGCCGGGCGCGCTCGGCGCGGCGGTGGCGCCGATGTCGACGATGGTGGTGGCGGGCCTGCTGGTCGGCGTCGGCACCGGCCTGGCCAACGGCTGCACCAGCGGGCACGGGGTGTGCGGGCTGGCCCGGTTGTCGCCGCGCTCGCTGGCCGCCGTGGTCACCTTCCTGGTCACCGGGGCGATCACCGTGGCCGTGGCCGGAGCCCTGTCGTGATCGCCATCGTCGTCGCCGCCTCGGCCGGCGTGTTGTTCGGCCTCGGCCTGCTGCTGTCGGGCATGACCGATCCAGGCAAGGTCATCGCCTTCCTCGACATCGCGGGCGCGTGGGATCCGAGCCTGGGCCTGGTGATGGCCGGGGCCATCGCCGTGCACCTGCCGGTGGTCCGGCTGGTGCGGGCGCGGGGGCGCGGCGTGTTCGCGGACCGCGTGGCCTGGCCGGCCCACACCCGCATCGAGCCGCGCTTGCTGCTCGGCGCCGGGTTGTTCGGCATCGGCTGGGGCCTGGCCGGCTACTGTCCGGGGCCGGCCCTGGTCGCCAGCGGCAGCGGCGCCACCTCGGCGCTGGCCTTCGTCGGCGCCATGGTGGTGGGGCTCGCGCTCACCACCGCCCGGCGCTGAGCGTCGCGCTACCAGACCTGGCAGCGCTGCTGCGGCGCCATCGGCTGGCCGGCCGCACACG
>JAGPCO010000099.1 GCA_018058095.1 Kofleriaceae bacterium
CGATGACGGTGCCCCCCCTCGACGAGGCCTGAGCGAGTCCGGCTTTCGCGGCGCCCAGGACGAACGCGGCGCAACCGCGTCGCGGCGTCCTGTCCGTGCCCGGGCCCGTGCCCGTGCCCGATCGAGGGGCGGCGAAACGGATTTGCAGCCAGCCGGGTTCGGCGGTACGCCCGGGGCATGAACCTCGTGGGAAGCCGGTGGCTCGGGTGCGGCGTCTGTGGCCTCCTGCTGGCGCTGGCGCCCAGCGCGTGTGGTGATGGCGGCGGCGTACCGCCCGACGCCGCGCCGGCGCCGGCCGACGCCCGGCTGGTCGGCTTCGACCAGCCCGACGTGCAGTGCCCGGGCGGACCGGACTGCGCTGGCCGCGGCGACGGCGTGCTCCACGTCGGCGCCGGCAAGCGGGTCTTCACCCCGGTCATCGCCGAGACCTGGACCGACGAGAACAACAACCTCGAGTGGGAGCGCGACGAGCCCTACGTCGACGCCAACGGCAACGGCGAGTTCGACGGGCTGTGGCTGTTCGGGGGCAAGACGCCGGCCAACGGCGTCCACACCGACCTCGAGGCGCGCGCGCTCGCCTTCCGCCAGGGCGACATCACGGTGGCCATCGTCTACGCCGACGCCATCGGCCTGCTGTGGGCCGACATCGAGCGGGTCCGTCAGCACGCGGCGCTGGCCGGGCTGGCGATCGATCACGTCATCGTCGGCGCCACCCACGCCCACTCGACGCCCGACCCGGTCGGGCTGTGGGGCCCGAGCGAGTTCAAGTCGGGTCGGAGCGAGGCGTACGTGACCACGCTGGTCGACGCCTGCGCCGCCGCGGTCGCCGACGCCGTGGCCGGGCTGACCCCGGCCCACATGCAGATCGCCAGCACCCTGCTCATCAACGACCCGGCCGACCCGATGAGCCGGACCGATCAGTGGGCCAAGGACCTGCGTGACCCGATCATCATGGACCCGACCCTGACCATCGCCCGCTTCGTCCGCGCCGACGCGCCGACCACCACCATCGGCACCCTCATCAACTGGGCCGATCACCCCGAGGCCTCGCACTACGCGGCCAACCCGGTGGTGGTCAGCGCGCACTACCCGCACTGGCTGCGCCAGGTGACCGAGGACGGCCTGCGCGCCGGCGACCTGTTCCAGCTCACCCGGGACCTGCCCGGCCTGGGCGGCGTGTCGGTCTTCGTCCAGGGCGCGCTCGGCGGCCAGATCGGCTCGCTGCGTGGCACCGCACCGCTCGACCCGCTCGGCGCCCCGATCACCGAGCTCGGCCACCCGCTCGACCAGGCCGTCGGCACCAACGCCGCCCGCCGCGCGCTCGAGGCCTTGCTCGACGAGGGCGAGACCGTGACCGATCCGCCGCTGACCGTGCGGTCGGCCCGCTACGCCGCCCGCATCGACAACATCGGCTTCCAGGCCGGCTTCCTCATCGGCATCATCGCCCCGCAGCCCCTGGTCGGCTACGACCCGGAGCGCGAGCTCGACGGCGTCAACGTGCCGTGGTTCCCCATGCGCACGACCTACCTGCAGGTCGGGCCGCTCGCCCTCATCACCGCGCCCGGCGAGCTGCACCCGGAGCTGTGGGTCGGCGGCTACGACGGCTCGTGGAGCTGGGGCTGGCCGCTGCTCGACCCGAGCAAACCCAACACCCCGGACCTGGCGACCGCGCCGGCGCCGCCGTACCTGCGCGACCTGGTGCTGGCCAACCCCGGCGTGACCTACCCGGTGCTGGCCGGCCTGGCCGAGAACTACGTCGGCTACATCGTCCCGGCCTACAACTACGTGTTGTCCCCGAACAGCCCGTACCTCGACGAGGCCGACGGCGACCACTACGAGGAGGTCTACTCGCTCGGGCCCCTGGTCGAGGCTCACGCGGTGGCGCCCATGCTCGACCTGGTGAGCCGGCGCTAGGGGGGGGGCCCTACTTGGCGTTGACGTCGACGTGGTCGTCGTCGTGGTCGTGGACCTTGACGGCGACGGCGACGTGGAGGTGGTCGCCACCTTTGACGCAGCTCTCAGATCATCTTCGTGAGCATTGCATCGACACCTTCGAGCAGCTTGGCGCCACGTTGGTAGCGCTCCTCGGTGATGAGCCTGCGCAACGTCATGACGTCGAGCGAGGCCGCGCACTCCATGGCTTCGCCACGAGCGATCCCACGACTACGACTACGACCACGTCCCGGCGGCGAACCGGGACACCCCCTAGTCGAGCGAGGCGCCCACGGCCAGGCCACCCCCGACGACCATGCCGTCGCCGTAGATGGCGCTGACCCCGACCAGCTCGAGGTCGAACGCGACGCGCCGGCTGCGGAACAGATCGAGGCCCGCGCCGACCACCGCGCCCAGGCCGCCCAGCGAGCGGGTCTGGGTCGCCGCGGTCGTGCCGTCGCGCGAGAACACGGCGATGCCGACGCCGCCGCGGATCCACACGCTGGGCCGGATCCAGGTCTGGGCGCCGACGCAGGCCACGCTGCTGTTGTGGACGGACGACACCGCCGTCATCGACACCGGATCGGTCTCGCGGTGGGTGTAGATGGTCGCGGCGAGCTCGAGGGTGAGCAGGGTGTCGCGGTTGGCCTCGTGCCCCACCCGCAGGCTGGCCGCCCCGCCCGTCCCGGTCGACGCGGCGACGCCGACGCCGGCCTGGAAGCCCGGCCCGCCGGCGACCGAGAAGACGAACCCGGTGCGCGGACGCCGGACCACCAGGTTGGCCTCCTCCCCCGCGGCCACCGCGGCGGGATCGGGCCGCGCCTCCGGCGTCGCCTCGGCCGTGCCCCTCGGCGGCGAGCCGTCGGCCGCCGCGAACCCGGGCGCCCCGAACAGGATCGCCGTGCCGACGGCGACCGGCCCGACCCGGATCACGTCGGCTCACCCTCGCCGGCGACCGGCTGGATCACCGGCAGCCGGCGGCGCGGATCGACGTGGGGCTGGGCTGGCAGGAGCAAGCGCTCGACCACCTGACCACCGACGAGGTGACGCTCGACCAGCTCGGGCAGGTCGGCCACCGTCACCGCGCCGTACCAGACCTGCTCGGGGTAGACCACGACGGTGACGCCGTGCTCGCACTGGTCGAGGCAGCCGGCGCTGTTGGCGCGGATGACCTTGCCCAGCCCGCGCGCGGTCAGCTCCTTCTTCAGCGCGTCGCGCACCTCGCTGCCGCCGCGCGCCTTGCACGAGCCGCGCGGATGATCGGCGGCGCGCTCGTTGGTGCAGACGAAGACGTGGCGAGCGAGCTGCGGCATCGGCCCGAAGTGTACCCCGCGCGGCGGGCGTTCCGGGCGTTCCGCGCCCTGTGCGGCCGTCGCCGCTCAGGGTGGGGCTGCCAGCGCGCGTGCGGCCGCCTCGCGCACCCGCGCGTCTTCGTCGGCCAGCGCCGCCTCGAGGTGGGCCCGCGCCGCCGCGGCGTCCTGCCCTTGCAGCATCTTGCCCAGCGCCAGGTGCGCCGCGCCGGCGCGCGGGGAGCGCGGGTGGTCGGCGACGAACCGGCGCAGGCGATCACGCGCCGCCTCGGGGTCGCCGGCGCGGGCCCACGCCACGCCGGCCCAGTACGTCGCCTCGTCGGCCAGGGCCCGGTCGGTCACGGCGTCGAACAGGCGCGCCGCCGCTCCGAAGTCCCCGGCGCGCAGGCGCTGCCAGGCCTGGTCGAACCCGGTCGCGCCCGGTGCGCCACCGCCGGGCCGGCCGGCGTCGGCGCCGCCCGGCCCGGACCCGCTCGCGCCCGAGCGCGCCGGACGACGGCGCGGCGGCGTGGCGGGCGCCGACGGCGCGATCGCCACCTCGCCGTCCCACGTCCACACCTCGTCCGCGCTCACGATCACCACGCCGCGCGCCGACGAGATCTCGACCGAGCCGGCGAACACCGCGACCGTCTGCAGCACGCCGGCGCGGGTGGTCGCCTCGAGCCGGGCGCCGCGCGCCAGCGCGCGGGCGTTCGTCCCCACCACCTCGACCGGGATCGCGCCTGGGCTGGTGGTGTCGACCCGCAGCCGGCCCTCGCCCGCGGTGACCACGTCGCGGTCCGCCTCGTGCACGACGTGCACCACGCCACCATCGAGAGCGGCCACGGTGCGGGCGGGCAGCGCCGGCACGGCCGCCAGCACGCGGATGGCGCCTTCGTCGGGGAAGGCCGCGATCGGCGCCGCCGGCGCCGGCGCCGGCGCCGCCGCCGGGATGGCGCCGCCGCGCGACCACCACCAGGTGGCCGCCGCCGCCGCGGCCAGGCCGCCGAGGGCCAGGCCCAGGCCGGTGCTCCAGGTCCGGCGCCGCCGCGGCCGCACGGACGTGTCGCCCGCCGCGCCGGTCGCCGGCGCCGGCGCGCCGGCGCGGCCGACGTCGCTCAGGCCCGGGCGCTCGGCCTCGATGCCCTCGGCCGCGGCCAGGACGAGCGCCCCGAGCTGGGCCCGTCGCCGGTCGGGCAACGCCGGGCCGCGCAGCTCGCTGGCCAGGCCACGCACCGCGGCCTGGTCGGCCAGCACGTGCCGGCACGCCTCGCAGCCGTCGGCGTGCGCCAGCGCCTCGAGGTCTTCCCCGGCGGCCGCCGCGGCCAGCCGGGCCGGATCCGGGCAGGTCACGAGCGCCGCGCTCATGGCGTGCCCTCCAGCCCGGCCCGCAGCACCTTGCGGGCGTCGTGCAGCCGTCGCCACAGCGTGCCCTCGGGCACGCCAGCCGCCGCCGCCGCCTCGGCGCCGCTGAGCCCCTCGACGTCGACCAGCACGAACGCCTCGCGCAGATCGGGCCGCAGGGCCGGCACCAGCTGCTCGAGCCGGTGCGCCAGGACCCGCCGCTCGGCCCCGACGTGGGTCGGCGCGACCGCGGCGCGCTCGAGCTCACCCAGCGCCTGCTTGCGCCGGATCTCCCGCCGCGCGTAGTTGCGCACCACGTTGACCGCGATGCCGTACAACCAGGTCCGAGCCCGGCCGTCGTGGCGGAAGGTGCCGGCGCAGCGGAACGCCTCGATGAAGGTGTTCTGGACCAGATCGTCGACGGCGTCGGCGTCGGCCGCGGTCATCCGCCGGACGAAGCGGTGCAGGCCGTCGACGTGCCGCTCGAACAGCGCGGCCCGCGCCGCGCGGTCGCCGGTGGCGCACGCCGCCAGCAGGCCCTCGTCGCTGACCTCGGCCAGCGAGGTGCCCTCGCGCCGGAGCGGGATGACCGAGGCCAGCCGTGCCCGGGCCTGGCTCATCGCTGGTACCGGAGGCCGAGGGTGGCGACCACGAAGTGCTGGGCGGTGCGGCCGGGCACGACCTCGTCGAACACGGTGACGCGGTACCCCAGCCCGGCCTCGGCGGCGATGCCGGGCGCCAGCTCGGAGCCGAGCAGGAGCAGGCCCTGGGCGCGCACGCCGACGGTGGTCTCGTCGCTGATGCGCGAGCCGCCGGTGACGCCGCCGGCGCCGACGCCGAGCAGCTCGTGCCGGGCCACACCCAGGCCGGCCGTGAACTCTGGCCGCAGGTGAAACCCGTCGGAGCCCCAGCGGCGGTGCAGGCCGACCACCACGTCGGTGTCGGTGCGGCCGATCTCCTCGAGCGTGGCTGCCGAGTTGACCACGTAGAAGGTGCTGGCGATGTCGCGCTGCAGGCTGGCCCCGGCGGCGATCCGCCAAGAGCGCGACAGGCCGAGATCGACCAGCACCCGCACGCCCGCGCCCTGCATCCCGCCGGGCGACGTGGTGCCGAGCGCGGCCAGGGTCATGCCCTGCCCCTGCTCGGCCTCCCTCGGGGCGTCCAGCACCACCGCGGTCGCGCTCAGGCCACGGGTCGGCGGCGCGTCGACGGTCCGGGGCCGCGCCGCCGGCGCGTCGATCTGGCCAGGCGCCAGCGCGACCTGTTCGCCGTCGCGGATGGGGCCGAGCCCGAGCAGCGGCGCATCGACCGCGTCCTCCGACCAGGCGGCGATCAGGCTGGCCAGCGCCGCCGCATCCACCACCCGCTCGTGCACCCGATGCTGCGGATCGATCGCCAGCACGTACAGCCCCCCAGGGCTCTCGACGATCCACACGTCGAGCCGGGCCGCGCACGAGGCCCGGTCGCGCAGGGACTCGGCCAGCCCGGCGCGCAGCGCGGCCGGCACCCGGTGCAGGCGGATCGCGCAGCCCGGGATGACCGGATCGACCAGGTCGGTGTCGTCAGCGCCCGCGGGCTGGGCCCCGACCGCACCGGCCGGCACCAGGCAGACGGCCAACGCGGCGGCCGCGAGCGACCTGGGCAGGATCCGGCTCATGGGGTACCGGGTGGGTGTCCGCACCGCCGGGTTTCTTCGCGGCCGACGGTCGTTTTCCCACATGGGGAAGAGACACCAGGGCTTTCGCCTGGTTGCGTGGCGTCGGCGAGAGGTGGCGCATCGGGTCCGCGGGCATCGGTGGTGCGGGCGTCGGGGGCCAGGGCGCGAGCGTCGGGGCCCAGGACGAAGGCGTCGGGCGGCGGCGCGTCGGCCGGGCGGGGCCGCAGGTCGTCGCCGATCGGGGTGCAGGCGACCAGGCCCAGCGCCACGACCAGCCCAGCGACCAGCGCCAGCAGCAACCACGACGGCGAGGCGGAGCGGCGCACGAGGGCCTGCGAGTATGCGCCAGATCGGTCGGGCCAGCGTGGGCGATTTCGGCGCGAACGCGGTCCACCTCGCGCGCCGCTGGTTGAAGGGTCGCACCGCCTGGCGCATCATGCGAACAGGGGATCGCGGATGTCGGACCACACCAGCCGGCTGCGTGCCGCCGATCCTTCGGCGGTGGTCGGCGCCGTGCTCGGGGGCTACCGGGTCTCTGCCGAGCTCAGCACCGGTGGCATGGGCTCGGTCTACCGGGCCGAGCACGAGCTGCTCGGCAAGCCGGCCGCGGTCAAGCTGCTGCGCCCCGAGTACTCGGCCAACCCGGAGATGGTCGAGCGCTTCTTCAACGAGGCGCGCGCCGCCACCGCCATCCGCCACCCCGGCATCGTCGAGGTGTTCGACTTCGGCTACGCCGCCGACGGGCGGGCCTACCTGGTGATGGAGTTCCTCGACGGCGAGACGCTGTCATCGCGCCTGAGCGCCGGCCGCCTGAGCGAGGTCGCGGCCGCGGTCATCGTCCGCGGCATCGCCAGCGCGCTGGCCGCGGCCCACGCCAAGGGCATCATCCATCGCGACCTCAAGCCCGACAACGTGTTCCTCGTGCCCGACCCGGACATGCCGTCGGGCGAGCGGCCCAAGGTGCTCGACTTCGGCATCGCCAAGCTGACCCAGAGTCCGACCGAGCGGGCGTCGCAGACCCGGGCCGGCGAGCTGATGGGCACGCCGGCGTACATGGCGCCGGAGCAGGCCCGCGCCGCCGGCGAGATCGATCACCGGGCCGATCTGTACTCGCTCGGCTGCATCCTGTACGAGCTGCTGGTCGGGCAGCCGCCGTTCGTGTCGGACGCCGTCGGCGAGCTGATCGCCCTGCAGCTGTTCGGCGAGCCCGAGCCGCCGCGGGCCCGGGTGCCCGAGCTGTCGGAGGAGATGGAGCGGATCGTGCTGCGCCTGCTGGCCAAGGATCCGGCCGCGCGGTTTGCCACCTGCGCCGACCTGAGCGACGCCCTGTCGGCGGCGATGCCGACGCTGTCGGGACGGCTGTCGGCGGTGCTGCCGGCCACCAGCGGGCGCCGCCCGGCGGTGGTCATCGACACCGTGGCCTCGCTCAAGCGGCCGGCGCCGACCGCCGGCGCCGGCGTGCTGGCCGGGCCGGCCCTGACCACACCGCCCTCACCGGGCCGACCCACCCCGGCGCGCCGGCGGCGCTCGCCGGTTGGGCTGGCCCTGGCCGCCGGTGCGGTCGTCGCCGCCGCGGTGGTCGGCTACGTCGCCGTCCGTGGCGGCGCCACCGCCAGGCCGACCGCGCCCCCCGTGCCGGCGCAGCTCCCAGGGCCGCCGGTGCCGACGCCGACGCCCGCACCCGGCCCCGCCCCGGCCCCCACGCCCACGCCGAGCGTGACGCTGTTCTTCCGCCTGCAGCCGGCCAGCGCCAGCGTGCGGTGGGACGGTCAGCCGTTGCCGCTCAAGAACGGCGTCGCCTCGGTGCCCCACGATGGCCAGGTCCACCAGGTCGAGGTGAGTGCACCCGACCACCAGCCGGCGACCGTCGCCGTCACCGCCGGGGAGCCGCAGCTCATCCAGGTCGAGCTGGTCGGCCTCGGCGGTCGACGACGGGATCGCCCGCGCATCTCGGTCGGCCAGGTCGACCCGGTTGGCCCGGTCGGCCCGCCGACCAGCGTCGGGTCCACCCCGACCGGCCCCCGCACCACGCCAGGCCCCGAGCGCCCCGCCGGCGGCGCGGCCGGGGCCGGCTCGAGCGCCCGCGGTGGCGCCGCCACGCCGGGGTCCGGAAGCGCCGGCAAGCCGACGACGGACAAGGGCTCCCCGATCTACACTGATCTCGACGACGAGTGAGCCCGTCGCCGCCGATGCCGCGCCTGCCCCTGCCCTTCACACCCGCACACGCCGCCGCGCTCGCGCTCCTCGCCGCGGCGCCGGCGGCATCGGTCGCGCCAGCCCACGCCCAGGACACCAGCGCGCCCTCGCCCGCGCCGGCGCCGACGACCGCGCCGGCGCCGAGCCAGCCCGGCACGACCGATGGCGCCGGCACCACGCCGGTCGATCCTGGCGCCGGCGGTAGCGACCGCGACAAGCGCAAGGCCGCGGCCCAGCTGCTGCTGTCGCAGGGCGTCGAGCTGCTGGCCCAGCTCGACTACCAGGGTGCACTCGATCGCTTCGTCGCGGCCTACGAGCTGTTCCCGAGCCCGAAGATCTTGCTCAACATCGGCTCGACCCTGCGCGACATGGGCCGCCTGGCCGACGCCGCCAACACCTACCAGCTGTTCATCGAGGCGCCGGACACCGCGCCCGAGCGCGTGGCCGAGGTCAAGGAGCTGCTCAACCGGCTCGACGACGAGCTGTACCTGGTGGCGATCAAGGCCACGCCGCCCGGGACCGAGGTGTCGATCGACGGCGGCCCGTGGATCAACCTGGGTGACCGCAAGCTGGTGACGCGGCTGGGCGCGACCATGCACCTGGTGCGGGCCCGCAAGGCCGGCCTGGCCCCGGCCGAGGTGACCCTGAGCGGCTTCGCCGGCGAGAAGCGCGACCTCGAGCTGGCCCTGGTCGGCGAGGAGGCCCCGGCGCTGGCGGCCGGCACGACCACTCCGACCACGCCGACCACGCCGACCACGCCGACCGACACGGTGGCCACCGCCAACCCGACCTCGACCGGCGCCGGCGCGACCACCCCCACCGCCGAGGCCGGCAGCCCCGACGCCGAGCCCCGGGCCATCACCGCCTGGCTGGTGACCGGCGTCAAGGCCGAGCGCGGCGGCGTGCGCTACCAGACCACCGCGCCGCGTATCCGCATCTACGACGACGGCGGCGTGGCCGTCGGCGCGATCGAGGTCGGGCGCGAGCCGTGGCTGGGCGCCAGCGCGCAGCTGCGCATCGATGGCAAGGGCCGCGGCGCCGCCGCCGCCTTCGGCCTGTCCATCGCCGCCTCGCGCCGGGTCGAGCTCGAGCTGGCGGTGCTGCTGTCGAACGACCTCGGCGGTTACGTCGGGGCGCGTGGCCACCTGCTGCGAGGCCCGATCCGGCCGGTGCTGTCGGCCGGCGTGCCGCTGTTCTACTCCGGCGGCGAGCCGCGGGTCGGCGTGCGCGGCGCGGTCGGGCTCGAGCTCACCATCAACGGCCACCTCGGCGTGGTCGGCGAGGTCGGGGCCGAGCACTTCTTCAACCCGCAGCTCGGCTACGAGGCCAACGCCGTCGTCCCGGTCGTCGGCGTGATCGGGAGGTTGTGATGCGGATCCCACGTGCCTGGCACCGCCTGGTCGCGACGCTGGTGGTGCTGGTCGTCGTCGGCACCACCGCCCTGGCCCAGCTCGCGCACAGTCCGGACCCGGTGGTGATCCAGTGCACCGACACGGGGCCGGGCAGCGCCTCGTTCACGCTCACCAACCAGGGCTCGAGCGCCACCACCATCACCTCGTTCCAGCCGCGCGGCTGCACCGGCACCTACGGCGTCGGCCCGGTCCCGGTCGCGCTCGGGCCCGGCGCCAGCACCACCCTGACCGCGGTCGCCGGCCCGGCGCCCGACGGCACCTGCCTGTTCGACATCATCACGATCTTCCCGGCCGGCGAGCTCGAGCTGATGACGTCGGGCTGCGGCAGCGGCGGCTCGGGCAGCGGCATGCTCGCCATCAGCCCCGACCCGGTGGTGTTCTCGGGCGCGCCGCCCGGCGACGAGGCGGTCGCGATCCAGAACATGAGCATGCAGACGGTGACCAGCTGGAGCCTGCAGCTCAGCGGGGCCGGCTTCGAGTTCGGCGCGCCGTGCCCAGGCCAGACCAGCTGCAGCTTCACCGACATGCCCGGCACCGGCCCGGGCAGCTCCCTGGTGCCGCAGCCGATCATCCGCTGCGTCGGCACCGGCGTCCTGACCGGGACCTTGACCGCGACCGGCAACAGCAACCTCATGGACAGCGCCGCGCTGTCGTGTGCCGGCAGCAACGCCGACACCGGGCCAGAGATCGAGGTGACGCCGGCCAGCCTGGCGCGCTCCGCCGCGGTCGGGGCGATGGCGCCGGCGATGCTGCTGGTGAGCAACTTCGGCAACCAGCCGCTGACGTTCCAGGTCAGCCGGCAGGGCGGGAGCCCGGCGGCCTGGGCCGTGGCCAGCTGCGAGGCGTTGCCGTGCACCGTCGCCGCCGGCGCCTCGACCTCGGTCGGCGTCACCTTCCTGCCGACCGCCATCGGCGACCAGTCGACCACGCTGAGCCTCGACAGCAACGACCCCGATGACGGCGAGGATCCGGTCCTGGTGACGGCGACCGGCACCGGCCTGGGCGCGACCGTCACCGTGGTCGAGCCGGCCGCGGGTGCGCTCGACTTCGGCCAGCAGCCGGTCGGCCTGCCGTCGAGCCCGCTGCCGGTGGTGGTGCAGAACGACGGCAACGTGGCGACCACGGTGAGCGCCACCATCAGCGCCGGCGCCACCGACTTCCAGGTCGCCCCATCCAGCGCCACCGTCGGTCCCTTCGGCGGCACGGCGCAGGTCTTCGTCACCTGCACGCCCAGCTCGCCCGGGGTCAAGACCGGGACCCTCACGCTCGGCGCCGGCGCCAGCACGGTCGGCCCGCTGACCCAGACGGTGGCCCTGCGCTGTGACGGCGTGACCTCCAGCCTCGAGCTGCTGCCGTCGCCGGTGGCGTTCGGACCGCACCGGGCCGGCACCATCACCAGCGCGATGGTGACCGCGCGTAACCTCGGCGCCACGCCGGTCAACATCGGCCCGATCGGCCTGGCCGCCGCCGGCGAGGGCTTCACCCTGGCCGGGCAACCGACCACGGTCGAGACGCTCGGGCCCGGCGCCACCCGCAGCTTCGACGTGGTGTTCGCCCCGACCGCCGCGCTCGAGGGTGCACGCGCCACCACCATCACCGGCTTCGATCGCCCCGTCGCCGTCACCGGCGCCGCCACCGTGCCGCGCTACCGGGTGGCGCCGGCCAGCCACGACTTCGGCGCGGTCTGCACCGGCACCGCGGTCGAGGTCGATCTGGCGCTGTTCGTCGAGCCGAGCGCCGAGATCCAGGTGACCGCCCCGACGGTGACCGGCAGCCCGGCGTTCGACCTCAGCTACGTCGCGCCCGACGCCGCCGGGTACCTGGCGCCGCTGGCGCCCGGCGCCAGCGCCACCGTGCGGGTGTCGGCCCTGGTGCCAGCCGGGGTCAGCGACGGCGTGGTCACCTGGTCCACCGACGCCAGCGCGGGTGACCGGCGCGAGGTCGTGCTGCGCGCCGAGGGCCTGGGCGACGGGCTGGCGATCAGCCCCGGCAGCCTCGACTTCGGCCTGGTCGCCCCGGGCGGGACCAGCGACGTTCGCCCCATCACCGCCACCGCGTGTGGCGGCGCCACGCTCGACGTGACCGCCACCGTGAGCGGCGCCTCCTTCGTGCTCGGTGGCGCCCCGACCCAGACCGTGACCGGGTCACCGGCGACGCCGTGGTCGGTCCGGTTCGAGCCGACCGCGCCCGGGACCTACACCGGCACGCTCACGCTCGTCCCGGTCGGCGGCGCGCCGGTCGTGGTCGAGCTGCGCGGCGAGGCGCGCGCGGGCGGAGACGCCGACGCCGGCGCCGGCCCGACCACGAACTACTACGCGTGTGGATGCGCCAGCCCGGGCGGCGCGGCCAGCGGGCAGGCGCTGGTGCTGCTCGGGCTCGGCCTGGCCGCGGCCCGGCGCCGGCGCCGGCCGCGGCGCTGACGCCGTGGCTGGACCCTCGCTGCCGCGGACGTTCTGGCTCATCTGGGTCGGCACCCTCATCAACCGCCTGGGCGGCTTCGTCGTCCCGCTCCTGACGTTCTACCTGACCGAGCAGCGCGGCCTGCGCGCGAGCGAGGCCGGGCTGGTCGTCGCCCTGTTCGGCGCCGGCCAGCTCCTGGCCGCCGTCGCCGGCGGGGCGCTGGCCGATCGCATCGGCCGCAAGCGCACCATGGTCGGCTCGCTCCTGGCCGGCGCCGCCTTCATGCTCGTGCTCGGCCTGGTCCGGTCGACCGCGTCGATCGCCGCCGCGGTGTTCGCGCTCGGCCTGGTCGGCGAGCTGTACCGCCCGGCGGTGTGGGCCATGGTCAGCGACGTGGTGCCGGCCGGGCAGCGCGCGCGCGCCTTCGCCGCCCTGTACTGGGCCATCAACCTGGCGTTCGCCATCGCCCCCATCGTCGGCGGGCACCTGGCCCGGGTCGACTACGGCCTGCTGTTCGTCGTCGACGCCGCCACCATGGCCGCGTTCGCGCTGGTGATCGTGGTGTGGGTGCCGGAGAGCCTGCCGGCGCCGGTCGCCGGCGCGGCCGAGGTGCGCCTGCTCGACATCGCGCGCGATCGCACGTTCATGGGGCTGGTCGGGCTCAGCTTCGTGGTCGGCCTGATCTTCATCCTCAGCGGTGCGCCGCTGTCGGAGCAGCTGCGGCGCCAGGGCTACGACGCCGGCGACTACGGCTGGTTCGTCGCCATCAACGGCGGGCTCATCGTCCTGCTGCAGGCGAGCGTGACCCGGGCGGTCGAGCGGCGCGACCCGAGCCGGGTGCTGGCAGTGGCGGCGGCGCTGACCGGGCTCGGCTTCGCCGGCCATGCGCTCGGGCCCGCGGCCTGGGTCCACGCCGGCGCCATCGCCGCCTGGACCCTGGGCGAGATCCTGGCCTCCCCGATCAACTCGTCGATGGTGGCCGCGCTCGCCCCGGTCTCGGCCCGCGGCCGGTACCAGGGCGTGTTCGCCATGTCGTGGGGCGCGGCGACGATGGCCGGGCCGGTCGTCGGCACCCTGGCGCTCGATCACGGCCTCGGCACCTGGTTGTGGGGGAGCTGCGCCGGCCTCGGCCTCCTGGCCGGGCTGGGGCACTGGCGGGCGGCGGCGGCGCGGCGCCGCCGCATCGCCGCGGCGTGAGCGGGGCCTGCGCCGCCGGACCTGTGCCGAGTTTACGGCCCGGCCGGCGCCGGCGCCGGCGGCGCCAGGCCTCGCGCTGGATCACGCGCGACCTGGTGGCAGCTCGCGCACGCCTCGAGCAGCTGACCGTACAGCTCGGCCCGGGCGTCGTCGTCGGTCAGCGTGCCGGCGCGGCGGGCCAGCTCGCGGACCCGGGTCGCCCAGCGCGTGATGTCGGCCGCGCCCGCCTTGGCCTGGGCCGCGACCTGGTCGAGGTTGGCCGCGGCCAGCGCCGCCGCGCCCTCCGTCCACAGCTGATCCGACGGGCCGACCAGGCCGTCCCACAGGCGCGCCGCCGCCCACTGGTGCCGGCGCATCTGCGCCACCAGGCTGGCGTCGGCCTCGGGCTCGGGCTCCCAGGCGAAGGCGACGATGGCCGAGCGGGCGTGGTGGCAGCGCGCGCAGGTCCGCCCGAGCGCGGCCGCCGCCAGGCCGGCCGCCGGAACATCGGCGGCGTGCACCACACGCTCGGCGGCCTGCCGGACCGCGGCGACGTGTGGCCCCCAGCCGTCGAGCGCCTCGTGCTCGACGTGTTCGGCCAGGTACCTGGCCGCCGCCTGCGCCGCCGGCAGATCGCTGCGCACCACCGCGCGCTGGACCTCGGTGATGGAGGCGAAGTGCTCCTGCATGTGCTGCTTGAGGGTGGCGTCGATCGGCGCCAGCGGTGGCGGCGCGACCGGCGCGGCGTCGCGCCCTGCCGTCGTCGGCGGCGGTGGTGCGCTGGTGGCGGCGGCGGACTTCTCGCGATCGCCACAACCGGTCTGGCTGGCGAGCGCCGCGGCGAGGACGACGACGAACCGGTGCGGGCGAGACGGCATGGCGATCACGGGCGCTGCTCCTTGCTGGTGCCAGCCCCGGGGGCGGCCACGTCACCCTGGCCCGGGCAACCGCGACGGCTCCAGCAGCTCTCGTAGGGGCCGGCCCCGCGCGGGTCTGCCCGGTGGAAGTAGAACGGCACGGCGACGTGGGTGAAGCCGCGCCTGACCGGGAAGTGCCACCCCGCCGCTTCGGCCCGCACACAGGCCTCGACCTTGCGGGCGGTGGCCCGCGCCAGCTGTGGCGTGACGACGCCGAGCCGGAACACCGACCCATCCCGGTGGATGATGAGCTCGAGCCGCAGGAGCCGCGTGGCCGGTGGCTTGCCGCGCCCCAGGTAGCAGGCGCGGATGCGGTCGACGTACGGCTCGAGGTAGCGATCGACCTCCTTCGCCGTCAACGTGCGGGCATCGACGTCGCCGCCGGCGGGCGGCGGTGGACGAGGCGGCGGGGCCTGGTCGGCCCGGGCCGAGGTCGTCGCCACGGCGAGGGCGACCGCGATCCATGCTGCGGTGGAGTGGTGCACGCCCCCACACCTCGCACGCGCCGTGCCACCGCCGGTGTGGTGCGACCCGTCCTGGTTCTGGCTGCTTGCGCGCCGATTCCAGGGCGCGCGCGCAAGCAGTGCACCGAGGCGGCCGCATCACCGCATTTGCCGCGAGCCGGGCCCGGGCCGGCCGGGTGTAGAACGTCGCGCCGCGGCGCCTGACCCGGATCCGGGCACGGGCGCGGGCGCGGGCACGGGGCAGGTTGGCTTCGACCGCCTTCGGCGTTGTTCCGCAACCTGCTAGTCGACGATCGGCTGCGGGCAGCCGAACACCACGTCGATGTCGGCCACGGTTCGATCCTGCAGGCGGTCACAGTACGCGCCGTACAGGGTCAGCTGCATCGTCGCCGGATCGTAGTCCCAGCCGGCGGCGTGGCTGGGGTCGCGCGGGACCTGCTCGGTGTCCTCGAAGAACACGAAGGTCTGGCCGAGGTCGGCCGGCGCCGGATCGATCCGCAGCGAGCAGCTGACGACGGAGCGGGCGATGGCGTCGAGCGCCACCTGCAGCTCGGCCGCGGTGGCCGCGTCGAAGTACTGGGTCACGCCGGGCCGGGCCTGGCCGCCAGCGACCGCCAGCTTGTTGAGCTGCACCTTGTCGACCGAACCGCCGAAGCCGACCACGAAGGTGTCGATGCCCCGCGCGTGCATCTCGGCCACCACCCGCTCCGAGCCGAGATCGCCGCCGCCGAGGTCGCAGTTCGCGCTCTGGGCGCCGTCGGTGATGAGCATGGCGTACTCGCGCTCCGGCCCGGTCAGCGGCGACAGCAACGCGTCGGCCTGGGTCATGCCGGTGTCGATGTTGGTGACACACGGAAAGTCGGGGTAGTTCACGTCGGTCGTCGCCAGCGCCGAGGTCAGGAGGTCGCCGATGAGCGGTGCGGTGTCCGGTCCGATCGGCACGGCCGGGGCCGCCTGCGCGCAGTGCTCACCTTCCGAGTCGGGGAACATGGCCAGGCCCCAGCGCACGTCGTCGGCGAAGGTCGACGTCAACGCGCCGATGGCGGCCACCGCCGACATCCACTTGGTGTCGGTCGTGGTGACCCCGGCCGGGACCTGTCGCATCGAGCACGAGCGGTCGAGCACCAGCAGCACGTGGGGCGGCACCGCCTCGATCGGCAGCTCCTGGCTGCCGCAGCCGGCGCAGGTGTGGGTGGCCAGATCGCAGTTCATGCCGGCCGCGCAGTCGGCGTTGCCGGCGCAGGTACCGTCGGGGATGCAGGCGTCGGTCGCGGCCGAGCAGCGCTCACCGGCCGGGCACCCGGTCGTGCTGCAGCCGGTGGCGAGGCCGGCGTCGACCCCATCGCCGCCGCCGCCCGGGCCGCCGCACGCGGCGGCGAGGAGCAGCGAGGCCAGGGCCGGGGAGCACAGTCGAAGGCGGCGCAGCGAGGTGGTCAGCATGCCGACCGCTCGTGCAACCGGGCGGCCAACCCCGGTGCGCCCCGCCCGTGGCGCGAACCGTGCGGAGTTGCTGCGCCACTCGCTGGGTTCGAGTGGCCCCAGCTCAGGGGTGCGGGCGAGTGCTGTCGGGGACAACCCACACCCGGCGGCGGCGGCGGCCGACCAGCCCGACCACCAGCACGGCGGCGAGCCCGGTGGCGCCAGCGTCGTCGGCGCCGCTGCGGCAACCGCAGCCGCCGTCGCCGTCGTCGCCACCACCGGCGACCGCGTCGGGCCCGGCCGGCGTGGCGTCGGCCGGGGTCGCGGCGTCGATCGCCGCGCCGGCATCGGTGTCGACCGCCGCGTCGACCGCCGCGTCGACCTGGGCATCGAGCCCGGCGTCGACCGTCGCGTCGACCGTCGCGTCGGCCACGGCGTCGATGCCGGCGTCGACCCGGGCGTCGGGTGGCCCGGCGTCGGGCAGCGGCGCCCCACCCATCGCCTCGGCGCGGTCGATCACGTAGCCCAGCGCCGGGCCGGACCGATCGGTGACCAGGCGGATCCGCACCGTGTCACCCGGGACCTGGACCGAGGTCACCCCGCTCTGCGCGCCGCCCAGGATCTGGTACAGGTCACCGGCGCCGTCGAACAGGTAGACCGCGTCACACAGGCCGGCCTCGCAGCCACCACCCGCCTCGGTGTCGAGTAGCTGGAAGTGGACCCGGACCGCCAGCGCCCCGGGCATGGTGATGGTCCGGGTGTCGTCGAGATCGGCCGGGTAGGTGCCGGCGCCATCGGTCGGGCTGGCGACCACCGTGGGGTCGACCGCCAGCACGTCGCTGTAGGCCTGGGTCGGCCGCGGCGTGCGCAGCAGGCCGTGGTGGTACAGCGCGCGCCGCACCGGTGCCTGGTTGGCCCCGGCGAACAGCAGGTCATCGGCCACCAGCAGCGCCGCGCTGGCGCTGGCGAACGACTCGTTGGTCGACAGCAGGAAGTGCGACTCGAGCACGAGCCGGTCCATCACGTCGGCGCCGACCACGGTCCGGGCCCGCCACAACGCGCCCGACCACAGCTCGCCGTCGGCGTGGACCTGACCGACCGCGTCCTCGGGCCAGTGCTTGGGCTCGTCGAGCCGGCGCAGGCACGGTGGGGAGCGGGTGTCGTACGCGACCGCGTCCCAGTCACCGACGCAGGCGGGATCGCCGACACCCCGGCCGAGCGTGCCCTGGAACGAGCCGGCGAAGTAGTCGCCGAAACCCTCGCCCATCGATCGCTCGTCGCCGCCGCCCCAGCCCGGCACCTGGTCGTCGTGGATGGAGTGCCCGTACTCGTGCAGGATGATGTCGCCGTCCTCGCCGTCGTCGACCCCGCCGCGCCCGAACTCGAGCCGCTTGGTGGTCGAGCTGTAGAACGAGTTGTCGGCGGCGAACGCGTTCGCCACCGCCTCCTGGACCCGGTTGTTGACGGCGGTGAAGCCGAGCGCCTGGACGCGGGCCTGGGCCCGATCGAGGTGGTAGTACGCCATCACCTCCTCGAACCGGTCGTCGCTGCGCGGGTAGGAGAAGTCCAGCCCGGCCTCGGTCGCGCGCTGGGCCGCGTTGCTCGAGCGGGCGTCGGCCCACGGCCCGCGCAGCACGCCGGTGCCATCGAGCCGCGGCAGCGTGACGGCGAACCGGGCGGCGTCGAGCGCCGGGCTGTCGGCGTCGTTGTCGTCGGTCAGGCCGGGGTTGCCCGTGCTGGCCACCGGGTCGGGGTCGAACACCAGGCCGGTGCCATCGACGCTCGGGTTGCGGTCGCGCACCGAGCGCACCTGCCCGGTGGTGGCGTCGACCACGACCCGCCAGCGGTGGCGGTGGCTGGCCAGCTCGAGCTGGTAGGCCAGCCGAGGCGCCCCGGCCTCGACCACCAGCCCGCGCACCACCGTCGGCGCCCCCACCTCCGGATCGGCGCCGCCGCCGACCTGGGCCAGGTACCGGCGCGCCGCCGCCAGCGCGGCGACGGCGCCGACGTCGGCGCCGGGTCGCACGGCCGCGGCCGGGACCACCCCGGCGTGGGCCAGGTTGATGGCCCGCACCAGCGGGGCCCCGCCGGCGTCCCGGCCGACCAGCACCACCACCTCGGCCTCGAACACCGGCAAGCCGCCGACGTGCTGGGCCAGCCGCACGTACGTGCCGGCCAGCCCGGTCCGCCGCGTGGTCTCGACCAGGTCGGCCGGATCCGTCTCCAGCGCCAGGCCCGGCGCGTGCGCCGCGAGCACCGCGCGCGCGACCACGGCCGCGTCGGCGTCGCGGCCCAGGTCGACCGGTGGCGCCATCGCGCCGACCAGCTGGCGGGGCCGTTGCTGGACCAGGTCCCACAGCACCGTGGTCGCGCCGGGCACGACCTGCGCGGGCGCCGGGTGCCAGGCCCAGCGCGCGTCGGGCCCGGCCGCCGCCGGTCCGGCCGCGTCGGTCGCCGGAGCGCGGTCGAGGCCGCAGGCGGCCACGACCAGACCGAGGAGGGACGCCGCGACGAACCGGTGCGGGTGGGCCATCCGGGCGATCCTACCAGGGCCGCGCCCTCAGTCGTCGAGCAGGACCCGGCGCGGCGGCGTGTCGAGGTCGTCGAGCTGCCCGGAGCGCACGCTCCAGGCGAACGCGGCGACGGCGCCGAGGACGACGATGAGGGCGAGCGGCAGGACGATGTACAGGGCGATCATGGCGACCTCCGGAGGTTCGAGCGGGGCCCCGCGCGGAAGGCGCGCGAGCGCAACGAGGCGATCAGGACGGTCGACGACGACAGCGGCATCATGATCGCGCCGATGAGGGGGTGGATGAGCCCGGTCACCGCCAGGGTGCCGCCAAGGAGGTTGTAGGCCAGCGAGAAGCGCAGGTTGCGCCGGATCGTCGCCAGGGTCGCGGTCGCGCCGGCGATCAGCTCGACCACCGAGGTGACGCCGGGCCGGGCCACGAACACGTCGGCCGCCTCGATCGCCACCTCGGCGCTGCCGTGGACGGCCACGCCGCAGGTGGCCGCGGTCAGGGCGGCGGCGTCGTTGACGCCATCCCCCACCATCACCACCGGCGCGCCACCAGCCGCCGGCGCCTGGGCCCGCAGCGCCTCGATGTGGTGCAGCTTGTCCTCCGGACTCACGCCGCCGCGCGCGCGCGCCGGGTCGATGCCCAGCTCGCCGGCGATGCGAGCCACCACCGCCGGGTCGTCGCCCGACAGGAGCTCGACGGTCCAGCCGCGTCGGGTCAACTCGGCGATGGCGGTGGCGGCGTCGGCGCGCACCACGTCACGCACGCCGATCACCGCGACCGCGGCCAGGGGCTGGTCGGGGCCGGCCAGCGCCACCACCACCGGCGACGCGCCCTCGGCGGTGGCCGCCGCCAGCGCCGCCTCGACCGGGCCGAGCCCGGCCAGCGTCGCGATCCAGCGCGGCGATCCGACCGCGATGTGCCGGCCGTCGGCGGCGACGCCGAGCAAGCCACCGCCCAGCTCCTCGCGGACGACCTCGACCGCGGGCAACACGACCAGGCCCGGCTCGCCGTCTTCCTCCGCGGACGGGCCGGCCGCGACCAGCGCGCGCGCGACCGGGTGGCCGCTGCCGGCCTCGAGCGCCACCACCAGCGGGCGAACCGCGCGATCGCCGCGCCAGCTCACCACCCGGAGCTGGCCCTCGGTCACCGTCCCGGTCTTGTCGAGCACCAGGGTGCCGGGGGTGGCCAGGCGCTCGAGCGCGTCGGCGCCCTTGACCAGCACGCCCTGGCGGGCCGCGCGTCCCAGCCCGACCGCGACCGCCAGCGGGGTGGCCAGCGCGAGCGCGCACGGGCAGGTCACCACCAGCAGCGCCATGGCGTGCTCGATGCCGACGCCGAGGCCGGCCAGCACGGTCCAGACCACGATGGTGAGCAGCGCCGCGCTCATCACCACCGCGACGAAGCGACCGGCCACGCGATCGACGAAGCGCTGGATCGGCGCGCGCCGCGCCGACAGCTCCTCGAGGCGTGCCACCAGCTTGCCGACCCGGGTCGCCTCCCCGGTCGCCTCGGCCCGCAGCTCGATCGGCGCGACCAGGTTGATGGTGCCGGAGAAGACCCGGTCGCCCGGGGCCAGCTCGACCGGGCGCGACTCGCCGGTGAGGAGGCCCGCGTCGACGGTCGACCGCCCGCGCACGACCTCGCCGTCGACCGGCATCGGCTCGCCCGCCAGCACCAGCACGCGGTCACCGACGGCGATGGCCTCGATCGGCACCAGCACCGGCTCGCCGCCATCGACGATGCGCCGGGCCCGGCTCGGGGTCATCGCCATCAGCACCTCGGTCGCGCTCGAGGCGCGCCGGTGGTGGCGCAGCTGGACCCAGCGCGCGATGAGCAGCAGGAACGTCAACATGCCGAGCGAGTCGAAGTAGATCTCGCCGGTACCGCGCACCACGTTGGCCGAGCCCCAGCCCAGCCCGGCCAGGATGCCGATGGAGATGGGCAGGTCGAGGTGGAGCTGGCCGGCGCGCAGGGCGCCGAGGGCGGTGCGGAAGAACGGGGTAGCGGCGTAGCTCAGGGCCGGCACCGCCACCAGCATCGAGGCCCAGCGGAAGAACGCCGTGTCGGCCGCGCTCATGCCGCCGAAGATGCCGGCGTACAGGGCGATGGCCAGCAGCATGATGTTGCCGGCGGCGGCGCCGGCCACGCCGATCTTGAGGATCAACGTGCGATCCTCGCGCCGACGGGCCTGGTCGCGATCGAGGCCGCGGTACGGGTGGACCGGGTGGCCGAGGCGGTCGAGGCTGCGCGCCACCGTCGACAGCGGCGCCCGCGCCGGGTCGAACACCACGTCGGCGCGGCCGCGGCCGAGGTCGACCCGGACCTCGTGTACGCCCGGCAGCTGGGCCGGCAGCTGCTCGACCAGCCACACGCACGCGGTGCAGCGCAGGTCCTCGAGGTACAGCGTGGTCCGGGCCCGCCCGGGGGCATCGGCGTCGGTCGACACGTTCAGGCGGTGGAAGGTCGGGTCGTCGAGCTCGGCGTAGGTGCGATCGGTGGTGCGGGCCGGCGCGCGCTCGTCGCCGGCCAGCGTGTACCAGGCGGTGAGGCCCTGGCTGGTCAAGGCCCGGTTGACGGCCTCGCACCCGGCGCAGCAGAAGGTCGCGCCCGGCGTCGGCACCGGCAGGCCGCAGTGGGCACAACCGGGCGCGGCCGTCGCCGCCGAGCCGGCCACGGCGGCGCCCGTTCCGGCCGGCGCGGTCACGGCGCCATCCCGGCGGCGTGGCCGCCGTGGGCGTGGCACGACGGCGTCTTGCTCGGCGCCTGCGTCAAGAGCGGCATCCGCACCAGCAGCGCGGTGGCGCCGAGGCCGATCAGCACCAGCCCGGTCACCACTGGCCAGCGGGCGCGTAGCCCGCCCAGCACCGGGCCGAGCAGCGCGGTCGCGCCGACCAGCGCGGGCAACGTGCCGGCCCAGAACACGCCCATCACCAGGCCGCCCTGCCACCACGACGCGGTGCCGGCCGCGGTGACGACGAAGGCCCACAGCCACCCGCACGGCAAGAGGCCGGTGATCGCGCCGAACAGGGCGGCGCGCCGGCGCGGCGCCTGCCGGCGCAGCGCGCCCACCGCCACGTCGAACACCCGACCGCGCGCGGGCGCGGGTTCCGCGGCGATGCCGAGCACACCCAGGCTGCGCGCCACCAGGACCACGCCCCAGCCGACCAGGGCGACGCCGGCGACGATCATCGCCGCCCGCTGCACGCTGGCGAGCTCGCCGGCCAGCTCGATGGCACCACCCAGCGCGCCCGCGCCGATGCCGAGGCCGACGTAGGCGAGCAGGCGGCCGCCGTGGTGCAGCGCCACCAGCGGCGCGACCTGGCCGCGCGGCGCGCCGTGGTGGACCGCGACCAGCGGCCCACACATGACGACGCAGTGCAGGCTGCCGACCACGCTGGCGGCGATCACCGCGCCGAGCAGGGCGATCACAGGACGCCCTCCGGTCGGCTCGACCGGGCGCACGTCACGGCACCGACTCCACGGGGGCGCCGATCTCGAGCGCGACCGAACGCACGAACCGATCGCCGGCGTGCTCGACCCGGACCTCGAGCGTGCTCCAGCCCGGGCGCGGCCATGGCGTGACCTCGCCGGCGTAGTGGCCCGGCGCGGTCTCGCCCAGCGTCCCGGTGAACGGGTGCTGGGCGTGGCTGCGGTGGAACCCGCTGACCTCGACGGTCGCCCCGGGCACCGGCTGGCCGTCGCGGTCGCGCACCACCACCGTGGTCTTGCCATCGCGGCCGATGCCGACGTCGACGGCCCAACCCAGGCTGACGCTGGCGGCGGCCCCGGCCATGGTCTGGTCGTAGGTCGCGGCCCGCTGGTAGTAGTCGGGCAGGACCCGGCGCGCGTCGGCCGGGCCAGCCTTGATCAGGAGGAAGACCACGGCCAGCGCGTTGCCGATGAGCAGGGCCAGGATGATGCCGACCCAGCGCCGGGCCGCGGCGGCGGACTGCGCCGTCGCCACCCGGGTGAGCGGCGGTGGTGGGGGTGACGTCTCGGTGCTCATGAGCGGTCTCCTTCTGGCCCGAGCAGGGTCAGCGTGACGGTGCGGTGGGTGCCGAGGTCGTCGCGCACGCTGACGTGCGCCTTGCGCTTGCCCCGGGTGAAGGCCTTGCCGTCGGACATGATGAACAGCGGCACGACCTGGGCCGCGCCGGCCTTGATGGTGACCTCGGGCTGCGGGGTGACCAGCGCGTCGGCTGGCTCACCGTCGAGCGTGACCCGGTAGACCCGGGTCGCGTCGGTGCGATTCTCCAGCTTGATGCGGATGCTGGTCGAGACCCGCCCGTCGGCCAGCATCTGGAACGGCGCGCCGGTCTGGCGCAGGACCGTGACCTCGACCGGGGTGCGGTGGCCGAGGCTGTACACCAGCAGGCCGAACACGGCGGCGAGGATGGTGGGGTAGATCATCGTCCGCGCCCGCAGCATGTGTCGACCGACCCCGGCCAGCTCGTCCTGCGAGGTGTAGCGGATGAGGCCACGCGGCTGCCCGACCTTGTCCATGATCTCGTCGCAGGCGTCGATACACTGGGTGCAGCTGACGCACTCCATCTGCAGGCCGTCGCGGATGTCGATGCCGGTCGGGCACACCTGGACACACGCCTTGCAGTCGATACACGCGCCGTGGGTCGCCGCGGCGGGCGCGTCCTGCAGCACGGGCAGCTTCTTGCCCGGCTTGCCGCGTGGCTCGCCGCGCTTGCTGTCATACCCGACGATGAGCGACTGCTTGTCGAGCAGGACCGACTGCAGCCGGCCGTACGGGCAGGCAACGATGCAGGTCTGCTCGCGGAACCAGGCGAAGTCGAAGAACATCATGCCGGTGACGAACACCACCACGCCGAACCCGAACGGGTGCTTGGCCGGAGAGGTCGAGATCCACCGGTACAGGCGCTCGGTGCCGACGAAGTACGACAGGAAGACGTTGGCGAGGAGGAACGCCAGGACCAGGTAGATGGCCCACTTGAGGACCCGGCGGCCATCGATGCCATCCTTGTCGCGCCGGCGGATCTCGCTCGGGTTGCCCTCGAGCAGGCGCTCGATCGGGCGGAACACGAACTCGAGGTACACGGTCTGCGGGCAGCCCCAGCCGCACCAGGCCCGCCCGAACAGGGCGGTGATCAGGAACACGGTGAGGACGATGGTCAGGCCGAACAGCATCAGCATGAAGCCGTCGCTGGGCCGGAAGCTGGCGCCGAGCAGCACGAACTCGCGCCGGCCGAGATCGAGCAGCATGCCCGGCTTGCCGCCGATGCGGATGAGCGGGAGGGCGACGAACAGGGCGATCAGGCCGTAGCCGACGATGGCGCGCCGGACCCAGAACCGGCCCTTGGCCGGTCGCGGTCGGATCTTGAACCGGGTCCCGTCCTGGTTGAGCGTGGACAGGACCTTCTCTTGAGCCTGGGGGGCGGACATCGTGTGCTTACTCCTGCCGCGCAGCGCGGCACCACGGCGCTAATGCACGAACGGTTCCACCTTCGCGCCTTCGGCCGCCTTGCCGCCGGCCACGTTGCTGTGGCGCAGCGTCGACACGAAGCCAGCCACGGCGATGAGCTCGTCGGGCTGCAGCACCGGGCCCCAGGCGATCATCCCCTTCTCGACCACACCCTTGCGGATCGTGGTGTACAGGTCGACCCGGCTGGCGCCGTGGATCTGGAAGTCGTCGGTCAGGTTGGGCCCGACCAGGCCGCGCCCGTCCTCGGTGTGGCACGAGATGCAGTTGCGGGCGAACACGTCGCGTCCGACCGACAGCGTGGCCTGGTTGCTGGCCGCCGCCGCCAGCGCGCCCTCGTTGACCGCGGCTGCCTCGCGCTCCTCGGTCGCCTTGCGCTGGGTGTCGTACACCGCCCACTCGGCCGCGTACTGCTCGGTGTCCGACTTGCCGGGCCCGCCGAGGTGGTAGTAGATGAAGTAGCCTAGGGCCCAGACCGTGGAGCCCAGGAAGATCCAGGTCCAGTAGGCCGGCTGCGGGTTGTCGAACTCCTGGATGCCGTCGTACTCGTGGTCGAGGACGCGTGCTTCCTTCTTGCCGTCGTTGCTCATGGCTGGGCTCCCGGGGCGCGCGGCGCGACGTCGTCGGCCAGCGGCAGGAGGCTGGCCTCAGCCTGCCCGGGCCGCTGCGACCGGCGAAAGGTCCAGACGGCGACCGCCGCGAAGACGATGAGGAAGATGACCATCGCGATCTCCGCGAAGGTGCTGGGGGACATGTTCGAGACCAGTTCGGATAGGCGCATGAGGTTCGTCCTCCGATCAGGGGGTGACGGGGGGGGTGACAGAAGGTGCGGCCGGTGTGGCCGAGCCCGCAGCAGGTGGTGTGGCCGAGCCCGCGGCCGAACCGGCAGCCGGTGCAGCCGAGGCGGAGCCGGAGCCCGAACCCGAACCCGAGCCGGCGCCCGAGCCTGCCGCTGGATCGACGGCCGAACCACTACCCTCAGCGGGCGCAGGCGGCGGCGTCACCGGCGGCGTCACCACCGGCGGCGGCGTCGCGGCTGGAGCGGGCGCCGGCGCGGCCAGCTTGATGTCCGTGCCGAGCCGCTGCATGTAGGCGATGAGCGCGATGACCTCGCGGTCCTGCACGTCCATCGGCCCACCCTGCAGCGCCAGCTCGTCGGCGACGATCTGGGCCTGGTCACGCGCCACCGCGGCCGCGTCCTTGAGGGCGCGCTTGTCGTACGGCGTGCCGAGCATGGCCAGCACGTCGATGCGCGACTGCAGCGAACCGTAGTCGAGCTTGTCGGTGTAGAGGTGGGTGTACTGCGGCATCACCGAACCAGGCGAGGTCGAGGTCGGCTGGGCGAAGTGGCGGTAGTGCCAGATGTGGTTGCGCCGGCCGCCCTCGCGGTGCAGGTCGGGGCCGATGCGCCGGCTGCCCCACTGGAACGGGCGGTCGTAGATGAACTCACCCGGCTTGGAGTACTCGCCGTAGCGCACCGTCTCGTCGACGAACGGCCGCACCATCTGCGAGTGGCAGTTGTAGCAGCCCTCGCGCACGTAGATGTCGCGCCCCATCTGCTCGAGCGGGGTGTACGGCTTGACCGAGGCGATGCGCGGGACGTTGTCGCCGATGAGGAAGGTCGGCAGGATCTCGAACAGCGAGGCGACGATCACCGCCAGCGCGGTCAGGACGGTGAACACCAGCGGCAGGCCCTCCCAGCGGCGGTGCATCGCCTCGGCCGGCTTGCCGTGGTCGAGCCGGGCCGGGACCTGGGCCTCGGCCTCGGCGTACACCGTCGGCCGCTTCTTCCAGGTCATGAACACGTTGTAGGCGCCGAGCAGGGTGCCGGTGATGTACAGCGTGCCGCCCAGGACGCGGACCCAGTACATCGGCATCAGCTTGGTCACGGTCTCGAGGAAGTCCGGGTACTGCAGGCGGCCGGTCTCGTCGAACGCGCGCCACATCAGGCCCTGGGTGATGCCGGCCGTCCACATCGACACCACGTACAGCACGATGCCGATGGTGGCGATCCACACGTGCCAGGTCGCCAGCTTCTTGGAGAACAGCTCGGTCTGGTAGATGCGCGGCACCAGCCAGTAGATCATGCCGAACACCATGAACCCGACCCAGCCGAGCGCGCCGCCGTGGACGTGGGCGATGTTCCAGTCGGTGTAGTGCGACAGCGCGTTGACGCTGCGGATCGACATCATCGGCCCCTCGAAGGTCGACATGCCGTAGAAGGTGATGCCGATGACGAAGAACTTGAGGACCGGCTCCTCGGCCACCTTGCGCCACGCCCCGCGCAGCGTCAGCAGGCCGTTGATCATGCCGCCCCACGACGGCATCCACAGCATGACCGAGAAGATCATGCCGAGGGTCGACGCCCACGCCGGCAGCGACGTGTAGTGCAGGTGGTGCGGCCCGGCCCAGATGTAGATGAAGACCAGCGACCAGAAGTGCAGGATGGACAGCCGGTAGCTGAACACCGGCCGCTCGGCCGCCTTGGGCAGGAAGTAGTACATGAGGCCCAGGAACGGCGTGGTCAGGAAGAAGGCGACGGCGTTGTGGCCGTACCACCACTGCATGAACGCGTCCTGCACCCCGGAGTAGACCGGGTAGCTCTTGAACAGCCCGGCCGGGATGGCGAGGTTGTTGAAGACGTGGAGGATGGTGATGGTGACGATGGTCGCGATGTAGAACCACAGCGCGACGTACAGGTGCTTCTCGCGGCGACGCGCGATCGTGCCGAAGAAGTTGACCGCAAACACGATCCACACCACCGCGACCATCAGGTCGATCGGCCACTCCAGCTCGGCGTACTCCTTGCCCTGGGTGATGCCCAGCGGCAAGGTGAAGACGGCGGAGAGGATGATGAGCTGCCAGCCCCAGAAGTGGATGCGGGACAAGAGGTCGTTGAACAGGCGCGCCTTGAGCAGGCGTTGCGACGAGTAGTAGACCGCCGCGAAGATCGCGTTGCCAGCGAACGCGAAGATGACGGCGTTGGTATGGAGCGGTCGCAATCGCCCGAACGTCAGGTACGGCGCGAAGTTCAACTCGGGTACCGCTAGCTGCAAGGCCAGGATCAACCCGACCAGCATGCCGACGACGCCCCAGAGGATCGTCGCGGTCACGAATTTTCTGACGATGTCCTCGTCGTAGCGGATGGTTTCTACATCGCTCATTGGCGCCACCCCGAAGCAAGCACCGAGCCACTTCCCGGGCTCCCC
>JAGPCO010000012.1 GCA_018058095.1 Kofleriaceae bacterium
CCACGCCGGTCGCCATCACCGCCAGGAAACGATCGTTGGCGCCGATCTTGGTGCGGATGATGACCGCCTTGGACGTGGCCTGGCCGGCCTCACCACCACCGGGCGTGTAGTCCCACAGCGGGGTCGGGCCGACCACCGTGTTGCTGGCCGAGATCGTCTCGGTCACGTCGAGCGCGACGAAGCTCTTGCCGCCGTTGCCGCCGCCGATGAGGGCAATGGTCTTGACCGCGCCGCCGATGATGACGTCGGCCAGGGTCGGCGAGCCGTCGGCGTACGAGGTGATGGACGCGGCCGCCTTGTCGGCGGCGAAGCCGGCGGCCACGCGCGGCGGGATGAAGGC
Organism: Kofleriaceae bacterium; assembly: GCA_018058095.1. Taxonomy (GTDB): domain Bacteria; phylum Myxococcota_A; class Polyangia; order Haliangiales; family Haliangiaceae; genus JABFXX01. The sequence continues at coordinate 341 of JAGPCO010000012.1, forward strand.
CCAGGCCTCGGTCCCGTTGGTGGACCCGGTGATGTCGTCCGGGTCGGTCCGGAAGGCGTGCAGCGCGCCGTCCTTGCTCGCGACCAGGGCCAGTCGCGGCCGGCTGGCCTGGGTGGTGATGAAGTTGTCGAACAGGGACTTATGCGACGGGGTCAGGAAGTTGTAGTAGTACGGCTTGACCGGCGGCGACAGCACGGCGGCGGTCGAGGTCAGGATCGCGCCGAGCTTCTTGTCGGAGGCGACGCCGAAGCGGGCCCCGCGCTGCCAGTCGATGAGCTCGTCGGCCTCGGTGCTCGAGGTCACGTTCATCGTCGCCTGCAGCGTCGTGTCGCTGGCGTTGGCGTCGTCCCAGTCGAGCCGGGTCGTGCCGGCCAGGTCTGCGGTGTACATCTTGCGGCTGGAGTCCGAGGTCGCGTCGAGGATGGCGCCCGCGTCCCAGTACGTCTGCGTCAGCGACGCGTTGCTGGCGTAGAAGTGGCCGCGCTCACCAGGCTGGCGGAACGCGCCGATGTAGGCCACGCCGTCGTCGACGACCACGCCAGCACGGTGGTGCTGGGCCGCCACCACGTACTGCAGCACGGCCTGGGTCGCGGTGATGGTCGGGGTCACGGTGTGGGCGGCGTTGGAGCACATGACCGCCTTCCAGCGCACGTCGCGCCCGGTCGGCTTGGGGAAGGTCACGCAGTAGTCGGTGCTCGAGCTCGGGCACAAAGCGGCCAGCTGCCAGTTGGCCGGCGTCTCGTTCGACATGTAGTAGGTGATCGACGTGCCGCTGGGGATGGTGTGGGTCGGCGTGATGCGAGCGGCGGTGATGATCATCTCGGTGCTGGCGAGCGCCCCGAGGTCGATGATCCCGGACGCGACCTCGCCACAGTCGACGTAGGTCGACTGCACGCGATTGGCGAAGACCTGGAACTCGGTCGAGTTGTTGCCGTCAGCCATCAGGAAGTCGATGGTGTGGTCAGGGTCGTTGTCGTAGTCGAACGCAAAGCCGAGGTCGGAGTCGGTGGTGCCCACCGTCGCGTACTGGTTCTGGGTATGCGAGACGTAGGTCGACGAGCCCTGGTTGTTCCACAGCACCCAGCGCGCGTTCTGCTGGGGATTGCCGCGGTAGTAGTCGGTGGTGAGGATGAGGTCGGCCCGGCTGTCGAGGTTGTAGTCGTGCGCCATCAGGGTCTGGCCGCCGGTGCCGTTCCACACCGCCGTCGCCGTCGCGCTCGGGTTGGTGGCGGCCGCCGAGAAGCCGCCACCGGCCAGGCCGTAGTAGATGCGGATCGGGCCGACGCTGACGCCGACCGCGGCCAGGTCCCGGATGCCGTCCTCGTTGAAGTCGGCGAAGGTCACGGCGTTGAAGCCGCGATCGCTGTTGCCCGCGGTCAGGGTCTGGTTGACCAGGGTCGAGTTGCTGTTGGTGTTGAAGGTGTGGCGGTGATCGCCGGTCCAGCCGGCGTCGCCCTGGTTGAAGTAGACCCGGACGATGCCGCGGTGGCCGGAGCCAAGCGATGGCGAGGTCGACGACGCCGACGACGCCAAGATGATGTCGTTCCGCCCATCGCCGTTGTAGTCGAAGATCAGCGGCTCGCTGTCGGCCTTCATGCCGTTGAACATGTCGCGGGCGCCGGCGCTGTTGGTCGAGGTGAGCTGATAACGCGCGGTGAAGCCGCCAGCGCCGTTGCCGAGGAACGCGTCGGCGCGGTACGGCCGCGGGCCCGAGCCCTCGTTGTTGTTGGCCAGAAGCACGAAGTCCTGGTGGCCATCGCCGTTGAGGTCGCCGCAGCCGAAGGCGTGGCCGCCATCCCCGGACGAGCCGGGCGTGGTGAACAGGCGGCCCGGGGTGGACGACGACGCCTCGATGATGGTCGAGACCTCGAACTTGGGGGTCAACGTCGCCGCCGGGTTGCTCCAGTCCGGGGTGGGGTTGTCGTAGCTCTTGTTCTTGAACAGCTCGATCCGGGTCGCGTTCTGGTCCACGCTCACGAAGTCGACCCAGCCGTCCTCGTCGAAGTCACCCGCACACACGCCGTGTGGGGTGGCGTTGGCCAGCGAGAACTGCGTCGACGCGAACAGGCCGCCGGCCTTGGTCAGCCGGAGCTGCGCCCCGCCGGTGTCGTAGACGATGCCGGACCCGCTGTCGGTCGCGAACTGCTGCAGCGTGCCGCCGGTGTGGTCGACCGGCGAGGTCGTCTGCGGACAGGTCGCCTGCGCGTGCGCCAGCGTCGGCGACGACGCCATCACGACCAGCGCGAGCATCCCAGCGGCGTTCATTCTCGACAGCATCATGGAACTCCTGGCGTGTAGGTCGCCGAGTCACCCGAGTTGATATCGGCCAGGCAGTCGTTGCGCCCAGACCCCAGCTCGGTCAGTCCTTGTTGTGCGTAGCCGACGCAGATGGCCTCGGCCGGCGCGCCGGTCGTGCCGCTGATCATCACCTCGAGCACCACCCGCGCGCCGTCGGGGCCGTGCCCGACCGAGCGCAGCAGCAGCCAGCCGTCGCTGTCGGTGCCGGCGCTGAAGCCGGGATCGTCGACGTTGTTGAGGAGGGTGACGTCGTACGAGGCGCTCTGGGTGGCGGCGAACGGGTTCTCACCGGTGCCGGGTGCGTCGGTGTTGCCGACGATGTCGGTCGGCGCCACCGGCGAGCTGTTGCTGGCCGAGACGTACGCGCCCCAGTTGGCACCCTGGGCGATACGCCGGCGCAGGAACGCCGACGCGGCGGCGACGCCGCTCTCGGCGGCGTACAGCGCCTGCGTGTGTGAACGCTGCTGCGCCGACACGTTGATGCTCTTGCGCACCTGCAGCGCGGACAGCCCGGCGACACCGACCATACCGGCCAGCACGATCGTCGCCGTTGCGGCGACCGTGCCGCGTTCACGCGACCAGCGTGGAGCGCTCATCGATCGCAGTGTACGCGCGGGCGGGCCCGGGCGGCAAGATCGGCGATGGGGTAACCGCGAGCTATCTTCCCGGGATTATGGGGATTTGTCCCATCCCCACCGACCGGTGATCAAGCCGCCTACGTCGTCGCAGGTGTCACGGCGCGGGCGGCGGCGCGGGCGGCGCGGGCGCGGGCACGGCCGCGGCGGGGTCGACCAGGCGGATCTCGATGGCGCTCAGGTTGCTGCCGGGCAGCACCATCAGCCGGCGCTTGCCACGCAGCGGTGACGGCGCGGCCACCGCTTCGACCAGCACCTCGGCCGCCCGCCCGGGCGCAAGGCCGCGGACGGCAAGGCGGTACTTGCCGTCGGGCTCGCTCCAGGCCCGGCCCAGGAGCTGGCCGCTGGAGGTGCGGGCGACGATCTCGGCGTCGGCGACCGCGGCGCGCTCGATCACCACGCGGCCGATGATGGCCGACTGCGCCGGGGCGAGCTCGACCTCGGCCGGCCGGGCCGGGCCGGGGATCAAGCGGGCCCGGCTGGTGTCGGCGGTGATGGGCGTCACGGCGATGACCATCCGGCCGCGGCGCAGGCGCAGCACGGCCGAGGCGGTCGCCGGGCCGGATGGGATCCGGACCCGGGTCGGTCCGAACTGGGCTGGAACCACCGTGACCGGCCAGGTGCTGCCCTCGTCGGGCCCGGCCTCGATCACCCCGGCGTCGGCGGGGAGCTCGACGGTGAGCTCGCGGCCGGCCTCGAGCTGGGCGGTGAGGGTGGTGGCGTCGGCGGCGAGCTCGACCCAGGCCGGGACCAGGCCGTCGGCCCGCGCCAGCACCCGGACCGGGCGCGGCGGCGCGCACCACTCGGCCGCGCCGCCGGCGTCGGCCCGGGCCACAACGTGGCCGCCGACCTCGAGCGTCGCCGACGCCATCGGGCGCCCCGCCGCGTCGACGATCTGGGCCCGGACCGACCGGCACAGATGCGGCACCAGCAGGGCGCCCTCGCCGGCGCCGGCCGCGGTGTCGATGACGTGGACGCGGCTGGCCCGGCCCGGATCCCGCGCCCACACCTGGTAGCGACCGGTCGGCAGGCCGTCGACGACGAAGCTGCCGGTCGCGGTCGCGGTGATGGTGCGGGTCCACGCCGCCGGGTCGGCCAGATCGGCGCCGACGTGGACGGTCGCGCCAGGCGCGCCGACGACCCGCCCCGAGATGCGGGTCGGCCCGGCGCCATCGGGATCACCGACCCAGGCCGGGACGGCGTCGCCATCGCCGACGGGACGATCGGTCGCCGGGTGCTGCGGCGCCAGGCCGATGCTCCACACCATGGGCGCGGCCAGCACCACGAACGCGAGCAGTGGACCAGGGCCGGGCCAGGAGCGAGGCGGCATGCGGCGCCGATGGTATCAGGCCGCGACCCCGGCCGCGTCAGGCCGACGCGGCGTCGCGCCCGCGCCCGCGCCCACCGCGGCGGCGGCGCTTGCCCCGCCCGGCGCCGGCGCCGGCACCGCCACCACCACCCCCGTTGCCGGCGTGGCTGTGGCCGTTGCCGCCGCTGGCCGCGCGCGGCGGCGGCGGCAGCGCGACCTGGGCCTCGGCCGCCTCGGCGGCGATGATGTCGGTCGACATGCGGCCGGCGACCCGGTACTGGTCGGGCCGCCAGCTCTTCTGGCCGACCACGACGATCGGCTTGTGGAACCGCTTCTCGAGGTTGTCGAGGTAGTCACGCTCGCTGCGGTTGATGAGGTCGGCCACCCGCGGCGCGCACTCGAGCTCGATCTGCTCGCCCTCGGCCATGCCGCCGGAGCGGCGCACCTCGCGCAGGATCTCGTAGGCCAGGGTCGTCGTCGACTTGATGACGCCGGCCCCCTCGCACAGCGGGCACGGCTCGGTCAGCACCTGGACCAGCGACTCGCGGGTGCGCTTGCGGGTCATCTCGACCAGGCCGAGCTCGCTGATCTTGGTGACGTTGCAGCGGGCGCGGTCGCGCTTGAGCGCGCGCTGGAACGCCTCCCACACCTTCTTGCGGTTCTCCTCGCGGTCCATGTCGACGAAGTCGACGACGATGATGCCGCCGATGTTGCGCAGCCGGAGCTGGCGCGCCACCTCCTCGCACGCCTCGAGGTTGTTGCGGGTGACCGTGTCCTCGAGGTCCGAGCCCTTGCCGGTGAAGCTACCGGTGTTGATGTCGATCGCGGTCAGCGCCTCGCCCTGATCGATCACCAGCGAGCCGCCGCTGCGCAGCGGGACCTTGCGGCCGATGGCCTGCCGGAGCGCCGGCTCGACGTGATAGAAGTCGAAGATCGGGCGGCGGTTGTCGTAGCGCTTGATGCGCTCGGCGAAGCGCGGCAGGAACGCCATCGTGAACTTGCGGACCCGCTCGAACTGGTCCTCGTCGTCGATGAGCAGCTCGGTGGTCTCCTCGCGCATGAGGTCGCGCACGGTGCGCAGCGCCAGGTCGAGGTCGGCGTAGATGAGGCCGGGCCCGCGCAGCTCCTTCTCGCGCCGGCCGATCTCCGACCACACCCGCGACAGGTACTCGACGTCGTCGCGGATCTCCTGCTCGATCGCGTCCTCGGCGGCGGTGCGGACGATGAAGCCGGCGCCCTTGGGCCGGGCCGAGTTGACGATGTCGCGCAGGCGCTTGCGCTCCTTGTCGGAGCCGATGCGCTTGGACACGCCGACCTGGTCGACCGCCGGCATGAACACGCCGTAGCGGCCGGGCAGCGACAGGTAGCCGGTGACACGCGCGCCCTTCTGGCCGATCGGATCCTTGACCACCTGGCACAGCACCTCCTGGCCGGGCCGCAGCAGATCTTCGATCTTGCGGTTGGCCAGGGCCTTGCGGCTGCGCGCCAGCCGGGCTGCGGTGCCCTCGGGCGCCTCGTCGGTGTCGGCGTCGGTGTCGGCGTCCTCGAACAGCTTGCTCTGATCGCCGCTGCCGAGCACGTCACCGACGAAGAGGAAGGCGGCGCGCTCGACCTTGGGGCCGAGGTCGACGAAGGCCGCCTGCATGCCCGGGAGCACGCGCGTGACCTTGCCGCGATAGATGTTGCCGACCAGGCCGCGCTCGCGCTTGCGCTCGACGAACAGCTCGGCCAGCGAGCCCTGTTCGATCACCGCCACGCGCACTTCCGAACCCTCGGCGTTCACCACCAGGATGTTTTGCGACATTCAACTTTCAACTTTGAGTACGACGACTCTGCAATTTGTAGTGGGCGCGAGGCGTGGGGTGACATCGGTGTCACGACTCCTGCCGGCGCTCCGGGATGCGATGTCCGGTCGATAACACGCAAATCTTGTGAAAACAAGGCATTGCCGGTGCCGGCCCGGCGCTGGCCCACACCTTGCTTAGGCCCGGGGTGCGCCGGCAACGGCGTACCTAGCTTAGCGACTTCGTTTAGTTACTCTCTTAGTTTCCCTTCATTCCTTAGTACTGAGCCTGAGCCGAACGCCCGTCGCGCCCGTCGCGAGGGCGTTTGGTGCTTTCGGGGCCGGTGGTGCGGGCGTCGCTCACGGCAGCTCGGCCTCGGCCTGGCAGGCCTCGGCGACCCCGGCGGTGCAGGCCAGGTGTAGATCATGCCGCGCCGCCGGGTACTCCCCGCGCTCGTAGTGGGCCAGGCCGCGGGCGAGGTGCCAGCGCGGATCGGGCGCGCGGGACAGCATCGTGTCGAAGTCGGCCAGCGCCGCCTTGTGTTGCCCGGCCATCACGCGGGCCAGGCCACGCAGGCCGATCCACTCGATGACGTCGGGGTGCGCGGCGGCGACCTGGGTGCACGTGTGGGCCGCCTCGGGCCGCCCGGCCTTGATCTGCAGGCGGCACAGGCGATCGAGCGCGGGTTGCCAGGTCGGCTGCAGCACCAGCGCCCGCTCGATCGAGGTCAGCGCCTGCGCCGGCGCCTGGGTGTCGGCCCGGGCCATCCAGCCGGCGGCGGTGGTGGGCTCGGGCCCGAGCGCCGGGGCGGGCGCGGGGGCGACTGGATCGGTCGCGCTCGTCGGGCTGGTGGTGCGATCGACCACCTTCGACATCAGGCCGAGGAAGTCGCGCAGCAGCGCCGCCTCGGCCGAGCTGGCCGAGGTGGACGGGCGCGCCGGCCCGGCCGGGGCCGGATCGTCCCAGGGCGAGCGTGGGGCCGAGCGTGACGGCCAGGCCAGGATCCCGACGGTGACGGCCACGGCGGCGGCGGCGGCGGCGACGACGGCCACCCGCGCCCGCGTCCGCGTCCAGCGCCCGGACCGAGGGCTGGCGCGTGGCGGCGCCTGCGCGGCGGCCTCGGCCCGGGCGACGAGGGCCAGCAGCTCGGCGTGGTCCGGCACGTAGGCCAGCCCGCGATCGCACTGGGCCAGGGCCGTGAACGGCTCCCCGGCGACGAGCGCGGCCTCGGCCCGGCGGGCGGCGGCGGCGGCCAGGCGCGGCGCCACCACCGCCTGGTACCCGGCGGCGTCGGCGCCGATCCGGGCCCGCTCGGCGCGGCGCGCGTCGAGCGCGCACCAGTCGACCAGCGCGCCGAGCTGGGTCACCAGCGCCGCCGCGCTCGGCCGCGCCGCCGGATCGGCGGCCAGGCCGGCGTCGACGAGCACGTCGAGCGCTGGCTCGACCCGGCGATCGATGGCGCCCAGGCGCGGGTAGCGGCCGACGAGGATGGCCGCGGTCTCCTCGCTCGGGCGCGGCCGCGCGAACGGGCGGGTGCCGGTGACGAGCTCGTACAGCAGCACGGCCAGGGCCCACACGTCACACGGCGCGCCGATGGCGCCGCCGTCGAGCTGCTCGGGCGCGAGGTAGCCGAGCGAGCCGACCACGGTGCCGGTCTCGGTGTGCCGGGTCATGCCATCGGTGAAGGCCAGGCCGAGGTCGATCACCGTGACGGTGCCGTCGACGCCGATGATCACGTTGTCGGGCTTGAGATCGCGGTGCACGACCCCGGCCGCGTGCAGGGCCGCCACCGCCTCGGCCACCTCGAGGCCGATCAGCAGCGCGGCCTCGGGGCAGACGCCACCCGCCGCGACCAGCACCCGCAGCGATCGGCCGACCAGGAGCGGCATCACCAGGTACGGCCCGAGCTCGTCGTCGACGCCGTGGTCGAGCACGGGCACCAGGGCGTGGTGCGAGATCGCCTGCATCGCCGCCGCCTCGCGCGCGAACCGGGCGCGCGCGACCGCGTCGACCTCGCTGCCCACCGCCAGGGTCTTGACCGCGACCGGTCCGGTCGGCCCGTCGGCGCGATACACTACGCCCGCGCCACCACCGCCGATGCGCTCGGCCAGGCGGTACGGCCCCACACGCATGGCGATCGATCGTTCCATCCAGCAGCGCGCCGTCGAGGTCGAGCTCGGCCGCGCCGATGGGTCTGTAGCGAGCCGCTTTCGCATCGTCAAGCGGATTACGACGGTCGGCTCGGCCGTCGGCGCCGACGTGCGACTGGCCGAGGCCCCGCCGCACTGGCTCAGCCTGCACGCCGACGGCGCGGCGCTGGTGGTGCGCGAGCTGGCGAGCGGGCGCGAGCGGGTGGCGACGCCGGGCCGGGTGCTGGACCTGGCCACGCCGGCCGACCTGCCTGGCCTGGCCGTGACCTTGACGGTGTGCGCGGGCGACACCGACCCGCCGCTGGCGATCGGCCGGCTGGCCGCGCAGCTGGCCGCGGCCGACTCGGTCGGGGAGGCGCTGGCCCGCCTGCTCGACGCCGTGGTCGAGGCGGTCGGCGCCGACGTCGGCGCGGTGGTGCTGGCCGAGCGCGGCGCGTTCTCGATCGCGGTGTCGCGCGACGGCGACGGCGCGCCGCTGGCCGACGCCGGCGAGCTGCTGTCGGACACGATCATCGCCGACGTGCTGGCCGGCGGCCCGGCCCTGGTGGCCGACCAGCTCGGCGGCACCGCCTACGCCCAGGTCAAGTCGGTGGTCCGGCTCGGGCTGGTCGCCGCGGTGTGCCTGCCGCTGCGCCTGGGCGACCGCACGCTGGGCGCGCTGTTCGCCGGGACCCGCGGGCGACCCGCGCTGGTGAGCGAGCGCCGCCGGGCCGAGCTCGACGTCGTCGCCGCGCTGGCCTTGCCGTTCGTGGCCCAGCTGCGCCGACCGGCGCCGGGACCCGGCCGGCCGACCGGCCTCGACGGCGAGTCGGCGCCGATGGTCGAGCTGCGTCGCAAGGTCGAGCGGGTCGGGCCGTCGACGCTGAGCGTGCTGCTGTCGGGGCCGTCGGGCGCGGGCAAGGAGGTGGTCGCGCGCGCGCTGCACGCGGCCAGCCCGCGCCGGGACGCGGCGCTGATCGCCATCAACTGCGCCGCCATCGCGCCGACGCTGCTCGACTCCGAGCTGTTCGGCTACAAGAAGGGCGCCTTCACCGGGGCGATGACCGACCGGCCCGGGCTGATCGAGCTGGCCGCCGGCGGCACCCTGTTCCTCGACGAGATCGGCGACATGCCGGCGCCGATGCAGGCGGCGCTGCTGCGGGTGCTCGAGCAGCGCGAGGTGCGCCGGCTGGGTGACGCCGAGGTGCGCCCGGTCGACTTCCGCCTGGTCGCGGCCACCCACCGCGACCTGCGGGCCGAGGTGGCGGCCGGTCGCTTCCGCGACGACCTGCTGTTCCGGCTGCAGGAGGTCACGCTGGTGGTGCCGCCGCTGCGCGCGCGGGGCGACGACGTGCTGCTGCTGGCGCACACGTTCCTGCGCCAGACCGAGGCCCAGCTCGGCCTGGCGGCGCAGGTGCTCGCGCCCGACGCCGTGGCCGCGCTGCGCGCACACGCCTGGCCGGGCAACGTGCGCGAGCTCAAGGCGGCGGTGCGGCGGGCCGCGGTCCTGTCCGACGGCGTGGTGATCCACGCCGCCGATCTGGCGCTCGACGGCGACACCGAGGTGACGCCGGCGCTGGCCGCCCCGGTGCCGGCGGCGAGCGGCGACGACCTGGGCGACACCAGCCGGCCCCTGGCCGAGGCGCGCGACGCCTTCGTGCTGCGGTATACCCGCGCCGCGCTGGCCCGGGTCGGCGGCAACCGCGACGAGGCGGCGCGGCTGCTCGGCATCGGCGTACGCACCCTGTACCGCTACCTCGAGAGCGACGGCCAGGGCGACGAGCGGCCCTGAGCGGCCCGGACTGCCAGCGACGACAGGCGCGCGGCCGCGGCCCGCCAGGGCTGGCAGTCCGCGTGCCAGCGACGGCAGGCGCGCCAGGCCGGCTGCCAGTCCTTCCTGCTGGTTGCTCGCTGGCACGAGAGGTGAACCAGGGCGCGTCATCCCAACCAGGCCAACCGGCCGCAGCAGGAGTCCCCCATGTCCAGGTTCATCAGCATCCTCGTCGCCTCGTCCCTGTCCCTCGTCACCCTCGCCGCCAGCCCCGGCTGCGGCAGCGACGACGCACCCTCGTGCGCGTCGCTGGTCACCCACACCGCCAAGCTGGCCGGCATGGAGCTGGAGGGCGACAAGCGCACCCAGGCCCTGGCCCGGTGCGAGAAGATGCCGGCCAAGGTGCGCGCGTGCGCCGGCAAGGCGCAGTCGATCGAAGCCCTCGCCGCCTGCGGTAAGTAAGGAGCGCCCATGTCCATCCGTCGCACCGCCCAGCTCCTCACTGCCGGCCTGCTCGGCACGCTCGCCTGCAGCCGCGACCAGCCCGGCAGTCGCGACCAGCCGGCCGCGCCGGCGGCGGCGCCCACCGACGGCACCACCCCCGCGCCGCGGGCCGCGGCCGCGGCGCCGCCCGCGCCCACCGCCACGGCGACGCCGGTGGCGCCGGTGGCGCCCGCGACCATCACCCTGGCGGCGCCGGCGGCCTCCGGTGGCGGCCCGAAGGTGGCGCAGCGGTGTGCGCTCGACGGTGCACCGCTCGGCCAGCATCCGGCCCTGGTCACCGTCGACGACGCCATCTACGTGAGCGACGGCGCTGCGGTCAGGCGCTACCGGCACGACGGCGGCGGCGATGGCGACGGCTGCACGCTCGCCCTCGACGCCGGCTTCGGCCGCGCCGGACAGGTGGCTATTCCCGCGCTCGAGCCGAAGCCGCAGACCCTCGGCAAGGGCCCCATCTACATGCAGTCGGGCGGCGCCGACTGGAAGCTGGGCGCGGCCGCCGGTGGGGTGTATGCGTTCGACCTGCTGCGCGGCCTGTACCGGGTCGATCGAGGGCGGTGGGAGCCAGCGTGCAAGGACCTGCAGGGGCTGCGCGCGCTGGCCGGCCACGGCAAGAGCGTCACGGTGTGGCGCGACGGCGTGCAGGCGCTGGCGCTGCGCGGCTGCAAGCTCGGTGAGACGCAGACCAAGGCGGTGCGCGCGCTCGGCGCGGTCGGCGCCGACCTGTGGATCGCGCGCGATGGCAAGACCCTCGAGCGCCGAGCCGCCGGCGAGTCGACCGCCAGCGCCACCATCACCAGCGGCGACAGCTTCGCCCCCGGTGGCTTCTGCTCGCTGACGGCAGTGACCGCCTGTGGCGACGGCGTGTGTGTCGTCGACAACAACTGCATGAAGATCGCCCGGTTCGACCGGGCCGGGCAGTTCACCCGCGAGCTGGACACCGGCGCGTTGTTCGCGACGCGGCCGTACGGCCTGTCGGGCGCCAGCACCAGCGCCGGGGGCGACCTGTTCCTGGCCGCGACCCACCGCGAGCCGGGCGCCGGCGCCGGCGAAGGCGCGATCTACCGGATCGCAGCGGCGGAGTTCTGACCGGCGCCGGCGATCACGGCAGCGGGCAGGCCCACGTCGCCCGGGCGTTGACGATGCGGCGCGGCCCGACCGGCTTGTGGCCCGGCCACTGCAGCGACACCCGCAGCGTGGCGTCGGCGAGCCCGGCGCCGAGGGTCAAGGCCGGGTCGTCGATGACCGTCTCGCCCGGGCGGACCGGGCCGTCGTCGCGCTGGTTGTAGGTGCCGACGCCGGCCCGGTACAGCTCGATGAGCGGCCCGACCGCGCGGTAGTTCTCGTAGCGGTAGGTGGTGCCGACCGGCCCGCTCAGCGCGACGTCGGCGGAGATCTGCAGGATCGAGCCGTCGGGCAGGCAGGCCCGCACCAGCGTGCCGTCGCCGACCGCGAACCGGTTGGTGGCCTTCTCGTGCAGCCCACCGCACAGGGCCGGCACCTCGGCCGAGACGTCGACGCCATCGCCGCGCAGCTCGACGGTGGCGCGGCCGACGCGTTGCCCGGCGACGGCGGCGGGGGTGCAGCCCTTGCTGGCCCAGGTGCCGGCGGCGAGCTCGGCGGTGGCGACGGCGTTGCTGGCGGGCGGCCCGGCCGGCCCCGGAGGCACGGCGCGGGCCGGCGCCGCCGCGCGGTCGTCACGACACGCCGCCGCGCCGGCGAGCGCGGCGACGCAGGAGATCCACGTCATCGAGGCCATGCGCGCCAGCCTACCGCGACGGCCGGCGGCCGGGGACGTGCACCGCCACCGGCGCGGAGTACCATGCCCCGGCATGGAGTCCGCCCGCCCCGCCGCGCCGCCGCCCGACGAGCACGCGGCGATCGACTTCGTGCTGGCGCTGGGCCGGGCCCTGCACCGGTACGGCACCCCGGCCCACCGGCTGGAGGAAGCGATGACCGTGGTGTGCGGCAAGCTCGGCCTGCGCGCCGAGATCTTCTCGACACCGACGACCCTCATCCTCAGCTTCGGCGAGCCGGCCGAGCTGCGCACCCGCATGATGCGGGTCGACACCGGCGAGCTCGACCTCGGCAAGCTGGCCAAGGTCGACGCCCTGGCCGGCGCGGTCGTCGCCCACCAGCTGCCGATCGAGGAGGGCTCGCGCCAGCTGCAGGCCATCCTCGACGCGCCGCCGCTGTACGGCCGCGTGGTCAGCACGTTGACCCACGCCGTCAGCGCCGGCGCGATCGCCGTGTTCTTCGGCGGCGCCCTGGCCGACGTCGCCGCCGCCGCCAGCATCGGCCTCCTGCTCGGGGCGCTGGCCCTGGTCATGCGGCGCTCGACCACCCAGGCCCGGGTGTTCGAGCTGGTCGGCGCCGCCGTGGCCGCCTTCGCCGCCAACGCGGCGGCGGCGATCTACCCGCTGACCTCGTCGCTGGTCACGGTCGCGGCGCTCATCGTCCTCTTGCCCGGCATGTCGCTGACGGTGGCCATCACCGAGCTGGCCACCCGCAACCTCATCTCCGGCACCGCTCGCCTGATGTCGGCAATCATCGTCCTGCTCGAGCTGGCGGTCGGCGTCGCCCTGGGCGAGGAGCTGGCGCGCCGCCTGCTGACCGTGCCGCTGGCGGTGGCGCCGACGCCCCTGCCGGCGTGGTCGCACTGGGTCGCGCTGGCGGCGGCGGCGCTGGCGGTCACCATCGTCGTCCGCGCCGAGCGACGCGCCGCCGGCTGGATCGTCGCCGCCAGCGTGGCCGGCTACGTCGGGGCGCGGGTCGGCGTGGCCTGGCTCGACGGCCAGCTCGGCGTCATGCTGGGCGGCTTCGCGCTCGGCTGCCTGGCCAACGTGTACGCCCGCGTGCTCGACCGCCCGGCCCAGGTCGTGCTCACCCCGGCGGCGCTGCTGCTGGTACCGGGCAGCATGGGCTTCCGTGGCATGACCAGCCTGCTCGCGCACGACACGGTGTCGGGGGTGGAGACGGTGTTCGCCATGTTCGTCGCCGCCACCGCCATCGTCGGTGGCCTGCTCATCGCCAACGCCGTGGTGTCGCCGCGCCGCGTGCTGTAGCGGCGCGGCGGGCGACCGAGGCCAGGCCGCGCCAGGCCGCGCCAGGCCGCGCCAGGCCGCGCCAGGCCGCGCCAGGCCGCATGTTATAGCCAGCGCATGTCGACGAGCCCGCTCCCGCCGCGCCCGGACCGCCGCTACCGCCTGGTGGTCGCGCGCGAGCAGTACAAGTTCTCGTGCGCGCACATGACGGTGTTCCCCGACGGCAGCAAGGAGCGCCTGCACGGGCACAACTACCAGCTCACCCTGGCGCTCGAGCTACGCGACGTCTCGTTCGCGGCGATGGTCCCGTTCTCCGACCTCAAGGACGTGCTGGCCGCGCTGTGCACGGCGTGGAAGGAGCGGGTCCTCCTGGCCGACCGCAACCCGCACTTCGAGCTGGTGCGCGACGACGGCCACGAGGTCGAGTTTCGCCTGTGCGGCGAGCGCTACGTCCTGCCAGCCGGCGACGTGCTGCGCCTGCCGCTCGACAACATCGCCGTCGAGCCGCTGGCGGCCCACGTCGCCGACCACGTGGCGGCGGCCGCGGCGGCGGTGCTGGCCCAGCCGCACGTGCTCGGGTACGAGGTCGGCGTGTACGAGCAGCCCGGTCAGGGCGCGACCTGCGTCGTCGCGCTGCGCTGAGGACGGGCGCCCCATCCCGTCGGGCGCAGATCTCGCGCCGCCGGCGGCGCCGCCTTGCAGATCCTGCGGACTGAACCAGCGGCGGGCACGGTCGAACCGTCGAGCATGGCCAAGCCCCCTGCCCCATCCGAGCCGTCGTCCGCGGTCGACCTCATCGACGCCAGCTTTCGCCGCTGCACCGGCAAGCCGACCTTCCTCGATCGCTTCTACGAGCGGTTCCTGCGCAGCGATCCGTCGATCGGCAAGATGTTCGAGCGGACCGACATGGGCAAGCAGAAGGACCTGCTCAAGCACGGCCTCATGATGATCGTGCTGTTCCGGCGCGGCAGCGCCGCCGGGGTCGCCACCCTCAACCGGCTGGGCCGGACCCACGGCTCGACCGGCATGAAGATCACGCCGGACATGTACCGGCACTGGACCGAGGCGCTGATCGGCACGATGCGCGAGCACGACCCGGAGTGGAACCCGGGGCTCGAGCGCGAGTGGCGGGCGACCGCGCGCGACGCCATCGACCACATGCGGGCGGTCGACTCCCAGGCCACGACCCGGGCGGCGACCACCGCCACCTCGGCGACGGTGGCGGCCGGCGCCAGCGCCGCTGCGGTGACGCGCCCGGCCGCGCCGGCGCCCGCGACCAGCCCCAGGCTGACGCCGCCGGCTGGCCCGACCCGGCGCTGACGACCGAGTGCGCCACCAGGTGCACGGCGTGGGCTTGTCGGCCTGTGCCCGTGCCCGTGCCCCCGCGTCCGATCGCTCGGGTCGCTTGACGCCCCGGCGACGGCCGCGTGCGCAACCCACGGCTGGCTCAGCGCCGAGCGGTCGGCAACACGACGCGCAGGGTGGTGCCCTCGCCCTGGCGCGATCGCAGCTCGGCCTGCCCACCCAGGTCCTCGGCCAGCGCGCGGATGACGTCCATGCCGACGCCGCGACCCGACACCGCGGTCACCGCCTCGGCGGTCGAGAAGCCGGGGTGGAACAGGATCTCGAGCACCGCGTCGTGCGCCAGCCCGGCCGCGACGTCGGCGTCGATGAGGCCGCGCGCGACCGCACGCGCGCGCACCCGATCGGGATCGATCCCGGCCCCGTCGTCGCGCACCTCGCACACGATGGCGCCGTGATCGACCTCGCTGCGGATGGTGATCGACAGCTGGCCGTGCACCGGCTTGCCGGCGAGGACCCGGACGTCCGACTCCTCGATGCCGTGGTCGAGCGCGTTGCGCACGGCGTGGACCAGGATGTCGCCCAGGGCGCGGTGGACGTCGGACGGGACCCGGGTCGCGGCGAGGTGGAGGCCGACCTCGACCGTCTTGCCCAGCTCCGCCGCCACGGTGGTGGCGATGCGGCTGGCCCGGCGCCCGAGGTCCGTCACCGGGACCCAGGTCAGCTGGCCGACGACCGCGGCCAGGCCGTCGACGGCGGCGGCCATGGGCGACGACAGCCCGGACGTCCCGGCCGCGGTCGCCACCACCACCGCGGTGGCGCGCTGGACCTCGCGGCGCGACACCTCGGCCTCGTCGACCGCCTCGTCCTCGGGACACGGCGCGAACATCGCCGCCAGGTCGCGCAGGGCGGTGCTGAGGTGGCTGGGATCGTCGACCTCGTCGACCAGGCCACGCAGGCCGGCCCCGCCGGGCGAGGCGGCGACCTCGACCAGGCGGGCGATGGCGACGACGTCGATGCTGGCCGCGGCCAGCCGGCTCGGGCCGTGCTCGTCGGGCCCGAGCTGGGGCCGGATCAGCTCGGCCAGCATCGCCGGGCCGGCGTCCGACACCTGCAGCTCGTTGTACAGGGCGCGGTAGACCGGCAGGACCTGGCCGACCACGCTGGCCCATTCCCGCGGGTCGGCGGCGGCGACCAGCCCGGCCAGCGCGAACAGGCCGTGGTGGCGCGCGACCGCGGCCAGGGTGCCCTGGTCGGGCACGCCGGCCAGCAGGTACCGGGCCAGGTCGTCGAAGGCGTGCATCATGTCGCGCTGACCGTCGCGGCGGGCGCACAGGCGGACCATCGCCCGCAGGCTGGTCATACGCGCGCGCAGGTCGATCACCGCCTCGTCGGAGACCGGCTCGCGGCAGGCGCGCCAGCCGTCGAGGAGCTCCTCGCTGGCGTGGGCCAGGTCGGCCAGCTCGCGCCGGTGCAGGCCGCGCGCGTTGGCCTTGAGGGTGTGCAGCGCGCGAAACATGCGGTGCAGCGGCGGGCGCGCCTCGGGTTGCTCGGCCAGCTCGAGCAGGGCCTCGTCGCAGGTGTCGAGCAGCCCGGCGGCGTCGATGGCGAAGCGCTGCAGCTCCTCGGGGTCGACCTCGGACGAGGCCGCGACCGGGACGGCCTCGGCCTCGTCCGGGGCGGCGCCGGCCAGCACGAACAGCACGACCCCGGCGACGGTGCCGGTCCGGGGCCACGGCCCGACCTCGAGCACCAGCCCCGGCTGGCCCGGCCGCTCGATCAGCGTCGGCGCCACGCCGGCCGCCAGGCCGAAGTCGGCGGCGTCGTTGCCGCAGGCCATGGCCAGGGTGAGCTGCAGGGCGCCGACCTCCATCGCCGACGACGACAGGCCGAGCGCGACGAACGCGGCGCGGCCGACGACGTCGGCCAGCTCGAGCGGGCTGCGCCAGCCGGCCTCGGCCGCCAGCACGACGCCCTCGGCGTCGACCACCAGCACGGCCCCGGGGTAGGCGCCGGCCAGCGCCGCCGCCGCCGACGTCGAGGGCAGGCCGGTCAGCCGGGACGGATCCCAGGCGTCCGCGTCGCGCAGCTGCGACCCGACGGCCGAGCTCATGAGATCGCGCCGCCGGGCTGGATGAACACCCGCATCCGCCCGTGCGGCGTGGCCACCGTGAACTCGCTGGCGTCGTCCGGGCACTCGACCGCGGCCACCACCGGCGGCGCCAGCTCGAGGGCCAGGCCAGCCGCCTCCAGCACCTGGGCCGCGTTGCCGAGCATGACGTTGGCCAGCTCGCACGCGGCGTCGACCGGCGCGCAGTCGGTCAGCCCCGCGCCGCGGGCCATGGCCGCGGTCACGGCCCGGGCCAGCGAGGGCGAGAAGACCCAGGTCACGACGTCGATCTGGCCGCCGCTGGTGGCGATGCTGACGGAGATGTTCGGCGTGCCGTCGGCATCGGCGACGACCGGCCCGGCCTCGCCGTCCGGCAGGTAGTGGCGCAGCACCCGGGCCATCACCTCGATGACCTGGCCGACCAGCTCGAGGCTGGTGCCGGCGCCCGGCGGCGGAGTCGGCGTCGCCGCGGCGCGACCGTGGCCGGCCATGTCAGCTCCGCACCACGCGCAGCACCTCGCGCGCGGTGGTGACCCCGGCCAGGTAGTAGCGCAGCGCCTGGAAGCGCATCGAGCGGAACCCGCTGGCGCCGACGTGGGCGCGGATCTCGTCGGCGGTGGCGCCGCCGGCGATGATGACGCGCAGGCGGTCGTCGACCTCGAGCAGCTCGCGGATGGCGACGCGTCCTGAGAAACCGGTGCGACCACATGCGGCGCAGCCGCGCCCACGCGCCGGCTCGCAGCCGTGCGGCAGCTCGGGCAGGCCGAGCGCCTCCAGCTCGACCTCGTCGGGGACGTGCGGCACCGCACACGCGGTGCACACCTTGCGCATCAGCCGCTGGGCGACCACGCCGAGCAGCGACGGCGCCACCAGGTGCGGCTCGATGCCGAGCTCGGTCAGGCGGAGGATCGCGCTGGCGGCGTCGTTGGTGTGGAGCGAGGTCATCACCAGGTGGCCGGTCAGCGCGGCCTCGGCGGCGATGACCCCGGTCTCGCGGTCGCGCACCTCGCCGACCAGGATCACGTCGGGGTCCTGGCGCAGGATCGAGCGCAGCGCGTTGGCGAAGGTGAGCCCGCGCTTGACGTTGATGCCGACCTGGTTGATCCCGGCCAGCTGGTACTCGATGGGGTCCTCGACGGTGACGATGTTGAGCTCGGGGCTGCGCACCGCGTTGAGCGCGGAGTACAGCGTCGTGCTCTTGCCGCTCCCGGTCGGGCCGGTCACCAGGATGAGGCCGTACGGGTTGCGGATCATCCGCTCGAACGCGGTGCGCTGCTCGGGCTCGAAGCCGAGCGCGTCGAGCGGGAGCGCCGCCTTGCGGTTGTCGAGGATGCGGCACACGACCTTCTCGCCCCAGTAGGTCGGCAGCACCGACACGCGCAGGTCGAGGTCGCCCTGCCCGGTCGCGACCTTGATGCGGCCGTCCTGCGGCACGTGCCGGGTCGAGATGTCGAGGTTGGCCAGCACCTTGAGGCGCGAGGTGATGGCCGGGTGCAGGTCGGCCGAGCACGTCGCCGCGCGCCGGAGCATGCCGTCGACCCGGTAGCGGACGATGGTCTCGGCCTCGCTCGCCTCGACGTGGATGTCGCTGGCCCCGGCCTCGAGCGCCCGTGCCAGCACACCGTTGACGAACTGGCTGGCCTCGGCCAGCGCCTCCTGGGTCAAGCTCTCGCTGCCGTCGAGCTCGGGCGCGGTGCGCGGCTCGTACAGCCGGCGGTAGGCCCGATCGATCTCGGCCGGCGACGCGATCATCACGTTGATGGTGCGGCGCAGCTCGCGCCCGAGCCAGTCGAACACCTCGAGCTGGGTCGGGTCGTACGTCGCGACCGACAGCTCCTGCCCGCTGGTGAACACCGGCACCACGCGGTGCTTGTCGGCGAACGCCTTGGGGATGAGCGCGGCCAGCTCGAGCGACAGCTCGAGGCCGTCGAGCTCGACCCGCGGCAGCCGGAACTGCTGGGCGATGGCCTCGACCGCCTCCTCGGGGCTGGCGAAGCCGGCCGCCATCTGCCCACCGGCGCGGCGGGCGCGCAGGGCCTCGATGGCCATGGCGCCGCGGCTGAGCGCGGTGTGGACGCCGCTGGTCCGCCCCGCCGGCGGCGGTGTGGCCGGGCCGGCGCTGGGCGCGGTGGCGACCTTCACGAGCCGCCCCCGAACAGGCGGTCGAGGTCGTCCTGGGTGATCGCGCCCTCGGGCAGGTTGGTCGTCGGCGGCTTGGCGTTGACGGTGGTCATGAGGTCGGCGAACTCGCGCTCGCTGAGGGAGTTGGCGCCGACGGCCTTGAGGCCCGGCACGCTGCCACGGGCCAGCCCGGCCTTGGGTGCGGACGCGGCAGCGGCGGCGGCGGCGGGCGTGGGCGCGGACGCGGGCGCAGACGGCGCCGGCGCGGCGGCCGACTTGGCCGGGTCGCGCAGGGTCGCCGGCGGCTTGACCGGCTTGGCCGGCGGCGTCGGCGGGCGGGGCGCGGCGGGCGCGGCCGTGGACGGCGCGGTGGGCGCCGACGGGACGATCCCGCTCTGCGCGTTCATCACCTCGGTCGCGCGGCGGGCTTGCTCGGCCGCCTGCTTGCTCGCGAGCATGGCCTCGATGGGTGAGCCGATCGCGGCGGGCGGCGGGGCGACCGGGGCGGTGTCCAGCCCGACGATCACCATGGCGAACAGGTGCTGCCCACACCCACCACAGAAGCGATCGGCCGGCTCGTTGCCGAAGCCGCAGGCGCGGCACACCGGCTCGAGGTTGCAGCCGCAGCTGCCGCAGTAGCGGCGGCGGCTGTCGTTGCCGCGGGTGCAGCTCGGGCAGGCGACCGCGGTTCGCGTGGTCGGGGCGGCGCCGCTCACGGCACCCCCCGCAGGGCGGCGACCGGGATGGGCGGCGGCGTGGCGCGCACCTTGCCGAGCACGGCCTGCAGCACGGCCAGCGCACGCTCCTCCTGCACCGGCTTGAGCAGGTAGTGCTTCACCCCGGCGCGCTGGCAGGCCAGGATCTTGTCGCGCGAGGTCATCGACGTGCACATGATGATCGTCGCGCCGGGGTGCCGGGCCATGATCTCGGTGGCGACGGCCACCCCGTCCTTGCCCGGCATCACGATGTCGAGCGTCATCAGGTCGGGTCGGACCTGCTCGTACATGGTGAGCGCCTCGTCACCGTTGGCGGCCTCGCCAACGACCTGACACCCCGCCTTGGCCAGGAGGGTGCGCATGTGCGCCCGCATGACCGGTGAATCGTCCACGATGAGTGCGCGATGCATCGTGACGATCCATCGGCCGCCCGGCCGGGATCATGAGGGCCCGGCGATCTACTTGCGCAGAGCCAGGTTGGCCAGCACGAGGCAGATCAACGAGTTGACCGCGAGCCAGATCGCGCCCAGGCCGAACATCGACGGCACGTAGCGCAGCGGCGCCATCGGCACCACCAGGTGGAACAGGAGGTGGGCGGCCACACCGACGGCCACGCCGGCCAGCGCCGGCCGGGCCCGCGGCACGCCGTAACCGAGGGCCAGCAGGCCGAGCGGGATGAGCGCCGAGAAGAACAGGGCGTGGCCGTGGGCCAGCGGGCCGAGCGCCAGGTCCCACGACGGCAGGCCGCGGGTCAGGGTCTCGACCACCGGCCACGACGCCGCCTCGGGCGCCAGGTACGGCAGGAAGAACAGGCCGGACGCGCCGAGCAGCACGCCGCCGAGGTAGCCGGCCGCGCTCACGCCGCGCAGGGCCACCGCCAGGCCGCGCCGGCGCGCGCTGCTGGCGACGGCGCCGGCCAGGAGCACGCCGAGCAGGAGCGACCAGCCGCCGGCCGACGATCGAGCCCGCAGCACGGCGGCCTCGGCGTCGATGATGCCGGCGCCGTAGCGATCGCGCTCGTACCGGCCGGTCGCCGGCTGGCGCGCCGTCTCGCTCAGGATCTGCTCGACCATCTTCGGGTCGGTCACGCCCTCGCCCACCACCAGCGCGGCCACGCCGGCCACGTGCGGGGCGGCCATCGACGTGCCCATGTAGCCGAAGTAGTCGTCCTGGGTCGGGTCGCCGATGGCGATGGTGTTCTGCAGCACGCCGTCGGGCATGCCGTCGCCGTTCTGGTCGACGCGGGTGTTGCCGCCGGGCGCGGCGATGTCGACGTCCTTGCCCCAGTTCGAGTAGAACGTGGTCGTCTCGTCGAACTGGGTCGCCGCCACCGCGAACGCGCCCGGGTAACCGGCCGGGTAACCGACCTTGCCCTTGCCGTCGTTGCCGGCGGCGCACACCACGACGACGCCCTTGTCGTGGGCGTACTGCACGGCCTTCTTGAGCACGCGCGACGGGAACGGGCCACCCAGGCTCATGTTGATGACCTTGGCGCCGTGGTCGGCGGCGTAGCGGATGGCGTCGGCGATGCCGGCGACCGAGCCCGAGCCGCTGCCCGACAGGACCTTGAGCGGCATGATCTTCACGTTGCGGGCGATGCCAGTCACGCCGACGCCGTTGTTGGTGACCTGGGCGATGGTGCCGGTCACGTGCGAGCCGTGGCCGTGGTCGTCGTTGGCGTGAGCGTCGTTGTCGACGAAGTCGTAGCCGTCGACGAAGCTGATGCCGGCCAGGTCGGGCAGCAGGTGGAAGTTGGCGAAGTCCTCGTAGCCGACGCCGGTGTCGAGCACGGCGACGGTGATGCCGCCGCCGTCGGCCAGCTTCCACGCCGCCGGCATCTTGATCTGCTGCATGTGCCACTGGTGCTTGTACAGCGGGTCGTTGGGGAAGCCCGGCGTGTGCGGGCCGACCGCCTCGGCCGCAAACGCAGTCGGGTCGCTCAGCTGGTAGGTCGCGTCGGGCTCGGCGATCTCGACGCCGGCGCGGCGCGACAGCGCGGCCAGCACGGCGTCGCGCCGGGCCGGGTCGACGTGGGCGCGGTAGACCTGCTCGTCGTCGGCCTGGTCGGAGATGAGCACCAGGTCGAGCCCGGTCTCGCGCTCGATGGCCGCCACCAGCGCCGGGCTGGCGTCGTCGCGCAGGTCGACGATGATGTCGTCGACGTCGGCGCCCTCCATCGACGGATCACCGGCCCAGGCGGCGTCCTGCCGCGGGCGCATGGCCCACCACAGCACCACCAGCACCAGCACGATGCCCAGCAGCAGCAGGCGGGAGGTCACGCTGCGGCGGTCAGCCGCCGGCGGCGCGTCGTGTGCTTCGTCGTCCATGGGGATAAGTATAGATCCGACCGGGGAAAGCGCTCGTGTAGGTTGGCAGGCAGCCGTTGCACCTACATCGGCACCGGCCGCAGCCCCCGGAGCCCTGACTTCCCCCGCACAGGGGCGCCCTCGTATCGCATGACGTGTGGGTCACGAACCCGACGGTGCGTTGACGTTGACCTGGTCGGCGACGTGGTCGTGTCAGACCTGGTCAACCTTGACCAATCGATGCGGTGCCCCTACGCTCGATGGATGCCGCCGGTGACCTTCAACCTCTACGACGCCAAGACGAACCTGTCGCAGCTCGTCGATCGTGCGGCTGCGGGCGAGGACATCATCATCGCCAAGAACGGGGTCCCACTGGCCAGGCTGGTCGCCTTGCCCGAGCGCACGACCCCACGCCAACCGGGCGGGTGGGAGGGTCGCATGTTGATCCGCGACGACTTCGACGCTCCCCTGCCGGCCGAGCTGCTGGCCGCCTTTGGCGGATCGTGAGCCTGCTCCTGCTCGATACCCACGTCTTCCTGTGGTGGCGGGGCAACGATCCCCGACTCACCACCGAAGCGCGTTCCGCGATCGCCGGCGCCGACCTGGTGTTCGTCAGCGCGGCGTCGGCCTGGGAGGCCGCCATCAAGATCGCGCTGGGCCGCCTCACGTTGCCCGAGAGCTTCAGCCATGGAGTCGACGCCTCCGGCTTCGAGCGGCTGCCGATCGCGTTCGAACACGCGGCGACGGCCGGCGCCTTGCCGCGGCACCACGCCGATCCGTTCGACCGGATGCTGGTGGCGCAGGCGCTGATGGAAGGCTGCACCCTCGTCAGCCACGACCATGCCCTCGAGCCCTATGGGGCGTCGATGCTGTGGACCTGAGCCGCTACACCAGCACCCGCTCGTCGGCGGCGGCCGGGTCCTCGCCGAGCGTGAGCTGGTTGTCGACCTCGCGGTCGTCGGCCAGGGCCTCGAGGTAGGCCCGCAGCTCGGGCGCGACGGCGACCAGGCGAGCGACGTACTCGCGGGCCAGGAACAAGACGGTGCCCGAGCCGATCGCGGACACGGTGGCCGCGGTCGGGGCGCCGCGCAGGAGCGACATCTCGCCGAACACCTCGCCGGCGCGCAGGGTGCCGAGCGGCACGCCGCGGGCGCCGACCTCGAGCTCGCCGGCCAGCACCACGAACAGGCCGCGGCCCTCCTCGCCCTCGCGGATGATGACCGTGCCGGCGACGACGTCGTGGCTGGTGAAGCGGCGCAGGAGGTCGCGCTGCTGGACCCGCGTGAACGGCCGGAACAGCGGGTTGGTCGCCATCAGGTTGGCCAGCAGGCGCTCGCGGGTGAAGGCGTGCAGCGCCTCGGCCACCGCCGGCAGCTCGTCGGCCAGGCCGGCCAGCGCGGCGCGCCCGACCTCGAGCAGGTCGGCCTCGGTCACCGCCTCGACCGAGGCCAGGCGCGGCTGCGCCGACAACAGCGCCATCTCGCCGAACACCGCGTTCTCACCCAGCCGCGCCAGCTCGGTGGCCCGGCCCAGGCCGTCGCGGGCGACCACCCGCAGCTCGCCGCTGGCGACCAGGTAGAAGGCGGTGCCGGCCTCGCCCTGGCGGATGGCCAGGTCCCCCGGCGGCAGGCGGCGGATGACGATGGCGGCCAGGAGCCGGCGGAACGCGGCCTCGGTCAGGCTCGACAGCAGCGGGATGGCGTGCAGCGCCTCGGGGTAGTCGCGAAAGTCGTCGGTGGCGGTGGCGGCGCGGTGGGCGATACGCTCGAGCAGCCCGGCCGGCGGCTCGGTCCGCAGGTCGGGCACGGCGACCTCGATCGTCGACGGCGGCGGGGCGACGCGGGCGCCGACCTTGCCGAGGCGGTCCGAGCCGGGCCCGTAGTAGCTGATGAGCCCGGCCACCAGCTCGTCGGCGGCGGCGCCGTGCGCGGCCAGCAGCCGGGCGCACACGATGGCCGGCAGCGGGTGGCCGCTCTTGATCGCGTACCAGGCGGCGCGCTGGTACACGGCGGCCGCAGCGGCTGGCTGAGCGAGCGCGGTCAGGCAGTCGGCGACGCGGATGCGGCTGTCGAGGTCGAGCGGCGCGGCCACCAGCGCGGCGTCGTACAGGCGCAGCGCGGCCAGCGGGTTGCCCTGCGAAAACAGGCGCGCCGCGGTGTCGCGGACCTCTCCCAGCGTCGGCATGGCCCGAGCGTACGCCAGGCCACCGAGGCCGCGCACGCCTGCCGCCGTCGATTGCGGGCCGCGCCGGAACGGCCCTATACTGCCGCCGCGTGTGCTCGGTCTCGCGATCGCTGCGCCGCTTGGGGGAAACACCGTGAAGAAGTGCGCCAGCTGCAGCAAGGACCTCCCTGACTCCGCGCAGCACTGTGTGTTCTGCGGCGCCAAGCAGCAGGCGCCGGCGCCCGCCCCTGGCCAGGCCAAGACGGTGATGGGCTACCAGGCCAGCGACGTCATCAAGCAGATGCAGCAGCAGGCCTCGGCCCGGACCCAGCCGTCGTCGGCGCCGCCGCCGATGGGGGGGCCTCCGCCCGCGGCGCCGCCGATGGGCGGACCACCGCCAGCCGCGCCGCCGCCGGCCGCCGCCAACGCGCCGACGATGTTCCTGCAGAACGGGCCTGGAGCACCGGCGCCGATGGGCCCGGGCGCGCCGGCGCCGATGCCGATGCCCGCGCCGATGCCCCAGGCCGCCGCCAGCCACCCGGGCGGTCAGGGCGGCTACGGCCCGCCGCCTGGCTCGAACCCGCCGCCGATGGGCGCGCCCAGCCCCGGCTACGCGACCCAGCTGGCGCAGGGTGGCCCGGGTGGGTACGCCAGCCAGCCGAACTTCCCACCGGCGCCGTCCGCGCCGTCGCCGTATGGACCACCGCCGGGCCAGGGCGGCTATCCCCCGTCCTACCCGGCGCCGAGCCAGCCGCAGTTCCCGCATGGCCCCGGCATGGGCCCCAGCATGGGCCCCGGCCCCGGCATGGCGCCGCCGCCGTACCTGGCGTCGCAGAGCGCCGGCCGCGCCGCCCATCCGGTCGAGCCGTTCAACGAGGGCCTCGGCCTGGTCATGCTGGTGTTCGGCATCCTGCTGCTCGGTGCCTTCGCCACCCCGCTGACGACCGAGCCGAAGATGACGTTCTGGTGGAACGCGCTGGCCGACGCGCCGGGCAAGCTCAAGCTCGAGCCCATCCGCATCGTCGGCGTCGGCGTGCTGGCGCTGGTGCTCGGCCTCATCCCCCTGGCCGGGGCGGCGCGTGGCCTGTTCGCCGCCGTCCTCGGCGCGGCGCTGATCGCGGTGCCGATCGTCGTCGGTGGCGCCATGCCGCCGTGGCAAGCGCTCGTCATGCTGCTGGCCCCGGTCGCGCTGGTGCCCGGCCTGCTGCTCCGGCACGAGTACCGCGAGTCGGGCCTGGGCCGCGTGCTCACCACCGTCGGCGCTGGCGCGATCATCGCCCTGTACGTCATCCCCGTCGACGGCGGCGTGCCCATCGTCAACCTGTTCAAGGCCCTGGGTGACAACGGCGCCGAGCGCACCATCCCGGCCGTCGCGCTGTTCCTGCTCGCGGTGCTGTCGCTGCTGGTGTGGCTGCCGGCGCCGTCGAGCGCGGGCGCCAAGGTGTTCGCCTGGGCCTTCATCCTGTTCGGCGTGGTCGGCCACGTGCTGGCGCTGGTCGGCGGCCGCGGCTTCCCCGACGTGATCAAGGCCGCGCCATACCAGTCGGTGATGGCCTGGGTCCCGGGGGTGGCCGCCATCGCCCTGCTCGGTTACGGCCTGGCCGCCGTGCTCGGCAAGAAGCTCGAGTAGCGGTGGGCGAGCCGCGCGAGCGGGGCGCGCTGGTGCTCGGCCACACCGTGCTGGGCCGGCCGATCGAGGCGGTGTTCTTTCCGGCCGCCAGCTACGCCCGGCCGCGCCCGCCGGCGGTGTTGTTCGGCGCGATCCACGGCGACGAGCCGGCCACCGTGCTGGTGCTCGAGCGCCTGGCCGAGGAGCTGATCGAGCACCCGCCCGGGCGTGACACCTGGATCGTGCCGTGCCTCAACGTCGACGGCGTGATGGCCGGCAGCAAGAACAACGCGCGCGACATCGACCTCAATCGATCGTTCGCGGCGGGCAACTGGACCTCGGAGCACAAGGGTGGCTACAGCCCCGGCCCCAGCCCGGAGAGCGAGCCCGAGGTGCAGGCCCTGGTCCGCCTCATCGACGACAGCCGGGCCGAGCGGCTCATCGCCGTGCACGCCACGTTCCGCTGCTTCAACTGGGACGGGCGCGGGCGGGCCCTGGCCGAGGAGATGGCGGCGCGCGCCGAGGGGTACCCGGCCACCGGCGACCTCGGCTACCCCACGCCGGGGTCGTTCGGCTCGAAGTACGGGGTCGACCGCGGCCTCGAGGTGGTGACGATCGAGGTGCCGCAGCTCGCGGTCGACGAGCAAGCCTGGCTCGACACCCGGCGCGCGCTGCGCTGGGCGGTCGACCTGCCGGACTGATCAACGCCGGGTGTCGAGGCTGGTCGCGCTGCCCGCCGCCGCGCCGCTGCCCGCCGCCGCGCCGCTGCCCGCCGGTCGCTTCTTGAACAGGCGAATGCGCTCCTGCGCGTCTTGCACGCGGGGGTCGTTCGCACACGCCGCGCCGAACTTCTTCTCCTGCTCGTTGATCTGCTCGCGCGTGGTGTGCAGCCGGGCCAGCTCGGCGTCGATGCGCGGCACCATGCTCGTGCTCTGCTCGCGGATGCGCCGCTGCATCTGTGACACGCCGGTGGCGCTGGCCTCGGCGATGGCCGCCGACTGGGTCCAGATGCGCTGCACCAGGGGCTCGAGCGTGAGCAGGCGCTCGGCCTGCTTGCCGCAGTCGCCGTCGAAGCCATGCAGCACCGGCACCATCCTCAGCGTGAAGTCCATGACGTCGGCGATGACCGCGTCCATCAGCGTCGGATCGACCGGCGCCGGGTTGGCCTGCAGGCCGAGCGCTTCGAGCGCCGCGCTGCCGCTGCTGCCACCCGCAGCGCCGCCGCCACCGCTACCGGCGGCCGGGGCAACACCGGCCGTGCTGCCGCTGCCGGCGCCGGGGCCGGGGCCGGCCGACGGCTTGCTGTTGCATCCGGTCGCCACCAGCCCCAGCAGCACCAGCGTCGAGATCGAGGTCTTCATCGCCGGCACTGTACGTGGACCTGATCGTCGATCCAACCCGCGCCGACCAACGGCCAGGCTTGTGCACGCGCCGGCCTTCGTGTACACAGGACACCATGGAGCGCGTCGAGGTCTGGCAGGGCGACATCACCACGCTCGCGGTCGACGCCATCGTCAACGCGGCCAACACCAGCCTGCTCGGCGGCGGCGGGGTCGACGGCGCGATCCACCGCGCGGCCGGGCCCGAGCTGGTCCACGCCTGCCGGCTGCTCGGTGGCTGCAAGGTCGGGGACGCGCGCCTGACCGCCGGCTTCCGGCTGCCGGCCCGCCACATCATCCACACCGTCGGGCCGAAGTGGAACGGCGGTGGCCTGGGCGAGGCCGCCTTGCTGGCCTCGTGTTACCGCCGCGCGCTGGCGCTGGTCCGGGACCACGAGCTCGACAGCGTCGCCTTCCCGGCCATCTCGACCGGCATCTACGGTTACCCGGCGGCGCAGGCCGCGCAGATCGCCGTCGCCGAGATCGGCGCGGCGCTGGCGGCGGCGCCGTGGCCGCGCCGGGTCGTGCTGGTCGGCTACGACGCCGCGGCGACCGCGGTGCTGCGGGCCGCGCTCGCCGCCGGCGCCGGCTGAGCGCGATCAGGCGGCGCCGGCCGTACACCCACCGGGCCGCACCACCCGCGTCGCCGACGCCGGATGGGCACCCAGGCGATCGGCCGGCCGGCGCGGGCGCGCCACCAGCTCGCCGCCGCAGTTAGGGCAGGTGCCAGCCAGCACGCCGTCGGCGCAGGCCGCGCAGAACGTACACTCGAACGAGCAGATCCGCGCCTCGGTCGAATCGGGCGGAAGATCGCGGTCGCAACACTCACAGCCCGGGCGCAGCGCCAGCATGGCCTCGACTATACCCGGCTCGACGCCGGCAGCTCGTCGACCTCGGCCCGCGCCAGCGGCCGCGGCGGACCGGCCACCAGCGCCAGCAGGCAGCCGGCGGCCGCGACCAGCCCGGCCAGGATCGACAGCTCGAGCGCCGGCTGCGGTGTGGGGTCGACGGGCGAGCGGGCCGCCACCGCCAGCAGCGTGCCCACGCCCTGGCCGACGCCGATGGCGGCGTGCAGAAGGCCGGCGACGACGACGACCACGCCGGCGGCCAGCACCCCGACCGCGGCCAGGCCCCGGCTCCAGCGCCGGCGGAGTCCGTCGATGGCCACCAGCCCGACGGCCCCGGCCGGGCCGGCGATCAGCAGACCGATGCCCGACAGCTCGAGGTGGTCCGGGCCCACCGCGACGCAGGCCGCGGCCACGGCGATCACCGTCGCCACCAGCACCAGGGCCCAGACCACCCGCACGCCGGTAAGCGTGCCACGGCCTGGGCCGGACCAGCCCGGCACACCCTGGCACCCACCAGAGCCACACCATCTCGCGTGGTTGCGACGCGAGCGCGCCAGGTTGTCAAGGTCGTGCCGGCTTGTCACACTAGGGCCATGAGCGCGGCCTCGGAGCACGACCCGCGGTGAGCAGCCCGACCCGCCTGCCGCACGCCCTCGAGGTGCTGCGTGACCTGGCCGCCCAGCGCGGCTACCAGCTGGCGCTCGGCGGCCGCGCCCAGGGCGGTGACGTCGTGGTGCCGCTCGGCCCGGGCTCGAGCGAGCGCACCGTGGTGCTGCGCGGGCCGCGCGACGACCACGAGCGGGCGCTGTGGCGCGACCTCATCGTCGGCCTGGCCGGGGCCGAGCTGCCGGCGACCGATTCGCCCGACCGGCGCGACCGCTACGACGCCATCATCGGCGCGGCCCCGACCATGCAGGCGCTGTACTCGCTGCTCGATCGCGTCGCCCGCAGCGAGTCGACCATCCTCATCGGCGGCGAGAACGGCACCGGCAAGGAGCTGGTCGCGCGCGCCATCCACAACCACTCGCCGCGGCGCGACCGCGCCTTCGTCGTCACCAACTGCTC
Source organism: Kofleriaceae bacterium (assembly GCA_018058095.1). GTDB lineage: Bacteria > Myxococcota_A > Polyangia > Haliangiales > Haliangiaceae > JABFXX01. Next base: position 29,431 of record JAGPCO010000012.1, read on the forward strand.
GGCCTTCAACGACGCGCTGCTCGACTCCGAGATGTTCGGCCACAAGCGCGGCGCCTTCACCGGCGCGGTCGCCGACAAGCCGGGGCTGTTCGAGCTGGCCGACGGCGGCACCTTCTTCCTCGACGAGATCGCCGACATGTCGCCGACGCTGCAGGTCAAGGTCCTGCGCGTGCTGCAGGAGGGCACGTTCAACCGCGTCGGCGACACCGAGACCCGCACCGTCGACGTGCGTATCATCGCCGCCACCAACAAGGACCTGGGCGCGCAGGTCGCCAGCGGCAGCTTCCGGGAGGATCTGTTCTACCGGATCAACGTCATCCAGGTCGTGATGCCGGCGCTGCGGCAGCGACGGGACGACCTCCAGATCCTGGTCGACCACTTCCTGCACAAGCACCGCCACGCCGGCGGCGGACGCCTCAAGCACCTGTCGGCGTCGTGCCTCGAGCACCTGCGTGCGTACCCGTGGCCGGGCAACGTGCGCGAGCTGGAGAACGAGATCGAGCGCCTGGTCGTGCTGGCCGGCGACGACGACGAGATCGCCGCCGAGCTGCTGTCGCCGCGCATCCGCGCGCCACGCGCGGCCGGGGCCGAGCCGGCGCTGCCGCCGGCATCGCTGCCGGTGGCGGTCGAGCAGCTCGAGCGGCAGATGATCCGTGACGCCCTGGCCCGCCACCGCGGCAACAAGACCCGGGCCGCGGCCGAGCTCGAGGTGTCGCGCCGCAACCTGATCCGCCTGGTCCAGAAGTACGAGCTGGAGTGAGGGCGGGGCGCTAGACTGCCGGGGTGAGCCGCCCCGCCGTCGTCACCAGGTTCGCGGCGCTGGCGTGGTTCGGCGTCGCGGCCTCGGTCGCCGCCGCCGAGCCGCTGCCGGCCGTGACCTGCGCCGAGGCGCCGCCCAACCAGGCGGCGACGCCGACGCCGCGCCCGCGCAGCCTGGACGAGGTCGACTGGTGCAACCACGACTTCGGTGGGGTCAACCAGGACCTGCGCCGCGGCCGAGCCGAGCTGCACGAGTACGGCGAGCTCGGCGGCCTGCACGACACGTACATCACCCGCCTGCGCGCGGTGGTCCGGGGCGACCTCGACGGCGATCGTCGACCCGAGGTGGCGGTGGTGCTGTCGCAGGAGACCTGGCTGGCCAGCGGCGGATCGAACACCAGCACCGACGTGTTGGTGTTCACCTGGCGCCGCGGCAAGCCGAACCTGCTCGGTACCATCCCGGCGGGAACCCCGGTCGAGGCCGTGAGCCTGCGCCGCGGCCTGGTCGAGTTCACGTCCGGGCCGGACCACACGGTCAGCGTGCACCGGCGCGGCAAGCGCGGGTTCGTGCTGGTGCGCCGGACGACCCCGTAGTCAGTGGGTGGGCGCCGCCTCGGCGACCACGAAGCGGTTGCGCCCGCCCTGCTTGGCCGCGTACAGCGCGGCGTCGGCCAGCTCGAGCAGCGCCGCCGCCGAGTCGACCCGGTGATCGGGCACGGCGGCCAGGCCCATGCTGAGCGTCACCTCGCCGGGTGCGCTCGCGCCGAGCGCGGTCGCCGCGACCAGCACGCGCAGGCGCTCACCGAGGATGGCGGCGCCGGCCAGGTTGGTGTCGGGCAACAGCAGGGCGAACTCGTCGCCGCCGAACCGGGCCACCACGTCCATCAGGCGCAGGCTGGCGCTGAGCAGGTCGGCCACCTCGCGCAGCACCCGGTCACCGGCGAGGTGGCCGTGCCGATCGTTGACCGCCTTGAAGCCGTCGAGGTCGATCAGGGCGACGGTGAGGGTGTGGCCGTAGCGCTGGGCCCGGGCCAGCTCCTCGTCGAGCCGCTCGACGAAGAAGCGGTGGCTGCGCAGCCCGGTCTTGTCGTCGGTCGCGGCCAGCTTGGCCAGGCGGTCGACCTCGCCGCGCGACGACACCAGCATGGCGTTGACGTGCTCGAGCCGCCGGTTGGCCGCCTCCAGCTCGGCCACCTGGGCGACCAGCTTGCTGCGCAGCTCGGACCGCTCGATGGCCTGGTTGGCGGCCAGCACCAGCTCCTCGCGCCGCCACGGCTTGTGCAGGAGGCCCCACACCCGGCCGCGGTTGACGGCGGCCAGCGCCAGCTCGGTCTCGGTCACCCCGGTGACCAGGATGGACGGCACGTCGGGGTGGTGCTCGGCCAGGAACTCGAGCAGCTCGAGCCCCGAGCCGCCGGGCATGGCGTGGTCGGTCAGCACCACGGCATAGCTGCGGCTGGCCAGGAGGTCACGCGCCTCGGCCAGGTTACTCGCCTCGTCGACCTCGACCCCGGGCAACGCGCCGAGCACGCGCGCCATCGCTCGCCGCGCCACCGGCTCGTCGTCGACGCAAAGGAGGCGATGCGCGCTCGACATGGTCCGCGTCGACAACGCTACGAGCGCTGGCCGCAGCCGTCAACCCGCGCGAGGCCGTGCTGGTCGGGTGCGCCGATGTGGGTGCGATGAATTCGCAAGCCGAGGGTTAGTGCGCTTCGGCCTGGCGCTGCTCGCGGCCAGCGTCGAGCGGTCCGGGTGAGCCGGGTCGCTACAGGTCGCGCAGCGCGTCGGCCAGCGTCGGCCGCGTGAAGGTGAAGCCGAGGCGCTGCAGCGCCGCCGGCACGGCGCGCCGCCCGCCGACGAGGTACTCCCACAGGCCCGGCACGGCCAGGCGCAGGGCCAGGGTCGGCGTCGGCACCAGCGCGGGGCGGCCGACCGCGCGGCCGAACGCGCGCGCGAAGTCTCGCTGGCGCACGGTCTCGGGCGCGACCAGGTTGATGGCGCCGCGGAAGCGATCGTCGGCCACCGCCTGGGCGTAGGCGGCGACGGCGTCGTCGAGGTGGATCCACGAGAACCATTGCTTGCCCGAGCCGAGCCGGCCGCCGACGAACTTGGCGAACACGCCGCGCAGCTTGGCCACCGCGCCGCCCTCGCGCGCCAGCACCACGCCGGTGCGCATCCTCACAACGCGGACGCCGACCTCCTCGGCCTCGAGCGCCTCCGCCTCCCACAGCGCGCACACCCGCCCCAGGAACGAGTCGCCCGGCGGGTTCGACTCGTCGATCTCGTCGTCCTCGAAGCCGACCTCGGGGTCGGCCAGCGGGTACAGATCGATGCCCGACGCGGTGACCAGCACGCGCGGGCGATGGTCGGCCGGCAGCGCGGCGATGGCGCGGACGATGGTCGCGGTCGACTCGACCCGGCTGTCGCGGATGCGTTGCTTGTACATCGTGGTCCAGCGCGCGCCGGCGATGGACTCGCCGGCCAGGTGCACCACCGCGTGCGCGCCGCCCAGCTCGGCCGTCCACGGCCCGTCGGCCTCGAGCCCGGCCTCGACGCAGCGCACCTCGGGCCCGAGCACCCGCGCGGCCCGGGCCACATCCCGGGTCAAGGCGACGACCGCGTAGCCGTCGGCCCGCAGCCGCTTGACCAGCGGCACGCCGATGAGCCCGGTCGCCCCGGTGACGACGACGGTGGCGTTGGTACCCATGGCGGAGCCATACCACGCGCCGCCCGGCTGCCGACGCCCTAGCAGGCCGCTGACAAGCGCGGCGTAGCCGCGTTTGCAGCGACCTGCCCCGTGCCCGTGCCCGTGCCCGTGCCCGAGTCTGGGCGGTCAGTCTCCGGCCAGACGAGCCAGCATGGCGACGACCCGCTCGAGCAACGCGAGCGCGGGCGCCAGGACGACCGCCGTGCCATCCGATAGAAGCGCTGCTTCTCATCCCGTGAGAATTCACCGGCGCCTTCGGCGATGTTGAGGTGCCGGGTGGTCGCGGCCGGCACCGCCCGAGCGATCGGGCACGGGCACGGGCACGGGCACGGGCACGGGAGCAGGGCGAGAGAAACGCCGCTGCGCGGCGTTTCTAAGCACCCTGCTGCTAGCTGATCGAGCGGCGGCCGCGGCCGACGGCGACGGGGTCGGCCAGGCGTTCCGCCACCAGCTGCTTGCCGGCCCGGACCGCCTCGAGCAAGGGCTGGCCGTGGGCCAGGCCGACGGCGATGGCGGTCGACAGCGCGCACCCGGTGCCGTGCACGGCGTCGCTGGTGGCGATCCGCGGGCCGCGCAGGTCGTGCAGCTCGCCGCCCATCGCCAGCACGTCGATCGCCTCCGGCCCGCCGAAGTGGCCGCCCTTGATCAGCGCGGCCGCGCCGATGGCGTCGGCCACCGCCCGCGCCGCCGCCCGCTGCGCGGCGTGATCGTGCAGCTCGGCCCCGAGCAGCAGCGCCGCCTCGTCGAGGTTGGGGGTGATGAGCGTCAGGTGCGGGCGCAGCGCGTCGACCGCGCGGCGCGGATCGCCGGCGTACAGCAGCGCCGGGCCACGCGTCGGCCGCAGCACCGGGTCCCACACCACCGGCGCCGCGGTCAGCGCCAGCGCCTCGCCGACCGCCTCGGCGATGGCGGCGTCGCCCAGCATGCCGATCTTGACCGCGGCCACCTCGACGTCGCTCAGCAGCGCGCGCAGCTGGTCGCGCACCACCTCGGCCGACACCGGGTTGGCGGCGCGCGCGCCGTGGCTGTCCTGCTCGGTCAGCGCGGTCGCCACCCCGACCACGCGGGCGCCGAGCTGCTCGCCCAGCCGCACGTCGGCCAGCAGGCCGGCGCCACCCGACGGGTCGAGCCCGGCGATGACCAGCAGGTGCGGCCGCGCCATCGGCGTCGCTCAGCCGTCGAACGCGGCCAGGCCGGTCACGGCCTGCCCGACGACGAGGGTGTGGATGTCGTGCGTGCCCTCGTAGGTGTAGACCGACTCGAGGTTGAGCATGTGCCGCCCGCACGCGTAGTCGGTGGTGACCCCGTTGGCGCCGAGGATGTCGCGGGCGTCGCGAGCGACGTCGCGCGCCATCGCACAGTTGTTGCGCTTGGCCAGCGAGATCTGCGGCGGCGTCAGCGTGCCGGCCTCCTTGAGGCGGCCGAGCTGCAGGCACAGCAGCTGCGCCTTGGTGATCTCCTGCACCATGTCGACCAGCTTGCGCTGGACCAGCTGGTAACCGGCGATCGGGCGCGAGAACTGGACGCGGTCCTTGGCGTAGCCGAGCGCCTCGTCGTAGCAGGCCATGGCCGCGCCGACGACGCCGTAGCAGATGCCGAAGCGGGCCTGGGTCAGGCACGACAGCGGCCCGCGCATGCCGGTCACGCCGGGCAGGAGCGCGTCCTCGCCGACCTCGACGTCGTCGAGGTGCAGCTCCGACGTGACCGAGGCGCGCAGCGACCACTTGCCGTCGATCGAGCGGGCCGTGAAGCCGCGGCTGGCGGTCGGCACCAGGAAGCCGCGCACCACGCCGTCGAGCTTGGCCCACACCAGCGCGACCTGGGCGACCGAGCCGTTGGTGATCCACCGCTTGGTGCCATTGAGCCGGTAGCCGCCGCTGGTGCGGGTCGCGGTGGTCAACATGCCGTTGGGGTTGGAGCCGAAGTCGGGCTCGGTCAGGCCGAAGCAGCCGATGACCCGGCCGGCCGCCATGTCGGGCAGGTAGCGCTGCTTCTGCTCCTCGGAGCCGAACGCCCAGATCGGGTACATCACCAGCGAGCTCTGCACCGAGCAGAACGAGCGGATGCCGGAGTCGCCGCGCTCGAGCTCCTGGCAGATGAGGCCGTACGCGGTCGGGCTGGTGCCCGGGCAGCCGTACCCGGTCAGCGACGCGCCGAGCAGGCCCATCTCGCCGAACACCGGCACCAGCTCGTGCGGGAAGGTGCCATCCGACCAGTGCTTGCCGATGCCGGGCAGGATGCGGCTGACCACCAGCTCGCGCACGGTGGCGCGGATCATCCGCTCCTCCTCGGTGAAGAGGGGGTCGATGCCGTAGAAGTCGAGGCCGGCGTACGCCATGGGTGCGCTCCTGTGCGGGCCCCGAAACGGGCCCTGGCGAGATCGCAGCGGTATACTCCCCAGGTGGCGCGCACAGCAACCGTCGGAATCGCCCTCACCGCGGCGCTGCTGGCCAGCCTGACCGGCCCCGGCCCGGCTGTGGCCGGCCCGGGCGACAAGAAGGCCAGGCCCAAGGCCAGCCCGGCCGAAACCCTCGGCGCCGCCTTCCGCGCCTACGACGGCGGCGACCTCGAGGGCGCCCGCCGGGCCGTGCGCGCGCTCGACGACGGCGCGCTGCTCAACCGCGACTACGCGCTGTTCATCCGCGGCCAGGTCGCGCTGCTGGCCGGCGACGCCGGCGCCGCCACCACCGCGTTCACCGCGCTGGCCTCGATCAAGGGCTCGCGCTTCGCCCGCAAGGTGCCGTGGCGCCTGGCCGACGCGCGCTGGGCCGGCGGCGACCGCACCGGCGCCGCCGCCGCCTACCGCACCCTGCTCGCCAGCCCGGGCGCCGACGACCACGCCGACCTCGGCGCGGTCAAGCTGCGCCTGGCCGAGGTCGCCGCCGCCCGCGGCACGGCGGCCGGCGTCGCCGCCTACCGCGAGCTCCTGCTCGATCACCCAGGTCACCCCCTGGCCGAGCCGGCCGCCGCCGCCGCCCGCGCCCTCGGCGGCGACGACGCCGTCGCGTTCTCGCCGGCCGAGCGGCTCGACCGGGCCAAGCGCCTCACCGCGGCGCACCTGTGGGACCAGGCGGTGGCCGAGCTGGCGCTCATCCCGGCCGCGGTGCCGGTCGAGCTCGGGCGCCGGCGCGACTACTGGCTGGGCACCACCCTGTTCAAGATGCGGCGGCGCTACGGCGAGGCCGGCACGCTGCTGCTCGGCGTGTACCCGCACCTGGGCGACAACGCGGCCGAGGCCATGTTCCACGGCGCGCGCGCGCTGTCGCGGGCCGACCGCGACGACGAGGCCATCACCTGGTACCGCAAGGTCATCGCCACCTACCCGAGCACGGTGTACGCGCAGGAGGCGGCGTACCTGGCCGGCTGGCTCGAGCTCAACCGCGGCCGCTACGCCGAGGCCATCCCCGGCCTGGAGGATTCGCTTCGGCGCTACCCACGCTCGAAGTGGGCGCCCGACGCGCTCTGGTTCCTCGGCCTGGCCCACTACCTGCTCGGGCACTGGAAGGAGGCCGAGGCGGCGTTCGAGGAGCTCGGCCGGCGCGACAAGTCGCTCGAGGGCGGCAAGGGCCAGTACTGGCTGGCCCGGACCCGGCAGCGGGCCGGGCGCCAGGACGAGGCGCTGACCACGTATCGCGGCATCGTCGGGCGCTGGCCGTTCTCCTGGTACGCGCTGCTGGCGCGAGCGCGCCTCAAGGAGGCCGGCGTCGACGTCGGCCCGTTCGGCGACAGCACCCGCAAGGGCACCGGCCCGGCCCTGGCCACCCGCATCGGCAGCAAGGCCGAGGGCGATCTCGCGGTGCGTCGGGCCGACGAGCTCATCGCCGCCGGGCTCGGCGTCGAGGCCGGCGACGAGCTCGAGCGCTCGGAGAAGAGCGTGCTCGGCCGCCTGCCGCGCGACCAGGGCCTGGCCGTGCTGCTCGATCGCTACCGCCGCGCTGGCAACTTCAACCGGCCGTGGATGCTGGCCGTGGTCCACGCCGACGACGCCCTGCGCAGCCCGGCCGACGGCAACGCCCGGGTCTGGTGGGAACACGCCTACCCGCGCGCCTACCGCGAGCTGATCGAGCAGCACCAGGGCCTGGGCAAGAACCCGGCCGGCTACCTGTACTCGATCATGCGCAAGGAGAGCGGGTTCGACCCGCACGTGCTGTCGTACGCCGACGCCCAGGGCCTGCTGCAGATGATCCCGGCCACGACGATCCGCGTCGCCAAGATCCTCGGCCTGCCGTACGACCCCGGCCGCCTGTACGAGCCGGAGTTCAACGTGCAGACCGCGAGCTGGTACATCGGCAACCTGCTGGCCAAGTTCGGCGGCCAGATCCCCGTCGGCGCCGGCAGCTTCAACAGCGGGCCGCGCCCGGTCATGCGCTGGCTCGACCAGAACGGCGATCGCCCGATCGACGAGTTCGTCGAGCTGGTGTCGTACGTGCAGACCCGCGAGTACATGAAGAAGGTGACCGAGAACTTCGCGCGCTACACATACCTGTACGGCGGCACGGTCTACGACCAGCCGCTGGTGGTCGACAAGGCCTACCGCGTCGACGACGTCACGTACTAGCGCTCGTCCCGCTGGGCGGCGCGGGCCGCCCCACTGGCCGCGTGCTACCTTGTCGTCATGGCCAAGCTCAGAGGCACCGTGCGGCGCAGCGATCTCGAGGGCGGGACCTGGCAGCTCGAGACCGACCAGGGCGAGCGCTACCAGCTGACCGGCAAGCTCGACGGCGCGCGCGACGGCGGCAAGGTAGAGCTCGACGGCAAGGTCGACCGCTCGGCCATGAGCTTCCAGATGACCGCGCCGATCTTCAAGGTCAACAAGCTCAAGGCGCTGCCGTAGCCACGCTCCGCATCTCGACTTATCGCGTCGCGGCGCCGGCGCTGGCACCGAGGATCGCGTCGAAGGCCTTCTCGGCGACCTCGCTGACCGAGTTGATCAGCACCACCTCGAACCGGTCTAGCGCCTCGTCGGCCTCGGCGATCTCGCCGAGCGCCCGGAGTGGTCCGAGCATGGTGACGAAGGACGTCCGGACGGCGTGCTGCTGCATCAGGCGGCGCTTGTCCTGAGCCGACATCGCCGGGTCGCGCGCCACCGCGGCCGCGTAGCCCACGACCGCTTCGGCCGCGGCCTTGAAGCCGGCGGCCAGGGTCGCGCGCACCACGCTGGTCGACCCGGGCACGAGCTCCAGGACGCCGGCGGCGGCGCCTTGCAGCACGGCGGACGTGCCCGACGATCCGTCGACGAAGCGGGCCTCGATGGCCTTCGTCGCCGCCTCGTAGAGGGCCGAGACCCCGGCGCCGCCGGGCACGACCGTGCCAAGCGCGAGGATCAGGCTGGCGCCGTCGCGGACCACGGTGGCCGCCACCCGCGCCGCCTCGACGGCCGACAGCTTGTTGCCGTTGAGCCGCTCGAACTCGGTCCGGACCCGCAGGAAGTGCTGGTGCAAGGCGAGGCCGAGCGCCTTCGCCTCGGTCGCGTCGATCCCGGGCGCGGCCAGCGCGCGCTCCACCTCGGCGGCGTCGCGCCCGAGCTCGCCGAGCAGGCCGATCGAGAAGGCCCATCCCAGGTGTCCCACCTTCTTCCAGTCCACGATCTGGGCGCGAACGGTGGCGACGATCTGCCTGGCGCCCTCGATCCCGGCGGCCCGCGTCGCGGTCGCCGCCACGTCCGGATCGACGCCGAAGCTCTCCTCCGTCGTCACCGACGGCGTGAGCACGGTGTCGGCGCCCGGGACCTGCAGGCGCTGGCCGACGAAGACCCGGGCGGACGCCCCGAGCTGCGGGTTGAGGGTGCGGAGCTGCTGCAGCGGTACCCGGAAGCGCACGCTGATCCCGCCGAGCGTGTCGCCGGGAATGACGGTGTAGTTGCCGCCCGGGGTCGAGCCGCGCCCGGTCGCGGCGCCGGCCTGCCCGAGGTGCTGGGCCAGGTACGACCGGACCTCGGTGGTGTCCTTGCCGCGGGCGTCGACGACCTCGATGCGGGATCCGCTCGCGCCGAGGCCGCCGCTCGGCGCCGCGGTGGTGACGTTGTCGCGGTCGCGCAGGTCGTGGGTGTTGTAGCCAGAGCTGGCCGGCACCGCGACGCTGGCGCCGAAGTAGGCCCGCCCGCCGCCACCCAGCGCGGCCCCGCGCGCCGCCGCGTCGTGGGTCGCGGTCAGCGCGAACAGGCTGGCACGGCCGGTGCGCAGCGCGGCCTGCGCCGTCGCCACGGCCGGCGCCACCTCCGCGTCGTCGTCGACCACGTGTTGCAGCGCCGCCACGTCGAGGTCGTGCTGGGCCAGCGCCTCCTCGTGGCCCGGGCCGTCGACGTCGCCCCTGGCACCGGGCGAACCGACCTCGCCGCCGGGCCCGTCTGGCCCCGGAGGCAACACGCCACCGTCGTCGGCCGGGACCTCGCTCGGGCCGAGCGTGTCGGCCGCGGCCTGCCGGGCCGCCGCCCGCTCCTCCTCGATGGCGCCGCGCAGGCCGCTGATGGCCTGACCCAGCGCGAACGCCGCGGCGAAGGTCGCCGCCTCGTCCTTGCCGGTGATCGCCTTGGTCCAGGCGTCGAGCTTGCTGGTCAGCTCGGCCGCGGCCGCGACTCGCTTGCCGTGGTGGAACTCGGTCACCAGCTCCCCGACCGCGGCCACCGCGCCGGCGTAGTCGGGACGCGGCCGGCGGCTGGCCGCGGTCAGAGCCGTCGCGGCCAGGCTCACCACGCGACCCGCCTGCTGGACCCGCGTCAGCAGCGCGTCGCGGCCGCCGTCGGCGCCAGCCTCGCCTTCGTGCTGGTAGCGGGCCAGCTGGATCGCCTCGGCCAGCCCGAGCGCGGCGTCGACCAGCGCGCCCGGGTCGGAGCCACGGTTGGCCCACGCCGCCTTGACCCGGTTGGCGCTGCCGACGATCCGGGCCGCGTCCTCGAGGCGCCCGCCGCCCCGGAGCTCGCCGGCGATACCCAGCGCGGCCTCGGCCACCGCGCCGTAGTCGGGCGGCTGGTCGCCCAGCGCGCGTTGCCCGGCGCCGACGAAGCGGGTGATGCTGGTGGCCCGGGCCAGCTGCTTGCCGGTCTTGCCCTGGCCGCCGGTGGCCGCGGTCGCCGCCGCCAGCACGCCGCCGATGGCCGCGATCGGATCGCCGGCCTTGATGCCGGCCACCACCCGCTGTCCCCCGGCGACCACCCCGCTCCAGGTGGTCAGCCGCTCCTCCCACCGCTTCATCGTCTGCGCGAACTTGCCCGCCCCGGTGGCGGCCGCGCCGGCGAACGCCGCCGCGCCGGAGGCCAGCGCGCCGAGCAGCGACCCGGCGTTCTTGGCCTTGGCCGCGGCCATCGCCGCCTGCGCCGCCTGCGCCACCTTCTGCGCCTTGCCGGCGATCTCGCCGACCTTGCGGAAGGCGCTGGCCGCGCCGGACATGCCCTTGGCGAAGGCGGCGGCACCGACCAGCGCACCGGCCACGCCGATGGCCGCGCCCAGCCAGTTGCCGGTGCGGATCGCGTTGACCGCCTGCATGACCGACAGCGCGATCAGCGACGCGCCGCCGGTGATCGGGGCGATGACCCCGAGCACGATCGGCAGCGCGGCCTTGACCCAGCCGAACATGCGCGACAGCAGCCCGCCCTGCTTCTTGACGTCGAACTCGGGGTTGCCCTCGGCGTCGCAGCGGACGCCGATCTCCCACGACTTGCCGCGCAGGCCGCCGCTGATCTTGATCTTGACCTTGTGCGTGCCCGGCACGTGCGCCACCCGCATGACGTCGTCGAACAGGCGCGCGGCCCGGGCCGGCCCGGCCTTGACCAGGTCGGCCCGGTCGACGCCCAGGTCGACCAGGAAGTCGAGCTTGCGATCCTCCGACAGCCCGGCCAGCTCGGCCTCGTCCATGCCGAGGATCCTGGTCTTGCGCTGCTGCCGGACCAGGTTGCCCTCGATCAGCCCGTCGAGCTCGCCGTCCTTGACCTTCTTGAGCTGCTTGGCGTCGAGCCCCATCTCGGCCAGGGTGGCGCGCTTGTCGGTCGGGCTCATCGTCCGCAGCTGCTCGAGCATGCAGGCGTGCTGCTCGGCGTCGTGCCGCTCGCCGGCGGCCTGGACCTCGGCCTTGTACGCGGCCGACTCGGCCTCGGCGCCGGCCATCGCCGCCTGCGCGTCGCCCTGCGCCGCGGCGATGGACCCGGCCAGCTCGGGCGAGGCCACCCCCTCGCCGCCGCTCACGGGGACCGCCTCGACCGGCCCGACCGGCTCGGCCGCCTGCGCCGTCAGCGCCGGGCCGACGCCGGCGATCTCCTGCTTGGGCCCCTCGAGATCCCGGGCCGGGACCTCCGGTGCGACGTCGTCCGGCTCCTCGACGCTGGCGCCGACCCGGTCGGCCTGGAGGTCTCCCAGCTCCTCCTCCTCGGTCGACGTCGGCTCGGCCGCCGCGCCGGCCGCGCGCTCGGACCGGACCCGCTCGGCGTACGCGGCCTGGTCGGCGTTGCTGCCGCCGCCGTCGACGGGGGCGCCGCCGCCACCGCCGCCGCCGCGGGTGTCCCGCGCCTCCTCGACCGCGGCCGTGCGCGCCTCCCTCATACGACCTTGCCCATCTGCGTGTACTCGAGCTCGGCCGCCCGCATCAGGTGCTTCATCGTGATCGCGGTGCCGTCGGCCGCGGCCAGAAAGGCGCCGCGCACCACCGCGTTGCGGATGTTGCCGCCGGACATGACGAAGCGAGCCGACAGGTCCTCGAACCGGACCCGGCCGTCGATGGCGGCCTCGGTCGGGATCATCGCCCGCCACAGCTTGAGCCGCTCGTCCTCGTCGGGGAACGGGAAGTCGAGCTTGAAGGCGATGCGCCGCTTGAAGGCGGCGTCGATCGACGACTCCAGGTTGGAGGTGAGGATGGTGATGCCGCCGAAGTCCTCCATCCGCTGCAGCAGGTAGTTGACCTCGAGGTTGGAGTAGCGGTCGACCGAGCTCTTGACCTCGGTCCGCTTGGCGAACAGCGAGTCGGCCTCGTCGAACAGCAGGATGGCGTGACCGGCCTCGGCGGCGTCGAACAGCTCGGACAGGTTCTTCTCGGTCTCGCCGATGTACTTGGAGACGATGCGAGACACGTCGATCTGGTACAGGTCCAGCCCGAGCTCGTCGGCGATGAGCCCGGCCACCATCGTCTTGCCGGTGCCGGGCGGGCCGACGAACAGCGCCGAGGTGCCCAGCCCCTTGCCGACCTTACGCGCGAAGCCCCACTGGTCGTACACGGTGCGCCGGTGCTGCTGGCGGGCGATGAACTCGACCACGCCGTTGATGGTCTCCTCGCGCAGCACCACGTCGTCCCAGCGCTGCTTGCGCACGACCCGGGTCCCGAGGCTGGACATGCGGGCGTCGAGCACGCCGCGCAGGCCCTCGTGGACGTCGCGCTCGACCAGCTCGCCGTCGCCGCGCCCGCGCGCGAGGGTGACGGCGGCGGCCGCGGTCTGTTCGATCTGACCGCCGGTGAGCGGGTACCGGGCCGAGATGGTGGCGATGGGAAAGCGCGGCGTGAGGTCGTGCCGCTGCAGCATGTGCTGCCAGATCTCGACCCGCTCGGCCTCGGTCGGCACCGGCAGGTCGAACCGCACCACGCCCCGGCTCATGGCCGGCGCGCGCGCCTTGAGCGAGGCCAGGCTGGCGATGACCGGGACCGGCGCGTCGCGCAGGGCGCGATCGAGGCCGGCCAGCCGGGCCTGGTCGCGCTCGTCGTGGATGAGCGCCTCGAGCCCGAGCAGCACCAGCACCGCGCCGAACAGCGCGGCCTCGCGGGCGATGGCCCGGCCCAGCCGCTCGGCCTCGTCGCGGTCGCTCGGCAGCTGGTCGACCCGGACCTGCAGCACGCCGCGCCCCAGCTCGCCGGCGATGGCCGCCGCCAGCGTGCGCTTGCCGACGCCGAGCGGGCCGGCCAGCAGCACCACCGCGCCGGCCTCGCCGCGCTCGCTGGCGCGCACGAGCTGGGCCACCACCCCGCGCAGCTCGTCGAGCCGGGCGGTCGGGCCGATCCAGCCCAGCGAGCCCGTGTGGGGCGGCGCCACGCTGCCGATGGCCGCGACCTCGCGATCGAGCGCGACCCGGCCGTGCACCAGCTCGATCACGCGGGTCGAAACGCGCAGCGGGCGCAGCAGGAACGGCCGGGCCTCCGCGACGCTGCCCGGCTGCTCGACCAGGCGGTGCAGGTGCAGCCGCCCGTCGCCGGAGAACTCGTGGACCAGGCGGCCGCGCGTGTCGGCGTCGCGGTAGACCAGGGCCGCGACCAGGCCGACGTCGGAGTGGACCCGGGTCGCGTCGTTGCTGAAGTAACGCGCCAGCTGACGATGGCGCGGGCTGAGCTCGACCGCGGTCAACACCCACAACGCGCGCTGCTCGGTCGGCGACAGGCCGAGCGTGGTGCGCATGAAGTCCCACGCCAGCGAGCCGCCGCCGGCGCGGGTCGCGGCCAGGCGCGCCTCGATCGTGGCGTGGGCGTCGTCCACCGCCTGCCGCAGCTCGAGCAACCGTGCCGATGGCGCGGCTGCGTCGGCGCGGTCGGCCAGCAGCGCCCGCACCTCGCTGCCGCTGACGAACGTGCCGGAGAACTCGTCCTTGAGCCGCGGCAGGGTGCCAGCGCTCCAGTCCTCCTCGAGGCGGAGCGCGAACAGGCGCGTCACCAGCTCGAGCTGATCGTCGAGGTGATCGAGCTCCGAGCCGTATCCGCTCGCCCGTGCGCGGTCCATGTCCACCTCCATCCTACGGCGAACCCCGCGCCGGCCTGCCCGATTTTCTTCCGACAATGTGCGCGCCCACCGACGACGAATCGGGCCTGAGGTACGATCGGTCGGGCATGGGCGCGACGACTGGAGGCTCGTTAGCTCGACGCGACCAACACCTGGTGGTTGCGGCTAACGGCGCCATGGCGGCCTACTGCGATGGCGACCAGATCGAGGTGGTGGCCCTGCCCGGGCTGGAGGCCGGCGTCACCATCGCCGCCGATCCCGACGCGGTGGCGACCGAGCTCGAGTGGCTCGGGAACCCCCCGCGGCTGCTGGTGGTGTCGCGTTACCCAGATCACACCACGCTCTACCTGGTCGAGGTCGAGGGCCCGAGCGAGCTGGCCGAGCTCCGGCTCGCGGTTCCAGCCATCCTCGGCGGCGTGATCGGCCCACACGCCTTGCTGATCGGCGTTGGCGCGGCGGGCGGCGCCAGCGTGGTGACGATGCGTGACAACCAGCTGGTGTCGCAGCAGGTCCCGACCCGCGTCGCGCCGAGCGCGACCGGCGCCGCGGGTGCGCTGTTCATCGCCGCCATCGCCGGCGCGGGCGCGCTCGAGGAGTGGGATCCGGCCAGCCGGCAGCCGCGCCGTCGCTTCAAGCTGCCCCGCCCGGCCCTGGTCACGGCGGTCGGTGGCAGTGATCGGTTGTTGTGGATCACGACCGCGCTCGAGCCCGCGCTGGTGGAGACCATCCCGCTGGTCAATCGCGGCCAGGCCCGCAGCCACGCGCTGCCCGAGCCGATCGCGCAGGTGGCCGGTCACCCACGCTCCGACGTCATCGCCTGCCTTGGCGCGGACAGCGGCCAGGTCTGGACGATCGACCTCGAGGGCCGGACTGGGCCGCGTGTGCTCGACGACCCTGATGCACACGCCGGGGTGCCGACCGAGATCGCCCTGGTGACCGGGCGCAGCAACGGCCTGCTACTGGCCGGGGCGGGCCGCGCGCTGGCCTTCGTGTCGCTCGACGAGCTGGTCGAGCGCCGCCTGTCTGCCACGGTCGGTGTCGTCAGCGCTGCCACACCTGGGCCCGCGGTGGCGCCCGCCACCGGCGTGGCCGTCGATCCGGTCGAACCGGGGCCGGCCGATCGCTCCGCGGGCGCCGGCTCGCCGCCTGGACCGGACCATGGCTCGGGCATGGCGTCGTTGGCCGAGCGGCTGGCCCGGCTGCGCCGGGTCACCGCGCCGGGCCGCCGTGGCCCCGACGACCCGGACGCCACCCCAGCCCGCGCCCCGACGGGCAGCGCGGCCATGGCCACGCCCGCGCCGACCGCGGCGCTTGCCGTCGGCGCGGGGAGGCCGGACCCGGGCGCCACCCCACCGCCGCGCGAGGCCGACGCGGCGCGCTCGCGGTGGCGGGATGAGCTGGTGCGCTGGGGGCAGCGCCTCGGCGAGGACGAGGTGGCGCCAGGTCCCGCCGTCGCCGCGATCCACGCCATGTCCCAGCGCCTGGGCCTCGACCCGGCGCTGGAGCCGTGCCTGGCCCTGCTGTACGCGGGTCACCTCCTCGGTCGCGCCGGCGCGGCCCCGTATGAGCTGGCGCGGCTCGGCGGATGGGATGAGGCGCTCGGACGGGGCCTGCTCGCCGCCCGCGGCATCGTGGTCCATCGCGACTCGCGGGTGTGGCTGGCGCCGGAGGTGACGCGAGCGCTCGACGAGCTGCCGGCGATGACCGGGGTGGAGGTGGGTGCGCCTGGACCGGTGCCACCGTTCGGTCCATGCGTGATCGTCCACCAGGGCCCCCTGCGCCTGGCGGCGATGGCCTGTGCCGAGGCCCTCGGCGGCGCGGTGCTGGCCGCGAGCGACGGTGCCGATCCACGGGCGGCGCTACGGGAGGCGCGCGTCCGTGGCGCCACCGCGCTCGTGCCGGTGGCGGCCCTGCCCGAGCTCGAGCTCACCGACGGGGAGGCGGTGGTGCTGGCGGCGGTGAACGACGCCGAGGCTGACGCGCTCGGCTTGCCGCGGCTGTACTGAGGCGACTGCGCCCGCGCTCCTCGCCGCACCGGCCGTCGAGCGCGAACTCGATGGCAGCTCAGCGCGCCATCGGCAGCAGGACCATGCTGCCGACCGCGCCGCCGGCGTCGGCCGGGCAGTCGACGGTGACCGCGTCGCCGCTGACCGCGGTGACGGTGCACGACAGCGGCGGCGCCCCGGCGTCCTTGCCCGGGAGCTGGACCGCGTTGTCGACGGCGTACTTGTGGCCGGGCGCCTTGAACTCGGCGCGCAGCAGCGGCGGCTGCGCGATCTCGGCCAGCACCTCGTCGACGGCGACCTTCTTGCCGGCGGCGGCCTTCATCGTCACCGTGCCGGCGACGGCGGCGCGCACCGTCCACTTGTCGAGCTCGGTGGTGATGCCCTCGAGCTCCTTCTGCTTGGCGACCAGCTTGCCTTGCGCCTCGGCCAGCTTGGCCTCGGCGGCGGCCAGCTTGGCCGCGTCGCCGCCCTCACGCGCGGCGTTGACCACCTCGGTCGCCTTGTCGACCGCCGGCTGCAGCTTCTTGTTGATGTCGACGGTGAGCCGGCCCATCGCCTGCACCGTCTTTTCGGCGCCGCCGACCTTGGCCAGCTCGTCGCCGATCTTCACGGCCGCGCCGGTCTCGACCGTCAGGGTGACCGGCCCGGCCACCGCCGCCTTGGCCTCCACCATCGGCTGCGCCACCTCGGCCAGCTGGGTGATGGGCGGCGGCGGCAGCGACGGCGGGGGCGGCGCCGGCTGGGTGACCGGAGCCTTGGCCTGGGGCTGTTCGGCCTTCGGCTTGTTGAGGACGTACTTCCACACCCCGTAGCCGATGGCCGCAGCGACGACGAGCAGCAGCAGCACGATCAGCACCGGGCTGGTGCGAGCCGGCGCCTCGGTCGGGTCCTTGAGTGGTGGCACCTTGCTGGTGACCGCCGGCTCCGTCGCCGGGACCGGGCGGGCGGCCTTGGCCGCGAGCTCGGCCGGCTTGACCGGCTCTGGCTTCTTGGCCGGCTCCACCTTGACCGGCTCCGGCTTCTTCGCCGGCTCCGCCTTGACCGGCTCCGGCTTCTTCGCCGGCTCCGTCTTGACCGGCTCCGGCTTCTTGGCCGGCTCCGGCTTCTTGGCCGGCTCCGGCTTCTTGCCTTCGCTGGCGTCGAGCGCGGCGGCCAGCTCGGGCGGCACATCGACCGCCTTCATCTGCTTGGAGGCGCGCACCGCCTCCTTGACGTCCTTGATGCCGACGTCGACGTGGGCCGACAGGTCGGTTGGCGACGACGACGGCGTGCCCGGCCGACCGGCGCCGGCCGGACCGAGCAGCTGCTCGGGCGCCGCGGCCGCCGGCACGACCGGCGCGGGCGCCGGCGCGGGGGTGCCGACGATGCCCAGCTCGAACTCGGCCGAGGGCAGCGGCTCCTCTGCCGGCCGGACCGGGGCTGGGCCAGACAGGCCCAGCTCGACGTCGACGTCGCTGGCCGCGGCCGGCGCGGCGGCGCGCGCGGCGACGACCCCGGGCGCGAGGACGTGGTCGTCCCCGTCGAGGTAACCCAGGCCGCCGAGGGTGGCGATCACCGACGACAGCTCGGTCGCGGTGGTCTTGAGGCCGAGCTCGTCCTCGGCCCAGCGGACCAGGCCGGCGACGTCGCGCTGGCCGTCCATGCCGCAAGCCAGGGCGTACTCGGCCTCGTAGAAGCGGAAGCCGTGGCCCGACTGTGGGTCGAGCACGTCGATGAAGCGCTGGCCGCCGTCCTCGATCGCCTCGGCGAGGAGATCGGCGCGCAGGCGCGGCTGCGTCGGAGCGGCGGACGAGGACGGGTTGGTCGCGGGGTTCATGGCCACCTCTGGAGACGTGTCGGCGGCGTTCAGCCGCCCTTGCGGAGTTCGGTCAGCACCAGCTTGGCGACGGACTTGAGCGTGTCGAACACGCCCGTGCCCTTGGGCGCCACCGCCTCGTACATCGGGACCTTGGTCGGGTTGAGCGCCTCTTCCAGCTCGGGCAGCGGGACCGCGTTGGGCAGGTCGCGCTTGTTGTACTGGATGACGTACGGCAGCTTGTCGAGGTTGTAGCCCTGCTCCTGCAGGTTGGACCGCAGGTTCTCGAGCGACTCGATGTTGGCTTCCATGCGCTCGAGCTGCGAATCACCGACGAAGACCACGCCGTCGACGCCCTTGAGGATGAGCTTGCGGCTGGCGTCGTAGAAGACCTGGCCCGGCACCGTGTACAGGTGGAAGCGGGTGCGGAAGCCGCGGATCTCACCGAGGGACAGCGGCAGGAAGTCGAAGAACAAGGTGCGCTCGGTCTCGGTCGCGAGCGAGATCATCTTGCCTTTGGCTTCGGGGTTGGTCTTGTTGTAGATGTACTGGAGATTCGTCGTCTTCCCGCACAGGCCGGGCCCGTAGTAGACGATCTTGCAGTTGATCTCGCGGGACGAGTAGTTGATGAAGCTCATGGCGGCCCGCTAGTCGTTGAACAGGTTGTCGATGTCTTCGTCGGAGATCTCGGCGAACACCGACGGTTGGTTCCCGGCCGCGCTCTTCTTGACCAGGATGTCGAGGACGTTGTTGATCTCGACCGTGGCCTTGCGCACGCGCAGGCGGACCAGGCCGAGCGACGAGCGCTCGTCGTACAGCACGACCAGGATCAGGCGCTGCCCGACGATGGCGATGTAGTAGCTGGTCTTCTCGCCCTCGAGCGTCTGCCCGGCGAACTCCTTCTCCTGGAGCAGCGAGGCGATGCCACCGGTGGCGGCCACGTTGCCGGCGGTCAGCGACGACAGCGAGGTGACGTCGAGCTGGTCGACGTCGCCCGCGTTGGCGATCGGCTGGCCGTCCTTGCCGATGACCAGGACCGCCCTGGCGTTGGAGTCACGGCTCAGGGTCTCGCAGACCCCGTAGAGCTGCCGGACCTCCTCCTCGTACATCACGAGCTGGTTCTGCATCGGACGCCGTCTCCTCTGATGCCTGGCCCGGGCGAGCGTGGCGCGTCTTGCGCCACGCCCCTCCGAGTACGCGTCAAGGTACCAAACTGCCCAGGATTCTTTCAACTTTGCGGACCATCGATGATCGGCGCGGGGGCCGATTGTCGGGCCAACGCACCTACATACCCGTGCCCAGACCCGCGCGCGCGCCCGTGCCCATGCCGGTGCCCGATCAGCGACCGAGAAGCCCGTGCCTGGCCCTGAGCCGGGCACGGGAAGACGGCAGCTACATCGTGGCGCGGTGGGCCAGCGCGCGGGCGATCGTCGCCTGGTCGGTGTACTCGAGCTCGCCGCCGACCGGCAGGCCGGTGGCGATACGCGACACTTTCACGCCGAGCGGCTTGAGCAGCCGGGCCAGGTACATCGCGGTGGCCTCGCCCTCGACGGACGGGCTGGTGGCGAGGATGACCTCGGTCACCGCGGGTGGGCCACCGGGGCTGGACGGCGCCAGGCGCCGGACCAGCTCGGCCATGCGCAGGTCGTCGGGGCCGATGCCCTCGAGCGGCGACAAGAGGCCGTGCAGGACGTGGTACCGGCCGCGGAAGTGGCCGCCGCGCTCGATGGCGATCTGGTCGCTCGAGCTGGCGACCACGCAGATGACGTCGGGCTCGCGCCGGCCGTCGCTGCAGGTGCCGCACGGGTCGGACTCGGTCAGGTTCATGCAGACCGAACACATCCGCACGCGGTCGACCACCTCGACCAGCGCGCTGGCCAGGTCTCGCACCTGCTGCTTGGGCCCGCGCAGGAGGTGGAAGGCCAGCCGGGTCGCGCTCTTGTCGCCGATACCCGGCAGCCGGGCCAGCTCCTGGATCAGGCGGTGGATCGGATCGGCCACGGCGACGCCTGCGGCCCGTCGCTCAGAACAGGCCCGGCGGCATGCCGGGGATGTTCATGCCGCCCATGAGGCCCGACATGCGCTTCTTGGACTCCTCGCGCACCTTGGCCGCGGCCTGGTTGACGGCGGCGATGATGAGGTCCTGCAGCATGCCGACGTCCGACGGATCGACGCAGGTCTTGTCGACGACGAGGCCGACCAGCTCGAACTCGCCGTTGACGGTGGCGGTGACCATGCCGCCGCCGGCGCTGGCCTCGCAGGTGACCTTGGCCAGCTCGGCCTGGGCCTTCTGCATGTTGGCCTGCAGGGCCTGCGCTTGCTTCATGAGGGCGCCCAGGTCGGGCATCTTTCCGTTAGACATCGGTCTTGATCTCCTTGATCTGGGCCCCGAAGGTCTGCATCACCAGCTTGGTTGCGGGGTGCGCACGGGCCTCGGCTTCGCGCTGCTTGCGCTCCTCGCTGGCCCGTTCGCGGTCGATTTCTAGCACCGAGCGCGCCGGCGCGCTCGCCGTTTCGTGCGCGTCGAGCAGGCGCACCGCGACGGCGTAGACCTGGCCGAAGTGCTCGCGCAGGAAGCTGCGCATCTCGTCGACCGCGCTCTTCTCGCGCGCCATCTCGCCCAGGCTGTGGAACTCGGCCGCGAAGCCGAGCTCGAGCGCGTCGCCGGTCCAGGCCAGGACGCGGGCGTGCTGGTAGTAGCCGAGCAGCGACAGGCGGCGCTTGGCGTCGAGGGCCGACAGCACGCCGGCCCAGGCGTTCTGGATCTCGGCCGGGCTGCGCGGGTGGGCGGCGCGGATGGGGGCGGCGGCAGGGGCGGCGGGGGCAGTGACAGCAGCAGCAGCAGCAGCTACGGGGGCAGCTACAGCCACAGGTGCAGCTACAGCCACAGGTGCAGCAGCAGCTACAGGTGCAGCTACAGCCACAGGGGCAGCCACAGGGGCAGCTACGGCCACAGGGGCAGCTACCGCGGCGGCCGCGGCAGCGGGGGCGGCGACAGCGACGGGGGCAGGCTGGGCCGCGGCGACGGGGGCGGAGCCGGCGGCGACGACGGGTGATGGCGCGGCCGACGAGCCACGACCGGGGCCGGGGCCGGGGCCGGGGCGGCCAGGGCCGGGTCCGGGGCGCGCGCCGCCGCCACCGCCGCCGCCGCCGCCGGCGGTGAGCCGGCGCTCGAGCGCGCCCAGGCGATCGATGAGGTCACCCAGCGGCAGCATCGGCTCGAGCGCGGCGACGTCGATCAGCGCGAAGTCGAGCACCAGGCGCGGCTGCATCGTCTTGCCGAGGTCGTCGCAGCAGCGCAGCATGCGCTCGAACATCTGCGTGACCCGGGCCGGGGTGATGGCGCCAGCCTCGCGCCCGATCTCGGCCCGCTCCTCGTCGGCGGCGTCGATCAGCTCGGGCCGGTCGGGCGCGGCCTGGGCCACCGCCACGTCACGCAGGTAGCGCACCACCGCGCGCGCGATCTGGATCTCGTCGACGCCGCGCTCGGCCGCCTGGTCGACCGCGGCCAGCGCCGGGGCGGCGTCGCCGGCGGTGACGGCGTGGACGATGGTGCGGGTCAGGGCGCGGTCGGCCACACCCAGCACCTCGGCCACGTCGCTCTCCTTGATCGTGGCCTGGCCGACGAAGGAGATGAGCTGGTCACACAGCGACAGCGCGTCGCGCACCGAGCCACCCGACTCGCGCACCAGCAGGCTGATCGCGCCTGGCTCGATGCTCAGCTCCTCGGCCGCGAAGATGCGGGTCAGGTGCTGGGCCAGCCGGCTGGCCGGGACCAGCTTGACGTCGTAGCGCTGGCAGCGCGACAGGATGGTGTTGGGCAGCTTGTGCGGCTCGGTCGTGGCCAGCACGAAGGTGACGTGCGGCGGCGGCTCCTCCAGCGTCTTGAGCAAGGCGTTGAACGCCTCGGTCGTCAGCATGTGGACCTCGTCGATGACGTACACCTTCTTGCGCAGCACCGCCGGCTGGTAGCGGACCGACTCGGTCAGCTCGCGGATGGCGTCGATGCCGCGGTTGGACGCGCCGTCCATCTCGATGTAGTCGACCGAGTTGCCGGCGGCGATGCCGGCGCAGGCCGAGCACGTCCCGCACGGCTCGGCGGTCGGGCCGCGCTCGCAGTTGAGCGCCTTGCCGAGGATGCGGGCCAGGGTCGTCTTGCCGACGCCGCGCGGGCCGCAGAACAGGAACGCGTGGTGGACCCGCCCGGTCGCGAAGGCGTTGGCCAGGGTGCGCGTGACGTGGTCCTGGCCGACGAGCTCGGAGAACGTCGTCGGGCGATACTTGCGGGCGAGGACCAGGTACGACACGCGGCCTGGACCTTATCACCTGCCCACGGCGGTCGGGCGGCACCGGCCATCGCCTCGCCGCCCACGCGCAGCGCTCGCGCGGCGTGTGGCGCCGAAAAAAGTTCCGGGGGAGCGAACCTCGCTCCCCCGGATGAAAAAGTGGCCCCAGGCACCCGCTCGTTCCGCTACCGTTGCTCCCTTCCGGGCCTGGCGGGGTTCACGTCCTTCGCGTCACCCGGGACCATAATCGTGGGTGAGTTGCTGCAGGTGCCTTCGGGTCGACGGCAGGATGGCGGAGAGGGAGGGATTCGAACCCTCGGTACCTTTCGATACACACGATTTCCAATCGTGCACCTTCGGCCACTCGGTCACCTCTCCAGGTGACGTGCGAAACCAGCCAGACCTGCCAAGGAAGGGATCGGCTGGCATCAAGATCAGAAACTGGGGGAGAGGGAGGGATTCGAACCCTCGAGGCTTGCGCCTAACTGATTTCGAATCAGTCACCTTCGACCACTCGGACACCTCTCCGAAAAACAAGGCCAGGGCCTCAGCCGGGATCGGAGCGGCCCGAACCGCCATCGCCACCTTCGCCTTTGCCGAAGGCCGGCCCGCGCCGGAGCTCGGCGAAAAACGCCCGCAACCCGGCCGCGGCCTGCTCGGCCAGCACGCCGGCTGTGACCTCGACGCGATGGTTGAGCCTGTCGTCGCTGACCAGCTGAAACAACGATGCCACCGCCCCCGCCTTCGGGTTGGGACAGCCATAGACCAGCCGCCGAACCCGCGCATTGACGATCGCTCCCGCACACATCGGGCACGGCTCTTGGGTGACGTATAACGTCCCCTCGACGCGCCATTGCCCGAGCGCCTGGGCCGCCGCACGGAGCGCGACGACCTCGGCGTGGGCGGTCGGGTCGCGGTCCACCTCACGGCGGTTGCGCCCGACTGCAAGCAAGTGATCCCCCACGACGATGGCAGCCCCGACTGGGACATCACCCGCGGCCGCCGCGGCCTGGGCTTCCCCGAGGGCCACGAGCATCCACGTCTCGTCGTGTGGGTGTTCACTCATTCGCGGATCCGAGAGGGGTCGAACCTCTAACCCCCGGTTCCGTAGACCGGTGCTCTATCCATTGAGCTACGGATCCAAAACTACTGGTTCATCGTGGAGTAACCCTCCACCAGAAAACGAAACGACTCGAGCGCCAACTTGGCGGAGAGAGAGGGATTCGAACCCTCGATACAGGGAATCCCCCATATGCCGGTTTAGCAAACCGGTGCCTTCAGCCACTCGGCCATCTCTCCTGGCGGGGAGCTTCTCGCACGACGAACGCGACACCTGCGCAGCAACTATTCGTTTGTCAGTGCCTTTGCGGAGGAGGAGGGATTCGAACCCCCGGAGCTTGCGCTCGGCGGTTTTCAAGACCGCTGCCTTCGACCACTCGGCCACTCCTCCGGAGCCCCAGAGGTAGGCGGGTACTATATGGATCGCGGTTCCCTTGTAAAGGGGGTGCCGGGGCGAATCAGGCGCCGGCGGGTGCGGGCGTGGCCGGGGCGACGGCCGGGATGACCGTGGCCCCACCCAGGTACGGCCGCAGCGCCGGTGGGATGACCACCGAGCCGTCGGCCTGCTGGTACTGCTCGAGGATGGCGACGATGGTCCGGCCGACCGCGACGCCCGAGCCGTTGAGGGTGTGGACCGGGCGCGGCTTGTCGCCGACGCCGGGCCGGTAGCGGATGCGGGCACGCCGGGCCTGGAAGTCGCCGAAGGTCGAGCAGCTCGAGATCTCCCGGTACGCGTCCTGGCCGGGCAGCCACACCTCGAGGTCGTAGGTCTTGGCGGCGCCGAAGCCGAGGTCGCCGGTGCACAGCGTGATGGCGCGGTAGTGCAGGCCCAGGCCCTGCAGCACCCGCTCGGCGTCGGTGCGCAGCGCCTCCAGCTCGGCGTCGCTGGTCTCCGGCGTGCACAGCTTGACCAGCTCGACCTTGTCGAACTGGTGCTGGCGGATGAGGCCGCGGGTGTCCTTGCCGTAGGCGCCGGCCTCGGCCCGGAAACACGGGGCGTAGGCGCAGTAGTGGATGGGCAGCTGGGCCGCGTCGAGGATCTCGTCGCCGTGCAGGTTGGTGACCTGGACCTCGGCCGTCGGCGACAGGAACAGGTCGTTGTCGGGCTTGTGGTCGGGCCCGTTGCCGCCGACGGTGACCAGGCGGAACACCTCGTCCTCGAACTTGGGCAGCTGGCCGGTGCCGCGCAGCGAGGCGCGCCGCACCACCGCCGGCGGCCACACCTCGGCGTAGCCGTGGCTGGTGTGCAGGTCGACCATGTAGTTGATGAGGGCGCGGGTCAGGCGCGCGCCCCAGCCGCGCAGCACGGTGAAGCGGGCGCCGGTGATCTTGGCGCCGGCGGCGAAGTCGAGCACGCCGAGCGCCTCGCCCAGGTCCCAGTGCGCCTTGGGCGCGAACGCGAAGGTCGGCTTGTCGCCCCAGGCGTGCAGCACCGGGTTGTCGTGTTCGCTCGAGCCGGTCGGCACCGACGGGTGCGGCGCGTTGGGCAGGGCCAGCAGCTGCAGCTCGCAGTCGGCCTCGACGGTGGCCAGCTCGGCCTCGCCGGCCTTGATCGCCGTCGACAGCTCGCGCAGGCGGTCGCGCGCCGCCGCGAACTCGGCCGACTTCTTGTCGAGCTTGGCCATGCTGTCGTTGGCGGCGTTGCGCTCGGCGCGGCGGCCGTCGAGCTCGGCCTGCAGCGTGCGTCGACGGGTGTCGAGCTCGCGCCACGCCGCGACGGCGGCGGCGACGGCGCCGCCACGGCGCAGAACCTCTTCCATCCGGGTCGGATCCAGCATCGGGTGCCTCGTTTGCCGACGACGAAGCGCCGGCCCGCGCACGCTACGGCGCCTCGGGCTCGCGTGCAAGCTGGGCCGGGCCCGGTCCGGGCGCGCCCCGGCGCGACTTTCGCGTCGTCGCAGAGTATGATTTTCGCGATGATCGAGGTCGCCTGTTCGGCGTGCGGCAACCTGCTCCGGTTGGCCGAGGCCGACGTCCCAGTCGCTGGCAAGTCGGTGAGCTGCCCGAGCTGCAAGGCCCGGATCGTCATCCCAGCGTCGGAGGTGGCCGACCTGCCCGCGCCGGCGCGGCCGGGCCGGGGCCCCGATCTGACCGACCTGCCCGCGCCCAAGGCTCCGGCTGGGACCGGGAAGCCGGTGGCGCCGCCGACCCGGCCGTCGGCGCCGGCGCTGCCCGTCGGCGGCAAGGGGCCGCCGGCCATCGACCTGAGCGACCTGCCCGCGCCCAAGGGGCCATCGGCGGGGCCGGCCAACCTGCCCGCGCCCAAGGGGCCGCCGTCGATCGGCCTGACCGACCTGCCCGCGCCCAAGGGGCCGGCGGCGACGGCGACGCCGACGCTGGCGGGCCTGTCGGACCTGCCCGCGCCCAAGCGCGCGGCCACGCCCGGCGTGACCGATCTGCCGATGCCCAAGCGCCCGGCCACCCCCGCGAGCGCTGGCCCCGGTCCCGGCCCCGGTGCTGGCCCCGGCCCCGGTGCTGGCCCAGGTGGCAAGGGACCGCCCGGGCTGACCGACCTGCTGGCGCCCAAGGGGCCCAGCCCGGCGGCGATGCCGACGGTGGGCGCGGCGGGCCGCGGCCCCGATCTGCCGATGCCGAAGCGGCAGTCCGTGCCGGCCGTGCCGCCGGCCACGCCCGGCGCCGACGGCAAGCGCGCCGCCACCGTGCTCGGCACGCCGATCGGGCCGGCGCCAGGGCCGGCGCCCGGTCCAGGCCGACCGCCGGCGACCGCGGCCGAGGTGCTGGCGACCGCCACCGCGGCGCGGCGACCGTCGCCGCTGGCCGGCGCCGAGCCGGCGCCGTCCAAGCCGGTCGCGAGCGGGCTCGAGGCGGCGCGCGACGACCTGCTGGCGCCCAAGGGCTTCTTCGATGACCTGCCGGTGCCGGTCGGGCCGAGCGCACGTGGCGCGACCGACCTGCCCGCCCCCAAGGGCTTCTTCGACGACCTGCCGCGCCCGGCCGCGGCCGCGTCGCAAAACCTGGCCGACCTGCCGGCGCCCAAGGGCTTCTTCGACGATCTGCCGATGCCGAGCGATGGTGCGTCGGGGTCCGAGGTCGTCGGCGCCACGCCGCCGCCGCCGCTCGACCTCGACGACCTCGATCTCGGCCTGCCGTCGGCGGGTCCGCCGGTGACCCGCGCCAAGGGCCCGTCCACCGCACCGACCCAGCTGGCCGGCCGCGCCGCCGGACCGGCGCCGATGCTCGACCTCGGCGACGCCAGCGCGCCGCTCGACCTCACGCTGGGCGATGGCCCGGCCGCACCGGGCCGCAGCGACGACGGCGGCGGCTACGACGAGCTCGACCTGCCGACGGCCACACCGGTGGTGGGCGCGGCGGTGGCCGGCAAGGCCTCGGGCGTCGCCTTCAAGCCATCGGCCCCCGGCACTCGACCGCGGGCGAGCGACCCGCCGCCGATCTCCAGCAGCGACGGTGCGCTCGAGCTCGAAGGCGCGCCGCAGGCGCGTGCAGCCGAGCGCAAGCCGGCCGCCCGGTCCGCCCCGGCCAGCGAGGCCGCGGCCGCCTCGCCGGCCCGACGCCGACGGCGCCTCACCCTGCTGCTCGCCGCCGGCCTCGGCGTCGCGGCGGTGGGTGGCGGCGGCTTCTTCGCCTACTCGCGCTGGCAGGCCGGCGTGCAGCGCAAGGAGAATCTCGCGCGCAAGCTGCTCGAGGCGCGCGCGGCCCTGAGCGCCGACGATCCGGGCCACTGGAAGCGGGCCATCAGCGCCGGCACGGCGGCGATCGAGCTGGGCGGCCCCACCGCCGAGGCGGTCGGCATCACCGCGCAGGCCATGCTGGCCGCGGCCTTCGACGACGGCGACAGCGCGGCGCAGCGGCAGGCGGCGGCCAAGGCGCTGCTGGCCCGGCCGCGCGCGGCCAGCCACGTCGAGCTGACCAAGGCGCAGGCGCTGATGGCGCTGGCCGACGGTCAGGCCGGGCGCGCGGTCGAGCGCCTCGCGCCGCTGGCCAAGGCGGCGCCCGGCGACGCCAACGTCAACTTGTACCTCGGCTGGGCCGCGCTCGCCGCCGGCGACGCCCCCACCGCAATCGCCGCGTTCTCGGCCTCGGCCGCGGCCCTGCCCAAGCGCGACCTGCCGGCCCTGTTCGGCCGGGCCCAGGCCCGGGTCGTCATCGGCGACTTCGCCGGCGCCAGCACCGACCTGGGCCTGGTGCTCGAGCGCAACCGCGACCACGTCGGCGCTCAGGTCGAGCTGGCGGTGGCCACGCCGACGCCCGACTACGCCCGGCGTGAGAGCGACATGCTGGCGCTGCTGGCGCGCAAGGACCTCGACCGGGCCGACCCGCGCCAGGTCGCGCGGGCCTGGCGGCTGGCCGCCGACGACGCCCGCCGAGCCGGCCGGTTCGACGCCGCGCGCGACCGCTACCGCAAGGCGCAGGCGCTGGCCCCGCTCGATCTCGCCGCCATCACCGGCCAGGCCGAGCTCGAGATGCAGGAGGGCAAGCTCGAGCCGGCGGCCGAGCTGGTCGAGCGCGCGCTCAAGATCTCGGCCACCGACGTCGACGCCAACCTGGCGGCGCTCGAGCTCGAGCTGCGCACCAGCAAGCTGGCCGAGGCCGAGACCCGCATCGGCGAGCTGCGCGGCCGGGTCCCGCCGCTGTCCCAGCCGCAGCAGAAGGCGCGGCTGGCCTTCCTGCGCGGCCGCTGGCTCGAGGCGCAGGCCGGGCGCGAGGAGGAGGCGATCGCCGCCTACGCCGACGCTCACCCGGCCGGCAGCTTCGACCTCCCGGCCGGCCTGGCCGCCGCCACCCTGCTCGGCAAGATGGCCGACAAGGCGACGCCGGCCGACGCCGCCGCCCTGCGCAAGCGCGCCGACGAGGTGCTGGCCCCGGCGGCCGAGCAGGCGCGCAAGGACGCCGGCCTGGCGCTGACGCTCGGCATCGGCTACCTGCGCGCCGGCAACCCGCCCCGCGCCGAGGAGTGGCTGCGCGACGCGCTGGCGGCGCGGCCCGCCGACGTCGAGGCGCACTTCCAGCTCGGCCAGGCGCTGCTCGGTCAGCAGCGCATGACCGAGGGCCTGGCCAGCCTGGCCCGGGCCTTCGAGCTCGACGCCACCCGCATCGACATCGGCCTCGAGCTGGCCCGCAGCTACGAGGCGGCCGGGCGCGCCGCCGACGCCGGCGCGATGTACGACAAGCTGCTGGTCGCGCCCGAGGTCAGCATCGACCTGCGCGGACGGGCCGGGCGCTTCTTCGCGCGCGGCGGCCAGCTCGACAAGGCGAGCGCGCAGGCCGAGAAGATCCTCGAGGCCGATCCGCAGCACTCGGCCGGCCTGTACCTGCAGGGCATCGTCCTGCTCGACCAGCTCAAGAAGGTGGACGAGGCGCGCCGCTCGCTCAAGGCGGCGACCACCGCCGACCCCGACCCGGAGTACTGGGTCGCGCTCGGCCGCGCGTGTGAGCTGCTGGCGGCCCAGAGCGGTGACACCCGCTTCAAGGACGAGGCGCTGCGCGCGTACGACGACGCGCTGGCCGCGCTCGGCCCGACGCCGGCGCTGGCGGCGCCGGTGGCGTTCGCGGCCCAGCTCGGCAGCGGGCGCCTGCAGCTCGACGCCCGCCAGTACGACAAGGCGGTGGCCGCGCTCGAGGCCGCCGACAAGCTGCGCGGGGGCGACGCCGACGCGCTGTACCTGCTCGGGCTGGCTCACTACGAGCTGGGGCACGCCCGGGAGTCCATCGCCTACCTGGTCCGGGCCATGGCGGCGCGGCCGCGCGCCGACGGCTACTACCGGCTGGCCCTGATGTACTACGCGGCCAACCAGGCCGGGCCGGCGGCGTCGGCCTACACCCAGGCGACCAAGCTCGGCCTCGCCGACGAGGCGGCCGGGGCCAAGGTGCCGTGGCTGACCGAGGCGCTGTACAACCTCGGCAACCTCGAGTCGTCGCGCAACAACGACGGCGGCGCGTGCCGGGCCTGGAACCAGTACCTGGCGCGCAACCCGACCAACCAGGCGCTGATCAACGAGGTCAAGCGGCTGATGCTCGGCCTGCGCGGGTGCTGAGGGCCACGGCGCTGACCCTGGCGCTGGGCGCCGGGTGCAGCCGCACACCCGCGGCGACGACACCGACCGTCGCGGGTGCAGGCGCCGGCGCCGGGTCGACGACCACCGGCGGCGAGGCGACGGCCGCTCCGGCGCCGTCGGGACCGGCGTGCGAAGCCTGGCTGGCGGCGCTGGCCGCGGCCGAGCTCGATCCGCTGCCGCCGTGCGAGCAGCAGGTCGACCTCGACGGCGACGGCCAGCTCGATCGCCTGTTCGTCGTCTCCAGCGCGGCGGCAGCCAGCGGCGACGACGGCGACGGCGACGACGGCGACGACGGCGACGGCGACGACGACGACGACGACGGCGAGTCGACCCTGGTGGTGGACCTGATGGTCGAGCTGGCCGGGGCGCCCCCAGTCCGGCTCGGCTCGGCCGCCGCGCCGCTGTGGGACGGCGAGGTGGGCGAGCCCGGGCGCCGCCCGCGCCAGCCCGACCCGTCCGACATGTCGTGGCTGCAGGCGTGGCGCCCGGCGCAGCGCGAGGGGTTGTACCTGCGGGTCGGTGGCCAGCGCTTCGCCGTGCCGGGCCGGGGCGGCGCCGTGTGGGTGAGTGGTGGCGACGCCGCGGCCCTGCTGATGCGCGAGGGCGAGCGGTGGGTGCTGCTCGGCCTCGGCTACTGACGCCGAGCCCGGTGTACGCTGCGGTCGATGTTGCAACGGCTACGCAAGGCGACCAGAGGTGCGGCGCTGGCGGCCCGGGTGATGCGCACGTCGGGGCTGCTCGGCGCGCTGCGGCCGACGACGTGGCCGGGCTTCGCCCGCCAGGCCCGGCGGGTCCCGGTCGGGCCGGGCCTGGCCGTGATGTTCCACGCCCACAACACCCCGGCCAAGGAGTGCCTGGTCGAGCTGCGCGCCGACGGCAGCCGGCGCAGCCTGAGCTGGGGCGAGTTCGAGGCGTCGATCAACCAGCTGGCGCACGCGCTCCTGGCCCGCGGCCTGGCCCCGGGCGCCGGGGTGGCGATCATGCTTCCCAACGGCATCGACTACCTGATCGTCCAGCAGGCGCTGGTCCGGGTCGGCGGAGTCGCGGTGCAGATCGGGTACCGGCTCAAGGCCGGCGAGATCACCTACATCCTCGGCAACGCCGAGCCGGCGGTGACCGTGGTCGACGCCGCCTACGCGGCGGTGATGGACGAGGCCCGGGCCCAGGCCGGCACCACCACGCCGGTCATCGTCACCAGCACCGGCACCGGCGCGGCCGGCGTGGACGCCGCGCACACGCGCTGGGACGAGGCGCTGGCCGGGCAGCCGACGACGGCGCCGGCGCAGCGCGGCCCCGACCAGGGCGGCGTCATCGTCTACACCTCGGGCACCACCGGCAAGCCGAAGGGCGCCAAGCGGTCGTGGCGACAGACCGGGTACGACTCGATCGGCGACATGTTCGCGCAGTGCGGCTTCCGCACCGACGACCGCCACCTCGTGGTGTGCCCGCTCTACCACAGCGCCGCGCCGGCCTTCGTGGCGATGATGATGGCGCTCGGCGCCACCTGCGTCCTGCTCGAGCACTTCGAGCCGGAGGCCGTGCTGGCGACGATCGCGCGCGAACGCATCACCTGCTCGATGATGGTGCCGACCATGCTCGGCCGCCTGGCCGCGGTCCCGCCCGAGGTGCGGCGCCGCCACGACACGTCGTCGCTGCGCTGGGTCATGAGCGGCGCCGCGCCGCTGCCGACGGAGACGGCGCGGCGCTTCCAGGACCAGTTCGGTCCGATCCTGTGGAACTTCTACGGCGCGACCGAGACCGGCCTGGTCACGATGGCCGGCCCGGCCGACCACGTCGCCCGCCCAGGCACCATCGGCCGCCCCATGCGCGGCAACGAGATCGTGCTGCTCGACGAGGCCGGCCGGCCGGTCGCCGACGGCGAGATCGGCGAGCTGTACGCCCGCAACAGCACGATGATCAGCGGCTACCACCGCAACCACGAGGCGACGTCGTCGTCGATGAAGGACGGCTTCTTCTCGGTCGGTGATCTGGGCCGGCGCGACGCCGACGGCTACTACTACCTGGAGTCGCGCAAGCACGACATGGTGATCTCGGGCGGGGTCAACATCTACCCGCGCGAGATCGAGGACCACCTCATGACCCACCCGGCGGTGCTCGACGTCGCGGTGGTCGGGGTGCCCGACCCCGACTGGGGCGAGTCGCTGCGGGCGTACGTGGTGGTGCGGCCGGGGCAGGCGCTGGCCGAGGCCGAGGTGGTCGACTTCTGCCGGGCCCACCTGGCTGACTACAAGCGGCCGCGCTCGGTCCACTTCCTGCCCGAGCTGCCGCGCAACCCGACCGGCAAGATCCTCAAGCGCGAGCTGCGCGCGCTGTGAGCCACCCGCTCGTCCTCGGCACCGCCGGCCACATCGACCACGGCAAGACCTCGCTGGTGTACGCGCTGACCGGCATCGACACCGATCGCCTGCCGGTCGAGAAGCAGCGCGGCATCACCACCGAGCTGGGCTTTGCCCACCTCGAGCTGGCCGGGCAGCGGGTGGCGATGGTCGACGTGCCCGGCCACGAGCGCTTCGTCAAGGCCATGGTCGCCGGCGCCGGCGGCGTCGACGTGGTGTGTATGGTCATCGCCGCCGACGAGGGCGTGATGCCGCAGACGCGCGAGCACCTCGACATCTGCGACCTGCTCGGGGTGAGGCGCGGCGTGGTCGCGCTGACCAAGGCCGACCTGGTCGACGACGAGTGGCTGGCCATGGTCAGCGCCGAGCTGCGCACCACCCTGGCCGGCGGCTTCCTGGCCGACGCGCCGATCGTGCCGGTGTCGGCCCGGACCGGGGCCGGGCTCGACGCCCTGCGCGCGGCCCTGGCCGACATCGTTCGCACCCTGCCGCCGCGCGACGCCACCGGCGTGTTCCGCCTGCCGATCGACCGGGTCTTCACGGTGCGCGGCTTCGGCACGGTCGTGACCGGCACGATCAGCAGCGGCCAGATCGCCGTCGGCGACGAGATCG
Organism: Kofleriaceae bacterium; assembly: GCA_018058095.1. Taxonomy (GTDB): domain Bacteria; phylum Myxococcota_A; class Polyangia; order Haliangiales; family Haliangiaceae; genus JABFXX01. The sequence continues at coordinate 61,731 of JAGPCO010000012.1, forward strand.
TGGTGCTGCCCGACGGCCGGGCCGGTCGCGTGCGTGGGCTCGAGGTTCACGGCCAGGCCGCCGAGCGGGCCCCGGCCGGGACCCGGGCCGCGCTCAACCTGGGTGGGCTCGACGCCGACGAGGTCGCCCGTGGTGACGTCGTGACCCGGCCGGGCCAGCTGGTGCCGTCGCACATCCTCGACGTGCGCTTCCGCTACCTGCGCGCGGCCCGCACCGCCCTGCCCCGCCGCAGCAAGGTGCTGCTGCACCACGGCACGACCCAGGTCGAGGCCCGCCTGGTCCTGGCCGATCGCGACCAGCTCGAGCCGGGCCAGACCGCGGTGGCGCAGCTGCGCATCGACGCCACCACGCCGCTGGCGGCGCTGCCGGGCGACCGCTTCATCGCCCGCGGCTTCGCGCCCCTGGCCGACTACGGCACCACGCTGGGCGGCGGCGACATCGTGCGGGTGCTGGCGGCCAAGGCCCGGCACGGCGACCACGCCGCCGGCGTGGCCCGGCTGGCCGACGCCAGCGCGCGCGACCGCCTGGTCGACGACGTACGGATGGCCGCCGGCGCCGGTCGGACCCTGGCCGACGCGGTGGTGCGGACCGGCCAGGGCGCCGACGCGCTGCGGGCGACGCTGGCCGCGCTGGCGCGCAGCGGCGAGCTGCTGGTGGTCGGCGACGGCGACGGCGCCGTCTACCTGCACGCGGCGACCGTGGCCTCGCTCGAGCAGCAGATCGGCGCCCAGCTCGCCGCCGCCGCCGCCGCCGGCCGGTCGTCGGCGCCACGCGAGGAGGTCCGGGCTCGCCTGCCGGCGGCGCTGCCGGCGCGCGCGTTCGACCTCATCGTCGAGGGCATGGCCACGCGCGGCCTGGTCGTGGCACAGGCCGACACGCTCGAGCGCCCACCGCCAGCGGCCGCACCCGCGCCGGCGATCGACCCGCTCGAGCAGAAGGTGCGCGCCGCCTACGTCCGCTGGGGTGTGACCGCGCCGCGCCCGCTCGACGTGCCGACCGAGCTGGCCGCGCCGGCGCCGGCGGTCAAGGCCACGCTCGACCGCCTGCTGGCCGGCAAGGTGCTGATCAAGATCAAGCCCGACTACTTCCTCGACGCCGCGGTGGTGGCCGACCTGCGGGCGCGCCTGCTGGCGCACCTGGCCACGCACGGCCAGATCACGCCCGGCGAGTGGAAGGACCTGACCGGCGCCACCCGCAAGCACTCCATCCCGCTGGCCGAGTACTTCGACGGTGAGAAGGTCACGCTGCGGGTCGGCGACATCCGCCGCAAGCGCTAGCGCTCCGACCGCGGCTTTCTGATCCCATGCGGAGGAGCACGGAGGGGGTGGGGACCCCGACGGCTTTGCCGACGGGGCGGGGCGCAGCCCCGTGGGATCTTGGCGACGTGCCATGCCGGAGCAGTATGCGACGGTCATGGCACTAGCGCCCTGCTACCGGTTGCTGTTGCCCTCGGCGAAGGCCAGGCCGGCCAGCTCGTCGTCGTGTGGCCCGCGGTAGCGCAGCACGTACAGCCCGTTCCGGATGTCGACCACGTAGATGAGGCCGTCCTGGACGACGGGGTAGCTCCACATCGCCACCCCGGTGCCGCCCAGGCCCGGGTCCTCGGTCGTCACGCTCGGCAGCGGCGCCGGGCGGAACTCGGTCAGCCCGGTCGGCGCCGCCGGGTCGGTCAGGTCGACCACCTGCAGGCCGGCGCCGTACCAGCTGACCAGCGCCAGCGACGCCGTCGCCGTCGTGTTGTGGGCGGTGAAGGCGACGCGGTCGAGGGGCGCGCCACTGCCGCAGTAGGCCGGGTCGTTCTCGGCGACGCGGAACTCGCCGGTCACCCGCAGCGCCGTCGGGTCGGCCACGTCGACCACGCGCAGGTGGCCCCACGGGCAGCCGGGCGCGAACGGCGGCGGGTAGACCTCGTCGGTCACCACCACCAGCGGGCGGCCCGGCACCAGCGTGGCCGAGTGCGGCCCGATCGGCGACGGCGGCGACCAGTCGAGCGCGGCGGCGGCCGGCGTCTCGAGCCGCACCGCCGGCGCCGCCGCGTCGTCGGCGAGGTCGGTCAGGTCGAGCGCGACCAGCCCACCCTGCTGGTGCGACAGGTAGCCGACACGACCGTCGACGCTGGCCGAGATCGAGTGGGCGAGGTTGTCGCCGCCCAGGCCGGTCAGCCCGCCGTCCTCGACCGCGTCCCACATCAGCAGCGTCCGCGGCGCCGCCGGGTCGGTCAGGTCGACCACCTCGAGCCCATCGGGACCGGGCGGCGTGGTGAGCAGCGCCAGCACCCGCCCGGGCCGGGCCGGATCGCGCCACAGGTAGAACTCGTGCGGCGAGCGCTCGCGCCGGAACGCGCTGACGACGTCGTGCCGCCCGACCAGCCGGGGCGCGCGCCGGTCGGACAGGTCGTACAGCCGCAGGTGCTCACGCTCGGCCGCCGGCCCGCCGCAGCCGTGCAGCGCCGGCGAGCAGGTCATCATCAGCACCACCAGCAGGTCCAGCTCGGGCACCACCCGCAGTTCACGCGACGACATCCCGACCGCGCTCAGCGCCGGGTCGGGGATCGAGCCGACGACCGTCGGCGCGCGCGGGTCGGCCACGTCGACGATCAGCACCGGCTGGCCGTCGATGCGCGAGCCGACGTACGCGGTGTCGCCCGCCAGCGCCAGGGCGGCGTTCATGCCGCGCCCGCCGAGATCGGCGTGCCCGAGCTGGGCCAGGCGCGGCGGCGGCGCGGCGGCATCGACCGGCGCCGGCAGGTCGTCGCCGCACCCGGCGATCAGCCCGACCAGCACCAGCGCGGCGGTGCCAGCCCGGGCCGGGCGTGAGCTCACGCCACCACGACGGCGATCGGCGACCCCGCCAGCACGCGCCGCCGCCACAGGATCACCGCCACCGTCAGGCCGGTGATGACCGTGAAGTACACCGGGAACGCCAGCAGCTCGACCCCGCCCCCGGTGGCGGCGACCGACGACAGCAGGCCCGACAGCGACGCCAGCGCGTAGGTCGACCAGGTCTCGCTCCACGGGTCGCGCCAGGTCTTGGGCAGCATCATCACCGCGCCGACCGCGTCGGCGACGATCACGCACACGGTGGCCACCATCGGCGTCGAGGTCACGGCCCAGCCGAGCAACCCGAAGCCGGCCAGCGCCAGCATCGCCTGGTCGCGCCTGGTCATCCCGCCCTCGCCACGCCGGATCGACAGGCAGAAGATGAACGCGGTCGACACCGCCTGCACCGCGACCATGCCCAGGCTCCAGGTCCCGCCGTCGGCCAGCTGCGACCAGAACGCGATCATCGTGTGCAGGGTCCAGATCAGCCAGGTGCCGCGGTGCGGGCGCGTGCTGCCGCGGATCGTGTCGCGGATGTACGGCAGCGGATCGATGGCGGCGATCACGCCGGCGGCGATCCCGGCCGACCAGTACAGGTTGAAGTGGTCGTTCATGGATCGGTGCCGCCTGCCCCGCTCAGAAAAACTAGTGTAGCCGGCTCACTCGGCGAGACGCCAAGAATTCAGGACATATACGGCTCGTTTCGACTCTGGCCCTGGACTCGGTGAGCCAGCCAACGAAGGCCGGGGCTAACCTCACGCCGCGCGAGGCGTGGGCCGAGGCCGGGCCATTCAGGCGCCGATGAGGTCGGAGGTAGGCGTGTCGTCGGCCTCGTCCAGATCGTCGTCATCACCCTCGGCGCCGGCCTCGATCCGGTCGACGATCTCGGTCAGGGCGGGTCGGCGATCGGGACGGACCCGGGCCAGCACCCGCACCAGGCCCGGCAGCGCCTCCGGACCGAGGTGGAGCAGGCCGGCGCGGGCCGCGGCGCGCACCACCGCGTGACCGTGCGACACCAGCTCGGCCAGCGCCGCGGTCGACTCGACGTCACCCGCGAACGCCAGGGTGCGGATCGCGCTGCGCACCGTGGTGGCGTCGCTGTCGCCCAGGAGCAGACGGGTCGCGGCGAGGTAACGCGGGCGCTCGGCGTGGACCCGGAGCAGGCGGTGGGCGTGCAGGCGGACCCGGGCCGACCGATGCTGCAGGCCGCGCTCGAGCAGGTCGACCAGCTCGACACGCTGGTGCTGCGACGACGCCGCCGCGGCCCGAAACGTCAGGATGGCGCGTGTGCGCTCGGCGTCGCCGTCGAGCCCACGCCGCAGGTGCTCGTCGACGGCGCCGGCCAGCCCGGCGGGAAGGGCGCTCGCCGCGGCCGGCTCCACCAGGACGGTGTCGACCAGCGCGGCCACGACCACCTCGTCACCCGGTCGACCCAGCGCCGCCAGCACGACCCGCCGCCGCGCCGGGGCCAGATCGGCCGTGGCCTCGACCACCAGGCAAAGCAGCGCGGCGCGGTCGGGCCCCGCCAGCGCCGGCGTGATCATCGTCGCCAGCTCGCCGACCCGAGCCGGGTCGCCCCAGTCGGCCAGGCGCACCAGCACGCGGAGCGCGTCGCGATCGGGCGAGGTGGTGCGACAGGCCCGGGCCAGCACCGCGGCCAGCCCGGGCGCGACCAGGGTGTCGCCCTCGGCCATGCGGGCGAAGAACCGTAGCCACGGCGCGAGGTCGGTCGCGCTGGCCGCGGCGGCGAGGCCGACCAGGTCGACCGGGACGAGGCGCGTCGGACCGATCAGGTCGAGCAGCGCGAGCTCGCCGCCAGCCAGCTCGGCCCGCACGAAGGCCGCGACGCGAGGCGGAGCGAGCGAGCGCATGGCGTCACGGCAGGCCTCGCGCACCGCGGTCGAGCCCGAGCGCCACAGCCCGAGGAGCGACGGCACCTGGTACGGCAGGGCCAGGCCACGCAGCAGGCGGATCAGGCGGAGCTGGACCGCGTCGTCGCTCACCTCGGCCGCGGCGGCCAGCGCCGGCACGTCGTCGACGTGCGGGGTCAGCGCGAACGCCTCGCGGAAGGCTCCGTCCAGGTAGGCCGCGACCACCCGCCGCCGATCGGTCGGCACGCCGATCGCGAGCAGCGCGGCGGCCGCGTGCTCGCGCAGCACCACGTGATCGCTGCCGAGCAGGTGGTGGTACATGCCGGTCCCGGCCAGGCTGGCCGCGCGCGGGGCCAGCGCGCCGACCATCCGCTCGCGCGCGCGCAGCGACGGCCGCGACGACGTCAGCGCCGCCATGAGCAGGTCGTCGGCGACCGGCCCCATCGCCTCGACCGCCGGCACCAGGGTGTCCCACCGCTGCGGATCGTCGGTGGTCCAGGCCGCGACCTGCGCCAGCGCGACCGCCGCGCCGTGGTCGCGATGCAGCACCGGCACCAGGTCGGCCAGCCGTCCATGCTGCTGGCACCAGGCCACCGCGTCGTCGAGCGAGGCGCGCCGCAGCCGCTCGACCAGGCCGCGTGATGGATCCCGGCCCGGCCAGGTCGCCACGGTGAAGCGCCCGCTCGACGCCAGCGCCGCCGCCGCCGCCGCGCCCAGCACGGCGTCGGGTGCGTCGACCCAGCGCACCGCCTCGTCCTCGCTCAGCGTCGGCGCCAGCGCCCGGGCCAGCGCGACCGGCACCCGCGCGGGCGTCGACGACGCGCGCACCCGCTCGGCCACCCGGGCCCGGGCCAGCGCGTCGAGCGGTTGCCCGGCCAGCACCTGCCACGCGCCCGCGTGCGCGGCCTCGGTCAGGGCCGGCATCACGTCGAGCAGCGCGTGCACCTCGACCTCGCTCAAGGTCGGGATCTCGACCTGGCCGTGGACCGCGGCCGGGCCCAGCCGCTCGACCAGCGCGGCGTCGACAGCCCCGCCCGCGGCCAGCGCCCGCACGGCCTGGTGCAGCGCGGCGCCGGCACGCTGCGCGGCGGCGCGCGACGCGCCTGGCCCCTCGGCCTCGGCCGGGTCGGCGCCCGGGCGTGGCCGCCAGCCGCCGCGCCGCAGCGCACGGTCGAGGCACACCGCCGACCCCTGGGCCAGCACACACGCGCCGGCGTCGATGCGCTGGCGCCACTGCGTGGCCCACGCGCCGTCACCACGCACGACCAGCACGGCCGCCACCGCCTCGGCCGACAGCTCGCCGTCGAGCGCGTCGATGAGGTGCCGGCGGCGCGCGGGCTCCGGCTCCGCGCCGAGGTGGTCGAGCAGCGCCGACACGAACCACGGCCCGAGGATGGCGCGCAGCGCCGCGACCAGGAGCTGCCGGAAGCCCGGGTTGTCGTGGCCGGCCAGCCAGCCGAGCAGCGCCGGCACCACGCGGGGATCACCCAGCGTGGCCAGCACCTCGGCCGCCTCCTTGCGGAGGTTCATGCTGCCGCGCCCGAGCCACGCCGCCACCGCCGGGCCCACGCCGACGGCGCCGAGCTGCGCCAGCGCCCGCACGGCGGCGCGGACGACCCGCGGATCCTCGTCGGTCAGCAGCGGCACCACCCAGCCGGCGGCGCGTGGCCCGGCCTGGCCCAGGCAGGTCACGGCCCGGGCCCGGACCGGCGGCGACGACGATCGCAGGTAGGGCCGGACCACCGCCACCAGGTCGGGATGCGACCGGCCGGCCAGGACGTCGAGCAGGCGGGTGAGCACCTCGGGAGCGGCGGTGCGATCGCGCAGCCCGGCCAGCGCGGCCTCGGCCACCAGCGCCTCGGCCGGGTCGTGCGCCATCGCCGTCGCGCCCGGGCGCGGCGCGCCGCGCCCGGCCTCGGCCAGGCGCGGCCCGAGCGCGCGCAGCGCGTTCACCACGTCGGCCCGGAGCTCGTCGTCCGCCTCACCCAGGAGCGGAGCCAGCAGCGGCATGGCCAGCGGGCCCCCGGCGCGGCCGAGCGCGGCCACCGCCGCTCGCCGGAGCGGATGGCCCGGGCGGGTCACGAGCTCGCGCAGGGCGCCGGCCTGGTCGTGCCCGCCGTGGCTCGGCAGCGCCGCCAGCAGCTCGGCGCCGACCACGCCGCGCCGGATCAGGCGGTCGAGCACGGCCGGCGACGGCGCCAGCGTGGCCAGCAGGCGCGCGGCGTCCTCGAGCCACGCCGGCGCCGTCCCCGCCGCCGTGTCGTCATCGACCAAGCGAGTCAACGTGGCGACGGTCAGGTCCGTGCCGACCACCCGCAGCGCCGCCAGCGTCGCGTCGGGCGCGTCGCCCAGCCGCGTCAGCAGCAGCGGCTCGGCCTCGGCGTGGCCGAGCCGGCCGAGGGCCTCGATCGCCGCCGGCCAGCCGGCGCGCGCCTCGGGGCGCTCGACGATCTGCACCAGCCGCTGCGTCGCGCGCCGCGTGTGCAGCCCCGCGAGCAGCGCCACCACGCGTGACCACGGCGGCTCGACCGGCGGCGGCGGCGGCGGCGGCGACGGTGGTGGCGCCAGGCGGCGGTCGAGCACCTCGAGCACTGGCTCGACGCGCCCAGCCAGGACCTCGGCCACGTCGCCTGCGTCGAGGCGAGGCCCGTCGAGGTACAGGCCGAGCAGGCGGAGCGCCTCGTCGACGTCGGGCCCGACGCCGCGCCGGCGCAGGGCGACCAGCGCGGCGAGCCCGACCGATCCCAGGCTGGCCGGGTCGGCGGCCATCAGCCCGAGCGCGGTCGCCACGTCGGCGCCGTCGCCGGCGCGCCCGAGCGCACCGAGCAGCGCCGCGGCCAGGCTGGGCTGCTCGACCAACCCGGGCCGCGCCAGCAGCCGCCGCACCGCCGCCAGCTCGTGTCGAGCGGACAGCAGGCGGGCGTGCGCGCTTCGCACCTCGGCGTCGGGCGCCAGGTTGGCCAGCCACGGCAACGGCAAGCCGTAGGTCCACGCCTGCGCCAGCAGGTGCAACGCCGCGCAGGCGATGCTGGCGACGGGGTCCTCCGCCAGCCGGAGCGCCAGCTCGTGCCCATGCGCGCGCGCCACCAGACCCTGCAGCAGGCCGTCGCGCAGGTAGCCAACCGCGGCCGCTCGCATCGTCGCCTCGGCGCTGCTGGCCAGCCGCTCGAGCAGGCCGGTCGCCACCACCCGCGCCACCGGCAGCCCGTTGACCGCGGCCTGGCCGAGGGGCGTGCCCGCGAGCGCAGCCAGCGCCGGCGGGTGCTCGAGCAACGCCGCGCGGGCCCACGCCAGCCGGACCGCCGGCGGGGTGGTGGTGGTCGCGTCGGCCGCCGTACCCGGCCCGGTCAGGCGGTAGCCGTCGACGGCGAGCGCGGCCAGGACGAGCTGCGACTCGGTGGGGAGGCGGGTCAGGTCCGACGGCAGCAGCTCCGTCCACGTGTCGGGCCAGTCGCCCTCGCGCACGCGGCGGTCCAGGTGCAGCACGGCAGCGTGCACCGTGGCCAGGTCGGCGTCGGCGCGCCGCAGCAGCGCCGCCAGCTCGTCGGGGCCAGGCCGGGTGTGCGCGAGCAGGTGCGCCACCTCGCCGGCCGACCGAGCTCCTGGTCCGATCCTCGGCGCCATGCCCGCAGTAGATGCCAGCTTCGTGCCGGGGGCAACGCCAGCGACGGGTCGAGCGGATAGGGCCCCTACTTGCGCGCGTAGTACTGGCCCTGCGAGTACAGGTGCGAGAGGTTGGCGTCGGACACCCACGGGAAACGCGCGCGCACGACGGCGGCGCAGTGGTCGAGGTCGCAGGCGGGATCGCCGGCGACGGTGTGTCCCAGTGTGAGGACGGCCCGGGCCAGCGCGTCGTAGCGGTCGAGCGCGGCGGGATCGAGCTCGGGCTGGAGCGCGGCGAGCCGCGGCTGGATCGGCGCGAGCCAGTCGGGGCCCCAGGCCAGCGCCAGGTCGAGCGCCAGGTCGGCGATCGCCGGGTCGACCGCCGGATCGGAGGCGCGGCCCTTCAGCCGACCTCCTCGGCGTAGGTCATGACCAGGTACATCACGGTCTCGACCTTGCCGGGGTTGCGGTAGACGTGCGGGTGGTCGGCCTCGAACAGGATGGAGTCGCCGGCGTCGAGGCGGTGCCGCTCCTCGCCGGTGTCGACCTCGAGCGCGCCCTGGGTGACCACCAGGTTCTCGACGGTGCCGGGCGGGTGGGCGTCGGCCGCCTCGGCGCCGCCGGGCGCCAGCCGCAGCTCGTAGAACTCGACCCGGCGCGGCTCGTCGAACGGGAACAGCGCGCGCGAGGTGAAGCTGCGGTCCTTGCTCGACAGGATCTTGGCCTCGCTGCTGCGCAGCACCAGGGCCCCACTCGCGGTGCGGCTGGAGATGAGCGCCGAGAACGTCACCTCGAGGGCACGCGCGATCTTCCACAACACGTTGATCGTCGGCGCGCTCTGGCCCAGCTCGATCTGGCCGAGCATGGCCCGGCTCACGCCCGACTGCTGGGCCAGGCGCTCGAGCGACAGGCCGCGTCGGGTCCGCAGCCGGCGCAGGTTGCCGCCGACGATCGGCGCCAGATCGGCGCTGTCGCCGGCGGGCGCCACGCTGGCGCCACTGCTGCCGCCGGCGCTGCCGACGCCCGCGCTCGCCCGTGGCCCGGTCACGCGCCCACGCCCGCCGCTGCTTCCACCCTTGGCCTTGACCATGATCGACCTCCCGCCGCTACTTGGTGCCGAACAGCCGATCGCCGGCGTCGCCGAGCCCGGGCACGATGTAGCCCTTGTCGTTGAGGCGCTCGTCGATCGACGCCGTGAAGATCTGGATGTCGGGGTGAACGGCGTGGAACGCGGCCACGCCCTCGGGGCAGGTCAGCAGGCACACGAACTTGATCGAGCGCGGCCCGACCGCCTTGAGCTTGGTCACCGCGGCGATGGCCGAGTGCCCGGTCGCCAGCATGGGGTCGACGACGATGCAGTCACGGTCCTGCAGCTCGCTCGGCACCTTGAAGAAGTACTCGACCGCCTGCAGCGTCTTGGGGTCGCGGTACAGGCCGATGTGGCCGACCCGGGCCGACGGCAGGATCTGCAGCATGCCGTCGAGGATGCCGTTGCCGGCGCGCAGGATGGAGATGACGACGATCTTCTTGCCATCGAGGATGGGCGCGCTGGTCGGCCCGACCGGGGTCTCGATCGGGGTCAGCGTGGTCGGCATGTCGCGGCACACCTCGTACGCCAGCAGCATGCTGATCTCGCGCAGCAGGTTGCGGAACGTGCTGGTCGAGGTTTCCTTGTTCCGCATCAGGGTCAGCTTGTGCTGCACCAGCGGGTGACCGATGACGTTGACCTGCCCGGGCATGATGGGCCGGAACCTATCACGCGGCCCTCACCCCGCACACGGCCGGCGCCAGGCCGGGGCGCCGGCGGCGGCGCGCGTGGTAGCGTGAGCCCATGCAGGCGGGACGACCCGAGCCGGCACAGCGCGAGGCCCGGGCCCTGGCCGGCGCCACCGCCGCGCTGGCCGCCGCGCTGATGACGGCGGAACCGGCGCGCGCCGAGGCACCCGCACCCGCACCCGCACCCGGCCCGGCCGTGCCCGGCCCGGATCTCGCGACGGCCCCCAGCGCAGCGCCGACCGCGGCGGCTGGCGACCCGGTCGCCGAGCTCGGCGCCGGCGGGCGGCTGCGCGGCGACGAGGCGCCTGGCCACATCGCCTTCACCTTCGACGACGGGCCCAACCCCGGCACGACCGAGGCCGTGCTCGACACGCTGGCGGCGTACGACGTGCCGGGCGCGTTCTTCGTCGTCAGCAAGCGGCTCGGGCGCAAGCACGGGGAGGCCCGGCGGGCGGTGCTGGCGCGGATCCTCGCCGACGGCCACCTCGTCGGCAGCCACAGCGTCCGCCACGCCGACCTGGCCACCCTCGACGACGAGGCGCTGGCGGCCGAGATCGACGGGTCGGTCGCCACCCTGACCGAGCTGACCGGGGCGCCGATCGTGCTGTTCCGCCCCCCGTTCGGCTCGCTCGACCCGCGCGGCCGCCGCCGCCTGCGCCAGGCCGGCCTGACCGACGTGCGCTGGAACCTCGACCCGCAGGACTTCTTCATCCCGCAACCGGGCGAGCTGCGCGCCAAGACCTCGGCCCTGGTGTCGCGCAGCCGCGGCGGCATCCTTCTCCTGCACGACACCAAGCGCGCGACCGCACGCGCCCTGCCTGGCATCCTCGACGACCTCGAGGCTCGCAACTGCCGGCACCTGGCCGCCGGGCAGGCCCTGCTGGTGCCGGTCAGCCTGCACTACTTCCTGCGCGACGGGGACACGCCCCGCCCGGTGCCGCCGGCGGTGGCGGCACGGACCGCGCGCTACCAGGCCGAGCTGCCGGCCCGGTGCGCGCGCCGGGTCGCGGCCGAGGCCGAGGCGACGCCGGCCGGCCGGTAGCCGGGCGAGAACGGGCACGGGCACGGGCACGGGCACGGGCACGGGGCAGGCCGCAGCGGCCTGCTAGTACATCGATCGATCCGGCGCCGGGGCGCCGTGGCGCCGCTCGAGCTCGGCGTTGACGAAGCCGCCCAGCACCAGCGCCAGCACCGACAGGTAGAACCACGACATCACGACGACGACGCTGCCGAAGGCGCCGTACAGGGTGCTGTAGGCCGGCATGCGCTCGACCCACTGCGACAGCCCGACCGACACCACCACCAGCAGCACGCTGCCGATGGCCGCGCCCGGCCACAGCTGACGGGCCGCCCCCATCGCCCGCGGCGACGGCGCGTAGCGGTACAGCGCCATCAGGATGCCGCCCAGCACCAGCATCAGCGCCGGCCAGCGCAGCCACTGCATCAGCGCGTACTGCTCGACGTGCAAGCGGATCCACAACCCGGGCAGGGCGACGATGACCGCGAACATGAGCAGCAGCGCCACCAGCGTGCCGCTGGCCATGGCGATCGTGACCAGCAGCTTGTGCAGCGGGGTGCGCTGCTCGCGCACCCGGTAGGCGCGGTTGAGCGAGTCGATCAGCGCGCGCGCGGCGCCGCGCGAGGCCATGACCGCCACCACCACGCTGACCGCGAGCGCCAGGCCGAGCTCGCCGCGCGAGCGCTGCGCCTGCTGGGTCAGCTGGTCGCTGACGAAGCGGACCACCGCCGGCGGCAACACGCCGTCGAGGCCACCCAGCTGAGCCCCGATCTCGCCCGGGTCGGCCATGACCCCGTACAGCGAGACCACGGCGGCCAGCGTCGGCACCACCGCGATCATCGCGAACAGCGCGGTGCCGCCGGCGAGGATGGGCATCTCGCCCAGCAACGCCTCGCGCGCCGCGCGCAGCCAGCGCGCCACCGTCGCGTCGCTGCCGTCGACCCACTGCCCGGCTCGCTGCCAGAAGCGCACGGCCCGATCATTCCACGCCGGCGCCGCCGCGTCCCGGCGCCGACCACGGCGATGGGGTGGCCGGGTCGATGGCGCGCGCGGGCGCCCGGTCAGCCCGGGGCCATGGCCGCCGGCAGGGCCCCGACCCGACCGCCGTCGCGATCGAGCAGCAGGCGCGACATCACCGGGGTGACCAGGCGCGACAGCACGGTCGACGCCACCAGCCCGCCGATGAGCACCAGCGCCAGCGGCGAGTACAGCGCGCTGTGCTCGAGCACCAGCGGCACCAGGCCGCCGATGGCGGTGAGCGAGGTCAGGAGGATCGGGAAGAACCGGGCCTCGCCGGCCTGGCGGATGGCGTCGTCGAGGGGCACGCCCTGGGCCCGCAGCTGGTTGGTGAAGTCGACCAGCAGGATCGAGTTCTTGACCTCGATGCCGATGAGGGCGACGAAGCCGATCGAGGCGGTGAACGACAGGGTCTCGCCGGCCAGCCACAGCGCGACCAGGCCGCCGGCGGCGCCGAGCGGGATGACCGAGGCGACGATCAGGGTGGCGGCGAAGCTGCCGAACTCGAGGACGAGGATCGCCAGCACGCCGAACAGGGCGATCAGCACCGCCGGGCCGAGCCCGGCGAAGCTCTCCTTCTGGCTCTCGACCAGGCCACCGGCCTCCCAGCGCGCGCCGGCCGGCAGCTCGAGGGCGCCGACCGCGGCCAGGGCCTTGGCCGACACCACCTGCGCGTTGGCGGTGGTGTCGACCTCGGCGGTGATCGTCGCCACCCGCTGCCGGTCGTGGTGCTGGATCTGGCGCGGCATCGGCTGCAGCACCAGCTCGGCGACCTGGGCCATCGGCACGTGGACGCCGCTGGTGCTGGCCAGCTCGAGCCGCTCGATCGCGCCGAGGTCGGCCCCGGCCGCGCCGGGCGCGCGCGCCAGGCGCACCACCAGGTCGACCTCGTCGCCGCCGGGCTGGCGCACGGTGCCGAGGGTGAGGCCGGCCACCGCCAGCCGCACCGCGCGGTCGACCTCGAGCTCGGCCACCCCGGCCAGCGCGGCCCGGCCGGCGTCGAGCTCGACCGCGACCCCGGTGGTCTGCACCGCCAGCGGGTCGCGCACGTCACGGGTGCCGGGCACGCCACGCAGGGCGGCGGCGACTCGCGCCGCCTGCCGGCGCAGCTCGTCGAGGTCGTCGGAGAACAGGCGGATGGCGATGGGCGCGTCGATCGGCGGCCCCTGCTCGAACTCGCGCACGGTGATCTCGGCCCCGGGGATGCGGGCGACCCGGGCCCGCAGCCGGTCGAGCACGGCCGGGGTGATGGCGGCGTCGTACCGGCGCAGCTGCACGAACAGGTCGGCCGTGCTCGGCGCGGCCGGGCGCGGCCCGACGTTGTAGTAGACCTGCGGGTTGCCGGCGCCGACGGTGGTGAGCACCGCCCGCACCTCGGGCTCGGCCGCCAGCGCGGCCTCGACCTCGCGCACCACCACGTCGGTCCCGTCGAGGCTGGTGCCGTCGGGCGCGGCCACCTCGATCATGAACTGCGGGATGCCGGCCTTGGGGAACAGCGAGAAGCCGATACGCGGCACCAGCGCGACCGCGCCGACGACGAAGGCCGCGCACAGGGCCAGGGTCAGCGCCGGGCGGCGCATGGCCTGGGCCAGGACCGGGCGGTAGGCCCACTCGATGCCACGCGACATGGCGCGGAAGGCCCAGTTGCCGTCGTGGTGCTCGCCGCGCATGAGCCGGCTGGCCAGGAACGGGATGAGGGTGAGGGACACCAGCAGCGAGGCGGCGATGGTCACGACCACCGCCACCGGCATGCTGCGGATGAAGGTGCCGGCGTTGCCAGGCAGGAACAGCAGCGGCACGAACGCGAAGATCAGCGTCGCGGTGCAGCCGACCACGGCCAGGCCGATCTGCCGGCTGGCGGCGATGGCGGCCTCGACCGGTCGCTTGCCGTCGCGCAGGTGGCGGGCGATGTTCTCGGCCACCACGATCGAGTCGTCGACCAGGAGGCCGAGGGCGACGACGAAGCCGACGATCGACAGCTGGTTGAGCGAGTACCCGAGCGCGAACAGCAGGCCGACGCCGATGGCCAGCGACAGCGGGATGGACACCATCACCACCAGCGACGCGCGCAGGCCGAGGGGCACGAGCGTGACCAGGACCAGGACGATGGCGATGAGGAAGTCGCGCTGCAGCCCGCCCAGGCGGTGCGCCACGTTGCGCGACTGGTCGAAGCCGACGTCGATGCCCAGGCCGGGCGGCAGTCCGCGCCGGGCCTCGGCCACCGCCGCCAGCGCGGCCGACCGCACCGCGAAGATGTTCTCGCCGTCGCGCATCATGACGGTGACGAACGCGGCCCGCACCGGCGGGGCCATGACCCCGTCGGCGCCGCGCTGGCTGATCCGGGCCCGCGTGCTCTCGTCCTCGGAGCGCAGGCCGACCTCGGCCACGTCGCCGACCCGCACGACCTGGCCGGTGCCGGGCGCGACCACCGCCGCCGCCAGCTCGGCCACGCCGGCGTAGCCGCCGCTCGACTCGACCGCCAGCCGGGTGTCGGCGATGGTCACGTCGCCGCCGGGGATGCTGGTGTTACCCGCGCTGAGCGCGCCCAGCACGGCGCCGGCGCCGAGCTGGTGCCGGGCCAGGCGGCCGAGGTCGAGCTCGACCGCGGCGATCTGCGCGCGCACGCCGTGGTCGCCGACGTCCTTGACCCCGGGCACCGCCTCGAGCCGGCGGACCAGGCGGTCGACCTCGCGCTCGAGGGTGGCGTCGTCGACGGCGTCGGCCGGCGCGGTCACCGCCAGCTGCAGGACGGCGACGTTGGTGGTCTCGAAGTGGCGGACGACGACGTCGCGCACGCCGGCCGGGAAGCGGGCGCGCGCGGCCTCGACCTGGCGCCGCAGGTCGTTGTCCTTGGCCACCGTGTCGACGCCGGGCTCGAACTCGACCTCGACGAAGGCGACGCTGCTGCCGGCGACGGCGCGGATCCGCTTGACCTCGCCCAGGGCGGATAGCTCCTCCTCGAGCTCGCTCAGCACGGTGCGCTCGATCTCGGCCGGCGTGGCGCCGGGGTAGATCGCGGTGATGCCGAAGTTGGGGGTCGGGAAGTAGGGGTCCTCCGAGCGCGGGATGTGCAGGAACGACCACACCCCGAGCGCGGCCAGGAGCAGGAACGCGACCAGCGTGAACTGCGGGTTGCGGACCGAGAAGCTGGTGATCCTCATCGGCCCGCCTCCACGGCCGACGACGACGACGGCGACGACGGCGACGGCACCGGCGTCGGCGATGGCGACGGCGCCGCGGCGATCACCGCGACCGGCTGACCGGCCCGCAGGTAGGCGGCCCCGACCGACACCACCTGCTCGACCCCGGGCAGGCCGCCGACCAGCGCGACCTCGTCGCCGGCGAAGAACGCGACCTCGACCTGGTGCGGCCGGGCCAGGCCGCCGGCGTCGACGCTCCACACCGTGGCCCGGGCGCCGTCGCCGTCGCGCAGCGCGCCGATCGGCACCAGCGCGACCTCGGCGGTGGCGGTCGGCGCGATCTCGACGTGGGCGACCAGGCCCGACAGCAGCGGCCCGGCGGCGGCGGCGGTGGCCAGCTGCAGCTCGACCTCGTAGGTGCCGACCGGCGGCGAGGCGGCCGAGGCCAGCTCGCTGACCTTGGCCGACAGGGTGGCGGGCCCCGGCGAGGACAGGCCGGCCCAGGCCGGGACGGTGACCTGCGCCTGGTCGCCCTGGTGCAGCCGGACCACGTCGCGATCGGCCAGGCCGACGCGCACGACCCAGCCGGCGGCGTCGCCCGACAGGATGAGCGCGGGCTGCCCGGGCCCGACCAGCTCGCCCTCCTCGACCAGCCGGCGCAGCACCCGACCGGCGCCGGGCGCGCGGATGACGGCGTGGGCGCGGTTGAACTCGGCCGCACGCAGCTGGGCCTGGGCCACCGCCACGCCGGTGGCGGCGTCGTCGGCCTGCTCGCGTGTCGCCGCCAGCCCGGCCAGCAGGCGCTCGGCCCGGGCCAGGTCGCGCGACGCCTTGGTCAGCGCCTGCCGCGCCTGCTCGACGCCGGCGTCGATCTCGGCGCTGGCCAGCCGGGCCAGGACCTGACCGGCCGTGACCGGGTCGCCCTCGTCGACGGTCAGGCGGCTGACGATGCCGCCGACCTTGAACGAGGCGCGGACCTCGGCCTTGCTGGCGAGCAGGCCGGTGGCGTGGACCGGGCGGGCCCGGCGCGCGCGCACGACCGGGGCCAGCCGGACCGGCTGGTCGAGCTCGGCCGATGGCGTCGGCGGCGCACCGGCGGCGGCGTCGCAACCGGGGCCGGCGGCGACGGCGGCGGCAGCGGCGAGGACGAGGAGCAGGGTGGACGAGCGGACGAGCGAGGTCATGGCAGCTCCGGGGCGAGGTCGGCGGCGCGGTCGAGCTCGACCAGCGCCAGGTGGAAGTCGGTCAGGGCGGTGATGCGATCGATCTCGGCCCGCAGCAGGGCGGTGCGGGCGGCGATGAGCTCGAGCTGCGGCACCGCGCCGGCCTGGTAGCGGGTGGCGACCACGTCATAGGCGGCCTGGGCCGCGCCGATCCGCGTGTCGGCGCTGGCCACCGCGGCGGTGGCGTCGGCGGCGGCGGCGTGGGCGGCGCGTAGCTCCTCCTCGATGCGCTGGTCGAGCTGGGCCGCGCGGACCGCCAGGGTCTCGATGCCGGCGCGGCGCGCGGCGGCGGTGGCGCGGTGGCCACCACCGGCGAAGAGGTTCCAGCTCCCGACGACGGACAGCGCGAGGTAGCGGTCGTCGATCGAGGGCGCGCCGTTGCCCTGCGCGCCGAGGTCGAGCGCGAGCGCCAGGGTCGGCGCGCCGGCGGCGGCGGCGACGGCGCGATCGGCCTCGGCCGCGCGCACCCCGGCGGCGAGCGCCGCGTGTTCGGCGCGGGTCCGGCGCGCGTGCGCCAGCAGCCGCGGCAGCGCCGGCAGCGCGCCGGGCGCGGCCAGCGGGCCGGGCGGGGCGACGGCACGATCGAGCGGCGCGGCGACCAGCGCGTTGACGGCGCGCGCGGCGCTGGCGCGGCCGCGGACGGCGTCGCGCACCGCCTGGTCGAACCCGGCCAGCTCGGCCCGGGCCCGCGGCACCGCGTCGCCGGTGACCAGCTCGCTCGCCGCCAGCAGCTCGCTCACGCGCAGCGCCTCCTCGAGCAGCGGGCGCGACCGGTGCAGCAGGGCGATGACCTGGTCGGCCCGCGCCAGCTGCAGCCAGGCCACCCGCACCCCGGCCTCGACCTCGCGCCGGGCCACGGAGGCCTCGTGCCGGGCCACGTCGACCAGGGCGCGGGCCGCGCGATCACCGGCGCGGACCGCCGGTGCGTACAGCGGCTGGCTGATCCGGACCCGGGCGTCGAACTCGAGCGGCAGGCCGAGCTCGAGGTCGGTCGGGAACTGCGGCGCGCCGAGCAGCTGGTTGAGCGCGGCGTAGGCCGGGTTGACCAGCTCGCCGAGGTCGAGCGAGTTGCCGAACGTGCGGGTGTAGCGCACGTCGAGGTCGACGCTGGGCAGGCCGTGGGCCCGCACCGCGGCGCGCTCGTGCGTGGCCTGGCGCACCCGCAGCGCACGCGCCGCCAGCTCGTGGTTACCAGCCGACTCGAGCACCAGCGCCGCCAGCGCGGGTTCATCGACGCGGAGGCGGACCGACGCGGCGGTGGGCGGGGCAGCGGTGGGAAGCGGCGGCGGCTTGGATTCGGCCTGGGCGGGCGTCGTCGCCAGGACATGGCCAAGCGCGATCCCGGCCACGAGCAACACCCTCGGGATTGGCAGGTTCATCGTTACACCGTTTGATTCTTGAACATCGTTTACAGTATCGGCAAATTTTTTTAGAGTCGTATCAAAGGCTTGGACTACATCTCGGGGGCGGCCCGGCGGCGGCGCGGCCGGTCGGGGCCATCTGGTGGGGATGGCTCCATCTCCGCGGCGGCGGCGGCGACCTCGACGTGACCTGGCGAGGTCCGTGGCAGCGCGAGCATCTGCAGCATCAACGCGTAGGCGTCCTCGTGCACCGTGTCGCGGCAGGCCTCGGCCAGCACCACACAGCGGTCGCGGATCTCGAGGGACGCCATGCCGTGCACCGCTGACCACAGCAGGAACGACACCGTCTCGGCGCTGTCGCCACGCAACCAGCCGCCGTCGAGCCCAGCCTGGACGATCTGGCGCAGCACGTCGTAGGTGCGATGCCCTTCCGGCCAGGTCCCCTCCTGCATGCCGCGTGAGGTCGACTGGGCGATGAACATCAGGTCGTACAGCTCGGGGTTGGCGCGGGCGAACTCGAGGTAGGCCCGGCCGATGCGGCCGAGCTGGTCGAGCGGATCGGTCGCGCCGTGGACGGCGCCGATCATCCGGCGCTGCAGCTCCTCGAAGCCCTGCACGTGCAGGGCGTAGAGGATGGCGTCCTTGTCCTTGAAGTAGGCGTAGATCGCGCCCGGGGTGTACTCGATCTCCTCGGCGATGCGCCGGATCGTGGTGTGCCCGTAGCCCTCGCTCACGAACAGGCGGCGGGCGGCGTCGATGATGCGCTCGCGCATCTCGTGGCGCTCGCGCTCGCGGCGTTCGGTCGGCATGGACGGGTTCGACACTACACGGGTTCCAGTGTTTATCTCTTGAACACTGTTTACACCGGGTCTGCACGCCTTGCACGTCCTACTTCACAGAATGCCGACTTCTTTCGGTTTTCTCTTCGCTTTGGTAGACCGGGCCGATGCCATTCCCCGCTCGATCTCGCCGCCTCGCTCACCTTCACCAGCACGCCCGGCTCGTCGTCAGCGTGGTCGTGCTGTCCGCCGCGAGCTGCAAGGGCGGCGATCCGAAGGCCACCACCCAGCCGGTCGGCAGCGGCGCGGGCAGCAGCAGCGGCGCCGTCGGCACCGGCGGCACCGTCCGGCCTGGTGATGGGGCCCCCGGCGCCGGCAGCGCCACCGCGGCGCGGGCGCCGGCCGCGCCACGGGCCTCGCTCGACGAGGCTGGCGCCCGTGCCCTGGTGGGGTCGTGGCTGGCGGCGCAGAACGGCGGCGACTTCGACGCCTACGCCACCCTGTACGCCGACCGCTTCGCCGGCATCAAGCGGGCCGGCCCGCGGGTGAGCCAGTTCGAGCGCGAGGGCTGGTTGCGCGACCGGCGCACCATGTTCAGCAAGCCCATGGTCGTGACCGCCGACGAGCTGCAGCTCCGCCTCGGCGTCGACACCGCGGTGGTCGAGCTGACCCAGACCTTCAGCCAGGGCCGGTTCAAGGACGTCGGCAAGAAGCAGCTGGTGATCGTCGCCACCGCCGCGGGCGCGCGGATCGCGCGCGAGGAGATGCTGTCGTCGCAGCTGGCGGGCCCGATCGGCGGCGGCGACGCGCGCTGGAGCTTCGTGCTCGGCCACGGCGGCGCGTACTACGCGGTGCTGGCCCAGACCACAGGGGCGCGCGGCGCCGGCGCGGTGTCGGCCATCGAGGGCCACGACCCGATGATCGTCGTCGACGACGTGGTGGCCGGCAGCACCAGCGCCGACGAGGCCGCCTGGGTCGGACGGCGGGTCCGGGTGTTCGACAGCGGCAGCCAGTGCGACACCACGGTGACCAGCCTGCGCCTGGCCTACGTCGCCACGCCGCACTTCGGCACGGTCCAGGCCTGGAAGGGCGAGCTCGACGACAACCCGGCGCTGAGCCCGGCCGCGCAGAGCAAGGAGCTGACGACGCTCGCCGCGCCCATGCTCATCGGCAAGCTCGACGGCGTGTGCGCCGGCCGCTGGGTCAACCTGCAGGGCGGCGCCGGTTCGGCGCTGTCGCCGACGGCGCCACCGCCGACGCTGGCCGACAAGGTGCTGGCCCAGCTGCGGGCCAGCGCGCCGTGGCTGGCCCTGCAGCAGGAGGCGTCGGGTCAGGGCGAGGGCAGCGGCAGCGACGCGCTGTGGCACGACAAGCTCGACGTCGGCCTGTGGGCCAGCGTCGACGGACGGACCGGCACGGCGCCGGCGAACCCCGCGCCGGCGCGGGCGCGCTTCCTGTACGTCAACGCGCACGGCGGCCACACCTGCCAGGACTTCGACGGCACGCTGGCCATGGTGTGGGTGGTGTCGGCCAGCGGCGCGCCGACCGCGCTCGGCAAGATCGGGGCGACGCCGACCGATCCGTGGGGCGAGGCGATGCAGGTGCTCGACCTCGACGGCGACGGCAAGCCGGAGCTGGCGTCGGACTCGGCGATCTTCACGTGGACGGGAAAGGAGTGGCAGCAGCGGGCCAGCCTGGATCGGCACTATCTCGACACGCCGTGTTAGCCCGGGGTCACGCACTCGCGCGACAGCGGCGCGACGACGGGGGTCCCGCTTCTCCTCAGGTGCGGACCACGCGAAGGCGCGAGCGGTAGCGCCCGAGGTCGTCCTCGTAGTCGCCCAGCGGGTCGCTGAAGACCTGGTAGACGCCGTTGCGCAGCGGCACGAGGGCGCGCTCGCCCAGCGACTTCACCTTGCCAGTCTGGACGCTCGCGAGGTGCGACGGCGTGAAGCTCCCCGGCGCGTGCCAGGCGATGAGCGCGAGGGCGCCGCTGCGCACCGTGACCTTGCCGAGCCGGACCGGCTTGCCTTTCGTGGGCAGCTGGGCCACCCGCCCACCGAGCGCTCGCTTCACCTCCTTGTCGGCCGCCTTGATCGACTTGGTGAAGTACTCGAGCAGCGCGAACCCACCGTCGATGCGCCAGATGTCCGACATGCCGGTCTCGCACGCCTCGACCACGAGGCCGGTCTCCGCACCGACCGGCAGCTCGAGGTCGCCATCCTCGGCGGCCTGCATCGCGCGATCGAAGTCGGTCGTGCCGTCGCTGGACCCGGCCTTGCGGTCGCCCTTCCACGCGCCGGCGGCCGCCGCGTCGACCAGGACGCAGTTGAGCGGGCCGTCGTTCGCGCAGATCTGACCGATGGACTCGGCGTGGGGCCCGTCGCTTCGCACCAGGGAGGCCGCGCCCGCCCTGTCGGCCTTGTCCCCGGGCAGGCTGGCGTAGGTGATGCGCGTGACCGCGTTCTTCTTGACCTCGTCGAACGACTGAAACCACTCGTAGTACCGCGTGAGCTTTCGCTGCCTTGGATCTGCGAGCCGAACACGGTCCTCGGGGGTCAGGTCGATCGAGATGGTCGCGCCGCGCAGATCGGCGCGTTCGGCATCGATCCGGTTGGTCGCGTTGGGCGTGGTCACCCACAGCTCCATCGTCAAGCCTTCGCCTTTGGTCCGCGACAGATCGATCTTCGAGTCGGGGCCGGTGCCGACGAAGCGCGCGCCCGTCAGGTCGGCGCCCCGCATCTCCACGTCGAAGTGACAGTCCTGGAACACGGTGCCCCGGGCGCGGATCGAGTTCATCGTCCCGGAGAAGACGCACTCCGTGAACACCGCGCCCTCCAGGTTCGCGCCCGTCAGGTCGGCGCGTCCAAAGTCGCACCGCGTCCACTTGCTCCTGGCGAGGTTGGCCCGGCGCATCTTCGGCATCATCAACGTCACCCCCTCGAGGGTGACGCCCGCGAGGTCGGCCGGCCCCAGGTCGGCGGCGCTGTCGAGCTGCCCCGATCGCAGCGCCGCGATGATGGCCGCCTTCCCCTTGGGCGGCGGCGCGGCGGCGCGCTTGCACACGAGGTGGGTGCCCTCGAGCTTCCAGCCGGGTGCGCTGGCCAGCAGCTCCTTCATCTTCGTCTTGCTCTTGAGGAGCGGCGTTGCCTCGAGGTTCACCGACTGGAGCGCCATGGCCTCGGCGAGCCCCACGAGCGCGGTGATCTTCGTGTCCGCCAGGTCGAGCCGCTCGAGCCGGGGAAGGCGGAGCAACGCCGGCGAGACGCTCTTGAGCTCGTCACACATCGCGAACGACACGATCCGGAGCTCCCGGAGCTCGGCGACCCAGGGCGGCACGGTCGACAGCGGCGCGCCGTCGCACTCGAGCACCATCAGGCGCTTGCACCTGGTCAGCTCGCGCGGCAGCGCCTTGGCGAGCTCGACGCAGGCGCGGGTGGCGCGCGCGGGATGAGCCAGCGTGACCGCCAGCGGCGGCCCCGGGTGACCGCCGAAGAGGGAGAAGTGGGCTAGCCGCGCGGGAGGTGTCTTGGCCATGATGCGCGACCGTACCAACCTCAAGGGCGGGCGGTGGCCGCCGCAGCGGTGGCGGTGATGGCGTTGCCCCCCCTAGCAAGCTGCTGAAGAAGCAGCCTGCTAGTCATTTTCGATCTCGCAGCCTGCTGAAAACACGGAGCCCGTCCCGTCGGCAGAAGCCGCCGGCACGGGTTTTTCAGCAGCCTGCTAGCGGGCCAGCATCTCGGCGATCATTCCGCCGCGCTCGAAGGCGCGGGCGCGCTGGCGGGTGATGGGATAGACGGAGCGATCGATCAGCCGGTCGCGCAGGACCTCAGGCGTGACGGCGTCGAGGATGCGGGCGCGCGGGCTCCAGGTGTGGCGGGGGAAGGTGTCGACCATGCGGGCGGCGGCGCGCGGGAACACGGCGCCGAGGCGCAGGTAGTCGGCGCGGAAGCGGGCGTAGTCGCACCGGCCGCGATAGCCGTCGGCCCAGACCGTCGCCAGCGTACGCGGCAGGTCGTCCTCGATGTGCGCCCGCATCCCGAGCCAGATGCCGATCATGCCGGCCTCGAAGCGCGAGCGCTCGCCGCGGTCGGCCGCCGCCGCCGCCGCGCTGGCGCCGGCCATGGCCCTGCGCCAGTGCGGCTCGATCGTCGCCGCCCCGGCGGCGCGGGCGTCGAGCGCCTGCTGGTAGTAGCGGTGGAAGACAGGCACCAGGCGCAGCACCCAGCCGGGGTGACGGAAGCCGCCGACGTCGACGGCGTCGGCGATGGCCAGGGTGGTGTACTGGTACACGCGCGCGAACGCCGCGTTGCCGTCGCCGACGGCGCCGAGGGCGTCGGCCATCGCGCCCTGGGCCGCGGCGATGTCGTCCAGCGCGGCGCGCAGGCTGCCCAGCGTCGCCGGGTCGTCGTCGACCGCGCGCACGGGCGGCGCCGGCGGGACGTCGGCGCGGTCGATGCGGATCGTCGCCAGCCGGCGCACGCTGCGCTCGAGCGCCGGCCGGATCAGCCGGGCCATCAGCGCGCCGGTTCCGCGCACCAGCGGCTCGACCCGCACCGTCCACTGCACCTCGGTCCCGGCCGCGACCTCGACCAGCGTGATGTCGCCCTGGTGCGACCGCACGGGCGCTCCGGAGATGACCCGATAGCGCAGGTGGTGTGGCCCGTCGCCGTCCTCGATCACCTCGCGCAGGTCGACCGGGACCCGCCCCGGCAGGTGGACCCGTCGCAGCGCCCCCGTGCCGCCGGGGTGGCCGCCGTCACCCAGCGCCAGCGTCGAGATCGTCGCCTCCGACCACGACCGCGTCAGCGCAGGCACCGTCAGCGCGGCCCACGCCAGGTCGACCGGGTACGGCATCGTCACCGCCAGCTCGATGCGCATCACCCGACCCCGCTCACTGCGGCCCCCGCCACCGTACCGGTGGCTGAACCTGGCGGTCACCGAAGTGAGTCAGGCGGTTCCACATCCGACCCCTGGCCCGGAGGCAGCAGCGACTCGCCTGCCAGCAACGCCGCGCGGAGCGCCAGCTGATCGAAGACATACAGGCCGTCGACGCCGGGCGACGCCAGGTCCGGACGGAGGCGATGGCTGCCACGGGCCTCGTCCCAGCTCGGGTTGAGTTCACCGCCGAAGTGCTGCACGAAGTCCGCGCTGGCGCTGCCGTCCCGTAGCGCCGGTTCGAGCGCGCGCTGGACCAGATCGAGGACGTGGGCCCGAACCTTCGGCGCTTCGATGGCAGCGCCCGTGGATCCGTCCACGTGCAGGTACACCGCGGTCAACGCGTTGCAGGTCAAGGTCCCTTCGATGACCGCTGCCTCGGCGCGGACCTCACCGAGGCAACGCAGCGTGGCCCCGGCACGGACCTCGAGCCATGACAGCTCGAGGTCTGCCTTCTCCAGCCGAACACCCCCTTCGACGATCAGCTCGCGTCGCGCGGTCCGCGTGGTCGCGCGTGCTCCCCTGGTGACCGGCTCGGCCGAGCTCGCGATCGGCTCGGCGTCGACGATGCGGAGCAAGACCGGGCCGCCCGTGGTGCCGACCTCGACCACCGCGCCCACGTCGAGGTGAGTCTGGTCGCCGCAAGTCCTGAGCACACGATCCCCGACGCGGACCGAGGGACCGAAGTCGGCGTGCTCGACGACGCGCTCGCCCTGGCGCGTGGACACAGCGAACCCAGTCACCGTGAGCTTCACCGGTCCGGACTCGGTCTCCTCGAGTGTGAGCGTGGCCCCGGCACCCTCGAGAAGAAGCGTTGGATTCGCCTCACGACGCCCGACCCGCTGTGCATATCTGGTCACCGGCATTCCGCCCAGTATCAGGTCCGCCCGTTGCATGCTCACCCACCGCCGCACCGCCGGTCCCTGGGCGAGCTGCCCTCGCAGCGCACCGAGCCCGGCCAGGCCCGCCGATGCCCGCCCCACCTGTTTCGGCTTTCCTGGCTTCGAGCCACTCACGGCGGCACAAGCTAGCACGCTCGACGTGGCTCCCGCGGTCGGGAGTAGATCCGCGACGACCGTGGCCGGGGCTGGGGGTGATGCTCAGCAGGCCAACCTGGCGGCGATCATGCCCCGCGCGGAACCGCGAGGATCACCGGGGCCCAGCCCCGTACGCCCGCTCGCAGCTGGCGATCG
Organism: Kofleriaceae bacterium; assembly: GCA_018058095.1. GTDB lineage: Bacteria > Myxococcota_A > Polyangia > Haliangiales > Haliangiaceae > JABFXX01. Next base: position 86,469 of record JAGPCO010000012.1, read on the forward strand.
TGCTGGCCAGGTCAGCCGCCAGCGGCGCCTCGGCCTCGACTCGCGCCCCGCTGACCGGGTGATCGAAGCCCAGGTGCGCCGCGTGTAGTGCCAGCCGGTGCAGGCCGTGCTCGGTGCGGAACAGCCGGTTGTGCTCGCCCTTGCCGTAGCGGACGTCGCCGATGAGCGGGCAGCTCAGGTGCTTGAGGTGGCGCCGGATCTGGTGCAGCCGGCCCGTGCGCGGCGCCGCCTCGACCAGGGCGTAGCGCCCAAACGTGGCGCGGCACCACACCTCGGTCACCGCCGGCACCCGCTCGCCGCCCGGCTGGCGCGGGATCGGGTGATCGACCACCACGTGCGCCGGCGGGTGGCCGCGGGTGATTGCCAGGTAGCGCTTGCTGACGCTGCCGTCGCCCCAGCGCTCCGACAACGCGGCGGCGATGGCCGACGAGCGCGCGAACACCAGCGCACCGGAGGCGCCGCGATCGAGCCGGTGCACCGCATGGACCCAGGCGCCGCCAAGCTGGTCGCGCACCCGCTGCAGCAGCGGCGTGTCGTCGTCGTCGGCCCAGCCACGATGGGTCGCGACCCCGGCCGGCTTGTCGACCACCACCAGGTGCTCGTCGACGTACAGCACCGGCACGGCGCCGGCCGCGCTCACGGCGGCGGGCCGAGGTGCTGGCGGAAGAACTCGAGCTGGACCCGCTCGAGCGCCAGCTTCATCTTCGGGTCGGGCACCATGTGCGTCGACGACAGGGTCACCAGCTCGGCCCGCTTGCCCTCGAGGTACAGCGCCTCGATCAGCGCCAGGGTGTGGGCGAAGTGAACGTTGTCGTCGGTGATGCCGTGCAGCAGCAGCAGCGGACGGCGCAGCTGCGACGCGTACGTCATCACGTTGCCGCGCTGGTAGCCCTCGCGGTTGTCGGCCGGCTGCTTCATGTACCGCTCGGTGTACGCGGTGTCGTACAGCTCCCAGTCGGTCACTGGCGCGCCGGCGATGCCGGCCTTGTACAGCTCGGGGTGCTGGATGGTCAGCAGCGCCGACAGGTAGCCGCCGAACGACCAGCCGTACACGCCCGCGCGCGCCAGATCGATCTCCGGATGCTTGGCCGCGACCGCACGCAGGATGCTGACCGAGTCGGCCACCGGCACCGTCGCCAGGTCGCCGAGCAGGGCCCGCTCCCACGCCCGATCGCGCGACGGGGTGCCGCGGCCGTCGCCACGCACGACGATGAAGCCGGCGTCGGCATACAGCTGGTCGCCGAAGTAGCCCCGGCTCGGGGCCATGACCTGCTGCGCGTGCGGGCCGCCGTAGACGAAGTGCAGCACCGGGTAGCGCTTGCCCGGGTCGAACGCGCGCGGCCGGGTCACGGCGACGTGGAAGTCGTGGCCGTCGGCGCGCACCGTCTCGAGCTGGGTCGTCGGCCAGTACGGCGGCGCCTCGGCGTGGGAGGTCAGCGGCGTGCTGGTGCCGGCGCGGTCGACGACGCGGGCATGGGTCAGGCCCTGGGCCGGGACCGCGTACACCACGGTGCGGCCGTGATCGTGGGCCACGAGGTGCTGCACGCCGTCGTCAGGGACCGGCGTGGTGGCGCCGCTGGCCAGCGCGACCGTGTACACGTCGTCGCGAGTCGGGTCGGTGCCGGCGGTGACCCATACCACGCCGCGTTCGTCGTCGACGCCGGCGACGTCGCGCAGGCCGAAGCTGGGCTCGGTCAGCTGGCGCACGACGCGGCCGTCGGCGGCGCGGTGCTCGAGCACCCAGGCGCCAGGCGCCTCGGTCGTCCACAGGAAGCCGCTGCCGTCGGCCAGCCACCACGGGCCGCCGCCGACGTTGACCCAGGCGGCGTCGCGCTCTTCGACCAGCGGGCGGGTGGCGCCGGTGGCCAGGTCGACCGCCAAGAGCGCCAGCTCGCCCTGGTCGCGGTCGAGCACGGTCAGGGTCAGCGCACCGGCGTCGGGCCAGTCGACCGCGGCCACGTATGGGTAGCGGGCATGGTCCCAGCGCACCTCGAGCGGGGCCAGGGCGCCGGCGGCCGCGCTGCTGGCGCCGGTGCCGACGGCGTACAGCCAGAAGGTGACGTCGCTGTTGGCACGGCCAGCGCGCGGGTAGCGGAACGGCACCGGCGCCTGGTCGGGGTGGCGCGGGTCCGACACGTGCAGCGTGTCGACCTTGCCGTGATCGCTGCGCTGGATCAGCAGGCGGTCGCCGGTCGGCGACCACCACATCCCGGTCGTGCGGTCGAGCTCCTCCTGGGCCGCGAACTCGGCCACGCCGTACTCGATGGTGTCGGTCCCAGCCGGGGTCAGGCGGCGCGGCGCGGCGGCGGCGGCGGTGGCGCCGGCGGCGGCGCTGACCGCGCTCAACCAGACCGCGCCGTCGCGCACGAAGGCCAGGCGATCGCCCGTCGGCGCCAGCTGCGGGTCGAACGGGAAGCCGGGGCCGACGTTCACCTCGCGCGCGCTGGTGGCCGGATCGGCGGCCTGGCGATCGAGCACGAACAGGCGCTCGCCGACCGGCACCAGGACCCAGCGCCCGTCGCGCGAGGCGTGCACGCGGACGATGCCGGTGGTCTGGGTCCGGGTCCGCTCGCGCCGCGCCTTCTCGGCGTCCGACAGTTGCTCGCGGCCACCGTCGAGCAGGTCGGCGGCGCTGGCCAGCCGGCGCTCGCGACCGCCAGCGCCGAGCTCGAACAGGTCGGCGGCCCGGCTGCGCGGGCCGGTGCGGCGGAACAGCACCGCGCCGTCGCGGGTGATCCCGGCCAGGGTCGGCAGGCCGAGCGTGAACCGGTTGGTCTCGGCGCTGGCGGCGAGGAACGCTTCGTCGATCGAGGGCCACATGGTGTTGGTCGTACCGGTCGGGCTCGGGGTGGTCGGGGTCGCGCCGCGGGTGCAAGCTGCGGCGGCGACGAGGAGCAGGGCGCGGCGCATGGCGCATCGTATGCGTAGCCGCGGCGCGTCTTATATAGGCGGCGCGCGGATTTCTTGCCCACGCCGGTGGCGCCCGCGACGATTCGGCCATGGCCAAGCCGATCAAGCCGACCAAGCCGACCGAGCGCCGAGTCCGCCGTACCGAAGACACGCCGACCGCGCTGTCGTACCAGCTCGACGCCTGCCGCAGCCGCAGCGGCATCACCGCGATGGTGGTGGCCGACGAGGAGGGCAACCTGCTGGCGGCGTCGGGTGATCGCTTCGTGTGCGAGGAGGTGGCCGGGCGCGTGGTGATCGCCGGCCGCCGCATCCAGGAGTTCCACGGCACCCTGCTCTCGCCCGAGCAGCACTTCGACGTGCAGATGCGCAAGATCGAGATCGACGGCGCGCCGCTCATGGTGTGCGCCGTCGGCGGCAACGCCGCCGCCCGCAACGCCGAGATCAGCCGCGGCGCCGACGGCGCCCGCCGCATCCTCGCCCTCGCCGCGTAGCGACGTCGCTTCCCGCCGCGCCGCGTTCGGGTGTGGGCACCCCGGCGCGGCGCGGCTCCATCGTCGGCGAACCTGCCGGCCGTCGCCGACCGCCGCGCCACGCAGCGGTCCGTTCTTGATCGGGATCGAGTTCGTGGCCGCTCCCGTGGTCGTGGCCGCGCTCGAGATCGAGAGCAACACGGTGGAGGTGGGTGCCGGCTCCGGCTCGGACGCTGGCTCGGAACCCCGGCGCCGCCGTCGCCGCGCCTGCGGCCGCGCCGCGCCAGCCAACCTTTCCCCTCATTCCAGCACCTTACCCACCCGGATGTCCGGCCACCCGGACGCCCCCGTCCGAAACCGTCCGGCCCCCGTTATCACCGGACACCGCCGCCTAGCCTTCTCGACGGTTTACACAGCGCCCCACTCCGCGACGCGGCCCTGGTCACGTCTTCACGACCTTGTCTCGACCGTCTTCACGACCTTGTCTCGGGAGAGCGGCGACGGACCGGCTGGCCAACCGTCCACGCCGGATCGACGAGGATCACGGCGTCGTTCCGGTTCACGAGCGCGGCCACGATCACGGGCGCGGCCACAGCCACGGCCACCACGTGTGTCCGACCGGCGTCTGGGCCGACTGTGATGGCGAGCGCCGACACGGGCGCGGCCACAACCACGAGCACGGCCACGTCCCCGGCCACCTGCGCCCGACGGGCGCCTGGGCCGACTGTGAAGGCGAGCGCCGACGGCGCCGTTCGTCGCCCCCGGCAGCAAGGGCGCTGGCGCGTGGCTCGGGCGTCAGCGCGCCAGCAGGGCGTCGAGCACCGCGCCGGTGCGGTCGTGCTCGTGGCTGTTGCCGTAGTACACGCGCGGGCCGTTCGGGCTGTCGGCCAGGGTCAGGCGCAGGTCGAACGGGTCGGGCCCGTCGACGCGGTCGATGCGGAACGTGGTGCGGGTGGTGCGGTCGTCGTTGGGCCAGCGGATGCTGAGCCGGTCGCGCTCGACCTTGTACGTGAACAGCTCGAACTCGCCGCGGAACACGGTGCGGTCCTGGTACACACCGCCGCCCATCGACGGCACGAACCGGTACACGTGCAGGCGTTCGTCCTTGCGCCGCGGCATGTGATCGATCCAGTTGCGGTCGGTCAGCAGCGCCGCCGCGTCGGCCGGCGCCACCGCCTCGGTCTTGGGCGCGCGCGCGTCCGATCCACATCCGGCCGCTGCGGCAGCGCCGGCCAACCCGATCCACGCGGCGATCACGAAGCGCTTCGTCGTCATGGCCCGACCGTAGCACCTCGGCGCCGCCGGGCGATCTCGACCTGGATGCGCGACCGGTGCCGGCGGCGAGACGCCCCTCTCCAGGAGTGGTAGACCCGCGGCATGGGGCTCCTGACCTTCAGCATCAACGTGACGCTGGACGGGTGTGTCGACCATCAGGAGGGGATCGCCGACGACGAGACCCACGCCTTCTTCACGCGCCTCCTGGACGAGGCCGGGGCGATGCTGTGGGGCCGCGTCACCTACGAGATGATGGAGGGCTACTGGCCGGCGGTCGCTCGTGGCGACGCCGCGGCGGCGCCGGCGATCCGGGCCTGGGCGGTCGCGCTGGAGGCCAAGCCCAAGTACGTCGCGTCGTCGACCCGGACCGCCTTCCCGTGGGCCAACAGCCACCTCCTCGTCGGCGACCTCGGCGCCGCCGTGCAGCAGCTCAAGGACGCGACCCCGGCCGGCGTGCTGCTCGGCAGCGGCCAGCTCGCGGCCGAGCTGGACCGGAGGGAGCTCATCGACGAGTACCGGTTCCTCGTCCACCCCCGGATCGCCGGCCACGGCCCGACCCTGTACCAGCGCGGGCTATCCAGCACGCGCCGGCTCGACCTGGTCTCGGCCACGCCGCTCCGCAACGGCGTCGTCGCCATGCACTACCGGCGCACGCGCTGACTCGCCGCTGCCTGGTGCCCGCGTCCCGGGTCGCGATGGTGGAGCCACGGCGGTGGCCGTTGGCCCGGGTCGCGGTCGCGGCGCCACCGCGGGCCTGCGCGCCCGAGCTGCCGGCCTTTTGCGACATCGTCGCGCGGCTGCAGTTGGTGTCAGGTGCCGGCTGCCGCAGTGCAGCGCCGTCATGACCTGGACGGTGCCACACCGCGCGCCGTGACTCACGCCGTGGGTTGCCACCGGGTCCGCTGGTGCGCCGCCAGCACGCGGGCTCGGCGGGCGGCGACCACCGCCGGGTCGATCGGGGCGACGAAGCGCGGCGGGCTGGGGAAGCAGCCAGCCGGGAATGCCGGCGCCTCGTGCTCGCGCCGCCATCGCCGCTCGCGCGCCGCCGCGTACGCCGCGCACAGATGCTCGCGGCCGGCCTTGAACGCGTCGCGCCGGTGGCGCTCCGTCGTGTGACACGGCGGCGCCGCGCCGTGTTTGCTGCGGCTCGGCCGGTCGAGCGGATCCTGCGCCAGCACCGCGGCCCGGCCGAGCGGCGGCGCCTCGCCCCGCGCCGCCGCCGCGTCGCGCTGGATGCCGGCCAGCAAACGCCGGACCCGGTGCAGCCGCTGCTCCTCGCGCAGCACGCGCCAGCCCGGCAGCGGCGCCAGGTCGATGAAGTAGGTCTCCACCACCCGCTTGCGCCCCTTCTTCGTCGCCCACCGCCCCACCAGCCGCTCGCGCCCGAGCAGCGCGCTCACGCAGTTCACGCCCGGCCAGTCGTCCGCTCGCTCGACCAGCCCCTCCTTGACCCCGTGCGCCAGCACGTAGCGCAGCCGGTCCTCCGCCGCGTCGTCGTCGAGCACCGCGATGTTCGCCGCCCGCCGCTGCCACACCCTCCCCGTCCAGCCCGTCTCCTCCTTGATCGCCTTGGCGACGTTGCTGTTCACGTGCTGAACGAACCGCGCCAGCGTCTCACCATCCGGCGTCGTCAGCAGCGCGTGCCAGTGATTCGACATGAACACGA
>JAGPCO010000193.1 GCA_018058095.1 Kofleriaceae bacterium
CCGGCGGCCAGCGCCGCCACGAGCAGGGCGAGGCGGGCGAGCAGGCGGGGGGCGTGGGTGGCGTGGTCGCGGTGGATGATGGCGGTGACGAGCTGGGACATGACTGACCTCCGTGGCCAGCGATGTCGACCGCCCCGCCCCGCGGTTGCGTCCGGCGCGAGCGCAACGATTCAGGGCGCTTGCGCCCCGTGCCGGGTCAGAACGACGAGCCTGGCAGGTCGTAGTCCCAGCTCTGTCCCAAGCCGCCGAAGCGATCCGAGAACGACAGGCGGTCGTCGAACACGCCATGGTAGGGCGGAGTCGGCGCGAGGGAGGAACTCGCGGCGCTGGTCAGTTTCAGCCCAACGCTGTCGTAGTGGATCAGGTCGAGCTTGGAGACCGTGATGGTGGCGGTGTCGATCGCCGAGTACGACACGAAGTCGGCCATCGGGCACATCCGGGTGACCCGCACGCTGCCACCGGCGGCCTCCTCGACGTCCTCACAGGCCCCGAACACGCGGCGCTCGCTGCCCGTCGTGACCCCGATCAGCGACACCCCGGCCACGCTGATGGGCTGGAAGCCGGCCGGGGCCAGGCTGGGCAGGCGGTCGATGAGCCCACGTGCCAGGAACGAGCGCGGCGGCCCGCCGGCGGCGCGGCCCGGCAGCACACACCGCACGGTCGTCGCCGACGCGCTGGTGCACACCACCGGCACCGGGGCGGGTGTCAGCTCGACCACGTCGACGGCCCAGGTCGGGGTGTTGGTCGCGGCCACCGACGCCGGGTCGGCCGGGTTGGCCGGCACGCCCGTGGTGCACGTGGTCGTCGGTACACACGCCGGCTCGGCCGGGCCGGTGCAGGTGCCGCACGCCTGCAGGCCGGCACGGGGTTCGGGCGCAACCTCGTTGCGGATCTGGCTGCTCATGCCGAACCCGGTCGGATCGAGCGTCAGCTCGATCGAGACCGCGTCGCTGGTGTGCTGGGTCAGCGCACGCTCCACCACGGCGGCGTCGGGCGCGCCCACCGAGACCACCGAGGCCAGGCTGAACTCGCCCATCGCCAGCGGCGCGCCCTCGAGCGGCGCCGCCAGCGGGTGATGGGTCCAGCACGTGGTCGTCAGCGTCACCCGTCCGGCCCAGTCGGTGACCCGGGCCACCAGCTCCATCGGGCCCTCGGTCGTGCTCAGGCCCGGCACGACGTCCCGCACCACGTCGACCGCGACCGTGTCCTGGCCCGGCCCGACGTTGGTCGGCGCCGGCATCGCCACCGCGGCCACCAGCGGGACCCCGCCCTGCGGCTGCACGTCGTAGCTCAGCGTCGGCGCCGACAGCGGGTGGCGGGTCAGGCCGAGGTTGAACCGGAGCGGGTTGGGGCCGACCTCACGCCCGAACTCCGGCGGCGTCGCCGTGGTCAGGTAGCCGTACTTGTACACGTCGGGGCACCCCGTCGCCGTCAGCTCGACCGGCGCGCCCAGGTGCTCGTGCAGCGGGCCGCTGGCGTCGAACGTGACCGCGTCATCGCGCTCGTCGAGCACGGTCGACGACGCCAGCGCCAGCGCGGCCGGCGTCGGGTCGACCACCACCGTCACCCCGACGGCGGTGCTGCGGCCGTCGGCGACCAGCCGGATCTCGAGCGGGTTGGCCGCGGTCGTCGACAGCGTCCCCTCGGGCAGCGTCAGCTCCCAGGTCGAGCCGTTCACCGCCGCCGGCGGGCCGATGGGCGTGCCGTCGACGTAGGCCTGGATCGTCGGGCCGTTCGGGTCGTCGAGCGAGCCGCGCAGGACCGGGGCCGCCAGCGTCGTCCACCAGCGGTCGGCGTCGTCGATGAACCAGCCGGTCGGATCGAGCGCCAGGCTGGCGTCGACGCAGGTGCTGGCCTCGAGGTCGCAGGCCTGGCCGGCCGCGCACGGCGTGGCGCTATCGCAGTAGACCGGGTTGGCCGACTCGCAGCCGGCGCCAGGGCCAGGGGACAGGGCGAGCGCGGCGGTCATCAGCGCGGCGGGCAGGTGGGTCGGTCGCATGGCGGGCTCCTTCGGGGTCGGCTCGTGGTCAGGGATACAGCTCGTCGGCGCCGAGGTCGGCGGCGCCGTCGGGCCCGGGGCGGGCCTGGCCGTCGAGGTCGACGGTCACGCTCGAGGTCGTCGCGCCGCCCAGCGCCGGGCTGGTGGGGGTGAGGTGGAAGTCGTAGGGAGGGGTGATCGACACGAACCCGAGGTCGTTGCCGCCGCTCGACGGCATGACCAGCGAGCCGGCCGGGTTGCAGCCCTGGATCTGGCTGCTGATGGCGGCGCCGCGCAGGTTGCCGTAGACGATGTTGTTGGGCGTGGACAGGCCGAGGTCGCAGCGCAGGCCGGCGCCGTCGGCGCCTGGCTCGGCCAGGTTGTACGCGACGGTGTTGAACTCGAAGCGCAGCGCCGACACCCCCGAGATCCACACCGCGGCCCGGCGCGAGTCCACCGTCGAGCCGTTGTGGTGGAACACGCTGTTGGTCACGTCGGCGCTGCCGCCGGTGACCATCAGCGCCGACAGGCCGAACCCGGTCACCGACGAGGCGTCCATCCGCACCGGGGTCTGGCGCAGGTCGAGGCCCTCGTAGCCCGGGCCGATGAAGCGGCTGGCCTCGATGGTCACGCCGGCGCCGGTGCCGGCGTGGGCGCCGAGCGCGCTCAGGCCGATGCTCGAGGTGGCGGAGCCGTGCACGGTGGTGCGCACCAGGTGCGCCGAGGCCGCGCTCAGGCGGATGGCGGCGTCGCCGAGCGGCGACGGATCGGGGTTGGCGACGACGTCGACGTCGCTGGTCGACAGCGCGCAGGTCGAGGCGAGCAGGGTGTTGTCGTGCAGCGAGGTGCCCACCAGGCTGGCGTCGCGCACCTCGAGGCTGGCGCCGGCGCCGGTGCCGACGCAGTACACGGTGACCAGGGTCAGCCCGCGCACCCGCCATCGGGCCGTGCCGCGGGCGGTGATCGTGCCCTGGTTGTCGAGGCGCGTCTCGGTCCGGCCGGCGCCGGCGATCGTCACGTCACGCGCGCTCTCGAGCACCGTGTCCTCGGTGAACCCGTAGTCGCCGGCCGCCAGCACGATGCCGGTGCGCGACCCAGCGTCGACCAGGGCGAAGGCGTGCGGGAAGGTCCGGCACGGCGCGTCCTGGCTACACGGCCCCGCGTCGTCGCCGGTGGGCGCCAGGTACACCAGGTCGGCCGGCGCGGCGCAGGTGCCGTCGTCCCGGCACAGGCGCGACGCGCACTCGGCGTCGGCCACGCAGGCGCGGCAGGCGCCGTCGTCGCCGCACACCGGCGCGCTCGGCCCACAGGCCAGGTCGTCGGCGCAGCCGACCATGCCGTCCGGCAGGCTGACGCAGGTGTTGCTGCGCAGGTCACACGCCTGCCCGGCGGCGCACTCGGTGGCGTCGTTGCAGAAGTCGGGGTTCTGCGTGTCGCAGCCCGCGCCGGCCACCGTCAGCGCCAGGGCTACCAGCCCACGCCAGAGGCCGGCCGGGCCACTCGATCCATCCCTCATCGCCCACGAGTCTACACCACGGCCCACCCGGCGGCGCGCGGCGGCCATCACGGCCGGAACCGCAGGCACAGGGCGTCGGTCGCCACCAGGATCACCACGTCACCCGGGCGCAGCACGGCCGTGGTGACCCGGCCCCGGTCGGTCGCGTTGACGAAGGTGCCGTTGGTGGTGCCGAGGTCGGCCACCACCTGGCGGCCGTCGATCTCGCCGACCCAGGCGTGCCGCATCGAGATGCGCGGATCGTCGACGATGATCTGGGCATCGCTGATCGAGCGGCCGATGATCACGCCCTGGGTCGCGACGTGGAACGTGCGGATGGGCAGGCCGGCGTGCAGCACCTCGAGGGTCCAGCGGCGCGGCCCGGGCAGGAGGGGAGGGACCTGGAACGGGAACGAGTGGGCGGTCTGGTCGCGCATGGCGCCGCTGTCGGCCACCGTGGCGCCCGGTTGCGTGCTCGATCAGCGCAGCTCCACGCAGGGCCCACCGCCGGCCAGGAGCGCGGCCTCGCAGCCCCGCCGGTCGACCGAGGCCTCCGGCTCGGCGCCGATCCACGCGGCCGCGAACACCGTCGGGTGGTGCCGGCAGGTCACCTGCTCGCCGGCGCCGAAGGTCCGCGCCAGCGCCTCGCAGGTGGCCCGGTCGCGCCGGCACAACGAGCGGCTGGCGCCGTCGTGCTCGTCGGTGTGGCACCAGAAGCCCTGGCCGGCCTGCAGGCGCGGTCCTGGCGCGAGGCCGCGGGTCCGCACCGGCGTACACGCCGAGGTGGTCGCGCCGGCGGCGGTCGCCACCGCTCGCCGGGCCAGGCAGGCGCGGCGGTCCACGAAGAACCACGTGACCGAGGTGCCGTCGGCGTCGTGGACGGTCAGGCCGTGGCCGCGCGGGCGCGCCTCGCAGCGTTCGCCGCCGGCGATACACGCCTCCTGCGACCCATGACAGGCCGCGCCGGCGCACCACAACGCGGGCGACGCCGCGAGCGCGCCGTGATCGAAGCGGACCCGGGCCGGGGCGGCGCGGGCCGGTGCGCCAGCGGCGACGGCGAGCGTGGACAGGACCAGGCAGGACGCGGACGCCGTGGTGGCGCGGGCGGGGTGAGCCATGGCCCCGCTGTCGGCCCGCGCCGGCCGCGGTTGCGTCGCGGCGCCGGGGTGACGGCGGGCCTAGCAGGCTGCTGAAGAAGCAGCCTGCTAGTCATTTCCGATCTCGCAGCCTGCTGAAAACACGGAGCCCGTCCCGTCGGCAGGAGCCGCCGGCACGGGTTTTTCATCAGCCTGCTAGTGCGGGCCGGGCAGGTCGTCGTCGCCGCCGTCCCAGGTGAAGCCGACCCGCTCGTAGGCGTCGAGGTAGGCCGGCACCAGCGGCTCGACCGCGTCGGAGATGGTGACGCGCGGCCTGAACTCGAGCAGCGCGTTGCTGCTGACGGTGACGCGGTCGAGCGCGTCGACCCGCTGGTAGTAGCGGGTGTCGACGCAGGTCTTGGTGAGCACTCCCTGCACGTTCTGGCTCGTGAAGGTGGCGCACCGGACGTCGACGGTGGGGATGGGCTCGAACAGGTAGCCGGTGAACCAAAGCCCGAGCAGCTGGTGTTCGGCCGGGAAGGCGCGTCCCAGGTAACCCAGGCGCAGCCCGAGGTGCAGCGTGTAGTCGCGCGCCGCTTCGCCCCCAGCCCGGCCCGGCAGGACGCAGCGCACTGCCGTGCTCGGCGGGGCCACCTCGCAGGTCGGATGGGGTCCGGCAGCGGCGGTGGCTTGCAGCTTCCAGGCGCTCGGTGTGAGCGTGGGCCCGAAGGTCGAGTCAGCCGGATCGGCGATGGGCGTGTCGAGGCACCAGTTCGAGGTGTCGTTGACGCCATTGGACCCGGTGCGCAAGCAGATGTGGGGAGTCAGACTCTGCTCGATCTCGATCCAGTCGCGCCGGATCAGCGAGCTCGCGGTCACCATGGTCGGGGCGCCGAGGTCGATCTCGACCAGCACCGGCTCGACGGTATGGTTGCGGACCGGCAGCGCGAGCACCCCGGCCCCGGCGGTGCCGAGGTCGCCGAACAACGCCGACACCGGCGTCGGCGTCGGCGCCGTCAGCTGCCAGCCCAGCATCGCCCCGTCGCCCACCGGCCCGAACTCGAGCGGCGCCGGCAGCGGGTGGTGATTCCAGCACCAGGTGGCCCGGCTCTCGCGCCCGGCCCAGTCGGTGGCGATCACCTCGAGCTCGAACTCCCCGGCGGTGCTGCCCAGCGCCGGCCAGCCGACCGTGGCGTCGCGCAGCAGGTCGACCGTGAACCGGGTGACGTCATCGGCGGCGGGGGCGCCGGCGGGGACCGGCAGCGCGGGGCCGAGGTCGCCGCCGCCGCGCGGGCGGACCACCATGCGCAGCGTCGGCCGGGCCGGGGCCTGGTCGCTGGCGTCGACCAGGTAGCGCAGCGGGTTGGGCGCGGCCTCGGTCGCGTACTGCGGGTTGGTGGTCATCAGGTAGGCGTGCTTGTACACGTCGGGGCACCCGGCCGCGGCCAGGTCGACCGGCGCGCCGACGTGGTCGTGCCGGTTGCCGTCGACGGTGAACTCGACGTCGTCGGCGCGCTCGTCGGCGACCGGGCTGGGCGCGAGCGCCAGCGCCGGCGCGGCCGCGTCGCCGACGAGCACCTGCGACGCCTCGACCGTGCGGCCGTTGGCGACCAGGCGGATCACCACTGGCGGCCCGCCCGGCGGGATGGCGCCCTCGGGGAACGTGAGCGACCAGGCCAGGCCGTCGACCAGGGCCGGCAGCCCGACCGCCACCCCGTCGACGAACGCCTGCACCGTCGGCCCGTTCGGGTCGTCGAGCGTCCCGCGCAGCGTCGGCGTCGGCGCGGCCGACCACCAGCGGCCCTGGTCGTCGACCGTCCAGCCGTTGGGGTCGAGCGTGAGCGACGCGCTCACGCAGGTGTTGCTGGCCAGGTCACACGCCAGCCCGGCCTCGCAGTCCTCGGCGCTATCGCAGAACGCCGGGTTGGCGCTGTCGCACCCCGGAACGCTCATCGCCAGCACCAGCACCACCGCCGCGCCTGCGAACTCGCGGCGACCCGGTCCAACACGGTCGTTCATCAGCTTCATGGTGCCGCAGTTCATCGACCCGCGGGCGGCGAAGTTGCGGGCCGCCAGGCCGGTAGCGCTACATCCGGACGTCCTGGCACGTCGCCGAGCACAGGCCCCGGTCTGGGAGTCGACGTTACAGACCTGCGCGCCGCGCGCCGGATATGGCCGGTCGGGAGGGAGTGGTCGGGGACGTCATCCAGCGCAAGGATCCACGTACACCCGAAGGCTACTGCGCCGGGTAGTACTCGTCGGCGCCGATGTCGCAGCCGCTTTCGTTGGGCCGGGCCTGGCCGTCGACGTCGGTGGCCACCGCGCAGGTGGCGCCGGCGGCGTTCTTGACTGTGGCCGGGGAGGCCGCGGTGAGGTGGAAGTCTTGTGGCGCCATGTTTGCCCGGACGAAGCCGATCGGATCGACGTTCGCAGCGGACGTCAACTCGACCGAGGTCCCCATTGCGCACTGGCCGACTCGCTGCAGGGCCTGAGAGGTGCCACCTCGATTCCTGAAGATGATGTTGCCGTCGGCGACCAAGCCCGGAACGTCGCAGAGCACGCCACCCGGAGCCAGGTCTGACGTTCGGGCGAGGTTGTCCGCGATGGTGTTGAACTGGAGTCGACCGCCGGTTGGCCCCGGAAGGTAGAGACCTCCGTAGTTCGAGCCACCGGCGCCCGGGAGGCCATTGGCGAAGATGAAGTTGTTGGTGATGTCGAACGAGCCGCCGCTACTAGAGATGCCCCCGCCCTGGTTGCCGGAGACGGTGGACCCCGAGACAGTGAGGGAGCCGCCGGAGGAGGAGATGCCCCCGCCCTGGTTGCCGGAGACGGTGGACCCCTCGATGCTCAGGGCTCCAGCGGTGGCGAGGGTCAAGCCGCCGCCGTTGTTCATCGAGAAGGTCCCGCCGAAGACGGTGGCGGTGCAGTCGTCGGCATCAAGACCCACATCGTCTGCGTTGAGGAGGTTGACGTCGAAGAGGTGGACGACCCCGCCCTGTTCGCACTTGATGTTGTCGGAACTCGGCCCCGAGGCGTCGCGAACCGTGAGGTTGACCAGCGTGACGTCCCCGCCTGCTCCGATGATGATGCCGTCGTCGCCGATGGCGTTCGTCCGGATGGTCACGGTGCCGGTAAGGGTGACCTTCTCGTTCAAGATGATGGACTGGGTACGATTGTACTCTGCAGTCCCCGTGAGCTTGACGATGAAGCGATTCGTGGTGACCAGGCCAAGGGCCTGGTCGAGGTCACAGGCGGTGACAGGGGTGTTGCAGTC
>JAGPCO010000013.1 GCA_018058095.1 Kofleriaceae bacterium
GGCATCGGCTCCGGCATCGGCTCGACGTGGGCGGCCTCGGCGTCCCCTGGCGTGGGCGCGAGTTCGAACGACGCGGCCTCGGCGTCCGCCGGCGTCGCGGCGACGACCCGCACGAACTCGGTGGTGGCCACCTCGCCCCCCGGATCGTCGCTGGCGGCGTCGCGATCTGGCTCCGGCGCCGGCGCTGGCTCCGGCGCCGCGGCGGGTGGGGACTCGACCGCGACCGCGACCTCGACCGGCGCTCCGTCGACGGCGCGGGCCGGCGGCGCGGTGACCGGCGTGGCCGCGGCGCGGTCGCGCTCGAGGTGCCAGGGCGCGAACGCGGCGCGGAACTCCGGCCAGTGGCGCAGCTCGCCCAGGTCGGGGTCGACCTCGAGCCGGGCCAGGTGCTCGTAGTCGTGCTCGATGGCGAGGCGGACCTGGGTCATGGCCCGGCGCAGGTCACCGACCCCCGCGTAGGCACACGCCGCCGAGTGATAAATGTACGGGTTCTCGCGCGCGTACGGCTGGGCGTGGTCGGCGATCCGCGCCGCCAGCGCGACGTCGCCGGCCGAGTAGGCCTGGATACACGCGTTGTTGATCGAGCCGAGGTAGTTGCGCCGGGTGTGGGTCCCGGCCGGCGGCAGCGGCAGCCCGAGCAGCCGATCGTAGACGGTGATGGCGTCCTCACGCCGCTCGGCGCGGATGAGCCGGAACGCGACCTCGGCCAGCAGGTCGACGTCGTCGGGCAGGCGCGCCGCCAGATCGGCCAGGCGCTCGGGCGCCAGGCGCACCGCGTGGCGCACCAGCTCGGCCCAGGCCGAGGCCGGGACGTCGCTCCCGGCGCGCGCGGCCGGGCGGGCCAGCAGCACGGCGAGCGCGTCGGCGAAGCGCGGGTGGTCGTCCTCGCCCAGGCTCACCACCACCTGCGCCGCCGCCGGCGCCACCGCCTCGGCGATCAGCCCGAGCAGGTCGTCGAGGCGATCGTGCCGGCGCAGCATCGCCGCCAGCGCCAGCGGCACCTCGGCATCGACCGGCGCCAGCACCTGGGCCTGGCGCAGCCAGCCCAGCGCCAGCTCGAGCTCCGAGCCGGCGCTGGCTCCGGCGGGCTCACCGGCGCCGTCGGCCGCCGCGCCGCCGCCGACCAGATCGACCTGCTCGTCGGCGTCGCGCTCGAGCACGTCGTCGAGCGGATCGGCCCGGACCAGGGCCCCCGCCAGCACCGCCTCCAGCGCCGGATCGAGGCTGACCGCCAGCTCGCGCAGGGCGACGGCGCGGGCCGGGCCGGTCAGGGCCGGCAGATGATCGAGCGCACGCAGCTGGGCCCGCACCTCGTCGTCGCCGGCCAGGCGGGTCAGCAAGACCCGGTGGTAGGTGCCGTCGCCGATCGTGCGCCAGCCGACGTCGGCCAGGCCGCGGCGCGGGGTGGCGGCGACCTCGCGCTCGATCCCGGCCCGCCGCGTCGCCTGCGCCGCCGCCGCCGCGTCGACCGGCGCGACGCCTGGCGTGATGCCTGGCGCGACGAGTACTGCGCCGGCGCGGGCAGCGCTGACCGCCGCCGTGGTCGTGCCGCCGCCACCGGCCTCGCGCCCGCTGGCGTGGCGCGGGTCGAGCCCGAGCGCGCGGACCCGCCGCACCCACGCCGGCACGTCGGTGATGGCGCCGAGCCGGGTGCGAACGCCGCGGCGCAGCTCGTCGATGAGCGCGCCCGCGTCCCGGGTCAGGCGGGCCGGCGCGGTCCGGGCCTGGGCCAGGTAGCGATCGAGCTCGGGCTCGTCCCACAGGTACGCCCGCCACATCGCGTACAGCGCGGTCGGCACCGCCTGGTGCATGCCGGCCACGCGGGCCTCGACCGCCTCGGCGTCGAGCCGGGTGTTGCTGGCCGGGTCGAACAGCTCGCGCGCGCGCTCGAGCGTGGCCTGATCGGCCGCGCCGCCGAGCACGTGCTGCAGCCAGCGGGCGCGGCGGTACCAGATCATCGTCGTCGGTCGCCGGCTGCCGTAGCGGGTGAACTCCGGATCGAACTCGTCGATCGGGAAGGCCCAGGTCGGCGCGACCTTGTGCGCGAGGAGGCCGAGCCCGTCGGCGAACCCGGCGGGCGACAGCTGATCGGCCGCCCGCGCGGCGTACAGCGACGCCAGGTACAGCTGGCTGGCCAGGCCGTCGGCGACCACCCCGGCCAGCAGGCGCGCCTCGTCGTCGTGGTGCAGGACCTGCCGCGCCAGCGCCTGGGCGTCGTCGTCGTCGCCGTCGCTGCTGGCGCCGATGGCGTAGCGCTCGAGCCACAGCCGGCCACCGCCGGCCAGGGTGCCGATCGGGCTCAACCCGGCGAACAGCTCGGCCAGCACGACCGAGCCACCGCCAGCACCGGTGCTGGCATGCGCCCGCGCGATCAGCCCGGCGAACAGGTTGGGATCATCGGACGGCAGCGGCGGCGATGGCAGGAACGTGAGGTCGCCCAGCTGATCGCGGCCGGCCTCGGCCACGGCGGCGCGCAGCTGCAGCAGCTCGGCGCTGTGCGCCTCACCCCAGGCTTCGGCCTCGTCGGCGCCCTGCCCGGCCTGCACAGGCGACGGGCCGCCGCGACCGATGGCCACCAGCACCTGGCGCAGAGGCCCGTCCATGAACCCTCGCGGCCCGGCCGCGAGCAGCCCCTCGAGGGCGCCCGAGACCTCGGGTCGATTGCCGCCGCGCTCCGTCAAGCTGGCGCGAACTTATCCCCGCACCCTGCCCAGTTCCATCCGCCGGCGTGCGCATCTGGTCGGAACGATTACCCGGTGGAGCGGTGCCCGGCCGGGCCGAGCGGGCCAGCGAGGGCGGCCGCCATGGCGCGGCGCGGCATCACGGGTGGTGGCGACTCCAGTTGCCGGCGGATCGAGCCAGCCGACCCCATCACTGACCCCCAGGCCAGCCAGCTGGTGACGCCTCCTCAGCCGCTGCCGCGAAGCGTCAAGTCAGCGCCGTCATGATCGTTTCGTGTTTGAGTCCAAGGAGATCGCAGGCCCGATCGGGGTGGCCCTCATCTTGCTGCATGGGTCGGCATGCGCCACCTCCTCACCGCCGGCATCAGCGTCCTGTCCTTGACCGCGGCCTGCTCGTCCGAGCACGGCACGCCCAAGGATCCCCCTCTGTTGACGGTGACGTCTCCGGCCCGGTCGACCCTGCAGAACGGGGCCGGCATGGTCGAGGTGCGCGGCACCGTGACCCCGTCCGACCTGACGCTGTCCCCGGTCACCTCGGTCTCGGTCAACGGCGTCGAGGCCTCGGTCGAGGCCGACGGCTCGTTCACCGCCCAGGTCACCGTCGCCGGCGGCGCGACCTTCCTGCACACGGTGGCCAAGGACCAGGACGGCGGCGAGGCGACCGACACCCGCGCCATCCACGCCGGCAACCTGGTCGACCTCGACTCGTCCATCCAGGACGCGATGACGATGGCCATCTCCGACGACGCGTTCGCGGTGATGGCGCGCACCGCGACCAGCCTGATCAACACCACCGACCTCGGGCCCCTGGTCGCGGCCGGCAACCCGATGCTCAACACCGGCGCCGAGGGCGGCGAGGACTGCCTGTTCGCCAAGGCCAACGTCCTCGACGTCAACATGAGCAACGCCCGCATCGCGCTGACGCCGTACGACGGCGGCCTGGCCATCGAGGCCGAGCTGATGGCGCTCGACGTGCCGGTCCACGCCTGGTACGCGGCGGCCTGCATCGACGGCGACAGCGACCTGTCCATCCGGGCTGACCGGGTCGTGGTGCGCGGTCGCCTGGCCATCGGCGCCGGCGCCGGCAAGTTCGACGTGACCATCGAGGACGCCGACGTCGACCTCGACAACTTCCGCATCGCCGGTGGCGGCCTGCCCGGCGCGGTCGCCAACCTGTTCACCTGGGACTCGGTCATGGCCAAGGTCGCCGAGTGGGGCGTCGAGAAGTTCATGGACCCGATGATCAACACCGCCCTGGCCGGCATGGTCGAGGAGAAGACGGTGGCGGTGCTCGGTCACTCGCTCGACTTCCAGATCAGCCCGTCGGCGGTCGAGTTCGAGTCGTCGGCCGGCAAGATCAAGCTCGACACCCGCTTCTTCATCCAGGGCTCCGACAGCGCGCCCGGCTTCATCTACACCGACAACGGCGCGCCGACGATGGCCGCCAACGACGGCTTCGAGCTGGCGATGGCCGACGACATGGCCAACCAGCTGCTGGCTGGCTTCACCGCGGTCGGCGGGCTCAACCAGACCCTGGCCCTGCCGCCCGGCCAGTTCACCAGCGCCACCATCCAGGCCACGCTGCCGCCGATGATCTCCGCCAACACCGCCGACGGCTCGATGAAGCTCCTGATCGGCGACATGCGGGTGACCCTGGCCGGCGACGGCGTCGACCAGGCCCAGCTGGCCATCAACGCCGAGGTCTCGCTCAAGATCGGCGGCTCGGAGTCGGGCGCCCGCATCGCCCTGGGTGAGCCGGTCCTGCACATCGACGTGGTGACCGACCAGGTCGCCAACGTGTCGGGCTTCAACCCGGAGGACCTGTCGGCCGCCATCAAGATGGTCGCCGACCACACGATGGACCAGATCCTCCCGCTCCTGGGCTACATCCCGCTGCCGATGGTGGCCGGCGTCGAGCTGACCAACCTCGAGCTGGGCGGCCGCAACGGCTACATCACGATGAGCGGCGCGCTGCGCTGAACGGGACCGGCCCCCGCCGAGCCCCTCGCCCAGCCGCCCGGCTGGGCGTCGCCCACGCCCAGCCGCCCGGCTGGGCGTCGTGGTTTTCGGCCGCCGGTGGCGGGGCGGTCAGAAGTCCTTGCCGATACCCAGGCCGAGCGTCCATCGCTCGGCGATGACGTCGGCGCTGTCCCACCGCCCGTGCAACCGGTAGAGGTCGGTGCTGCGCTCGACGAAGACGCTGGCGTGTACGGTCGGGCCGACGCTGGTGAAGAACAGCGGCCAGAACAGGAAACCGAGGGCGCGGACGTCGCCGCCGACCGACAGCCCGAGGCCGCCGCCGAGGCCGCGGCCGACCCGGTCGGTCGCCACCGCGTACCGGTCGGTCGGCGCCGGCCCGTCGGCGCCCACCGGCCCGACGCCGCCGCCGCGGTCGAGCCGGGCCGACATGACCCGGCCGCGGGCGAACGCGGTCCAGTGCGCCGACAGCGGCACCAGGTAACGCGCGTCGACCGCGAGCTCGAACAGGCCGGCGAACATGTCGCCGCCGACGCTGGCGCCGAGGGTCCAGCGCTCGGCGCGGTAGCCCGCCGCCAGCCGCAGGCCGAGGTCGGAGCGATTGCCGTCGACCGCGCGGGTGTCCCCGCGCCAGGTCACCCCCGACAGCTCGTAGCCGCCATACGCGCCATCGGCCCGGGCCGGCACGGCGGCCGCGGCCAGACCCCCGAGCACCATCACGGACCTCGACACCCCCCGCAGTGGACCGTTCATGCGTCGATGCTGGCGCCGTGTCTGCGCCCGGGGCAAGGCCGGCGATCTGACCGCCGCTCTCCGGCCGAGGCGCGGCCTGTGCAACAGTGCGGCGATGGCCGAGCGCTGCGCCCGCTGCCTGTTCGTGGCGTCGGCCTGCCTGTGCGCCGATGTACCGACGGTGCCGACCCGAACCGAGTTCGTGATCGTGCGCCACCACCTCGAGCGCTGGCGCTCGTCGAACACCGGCCGGCTGGCGGCGCTGGCCATGCCGCGCTGCCGCCTCATCGACTACCCGGTCGAGGCTGACGACCAACCCCGCCCGGCCGGCGCCGACGACGCCGCGCTGGCGGCCGCGCTCCCGCGCGACGGCAGCTGGCTGCTGTTCCCGGAGGGGCCGGAGCGGGCGGCGCCGCCATCCCCGCCACCGACCCGGGTCATCGTCCTCGACGCCAGCTGGTCGCAGGCGCGGCGGATGCGGCGCAAGCTGAGCGCGCTGCGTGGCCTGCCGCCGCTGCGCCTGCCGCCCATCGCCGTCGCGCCCGCCCGGCTGCGCAAGTCGCCCGGCGACGGCATGGTGTCGACCCTCGAGGCCATCGCCGCGGTGGTCCGCCTGCTCGAGGGTGACGCTGCGGCGGCGCCGCTCGACGCCCTGTTCGCGCGGGCGGTCGAGGCGGCGCGCCGGACCGGGCGCGGCGCCGGGCCGGCCGCGCTATAACCAGGCCATGAGTGACGTCTGGTACGTGGGCATCAACGGGCAGCAACAAGGGCCGCTCGGCACCCAGCAGCTGATGGACGCGATCCGCACCGGGCAGGTGACCGCGACCGCCTACGTCTACGGCGGCGGCCTGGCCAGCTGGACGCCGATCACCCAGGTGCCGCAGCTGGCCGGCGTGTTCCACGGCGCCCCGCCGCCACCGCCACCACCGCCGGCCGGCCCGGCCCCGGCCGCGGCCGACCAGATCGACTTCGAGATCTTCGGCGAGGAGATGCAGTTCATCGAGATCACGCTCGACCCGGGAGAGGCGGCCATCGCCGAGGCCGGCGCCTTCTTCTACATGGACCCCGGCATCAAGATGGAGACCATCTTCGGCGACGGCTCGGCCCAGAGTCAGGCCGCCGGGTTCATGGGCAAGCTCCTCGGTGGCGCCAAGCGCGTGCTGACCGGCGAGTCGCTGTTCACCACCGTCTTCGGCAACGGCGCGCAGACCCGGCAGAAGGTGTCGTTCGCGGCGCCCTACCCCGGCAAGATCATCCCGGTCGACCTGCGCCAGCACGGCGGCACGCTGCTGTGCCAGAAGGACGCGTTCCTGTGCGCGGCCAAGGGCATCTCGGTCGGCATCGCCTGGAACAAGAAGGTCGGCGCCGGCCTGTTCGGCGGCGAGGGCTTCATCCTGCAGAAGCTCGAGGGCCAGGGCCTGGCCTTCGTCCACGCCGGCGGCACCATCGTCAGCAAGGACCTGCAGCCAGGCGAGACGCTGCGCCTCGACACCGGCTGCCTGGTCGCGTTCGAGCCGCGCGTGAACTACGACATCCAGTGGATCGGCGGCTTCAAGAGCGCGCTGTTCGGCGGCGAGGGCCTGTTCTTCGCCACGCTGACCGGGCCGGGCCGGGTCTGGCTGCAGTCGCTGCCGTTCTCGCGCCTGGCCGGGCGCATGCTGGCGGCGGCGGTCGCGGCCGGCTTCGGGCGCGGCGGCGACGAGGGCTCGGTCCTCGGCGGCATGGGCATGGGCTCGTGACGCCGGCGCCGCGGCTCGTCGTCGCCGCGGTTGGTTGACTCCGGTCGGCCGGCGCCCGATCCTTGCCGGGTTGCAGCCGCCACGCCCGAGCAGGGACGCTGAAAGACCCGTGCCGGCGGCTCCGGCCGACGGGACGGGCTCCGTGCTTTCAGCCGCCTGCGAGCTTGAAGATGTCTAGCGGGATGCTTCCCCAGCATCCTGCCAGCCGAGGCCTGTCGATCTCGGCGCGCCTCATCCTCGCCACCACGCTGGTGGTGGCGATCGCGGCGGCGGCGTCGGCCTGGTTCGGCCAGCGCGCCATCGACGAGCTGGCCCAGTCGGGCACCGCGGCGCGCCGGGCCCGGGGCGAACGTGCCATCGGCCGCGAGTCCGAGCTGGCGGTGCGGGCGGTGGCGTCGGCGGTGGCGCTGCCGCTCGGCACCAGCTCGTACGCCGAGCTGCCGGCCATCCTCGACGCCGCCATGCGCGACGACACCCAGCGCGGCGGCCGCAGCGTGCAGTGGCTGGTGGTGGTCGACGTCGGCGGCCAGGTCGTGGCCCGGACCGAGGCAGCGCCGGCCGGCGAACGCCTGACCGAGCTGGCGGCGCGCGCCAGCGCCGCCCCGCGCGAGGGCGCGAGCGACGTGGTGCGGATCCGCCTCGATCCGGCTCGCCCGGACTGGGTGTGGAGCACGACGCTGCGCCTGGGCGAGGCCAGCATCGGCGCGCTGCACATGGGCGTGTCGACGGCCGAGCTCGAGGCCGAGCTGGCGGCGTCGCTGCGCGAGGCCTCGGCCACCGCCGCCGCCGCGCGCCAGCGCATCTGGCTGGTCGGCGGCGGGGTGCTGGCCCTCGGGATCTTGTTCGCGCTGATCCAGGGCGTGCGCCTGGCCCGCCCCATCGGCGTGCTGACGGCCCAGGCCCAGCGGATCGCCGGCGGCGACCTGCACGAGCGGGTGCCGGCCGACCGCGGCGACGAGCTCGGCGCGCTGGCCCACAGCTTCAACTTCATGGCCGACCGCATCGGCACCCTGCTGGTCGAGCAGGCGCACAAGGCCTCGCTCGAGCGCGAGATGAGCCTGGCCCGCGACGTCCAGCAGGCGATGCTGCCGCCGACCACGCTCGACCAGCACGGCCACCTCAAGGTCATCGGCCACTGCGCACCGGCCTCGAGCTGCGGCGGCGACTGGTGGACCTACCGCAAGCTGTCGGGCGAGCGGATGCTGGTGGTGATCGGCGACGCCACCGGCCACGGCCTGCACTCGGCGATGATCGCCGGCACCGCGCGCGGCGCGGTCGAGGCGCTGGGGTCGGTCGACGAGCGGCTGCTCACCCCCGAGCACGTGCTGCGCGCGATCGACGCCGCCATCCGCAACCTGGGCGAGCACAACGTGCTCATGACCTGCTTCGCCGCGGTGCTCGACTCGGCCACCGGCGTCCTGCACTACGCCAACGCCGGCCAGAACTTTCCGTACGTGCTCAAGATGAGCGAGCAGCGCGCGATCGAGTCGGCCGGGGTGATCGTCGCCAGCGGCAACCCGCTGGGCGACCGCGCCATCGAGCTGCAGATCCGGCGCGGCTCGCAGCAGCTGCGCCCGGGTGATCTCGTCGTCATGTTCACCGACGGCCTGGTCGAGCGCGCCAACCCGAGCGGCAAGCTGTTCGGCGACCGTCGCCTGCGCGGGGCGCTGCAGGGCCAGAGCGTGGCCGACGCCGCCGCGCTGGTGACCCTGCGCGATCGCCTGCTCGGCGCGGTCGAGGCCTTCGCCGCCGGCCAGACCGCCGAGGACGACACCACGCTGATCCTGTGTCACTACGACCCACCGGCGGCGCGCGCCTCGCGCGTGTCGCTGCGGTCCGGTGGCGCGTGAGGTGGCTCGGGCCGGCGCTGCTGGCCGTGCTCGGCGCCCGCCTGGCCGCGGCCGCGGCCGCGCCGCCGCCGCGCCCGCCGGCGCCCGACGGAGCGGGCGAGGCGCCGGTGGTCGACGTGGCCGACCTGCCACCGCTGCCGATCGGTTCGGACCAGGCCGCCAGCGCGGCCACGGTGCGCGCGGCCGAGGAGGTGTCGGAGGAGGTCGTGCGTGGCGCCGCCAAGCGCGACCAGACGCTCGGCAACGTGGCGTCGGCGGTGACGGTGATCAGCGGCGATCGCCTGCGCCGGTTCGGCTACCGGACCATGGCCGAGGCGCTGCGCGCGGTGGCCGGGGTGTACGTCAGCGACGACCGCCTGGGTGAGCGCGTCGGCATCCGCGGCTTCCAGTCGCTCGGGGACTTCAACACGCGGGTGCTCATCCTGATCGACGGGGTGACCATCAACGAGGCGTGGGCCGCCTTCGCCGGCGTCGGCGCCGACGTCGCCATCGGCGTCGACGAGATCGAGCGCATCGAGGTCATCCGCGGCCCGGTGTCGTCGGTGTACGGCACCAACGCCTTCTTCGGCATCGTCAACGTCGTCACCCGCAGCGCCGATGGGGCGCCCCGGGCCTGGGCCCGGCTCGGCGCCGGCTCGCTGCCGCGCGAGAGCGTGGCCGCCGGGCTGGCCCTCGGCGGCGGCGATCGGCAGCTGCGCGCAGCGGTGACCGGCCTGGTCCGCCAGGGCGAGGAGCTGACGCTGCCGGCGCTGTCGGATCAGCCCCTGCGCGGCGACGATGGCGCCACCGTCGCCGCCTCGGTGGTCGGCAGCTACGACGGGGCGTTCGGCCAGGCCCGGATCGTGCGCCGCCAGCGCGCCGTGCCGTTCGCGCCGTACGGGGCCGAGCCGGGGCCGCGCAACTACGTCGTCGACGAGAACCAGGTGGTGGCCGAGGCCGGCTACACCCGCGCGCTCGGCGCCCGCGTGAGCGCGACCGGTCGCCTCTACGTCAACGCCTACCGCTTCGCCGACGACTACCTGGCCGCCGGCGGCGCGGAGCGGATCCAGACCAACGGCGACGGCACCGCCCTCGGGGCCGAGCTGCGTGGCCGGTTCGTGCTGCTCGACCGCGACCGGCTCGGCCTCACCGCCGGGACCGAGCTGTCGACGGTCGACACCGAAAGCCGCGCCACCGGTACCGCGGCCATCGGCAAGACCTACGGCCTGCAGGCGCTGTACGCCGAGGTCGACGGCGCCCCGACCCGCTGGCTCAGCATGACCGCCGGGGTGCGGGCCGACCGCAACTCGGTCTTGACCAACCGGGTGTCGCCACGCGCCGCGCTCCTGCTGTCACGCCGGGACCGGGCCGGCCTCAAGCTGCTCTACGCGGAGGGCTTCCGCAACGCCAGCGCGTACGAGTCGTTCTTCGAGGATGGCGTCGACTTCGTGGCCAACCCCGACATCGGCCCCGAGGTGATCCGCAGCGTCGAGGCGGTCGCCTGGGCCCGGCCCCGGGCCGGGGTGTCGACCCGGCTGTCGCTGTTCCAGTGGCGGGCGACCGACCTCATCAAGCAGCGGATCGATCCGGCGTCGGGCCTGCTGCAGTTCGGCAACAGCGGCGCGCAGCGCAGCCGCGGCGTCGAGGTCGAGGCCAGCTACCGCGACGCCCGCGGCTGGTATGGCTTCGCCGGGGCCGCGCTGGCCGAGGTGACCGGGGTCGACGACGCCGGGGTCGCCGTCGACGTCGCCAACGCCCCGACCCTGACCGCCAGCGGCGGCGCCTCGACCCCACGCCTGGGCGGCTGGGGCCACCTGTCGGCCGAGGTGGTGGTGGTCGGCCCGCGCGCGGCGCGGACGCGCACCAGCGCGACCTTCGTCGGCGTCGACGCCGCGCTGTACGTCCCCAACCTGCTGCGCGCGGCGCGCGGCGTCGACCTCACCCTCGGCGTGCGCAACCTGGTCGGCCGGCGCGAGGACGTGCCGGCGCCGGAGGACTTCGACCGGCCCGACCTCACCACGCCCGAGCCCGACGACGTGGCGGTGATCGCCACCGTGCCGGGTGAGGGCCGCGAGCTCTTCGTGCGAGTTGGCTATGCGTACTGAACGCGCGCGCCCGCGCCGGTGGCCACGCGCGCTCGTGCTCGCGCTGGCCGGCGCCGCCGCCACCGCCGCGGCCGGGCCGCTCGCCCCGGCTCGGGCCCAGCGGGCCCAGGCCGAGGACGAGAGCACGACCCTGGTCGACGCTGGCCGGGCCGCGCTGCGCCGGCGCGACTACGCCGCGGCCGGGCGCGCGCTCGACGAGGCGCTCCGCCTCAACCCGCGCCGCCTGGGCGCCTACGTCCTGCGCGCCGCGGTGCACGCCGCGCTGGGCGAGTACGATCGCGGCGTGGCGCTGATGCGGCGGGCCTACGCGCTGGCCCCGCAGGACACCGCGGTGATCACCAGCCTCGGCTCGCAGCTGGTGCTGGCCGGACGCGCCGACGAGGGCGTCGCGCTGCTCGAGCAGGCGCTGGCGCGCGACGACGCCCGCTACGACGCCCACCTGCTGGTGGCGCGGCACCACTACCGGGCCGGGCGCTGGGCCGACGCCGTGCCGCACTATCGCGGTTACCTCCAGCATCGCCCGCGCGAGCTGGCCGGCGACGACCCGCGCTACCAGGTCGAGCTGGGCGACGCGCTGCTGCGCGATCGGCGGCCGGAGGAGGCGGTGCCGCTGCTTCGCGCCGCGCGCAAGGCCCGGCCGCGCGACCTGCGCCCGCGCCTGGGTGAGGCGTGGGCCTTCGCCGCGCTCGACTGCCGCGCCGCGCGCGACCTCTTGGCCCCGCTCCTGACCGACAACGCGGCCCCGCCGGACGTGTTCCTCGTCGACGGGTTGTGCGCGCTGGCGCTGCGCGACCCGACCACGGCGCTGGCGCGCGGGCGGCGCTACCTGCAGGAGGCCGAGCACGCCTCGGCGGCGGGGCACGCCCTGGTCGGTGACGCCGAGGCGGCGCGCGGCAACCTGGGCGCGGCCCGCGCCGCGCTGGCCGAGGCGCGCCGGCTCGAGCCGACGACGCGGCGCTGGGGCGTCCGCCTGGCCGCGGTGCTGCGCCGGGCCGGCCAGCTCGACGCGGCCCGGCGCGAGCTGACCCAGCTCGGCGCGCCGACCACACCCGCGGCCGATCCGCGCTGGTGGATCGAGCAGGCCGAGGTGCTGCTGGCGAGCGATCGGTTCGACCAGGTCATCACCGAGCTGACCCCGGTGGTGAGCGCGCTCCCCAACGAGGTCGCGCTGGCCGGCGTGCTCGGCGAGGCGCTGGCGCGGCGCGAGCGGTTCGCCGACGCCACGCTCGTGCTCGAGGCGGCCGAGGCCCGCCGGTCGACCGCCCGCGGCCGGCGCTGGCTGGCGTTCGTGCTCGGGCGCGTCGGCGTCGACCTGCTGATCCGCGGCGACGCCGCCGCCGCCGAGCCGGGGCTGGCCCGCGCCGCCGGCCTCGATCCGGGCCCGGCCGCCCTGCGCAACCTCGGCATCTGCCTGCTCGAGCTCGGCCGGGCCGAGGACGCGGCCGAGGTGCTGGCCCGGGCCAGCACCGGCGCGACCACCGCGGCCGGCCCGACCTGGATGCTGCTGGGTCGGGCCCGCCACCTGGCGGGCGACCGGGCTGGCGCTCGCGCCGCCTACGACCGCGCCGCCAGCCTGAGCCGGGGCGACGCCGCCGTCGAGGTCGCGCTCGACGCCGCGGCGATGGAGCTCGATCGCGGCGATCCCGCCGCCGCGGTGGCGGCGCTCGAGCGCGCCAGCGCGGCCGCCCGCGCGACCACGCCGGTGCTGCAGCGGCGACACCGCGACGCCCTGGCCAGCGCCCGCCACCAGGCCGGGGTCGCGGCCATCCGCGCCGGGGCAGCCACCCGTGCGGTCACCTTGCTCACCGCCGCGCTGGCCGATCGCTCCGACGCCGACGCCCTGGCGGTGCGCTGTGACCTGGCGCTGGCCGAGGTCGCGGCCGGTGACCGGGACGGCGCGCTGCGCCGGCTGCGCGCCGTGGCCGGCAAGACCTGCCCGTTCCCGTCGCCGGCCGACACCCAGGCGGTGCCGGCGCTGACCGCGTTCATCGACGGGCTGCAGGCCGGCAAGGCCGGCCGCGTGTTGCCGCGCCTGATCGGCCTCGAGCGCGGCGCGACCGGGCCGATGAGGGCGCTGCTCGGGTCGGCCATCCGCGTCACCGCGATGTCGGCCGCCGAGGACGCCTACCGCGCCGGCCAGCCCGGCAAGGCGAGGGCCCAGCTGGCCCAGGCCCGCGCCGCCGGCGGTGGCCGCGCCGGCAGCGACGAGGTCGCCGACGCGCTGGCCTACGATCTGGCGGTGCTCGATCTGGCCGAGGGCCGGGTCGGCGCCGCCATCGCCGCGCTCGACAAGCTGACCGCGCGCCTGCCCGAGGCGTGGATCGCCCTCGGCGTCGCCCACGAGCGCCAGGGCGACGCCGACCGCGCGCTCGACGCGTGGCGGCGTGCACGCAAGGCCGGCGCCCGCTTCGCGCCGCTGGCCGAGTGGATCGCCGCCAAGGAACGGATCTACGGAGGCGAGCCGTGATGGCGCGTCCAGGGCGTGGCGGCGTTGGCGTGACCGTGGCGATCGTCATGGCGACGCTGGCGCTGGTCGCGCCAGCCCGCGCCGACACCCTCACCGTCGGCGTGTTCGCGCCGGCCGCACCGCTGCCCGGCACGCCGGCTCGCCTCGAGCTGGCCGGCCAGCTGGCGACCCACCTGGCCCGCGCGATCGACGCCGACGGCGTCGGCCGGGTCTACGCCCGCGCCAGCGACTTCGCCGCCGCCGCCGGGCGTGGCGAGGTCCAGCTCGCCGTGGTCGACCCGAGCTACGCCGCCACCGCCGGCCTGGTGGTGCTGGCCGTCGGCACCCGCGCCGGATCCTCCAGCTGGGGCTGGGAGCTGATCGGCCCGGCCGGCGTCAACCTGGCCGCGCTGCGCGGCAAGCGCGTGCTGGTGCCGAGCGTCGGTGGCCGCGAGACCGACTTCGTGCTCGGCGGGCTGCTCGGCGGCGAGCTGCCGCGCGGCTACTTCGCGGCCATCGACGTCGCACCCGACGCCGTGTCGGCCCTGGCCGCGGTCCGGCTCGGCAAGGCCGCCGCCGCCGCGGTGCCGAGCGCCACGCCGGTGCCGTCGGGCCTGGCCCGCATCGTCCGCCTGGCCGAAACCCCGCTGCCGGTCCTGGTGATCGCCGATGCCAAGCTCGGCGCCGACCAGCGCAGCCGGCTGGCCGCGGCCGCCGCCAGCTTCAGCGGCGACGGCGTGCTGGCCGGGTTTCGCCCCGGCGGCGCCGACGCCGTACGCGCGCTCGGCCGCCGCCTGTCGCCGCCAGCCCGGCGACCGCCCTTTCTGGTCCCGACCCTGCGGGTCCTCGTCGGCGACCTGCTGGGCGATCGCGCCGCCACGATCAAGCGCACCAGCGGCACCGTGTTCGCCGTGGAGGCGTTGCCACCCGCCGAGTGAGGCGCTGCCACCCGGCGAACGAGGCGCTGGCACGCGCCGTGCTTCCTGCCTGGCCATGCGCCTCCTGTCCGTGACCCTGCTCGCCGTCGCTTGCGGCGGACGTTCCGCGCCTGCCTCCTCGGGCGCCCCGCTGACCACGACCATGGACGACCACTTCGTCGGCCTGTCCCGGCTGCGAGACCTGGTCATCGCCGGCGACCTGGACGCGGCCAGGCAGGTCGGCACCACGTTCGCCGGCGGCCTGCGCGACCAGGCCCACCCCGACGGATGGCACCCGTACCTGCAGGACGTCCGGGCCGGCACCTGGCGGGCGGCGCGCGCCCCCGATCTGGCCACGGCGGCGGTCGGAGTGGCGCGCGCCGGCGTCGCCTGCGGCGCCTGTCACCTCGCGCTCGGCGTGCGCGCGGTCAGCGCCGACGACGAGGTGGTGGCGGCGCGGACCGGGCAGCTCGACGACTTCATGCACCGCCACCGCTGGGCGGTCGACCGGCTGTGGATCGGCCTGGTCGCCCCGTCGGACGCCGCCTGGGACAGCGGCGCGCAGGCGCTCGGCACCGCCGGCGCGTTCCCGCTCACCGACGTGCTCCGCGCCGACCCCGACAGCGTCACCCTGGCCGAGCGGCTGGTGGTGGTCGGCACCGACGCGGCGGCGGCGCGGGCGCCAGCCGAGCGCGCCGCCGTCTTCGCCGAGCTCATCGGCGCGTGCGCGCGTTGCCACCGCCACCTCGGCGACGTGGTCGACTGACGCCGAGCGCACGTGGTGCGCGCTCGGCCCCCCGCGGCGCGCCTGGTGCGCCGCCGCGCCACGCCGCGGCACCCTCAGCGCGGGCGCGGGGCGGGCGTCTGCGCGGTCGGGCGCAGCCGCTCGTCCTCGTCGCGCACGAAGCGACGGCGGCCAGCGTCCTGCCACCAGCGTTGCCAGCGCTCGATGGCCGCGTCGCGCTCGCGCCGCGGCAGATCGTGGTGGTACCCGAAGTACTCGCCGGTCAGGCGACGCAGCTCGTCGCCGGCGCCCTGACGCAGGGTCGCCTCCTTGTGGCCGAGGGCGTCGATCAACCACTCGAGCCGGTGCCGGCTGCGGTTGTCGTCCCACCAGCGTCGCCACTTGCGCTCGCTGGTGCCGAAGTCCTGCCGGGTCAGCGCGACCAGGGCGCGGCGGACGTGATCGGCCCGGCGATCGCCGGCAGCCAGGACGTCGATCAGGTCCGGGATCGAGGAGAGGTCGGCCAGGGTGGCGATGGCGGTGGCGGCGGCGGCGACCCGATCGCCGTCCTCGCTGTGCACGGCATGGCGGGCCCGCAGCAGCCCGACCTCGAGATCCCGGACCGGATAACCGGCCAGCGCCTCGAGGGCCAGGTCGCGGATCCCGTAGTCCGGATCGAACACCCGCTCGACCAGCGCCTGCAGCGCCGTGCGCGGTCGCAGCTCGCCGGCGCAGACCGCGGCGTAGAAGCGCACGTCACGGCCCGGATCGCTCAGCTTGGTGATGAGCAGATCGGCCGCGGGGGGGCCGATGCGGGTCACCAGCTCGAGCAGGCCGCCGTACTGGGCCGCGCGCAGCGGCCGGCCCGACACCGCGTAGCGGTCGACCCGGAGCTTGCCCGGGAAGCGAGCGGCCAGGTGCGGCAGCACCTCCTCGGTCCGCTCCACCGCCTCGGTCATGGCGTCCTGCGCCTCGGCGTCGTCGGCGCGCTCGATGGCGTCGAGCAGCTGGTCGAGCGGTCGCTCGAACGCCGCCGCGGTCGGCCCCGGACCCACCACCGAGACCACCGGCGCGGCGATGGCCTCGGGCGCGGGCGCGGCCCAGCCCGACGTGCTCGGCCGCCCGACCGGCTTGGTCGCCACGTCGTGGACGGTCTCGACCACCGGCGGCTCGGTCGCCGCCCGGTAGCCGGTCGCCTTGTTGCGGACGATCAGCGCTGCCAGCGCGTCGACCGCGGCCTCGACCAGCGGCACGACCTCTCCGACCTCGCTCTGCGACAGGCCGCGATCGACCCGGTGCGCCACCACCAGGGCCACGACCCGGTCGCGCAGCACCACCGGCACGACCAGGCCGGCTGGCGGCACGGCCCCGCCCATCCGCCGCAGCATCCGATCGATGCCGGCGTCGCCGCTGTGGAGCGGGCCGACGTACGGGCGGCGGGTGGTGACCGCGGTCAGGAACGGTGACGGCGAGTCGAGCGGCAGCAGCACGGCGGCGATGTCGCGGGTGTCGACGCCCGCGTCGGCGACCGCGACCCGGCCGATGGCCGCTCCACCCTGGACCGTGAGCAAGCCGGCCCACCGCACCACCGTGCGCATGCCCCGCAGCAGCAGCTCGAAGATGTCGTCGCGCCGTGTCGCGACCATCATCGCCGCGCGCGCCTCGGCCGGGCTCAGGGCCCGCCTGGGATCGGTCAGGTCCGGACCGGCTCCGGCGCTGACCACCGGCTGGCTGGCCGCGCGTGGCCGCGCCGGGGCCAGCACCCCCGGCAGGGTCTGGCGCGAACGGGCCTGGTCGCCGCCGATCGGCGCCATGACCTCGTCGAGCGCGATGGGCGGGACGTCCATCGGCTCGGTCAGCGTGCCGTAGCGGCGCTCGGCCTCGCGCCGGACCTGCTCGGCGCGATCGAGCTCGGCGGTGAGCGCCGGGGTCGACAGCTCGCGCGTGCGGGTCCGCTTGATGGCGGCCGACGACGACGACGACATCGACGACGAGGCGTCGACCAGCGCGGACGGATCCTCGAGGACGGCGACCGGGACCGGCGAGCTGATCTCCTCGTCCGCGCCGGACGAGCGCGGCTCGGCCTCGAGCGGCGGGGGCGCCGCGTCCGCCACCTCGACCACGTCGTCGCCGCCGCCGGCGCTCGGCTCGAGCGGCGCCGGCGCCGCCGCGGCCAGCTCCGCCGCGGCCGCGGGCGCGGGCGCGACCTCGGCGACGATCACCGAGCGGGCGCGCCCGACCGGGGCGGTGACCGGGCTGACCTCGACCTGACGGGCCAGCGTCGAGAAGCGGGCCGGGGCCTGGGTCCCGTAGGCGCGGGCCATGGCCACGTGCCAGCGGTACTCCGGGACGATGAGCGGGCGCAGCGCCAGGTCGAGCGAGTCGGCCAGGTCCTCGAGCGTCGACAGGTCGACCGGGTCACACACCAGCAGGCGCAGGGCGTCGGCGTCGAGCGCGAGCGGCACCACCCGGTACTGCTCGGCCAGCTCGCGCGGCAGCCGGGCCACCGCGGCCGGGTCGAGGTCGCCGGCCTCGTCGCGGCTGGCCGGCGGCAGCCCGCAGGCCAGCGCCAGGTACTGGGTCAGGCGCTCCTCGCTGATGAGGTTCATCTCGAGCAGGATGCTGTCGAGCGCGCCGCCGTAGATGACCTGGCGCTGGAACACCCGCTCCATGCGCTTGACCGTGACCAGGCCGTCACGCACCAGCAGCGAGGACAGGCGAGCCGGCACCGATCAACCCCGGATCACGTAGGTGCCGGCGATCCAGTCGTGCAGGCCACGCTTCTCGCGATCGATGGCGATCCACACGAAGCCGAGCAGCAGGGTCGCCACGCCGGCCACGTAGCCGAGCGTGCGCACCAGGCTGCGCCGCGGTGACGGCGGGTCGCCGTACACGTCGATGATGCGCAGGCCGAGCGCGCGCATGCCGAGCGTCCGACCAGCCGCGATCTGGAACACCATGGCGTAGATCGCCGCCACCACCAGGCCGAGCTCGAACGCCAGCTGGAACGCGGGGTCGCTGGCGAGGATGAGGTCGAGCCAGATGTCGAGCTTGGCGGGCGGGCGGATGCCGGTGATGAGCCCGACCAGCCAGGTCGCGATCAGGGCGACCGGGACGATGACCGCGAGATCGATCAGGCCGGCGCCGAGGCGGCGCCAGAACCCGACCACGGTGACGGTGGTCGCGCCGCGCCGATCGGGGCCCGCCCCGGCCGCCCCGGCCGAGCGGCCCAGGTCGAGCAAGCTGGGCGCCTTGCCCCGGCGCGGCGAGGGCAGCTCGGGCAAGGTGGCCTCGACCGGCGCGGTCGCGGCGTCGCTGGTCGCGGCAGGCACCGCCCCCGCGGCCGGCTCGCTGCCGAGGAGGGCCGGCTGACGCTCTGCCACGCCTGGGTTATACGGCCCAGTTCGCCTCGGTGGCAACATCGGCGCCGCCCGCCTGGCGCGCCAGCGCCACCGCCACCACCGGCGCGGTCTCGGCGCGCAGGATGTGTGGGCCCAGGCCGATCGGCGCGAAGCCGCGCCCGAGCGCGGCCTCGACCTCGTCGCCGGTGAGGCCACCCTCGGGGCCGCTGACCACCGCCAGCCGCGCCACCTCGGCCGGCAGGCAGCGCGGGGCGGCCTCGGCCCCGGGCAGGCACAACCAGCCGGCGTCGACCGCCAGGCCCGGTAGCACCGTGGCCAGCGCCGCCGCGGCCTCGACCACGGGCAGGTCGGCCCGACCGGCCTGGCGGGCCGCCGCCGCCGCGGCGCGGCCGAGCCGATCGATCCGCCCGCGCAGGCGCTCGCCGTCGAGCTGCACCACCGCGCGCGCGGCGGCGAAGACGACGATCCGCGCGGCGCCGACCTCGACCAGCTTCTCGACGCACCAGTCCATCCGCTCGCCCTTGATCCACGGCACCACGGCCACCAGCTCCGGCCGCGCCGGCACGACCTGCCCGACCGGGCCGACCTCGAGCGTGCTGCTGCTGGTGCTCATGCGCACCACGCGCGCACGCGCGGCCCGGCCCGCGCCGTCGAACAGCTCGACCTCGTCGCCGACCCGGGCCCGCCGGGCCAGGCCGAGGTAGCGGTGCTCGTCGCCGTCGATGTCGACCGGGCCCGACACCAGGCGGGACGCGGCCACCAGCAACCGGATCACCGCCGCCCTCGAGCGGTCCGACGCACCGTGATCACCGCCATGACGCCGCCCCGCTCACCGCTCGATCACCTCGCCGGTCACCGTCCGAGCACGACCACGGTCCACTGCCCGTCGTCGCTCGGCCGGGTCCGGATCAGGCGCAGCGGCGCCACGCCGGCGCGGCCGGGTGGGTCGACCGCGATCACGTCACGCGCCAGCGCCTCGGCCTGGGCGGTCAGGATGCCGGACAGGATGAGCGTGCCGCCGCTGGCCACGCAGCGCACCAGGTCGTCGGCCAGCGCGCGGATGACGTGGGCCTGGATGTTGGCCAGGACCAGCGGATACGGCGTGGTCACCGCGGGCAGGCCGTCGAGCTGCGACACGACCCGCGGTCCGACCCCGTTGCTGTCGGTGTTGGCCCGGCAGGCGTCGACCGCGAGCGGATCGTTGTCGATCGCCAGCGCGACGCTGCCCGGCCACAGCCGGCAGGCGGCGATCGACAGGATGCCGGTCCCGGCGCCGACGTCGAGCACGCGGTCGACCACGGTCCCGGCGTCGGCCAGGTGCTGCAGCTCCTCGAGCACCAGCCGGGTCGAGGCGTGGGTGCCGGTGCCGAAGGCCATACCCGGATCGAGATCGATGATGCGGTCGTCGACGGCGGGCACGAAACCCGCCCGCTCCCAGCTCGGCACCACGACCAGCTGTCGGGTCAGCCGGGTGACGTGGAAGTACCGCTTCCAGGCCTCGCGCCACTCCGACTCGGGCACCGCGCTGGCCTGGCGCACCGCGGCCGGATCGACGTCGGGCAGATCCCAGCCGGCCAGCGCGGCCTGGGCCGCGGCGATGGCCGCCTCGGCGTCGGCGCGGGCGACCCAGAACACCACCTCGTCGCCGCGGATCTCGGTGCCGGCGCTGGCCAGCGCGACCTCGTCGACCAGCAGCGCCGCGACCTCGTCGGCCAGGGCGGCGGTCGCCGGTACGATGATCTCGACCCAGTCCGTGGTCGTCGTGGTCGTCATCGTCGCCTGGCGATCAGCAGGAAAACTCGTGAGCGCGGGCGCCGTCGGAGGACGGGCCCTCGGGGCGGCACGGACTAGCGAGCGGCCGGAGCCGGCGCGCCGGTGCGGCGCTTCATCTCGCGACGCAGGCGCTTGCGCGCCTCGCGGGTCTTCCGCTTCTTCTTCACCGACGGCTTCTCGTAGAAGCGGCGGCGCTTGAGTTCTTGCAGGATGCCTTCCTTGGACATCTTCTGCTTGAGGATCTTCATGGCCTTCTCGAGGCTGTCACGAACCTCGACCTCGACCGGCTTGCCGAAAGCGTTATCCATAGGGAAGCGGTTGGGTACCCGATCCGCGACCACGCGGTCAAGGCGAAAGGGCCAGCAGGTGCGCCAGCGCGAACGAATCCGGCGCGCCGCCGGGCATCGGGTCCAAATCGGGACGATCGCGTCCCTTTTCGCCCCAGGCGCGGCTACCGCCATGGCCCTGGCCGGGGCCTGGCGGCCGGGTCAGGCCCAGGCCGGCCGGTCGTCGCGGTGCAGGCGGTGGCGGCGGCGGGTCGAGGTCGACCCGCGCCGGCCAGCTCACGCCTTGTGGCGGTAGAACAGCGTGATCGTCAGGCAGTGGAACTCGGAGTCCGACGACTGCGTCACGATCTTGTCGACCAGCTCGCAGCCAGGGTTGTTCCGGATCCACTCGGTGATCGCCTCGCCGAGCAGCTCGCGCTCCTTGGCCTTGGTGGCAGAGAACACCTTGACGCCGGTGACGTCGAGGTACTGCTGGGACTCGGACTGACTGCTAGCTGCTTGCGCTCGGGCCACGACTACCTCGCTTCAGGACACAAAAAAAGATCGCGTCTCAAGGACCACTCTGGCGCGCACGTGCGACGCCGTCAACCATCGCGCTCGCGCATTCGTCGTCGGTAAATCGCCTAGAACCCCACACGCAGGCGGAGTCAGAAAGTCTCCGATACCAGCGCCGTGACGTGCCTGGTCGGCTGCGGTAGCTTCGCCTTCCGCCCAATGCCCACCTGCCGCAACGCAACCCTCCTGACCGCCGCGCTGGCCGTGCTGAGCGCCGGCCCGGTCGCCTCCCTGGCCCAGCCCACCACCACGCCTCGACCTGCGGGCGGCGGCGCGCCGGCCGTCGCCGCGGCCCGGGCCACGCCGCTCCCGGCGGTCGAGCGGTTCACCCTCGGCAACGGCCTGGAGGTCGCGGTGGTCGCGGTCGACGCCGCCCCGGTGGTGGCCGTGCAGGTCTGGTACAGGGTCGGGTCGAAGGAAGAGCGGCGCGACCGGCGTGGCTCGGCCCACATGTTCGAGCACATCATGTTCAAGGGCAGCGCCCGGGTCCGCCCCGAGGAGCACGCTCGCTTCATCAACGGAGTGGGCGGCAGCGGCAACGCTGCGACCGACCAGGACGCGACCCACTACATCAACACCGTGCCGGCCCGGCACCTCGACTTCGCGATCGAGCTCGAGGCCGAGCGCATGCGTGGCCTGCGCTTCGACCCGGCCACCATCGCCAGCGAGCGCGAGGTGGTGAAGGAGGAGATCCGCCAGCAGGAGAACTCGCCGTTCACCCGCGGCTTCCTCGGCCTGCTCGAGGCGGCCTTCACCCGACACCCGTACGCGTGGACCGCCGGCGGAGCGATCGCCGACCTCGACGCCACCACCGTGGCCGACCTCAAGGGCTTCTACGACACCTACTACCAGCCGCACAACGCCCTGCTGGTCGTGGTCGGCAAGACCAGCGCGGCCGAGGTCCGGGCCAGCGCGGAGCGGCACTTCGGCCGCATCCCGCGCGGCGGCCCGCTGCCGCGCCCGGCCGAGGCCCTGGCCGAGCCGGCGCAGACGGCGGCGCGCCGGATCGACGCCGCCCCGGCGCAGATCGGCGTGGTGCTGCTCGGCTACAAGCTGCCGGCGGCCCGTCACGTCGACACCTACGCCCTCCAGCTCGCGTCGATCATCCTCGGCGGCGGCGACTCGTCGCGCCTCAAGCGCCGGATCGAGACGATCGATCCGGCGACCAAGCAGCCGATCGGCGTCGACGCCGGCCTGCAGGCCCTCACGCTCGAGCATCCCGGCCTGCTGGTGCTGGTCGGCGCCCACCTCGACGCCGGCGGCGCCGCCCGGGTCGAGGCCGCGCTCATGGGCGAGGTGGCCCAGCTGGCCAGCAAGGGCCCCAGCGCCGACGAGCTGCGCAAGGCCAAGAACCAGGTCCAGGCCTTCCTGGTCGCGGCGCTCGAGCGCGTCGACGGCCTGGCCGAGCAGGTCGGTCGGTCGTGGATCCTCACCGGTGACCCGAGCGCGTGGACGCGCGACCTGGCCGAGCTCGAGAAGGTCTCCGCCGCCGACGTCCAGCGCGTCGCCAAGTCCTACCTCCGCCCCGAGCAGGCGACCACCGTCGTCATCCCCCGCAAGTGAGCCGCGTCATGACCCGCACCCCGTCGTCCCGTCCTCTCCGCCGCAGCGCGGCCGTGCGCGTGCTGGCGCTGGCCACGCTGCTGCTGGCCTGCCCCGGCAAGGGCCCGGCCAGCCTGACCCCGACCCTGCCCGGTGATGGCACCGGCAACGTCGCCAAGCCCGGCCCGGTGCCGACCCCGACCGCGGCCGATCCGTGGACCGGCCGGACCGACCTGGTGCAGCCTCCGGCGGTGGCCGCGCCCGAGCGGGTGCCGCTGCCGGCGCCGGTGCGGTTCACGCTGCCGAGTGGCCTCGCGGTCATCGTCGTCGAGAACCACCGCCTGCCGATGACGTCGATGATGCTGGCCATCGGCGCCGGGCGCGCCGACGAGGCGCCGGCCAAGCGTGGGGTGGCCGAGCTGGCCGGCAACATGCTGGTCAAGGGCAGCAAGAAGCGCGACGCCCAGAAGCTGGCCCGCGCCATCGAGTTCGTCGGCGGCAGCCTGACCGTCGACACCAGCCACGAGGCGACGATGATCGGCTGCTCGGTCATGAGCCGCGAGCTGGCGACCTGCCTGAGCGCGGTGCCGGAGATCGTGACGCAGCCGGTGTTCCCGGCCGGCGAGCTCGACAAGATGCGCGGGCAGATGATCGCCGGCCTGCGCGCGCGCCTCGACAACGCCGGCGCGCTGGCCTCGGTCCACCTGCAGAACCTGTTGTGGGGCGACGAGCACGTGCGCGGCTGGGTGGTCGAGGAGCAGGACCTGGCGGCGTTGACCCCGGCCGACCTCACGTCCTGGCACAAGGCCTGGTTCCACCCCAACAACGCGGTCCTGGTGGTGGCCGGCGACGTCGACCCCAAGAAGCTCAAGGCCGACCTGACGCGCGCCTTCGCGCCGTGGAAGAAGGGCGCGGTCCCGCCCCACCCCAAGTACGGACAGCCGACCCTGTCGGGGGTGCGCATCCGCCTGGTCGACAAGCCCGGCCAGACCCAGACCCACATCCGGGTCGGCCAGTTCGGCATCGCCCACGATGACCCGCGCTTCTTCTCGACGCTGGTGTGGAACTACACGCTCGGCGGCGGCGCGTTCTCGTCGCGCCTGATGCAGGTGGTGCGGTCCCAGGGTGGCAAGACCTACGGCGCGTCGAGCTCGTTCGACCGCAACCGCGAGCGCGGCAGCTTCGTGGCCGAGACCTTCACGCGCTCGGCCGAGACGGTGGCCACCGTCAAGCTGGTGCTGGCCGAGCTGGCGCGGATGGCCAAGGACGGCCCGACCGCCGACGAGGTGTCGGCGGCCATCGCCAACCTGGCCGGCGGCTACGCCCTCCGCTTCCAGTCGGCCCGCGACGTCGCCAGCGCGCTGCTGGCGGCCGAGCTGCACGGCTTCAACGAGACCTACGTGTCGGACTGGGCGCTGGCGGTCGGGGCGGTCCGGCCGGCCGAGGCGGTCGCCGCCGCGCGCGAGATCCTCGACCCGGTCAACTTCGTGCTGGTCCTGGTCGGCGACGCCAAGGAGCTCGAGCCGCAGCTCAAGAGCGCGGGCTGGCGCTACCAGAAGGTGGCGTTCACCGACCCGATCGGGCGCCGGCCGCAGGTCGAGCCGCCGGTCGATGCCAAGGCCGAGGCCGCGGCGCGGGCCCTGCTCGACGAGGCGCTGGCGGCCAAGGGTGGCTTCAAGCGCCTGTCCGCGATCAAGTCGCTCAGCATGATCGCGGCCGGTGAGGCCAACGAGCGCGGCCAGAAGGTGGCGGTCGAGATCGCGCGCACCTTCGTGCTGCCCGACAAGACCCGGGTCGACATCAAGCTGCCGGCGGTCGGGGTCGAGATCAACATCGCCATCGACGGCAAGGTCGGCTGGCAGCGCGGGCCCGACCCGGCCACCGGCAACCTCGCGGTGGCCGACATCCCGGCCTCGGAGCTGCCGACCATCGAGGCCGACCGCTGGCGCGAGCCAGAGCTGGTGCTGCTGCGCCACCGCGAGCCCGGCACCAAGGTGCGGGCGCTGCCCGACGACACCCGGTCGGGATCCCCCCGCGCGGTCATCCGCCTGACCTCGGGCGACGGCGCCCGCTCGGTCGACCTGCTGATCGACCGCAAGAGCAAGCTGCTGGCCGGCATGGCGTACCTGTCGGACCGGGTCGCCACCATCGACGAGTTCGCCGACTATCGCGAGGTCCAGGGCGTCAAGGTCGCGCACAAGCGGACCAGCAGCGGCGGCGGCCGCAGCACCGAGTACACGCTGACCAAGGTCACGCTCGACGGCGCGGTCGATCCGGCCGTGTTCAAGCGGCCGACGAACTGAACCGGCGCCGTGATCGACGACGACGCCGGCGCTACTGCGCGCTGGCGACGCGGCGCAGGAACGGCAGCACCTGGCGCGTGGTGATCTCCTCGGCCACCGCCTCGAGGCAGTCGCGGATCCCGCCGGCGATCTCGCGGTCCGAGGCGCCGGTGACCGCGGTGGCCGAGCCGCTGGCGGAGGCGGCCTGGTGGGCCTCCCAGCGCTCGCCGCCGTCGCGCCCGCTCCACGGCGCGACCCGGATGGCGACGGTGCACGCGACCTCGGTCCGGCCAGCCCGCTTGCGGACGTCGACCTTCTTGACGCTGGTGCCGACGATGAAGCCCTGCGAGTTGGCGGCGACCAGCGCGCCCGAGGTGGGCAGCCCGCCGGCCGGCCAGTCGACCGCGTAGCCCTTGAGCTTGACCGCACCCTTGACCCGGCGGGTCAACCCGGCGGTCGCGGCGCTGGCCCGGCGCGACAGATCGACCGCGGGGTCGACGTTGACGAACACCGGCGGGCCGGCCGCGCTGCCGGCGGGCAGGCTGGGCGAGCCGCTGGCGACGCGGGCGGCGTCGCGCGTGACCGGCGGCGGCACCGACTCGACCGCGGCCAGCGCCTGCGCGGCGCTGGTGCGGACCTTGCGGTCGCGATCCGACCGGGCCGCCTTGGCCAGCGCGGCCCGCGCCCGCGCCTGGGTCGCGGCCGGCGTGGTCGGATCGATCTGCTTGCCGAGCGCGAGCGCGGCCAGGCGGCGCACCGAGGCGTCGCTGCCACGCTCGACCGTGTCGGCCAGCGCCGCCAGCGCGCGTGGATCACGCGAGCGTGACAGCGCCAGCGCCGCGGCCAGCCGCAGCTTGTAGGTGTCGCCGGTGCGGACCTGGCGGATCTGCACGTCGAGCTGATCGGCCCGTGCCTGCCGCGCCGCGGGCACCACCAGCAGCACCGCCAGCAGCGTCCCCAGCGTCACCGATCGCGCGGCGGACATCCGGTTCCAGCCTACCACGCACGGCGACGACCGTCGCCGACGTCACGCTGGCCGAGCGATCCACGCCGCGACGACGCTCACCTACATCGCGATCGACACGCGGCTCCTACATCGGGGACGACCGGCGCACCTCGGTGGCGCGCGCGTCCGCTCCCACGCACAGCCGCTCACCCGCCCACCGTGGCGCCAACGCGGCGTACAGTGCGCGCATGAGCGTGCTGCACAGCCTGCGCGTGGTCGGGGCGATGGCCGGCGTGACCGCGAGGATCGCGCGCGACGCCGCTTTCGGCCACCTGCACCGGGCCAGCGTCGATGAGGAGACCCGGTGGTTCGGCCGGCGCGTGGTCGAGCTGCTCGGCATCGACCTGGTCGTCCGCGGCCAGGACCGGGTCCCACCCGATCAGGCCTACGTCTACATGTCGAACCACCAGAGCCACCTCGACATCCCGGTGCTGTACGCCTGCCTGCCCTCACCGACCATTCGCATGCTGGCCAAGCGCGAGCTGTTCGACATCCCGGTCTGGGGCTGGGGCCTGCGTCAGGCCGAGTTCGTCGAGGTCGACCGGCACAGCCACACCAAGGCGGTCGCCTCCATCGGCGCCGCCGCCCGCCTCATCACCAGCGGGGTCAGCATCTACCTGGCGCCGGAGGGGACCCGCTCCAAGGACGGCCGGATCGGCCCGCTCAAGAAGGGTGGCTTCCACCTCGCGCTCGACACCGGCGCGCCGATCGTCCCGGTCGCGCTGTCCGGCACCGGCGCCATCCTGCCGCCCGGCGCCAAGGCCATGCGCACCGGCTGCCGGGTCGAGGTCGAGATCGGCGCCCCCATCGCCGTGGCCGGCCGCACCGTCGACGAGCTGCGGGCCGAGGTCGCGGCGTTCCTGGCCGCGCACGTCGCGGCCCCGTGAGCACGCGGGCGAGCGGGCGGAGCGCGATCAGCCCAGCGCGGCGACGATGTCGTCGACCTCGGCGTTGTCGCCCGGCCCGCTCGAGGCCTGGTGCCACAGGATCCGGCCCCCGTCGGCACCCGGCGCGATGACCAGCACTCCACCCTGCTGCCACGGGTCCCCCTGGGTCCGGCCCTGGCGGAAGCCGCGCCGGAGGGCCCCGACCACCCGCAGCGCCGCCGCCGGGTGCAGCGTGGCGAGCACGCCGCGGACCAGCTCGGCCGCCTCGTACACCTTGCGTGACGGATCGGTGTACAGCGGGCCGTCCCAGCCGGTCTCCTCGCGGAACCCGGCGATGAAGCTCGGCGTGCCGTTGCCGATGACGACGACCTCGGCGCCCCGGCTGCGGATGCGGTCGATCTGGCGGTGCACCTGCACCACGTGCTCGCGGCAGAACATTCAACCGAAGTGCCGGACGAACAGCAGCACGACCGGCCGGTCGCGCCACAGCGGGCCGAGCGGCACCGCCGCGCCGTGCTCGTCGAGGACGGTCATGGACCCCAGCGCGGACGCGACGGCGTGCATGCCGTCGTGTAGCAGGCCGGCCCGGCCCTGGCCAGCACGGCGCGGCCCGGTCGCGCCCCCTTCCGTCACGCCTCGCGGTCCGCCCGCCGGTCCCGATTTCCGGTCGCCATTTCGGTCGCGGCGCGGCCACGCCTCGCATATCCTCGTTTTGTGACGTGGATCGTCCCCCTGGCGCTGGTGGGGTTGGCCATCCTGGTGATGGCCGTCTTCACCACGCTGGCCGGTCGCAAGCAGGCGCGCTCCGAGGTGCAGCCGGCGGCGATGGCCGGTGGCCCGCGCATCCTGGTCCACGACATCAACGACGACCGCTGCACCGGCTGCGACGCCTGCGTGGCGGTGTGCCCGACCAACGTGCTCGACCTGGTCGAGAACAAGAGCCGGGTCCTGCGCTTCCAGGACTGCATCCAGTGCGAGGCGTGTATGCACGCCTGCCCGACCGAGGCGCTGGTGATGTTCCCCGAGGGCGCCGAGCCGCCGCCGCTCAAGGTGCCGGAGATGGACGGCCACTTCCAGACCGCGATCCCCGGCCAGTACCTCATCGGTGAGGTCGCCGGCAAGCCGCTGGTGAAGAACGCCGCCAACCTCGGTCGCATGGTCGTCGAGCACATGCTGGCCACCGGCCTGCGCCCGGGCTCGCGCCACGACCCGACCTCGGTCGACGTCGCCATCGTCGGGTCGGGCCCGGGTGGGCTGTCGGCCGCGCTGTCGTGCGCCCAGCGCGGCCTGTCGTACGTGCTCCTCGAGAAGGAGCAGATCCTGGCCACCACGATCGCCCGCTACCCCAAGGGCAAGCTGGTCATGGCCGAGCCGTACGACACCGACAACGTGTCGCTCCTGCCGGTGTTCGACTCGTCGAAAGAGGAGCTCATCCCGATCTGGCGCGAGCTGGTCGACCGGGTCGGGGTGCGCATCAACATGGGCGAGTCGGTCGAGGCGGTCGCCCCCAACCAGGCCGGCGGCTTCGAGGTGCGGACCACGGTGGCGGCGTACCGGGCCCAGCGCGTCGTGCTGGCCATCGGCACCCGCGGCAAGCCGCGCACGCTGCAGGTGCCGGGCGAGAACCTGCCCAAGGTGGCCAACCTGCTGGAGGACCCCGACGAGCTGCGCGGCCGCGCCGTGCTGGTGGTGGGTGGCGGCGACTCCGCGGTCGAGGCGGCGGTGGCCATCGCCGACGCCGGCGGCCGCGTGATGCTGTCGTACCGTGGCCGGTCGTTCAACCGGTGCGCGCAGAAGAACAAGCAGACCGTCGAGAACTACGCCAAGGAAGGCCGGCTCAAGGTCAAGCTGCAGTCCCAGGTGGTGGCGATCGAGCCCGAGGCGGTGATCCTGCAGCTCGGCGACGGCACCCAGAAGCGCTACGGCAACGACGCGGTGTTCGTGCTCATCGGCGCCGATCCGCCGGTGGCCTGGCTCGAGAAGCTAGGCGTGCGGTTCGTGCAGCGGCCGCACCAGTACCAGCTCGGCAAGAGCGACGATCTGGTCCGGCAGTTCCTGCCGCACGCGACGGCCTGCCCGGAGGACGCCGCGCGCGCCGCCGCCGGGGTCCTCGGCGGCTCGACCGGCGTCGATCGCGCGGTCGCCGCCGTCGGGCTGCCGCCGGCCCCCGGTGAGAGCGTGAGCGCCCCGCGCCGCTGGCTGCGCGCCGCCACCAACATGCTCGGCACCAGCGGGGCCAAGACCGGCGGGCCCAAGACCGCGGGGCCGCGCACCGCCGGGCCGAGCGCGGCCGCGCCCCGCACCAACGCCAGCGCGGCCAAGCCGCCGCCGGTGCGCAAGGACGAGCGCCCGCGCGACAAGAAGCTGGCCGCGCCCGTGCCGCTGTCGGAGTTCGCGCGCGGCAAGAGCCAGCACACCGGGCACGGCCGGCGCGACGCGCTGTCGCCGTCGGAGCGCACCCGCGTGCTGCGCATGCTGCGCGACGAGGGTGGCC
Organism: Kofleriaceae bacterium; assembly: GCA_018058095.1. Taxonomy (GTDB): domain Bacteria; phylum Myxococcota_A; class Polyangia; order Haliangiales; family Haliangiaceae; genus JABFXX01. Next base: position 29,339 of record JAGPCO010000013.1, read on the forward strand.
GCCTGGCCGACGAGGACTCGCGGGTGTTCATCGGCGCCGCCCCCAACGCCGACTTCGACTTCGACCTCGACGACGACGTGGTGGCAGCGCCGCCGCCGAGCCCGCGCCCGGTCGGCGACGCCAAGCCGGCGGTCATCGTCGGCCTGGCCCAGGCGCAGGCGCGCGGCCCGGCCAACCGCCGCACCAAGCGCTCGAGCGAGATGCCCGTCGCCGAGCCGGAGCCGCCAGCGCGCTCGGCCCGCCCCAGCGCCGCGCCGCCGCTGCCCGGGCGCGGCCAGCCGGCACCGACCCGGCCCCCCGCCCCGCCGCTCCCCAGCGCGGGGCGCGGCAAGCCGTCGGCGCCGCCGCCAGCCACCACCGGTCCGCGTCGCGCGCCGCCGCCGCCGTTCTCGGAGGAGCCGACCCGGCAGGTCGCCGACGACGTGCTGCGCTCGCTGCGCGACGACGATCCGGGGGTGCGGGCCAGCGGCCGGCCCGGCCTGCCCGGCATGGGCGGCGGCAAGGCGCCGGCGCGCTCGCCGTTCGACGAGGAGGCCACCCGCCACGCGCCGATGGACCCCCGCCTCATCGGCCTGCTCGACGGGCCCGTCGATGGTGGCGTGCTCGACTCGGCCGAGACCGGCACCGCCCGCACCGCGCCCGACGACCTCGATCGGATCCTCGATGAAGAGCTCGGCGACGTGGTCGAGGCCCCGTCCTCGCGGGGCGGCAGCGTGCGCGTCACCGGGTCGATCGACCTCGGCCCGGTGACCAAGCCGGCCAACCTGACCACGCCGAGCAAACCGTCGCCCCCGGGCGCGGCGACCCGGGCCCGGGCCGGCGCGACCAGCCGCAAGGCGGCAGGCCCGACCCGGCCGCCAGCCAGCGGCGAGCGCCAGGGCGGCGAGCGCCAGGGCGGCGAGCGCGGCGGCGCCGGCGCCGACCGGCCGCTCGGCGACGTCGACTGGGATCTCGACTAGCAGGGTGCTGAGAAACGCGGCTGCGCCGCGTTGTCAGCGTCCTGCTAGCCAGCGCCCTCGACGGTGACCACGTCGTCGCGCAGCACGCGCGGCGACAGGAACGTGCGCTCCTCGTGCTCGAGGTGCCGCCGCAGCGAGGCGATGGTGACGCGCAGGTCGCCGACGCGGAGGCGGTCGAGCTGGCCGCGCAGGGTGTCGTGCTCGGCGACGTGGTGATCGACCATCTGATCGATCCGCACCTCGCCGAACGAGTCGGCCGCGCTCAGCGCCGGGCGCAGCACGGTCTCCTCCAGCTGGTTGTGCGCGGCCAGCGCCAGGCGCAGCCGCGTCACCTCGCGGGTGAGGTCGAGCGCCATCGTGTCATCGTCGGCCAGCGGGCTGGCCATCGCCTCGCACCGGTCCATCAGGGCGCGCAGCTCCTTGTGCTGGGCCAGCAGCTGCGCGAGGACGTCGCTGGGCATCATGCCCCTCCACGTAGCAGGCGCCGTGCCGTCGCCGTTGCGCGATTCCGCGCGATCGCCCGCAGCCGGTGCGCGTCGGCCGGGGCCGGGCGCAGATGGCGCGTGTCGCCAGCCCGGATGACGCGCAGCGGCGGCGGAGTTCGCGGTACCGTCGACACATGCTCACGCGCCCGGTCCGCGCCACCACCCTGGCCGCCACCTTGCTCGGCGCGGCGTCGTGTGGCTCCGACGTCCGGCTCGCCCTCGACGCCAGCACCGCCGCCGCCGATGCGCGCCCGATCGACGCCGCCGGTCCGCCCCGCGATGGCGACCCGCGCTGCCCACCGCCGCCGATTCCAGCCGGGCCCGAGGTCGAGCTCGCGCCGGAGTTCGCGCCGTTCTACTCGGTGTACGAGCTCGGCACGGTGCCCGGGGTGCCCAGCCCGCTCGGCGGCGCGGTGGTGAAGGCGGGCGATCCCAGCAAGCTGCTCATCGCCGGCAACTCGGAGAACCCGCTCGGGGCGATCTACGAGATCGACGTGGTGCGCGACCCCTGTGGCCACATCGTCGCCTTCTCCGGCCTGGCCCGCCAGGTCGCCGCCACCCGCTACGTCGACGCCAACCTGGTGTACTGGGACTCGTCGCTGCTGCTGTACACGTTGTGGCCGTTCTTCGGCTTCGCCCAGCTGCCGACCGGCGCCGCCGAACCCGCGGCGACGCTCGACCTGCGCACGCTCGGGCTGAGCCAGGGCGCCGACCAGGGGCCCGGCGGGCTCGGCCTGGTCCCGGCCGGCACCCCGGGCGCCGACACCGAGCGCATCCGCATGGTGACCTGGCCGGAGGGGCGCTGGTTGCACCTCGAGGCCAGCCCTGGGCCAGGCGGCTTGCTGACGACCGGGGCCCTGACCACCACCGTGACCCTGCCCAACAACCCGGGCGGCTTTGCCTACGTCCCGCCTGGCTCGCCCGGCTTCCCGGCCCAGAGCGTGATCGTCGCCGAGTGGGTCCAGGGCGACGCCAGCCGTGACCGGGTCGCCGTCTACACCACCGACGGCGCGGCCGATCCGGTGGTGGCCAGCCGCAAGGAGTTCTTCACCCGCTTCCCGCGGCCGTGGGGGGCGTACTTCGAGCCCGTGACCGGCGACTACCTGTTCCTTTCGTGGGGGACCGGGACCGACCGGGTGTTCGTGGTCCAGGGCTTCGTCCCGCCGCCGCCCATCGAGTAATCGCAACCCATTGACATCCCTGGCGGATCGCCCCGCGATCCGATCTTGTGACCGGGCGAGCCGGCGTGCTAGATCCGCCGCTCCCAAAACACACGGCGTCCCGAGCGGGGTGGCCGTGGCCTCGATGAGGCTTTCGCCCCGCAGTGACGGCGCCGGCGGCAACAACGGCAAAGACGGAGATCCCATGGAGACGATGCAAGAAGCGACCGCGATCAACCCCATCTCGATGCGCGCCCTGCTCGAGGCTGGCGTCCACTTCGGCCACAACACCGGCCGGTGGAACCCGAAGATGAAGCAGTTCATCTTCGGCGCCCGCAACGGCATCCACATCATCGACCTGCAGCACACGGTGAAGCTGTTCCGCTCGGCCTTCCAGGCCGTGGTCGACACCTGCGCCCGCGGCGAGTCGATCATGTTCGTCGGCACCAAGAAGCAGGCGCAGGAGGTCGTGGCCGAGGAGGCGACCCGCTCGGGCCAGTACTACGTGACCCAGCGCTGGCTCGGCGGCACCCTGACCAACTTCCGCACGGTCAAGGGCTCGCTCGACCGCCTGCGCAGCCTCGAGAAGATGGAAGAGGACGGCACGCTGTTCGCGCTGACCAAGCGCGAGCAGGTGATGATCAAGCGCGACCGCGACAAGCTGATGAAGTCGCTCGGCGGCATCAAGGGCATGGCCAAGGTCCCGGGCATGCTGTTCGTGATCGATCCGCACAAGGAGCACATCGCGGTCGACGAGGCTCGCAAGCTCGAGATCCCGGTGGTGGCCATCACCGACACCAACTGCGATCCGGACAAGATCGACCACGTCATCCCGGGCAACGATGACGCCATCCGCGCCATCAAGCTGTTCGCCGCCAAGATCGCCGACGCCTGCATCCTCGGCGCCAAGGCCTGGAAGGAGACCTCGCGCACCCGCGGCAAGGAGGTCGACGACGGCACCGAGCGCGTCATCCACGTGTCGTCGGGCGGCGACGGCCCGCGCGTCGAGATGTCGACCGGCCCGCGCGTCTACAACTACGACCCCGAGGCCTCGGCCTCGCCCGACACCCCCTCGACCACCTGATCGCCGGCGCGACGCCTCCCCCCTCTCGACATTTTTCGGAGAACCGTCATGAGCGAAGTTTCTGCCACGATGATCAAGGACCTGCGCGAGCGCACCGGCGCCGGCATGTCGGACTGCAAGAAGGCCCTGGTCGAGGTCGCCGGCGACATCGACAAGGCCATCGACTACCTGCGCGCCAAGGGCCTGGCCAAGGCGGCCAAGAAGGCCGGCCGCGACGCGACCGAGGGCACCGTGCTGTCGTACATCCACGGCGGCGGCCGCATCGGCGTGCTGGTCGAGGTCAACTGCGAGACCGACTTCGTCGGCCGCGGCGAGGACTTCCAGGGCTTCGCCCGCGACGTGGCGATGCAGATCGCGGCGATGGCGCCGCAGTTCGTGCGCAAGGAGGAGGTCAGCGAGGACCTCGTCGCGCGCGAGCGTGAGGTGCTGCTGGCCAAGGCGCGCGAGAGCGGCAAGCCAGAGGCGGTCATCGCCAAGATGGTCGACGGCCAGGTCAGCAAGTGGCTCAAGGAGATCTGCTTGATGGACCAGTCGTTCGTCAAGAACCCCGACAAGACCATCGACCAGCTGCAGCAGGAGCTGATCGCCAAGATCGGCGAGAACATCAAGGTCCGCCGCTTCATCCGCTTCGAGCTGGGCGAGGGCCTGGAGAAGAAGAAGGACGACTTCGCGGCCGAAGTCGCCAAGCAAGCGGGGCTGGCGTGATCCGCGCCGGCCTGATGGCGCTGGTGATGGCCCTGGCCGTCACGGGCTGCGACAAGAAGCAGGACGCGCCGGCCGCCAAGCCGACGACGGCGCCGGCGCCCGCCCTGACCCCGGCCACTCCGGCCGGTCAGGCCGCGCTCGACCAGGCCGCCGCGGCGGCCGGGGCCGCCGGTGAGCAGGCCGCGGCCGCTGGCCAGGCCGCGCTCGCCGCTGGCCAGGCTGCCCTCGCCGCAGGTGAGAACGCGGCGCAGGCCGGCACCGCGGCCGCGGCGCAGGCCGCTGGGCTCGCCGCTGGCGCCGCCGCCACCGCGACCGAGCTGGCCAGCAAGACGGCGACGGCGCTGGCCGCGCTGTCGACCGAGCTGGCCGCGGCCGGGACCGACTGCGCCAAGGTCGGCACGACCGTGGCGAGCTTCGTCACCAGCAACGCCGCCCTGCTGCTGCAGACGGCGACCGCGTCGGTGAAGATGTCGGCCGACGAGGCCAAGAAGCTGGCCGCCGACGTCGAGGCCCAGGCCAAGCCGTCGGTCGACGCCATCAAGGCCGCGGTTGGTCCGTGCAAGGACCACCCGGCGCTGAGCAAGCTGGCCGGCAAGATCCCCGGCCTCTGATCCGCGTCGACACGACCACGGCCGCGGGGTTCGCTCCGCGGCCGTCGCTGTTTTCGGGTCGACGCGCGGGCCGCGCCCGATCGGTCACCAGCCCGGCGGTGGCACCGCCCCGACCGGGGTCGGGTCGAGGAAGACGCTGCGGGCCAGGTCGACCAGGCCGCTGCCGGCCGGGGTGCCGTGGTAGTTGCGGCGGCCAGGGTCGAGCTGGCAGCGGACCTGGGCCGGCGTCGGCGCCGGATCGCCACAGCGCCCGCCGGCCGGGCCCTGGTACATGAGGTCGTCGAGCCCACCCGGGCTGGTCGCCGCCAGGTGGCCGGCCGCGGTCGGCGGTGGGGCGTGGTCGGGGGCGGCGTCGGCGACGATGCCGAGCGCGTGCATGACCTCGTGCAGGCCGACGAACACCGCGTAGGTCCAGGCCACGCCGTCGGCCGACCATGGGTTGGCGCGGCAGTCGCCGGGCCGCCCATCGGGCGCGAGCAGCTCGAGGGCGGGGTGCGCGGCGGCGAGCGGCGCGGCCAGGGTGACGCTGGTGCCGGCCACGGTGGTGACCGTGACCACCTCGGCGCCGAGCCGGGCGGTGAACGGCGGCGGCGGCAGGCCGAGCGCGACCGGGTCGAGCACGGTGGCGGTGGTCGCGCCGGCCGCGGCCGGGCTGGCCAGCATCGTGGTCGACCACATGCCGCCGACGTACTGGACCGGGAAGCGGCCGGGCCGGGGCGACTCGCCGCAGGTGCCGAGGGCGAGGCCGTCGTAGTAGACCAGGTACAGCTTGGTCGGGTCGGCCAAGGTCGAGGCCAGCGTGGCCTCGAGCCGGGCCCGGATGCTGCGTGGCCCGCCGACGCCGACCCCGGCCGCGAAGGTGGCCTCGTCCTCGGCCAGCACGACGTGGGTCACGTCGACCACGCCGCCGGCGCGATCGAAGCGCAGGCGCGGCCCGCCGGTGCGGTCGGCCAGCCAGCCGTCAGCGGCGGCCACCGCCCGGCGCAGCGTGCCGTCCTCGTCGAGCCGGGCCACGCCGGCGCGGTCGGCTGGCACCACGTACACCAGGTGCACCTGGTACGCGCCCGGCTCGTCGTCGGGCTGGTCGACGCTGGTGCGCGGGTGCGCGAACGGGTCGGCGTCGGGCGGCGGGCCGTCCGCGACCCGCGCCGCGTCGGTGCCGCCGACCGGTGGGAAGTGGCCGTCGTCGCCTCCGCACGACCACAGCACGAACACGGCGAGGACGACGCGGCGGCAGCTGGCGAGCACGTCCCATGCTCCCACGCCCGGCCGGCGCCGGCGATGCCAGCCCGGTATCAGGGCGCCACCCGGGCCGACCCATCGGGGCCGGCCCCGGTCCGACCCGGCGTGGTATGTCTTGCCGCCGCCATGTCCAACGCCGCCCAGCCCAGCGCCAAGCCGCAGACCGCGATCACCCCCACCCGCGCCGACAACTACCCCGAGTGGTACCTGCAGGTCATCAAGGCCGCCGACATGGCCGAGAACTCGCCGGTGCGCGGCTGCATGGTGATCAAGCCGTGGGGCTACGCGTTGTGGGAGAACATCCAGCGCGTCCTCGACAAGATGTTCAAGGACACCGGGCACGTCAACGCGTACTTCCCGCTGTTCATCCCGCTGTCGTTCCTCGAGAAGGAGGCGGCCCACGTCGAGGGCTTCGCCAAGGAGTGCGCGGTGGTCACCCACCACCGGCTCGAGGCCAAGGACGGCAAGCTGGTGCCGACCGGTGAGCTCGAGGAGCCGCTGGTGGTGCGGCCGACGTCGGAGACCATCATCGGCGAGATGTTCGCCAAGTGGGTCCAGAGCTACCGCGACCTGCCGCTGCTCATCAACCAGTGGGCCAACGTCGTGCGGTGGGAGATGCGGACCCGCCTGTTCCTGCGCACCGCCGAGTTCCTGTGGCAGGAGGGCCACACCGCCCACGCCAGCGCCGAGGAGGCGGTCGAGGAGACGATGAAGATGCTCGGCGTGTATGCCGACTTCGCCGAGAACTGGATGGCCATGCCGGTCATCCAGGGCGAGAAGACCGAGGGCGAGCGCTTCCCGGGTGCGGTCAACACCTACTGCATCGAGGCCATGATGCAGGACCGCAAGGCGCTGCAGGCTGGGACCAGCCACTTCCTGGGCCAGAACTTCAGCAAGGCGTCGGGCATCCGCTTCTCCGACGAGAAGGGCGGGCTCGAGCACGCCTGGACCACGTCGTGGGGCGTGTCGACCCGGCTGGTCGGGGCGATGATCATGACCCACGCCGACGACGACGGCCTGGTGCTGCCGCCCAAGCTGGCGCCGACCCACGTCGAGATCGTGCCGGTCACCCACAAGCCGGAGGACCGGCAGCGGGTGCTCGACTACTGCCGGGCCCTGGCCGCCGAGCTGACCGCGCAGACCTACGCCGGCACCCCGGTCCGGGTCCACATCGACGACCGCGACATGCGCGGCGGCGACAAGATCTGGCAGTGGATCAAGAAGGGCGTGCCGGTCCGGCTCGAGATCGGCCCGCGCGACATCGACAAGGACGCGGTGTTCATGGGCCGGCGCGATCGCGCGCCCAAGGACAAGGCGTCGATCGGCCGGGCCGAGCTGGTGGCCTCGGTCACCACCATCCTGCAGGACATCCAGGACACCCTGCTGGCCCGGGCCACCGCGCACCGCGCCGCCCACACCCAGGTCATCGACAGCAAGGAGGCGTTCGAGGCCTACTTCACGGCGCCGGCGCAAAAGGACGCGAGCGCGCCGACGCCGATCCACGGCGGCTTCGCCCTGGCCCACTTCTGCGGCGACCCCGCGGTCGAGAAGTCCATCAAGGACAAGCTCGGGGTGACCGTGCGCTGCATCCCGCTGGCCGACGGCGAGCCCGGGACCTGCCCGTTCACCGGCCAGCCGAGCAAGAAGCGGGTGGTGTGGGCCAAGGCGTACTGAGGCGAGCCTGATCGCCGGAACGCGCCCGCCGCGGCCCTTTCCACGGCGGCGGCGGCGACGGTAGAGTGCGCGCCGATGGCCACCCCGACCAAGCCGGCGTACAAGCGGATCCTGCTCAAGCTGTCTGGCGAGGCCCTGATGGGCCCGCAGGGCTACGGCATCTCACCCGAGGTGCTCGGCCAGATCGCGGTCGAGGTGGCCGAGGTGGCCCGGCTCGGGGTCGAGGTCGCCATCGTCGTCGGTGGCGGCAACATCTTCCGCGGCATCTCCGAGTCGGCCAAGGGCATGGACCGGGCCTCGGCCGACTACGTCGGCATGCTGGCCACCGTGATGAACGCGGTGTCGCTGCAGGACGCGCTCGAGAAGCAGGGCGTGACGACCCGGGTCCAGTCGGCCATCCCGATGTCGCAGCTGGCCGAGCCGTACATCCGCCGCCGCGCCATGCGCCACCTCGAGAAGGGCCGCATCGTCATCTTCGGCGCCGGCACCGGCAACCCGTTCTTCACCACCGACACCGCGGCGGCGCTGCGGGCCATGGAGATCGGCGCCGACATCCTGCTCAAGGCGACCAAGGTCGACGGCGTGTACGACAAGGATCCGCGCAAGCACGCCGACGCCCGCCGCTACAGCACGGTCACCTTCACCGACGCCCTCAAGCAGGACCTCGGGGTGATGGACGCCACCGCGTTCGCGCTGTGCCGCGACAACGAGCTGCCCATCATGGTGTTCGACATGACCCACCCCGGCAACATCAAGCGGGTCATCGCCGGCGAGCAGGTCGGCACCACGATCGTCAAGGACGACGGCGCCACCCGCTTCGCTTGACCGCGCCGGCCCGCTGCGGTCTGCTAGCCGCACACCAGCCGGCAGGCCCGACCATGATCAACGACATCACCAACGACGCTGAAGACGGCATGAAGAAGGCGCTCGAGGCCTTCAAGCGCGACCTCACCAAGATCCGCACCGGGCGCGCCTCGACCTCGATGCTCGACGGCATCAAGGTCGACTACTACGGCACGCCGACCCCGGTGAACCAGGTGGCGACGGTGCAGGTGGTCGACGCCCGCCTGCTCACGGTCAAGCCGTGGGAGAAGACGATGATCCCGGTCATCGACAAGGCCATCCGCGCCAGCGACCTCGGGCTCAACCCGGTGCCCGACTCCGACCAGGTCCGCATCCCGATCCCGCCGCTGACCCAGGAGCGCCGGCGCGATCTGGCCAAGCAGGTCAAGAAGATGTCGGAGGACGCCCGCGTCGCCGTCCGCGCGGCCCGGCGCGACGCCATGGACCTGGTCAAGGACGCCGAGAAGGACGGCGACATCACCGAGGACGAGAAGAAGACCGGCGAGAAGAAGATCCAGGAGCTGACCGACAAGTACGTCGCCACCGTCGACGAGGTCGCCGCCAGCAAAGAGAAAGAGATCATGGAGCTGTAGGCCGACGCGGCGCCGCACCCGCGCCGACGGCCACGGCTGGTTGGCGAGCGCCGACGGACGGGCGTACACTTCGGCCCATGGCTGCCCCTGCCGGGACCGGCGCGCTGGTCGGCCAGCAAGTCGGCAAGTACAGCGTCCTCGCCTTGCTGGCGCTGGGCGGTACGGCCGAGATCTACCTGGCCCGCATCGACGGCAGCAACGGGTTCGAGAAGTACGTCGTCATCAAGGTCCTGCACGAACACCTGGCCGACGACCAGGAGTTCGTGAAGATGTTTCTCGACGAGGCGCGCCTGGCCGCGCAGCTCGACCACTCCAACATCGTCCAGACCCTCGAGCTCGGCGACCACCACGGCCGCTACTACATGGTGCTCGAGTTCCTGGCCGGGCTGTCGCTGGCGATGATCATCCGCCGCTTCGGTGAGCGCCACCCGGACCGGCGCCTGCCCATCCCGGTGGTGCTCGGCCTGGTCAGCCAGGCCTGCGCCGGCCTGCACTACGCCCATCAGCGCGCCTCGGGTGGCGTCGCGCTCAACGTGGTCCACCGCGACATCTCACCGCAGAACCTCGTGGTCAGCTTCGAGGGCGTGGTCAAGCTGGTCGACTTCGGCATCGCCCGCGCCGAGCAGCGCGAGACCCGGACCAAGGCCGGCACCATCAAGGGCAAGTTCGCGTACATGTCGCCCGAGCAGTGCGTGTCGGTCAACGTCGACCGCCGCACCGACGTGTTCGCGCTCGGCATCGTCCTGCACGAGCTGCTGACCGGGCGTCGCCTGTTCAAGCGCGCCAACCAGTACGACACCTACCAGGCGGTCATCGAGTGCAAGGTGCCGGCGCCGTCCTCGATCGCGCCCGACGTGCCGGCCGAGCTCGATGACCTCACGCTGCGAGCCCTGGCCAAGGTGCGCGACCAGCGCTACGCCAGCGCCGAGGAGTTCGCCGACGCCCTGCTCGGCTACATGCACCGGCACGGCCTGCACACCGGGGCCGGCGAGATCGGCCGGTTCCTCGAGGACGTGTTCGCCAAGGAGGTCGAGGAGCATGGCGCGCGCATGCGCGAGCTGCTCGAGGGCCGGCAGGCCGCCGCCGCGGAGGCGTCGTGGGACGACGGGGACGAGGCGGCCGAGGTCGAGATCGGCGGCGACGACGAGCTGGTCGCCGTCGACCTGGACGGGGCCCGGGCGCCCGACCCGGACGCGACCGACGACGCCGACCTGCCCGAGGGCGGCGAGCGGACCCGGATCGAGCTCAACCCGCTCGAGCTGCTGGACAAGGTCGCGTCGGGGCCGACCCCGCCGGCCGCGCCGCCTGCGCAGGCCGCGCCGGCGCCGGGCCTGGCCCGCAAGGAGGTCCCGCTCATCCCGACGGTGATCGACGATGGGGACCAGGCCCGCCGCGCCGCTCGCCCCCCGGCCAGCCCGGATCCGGCGCGGCGCATGAACACCCCGCCACCGATGGATCTGGATGCCTCCCCCGAGCTGGCCCAGACCGCGCTGGGCGCGCCGCTGGTCGATCCCGGACACGGCGCATCCGGAGGTGGTGCCGCGGCTGGAGCCTGGCCGGGCCCGACGGCGAGCGGCGGCTACCCGCAGGCGCCGGTCGCACACGGTGGTGGATATCCGGACCCGAATGCCCCGAACTCCGGCGGCTACCCCGCCCCGAACTCCGGCGGCTATCCCGCCCCGAACTCCGGCGGCTATCCCGCCCCGAACTCCGGCGGCTATCCCGCCCCGAACTCCGGCGGCTACCCCGCACCGAACTCCGGCGGCTACCCCGCACCGAACTCCGGCGGCTACCCCGCACCGGGCGGCCCGCAGCCCGAGCGCCCGTCCGGTGACCTGGTGTACCCACCCCGGCCGCTGCCGACCGCGGCCAACCTGGTGTCGCCGGCACCACACGGCTACTACGGCGACCAGCGCCTGGCCGACGTCGCCCAGCGCGAGGTCAAGCCGGTGCCGCCGTGGCTGCTCGGCGTGCTGTTCGCCGGCGCGCTCGGCCTGGCCCTGGGCCTGACCGTGCTCATCGCCAAGATCGCCAGCTGAGCGACTGCGCCGCGCCTGCCGACGAGGGCGCCTCAGTTTCGGATCAGGCCGAGCAGCTTGGTCATCGTCTTCTCGTCGGCGGGCGGGAAGTCGTAGTCGAGGAACTCGCGCGAGGTGACCCAGCGCAGGTCGGCCACCGCCGCCGGGTACGGGTTGTGCCCCATCGGCAACGAGCAGGCGAACATCGTGATGTGCACGTCGTACTCGCCGTACTCGTGCAGGTGCTCGCCCAGCTTGGCGCCGACCTCGACGTCGACCCCGATGCGACCGCGCACCTCGCGTCGGAGCGCGGCGGACTCTGACTCCTCGCCCTCGACCTTGCCGCCCGGGAACTCCCACAGCAGCGGCAGCACCGCGGTCGCGTTGCGCTGGGTGATGAGGTAGCGGCCGTCGCTCTCGATCACCGCCGCGACGACCCGGATGACCTCTTTGCCCATCGCCGCGCATTATCGACGGTTCGTCGGCGATTGCAACCCGAGCGCCCGGTGGCTATGGTGCCGACCCCATGGCCATCCGATTCGTCGAGCTCCACGCCGCCACGGCCCCGGACCAGCTCAACACCGAGTGGATCGTCCTCCACAACGACGGCAACCTCCCGTTCAACACGCGCGGCTGCGGCATGAGCGTGGGCCGGCGCGGCAGCAACAAGAAGTCCGACCTCGGCATCATGGACCCCGGCTTCATCCTCGCCCCCGGCACGAAGATGCGGATGTGCACTGGCAACCCGGGCACCGAGGCCCACGGCGCGCCGCCGGCCGAGGACGAGATCAAGAACTACTTCCTGTTCCTGCCCAAGCCGGTGCTGCGCGGGCCGGGGACGGTGCTGACCCTGACCCTGCGCGGCCTGGCGGTCTGCAAGATCGAGTTCGATCCGGCCGCCGACGCTGGCGTCAAGCCGCTGTAGCCACGGCCGCCGCACCACGGCCCGCCGTCACTGCGTCGGGTCGTCGCGGCCGGGGCGCCCCTTGGGGTCGTACCGGTCCCACACGTTGACGTTGCCCGGGCCGCCGCCGCGCGGGCCGCCCCCGTCGCGCTTGCCGCCACCGGACCCGGTCGGGGGCCGTGGCTTGCCGGCGATCACGGCGTAGAACGTACGCTCGCGACCGTCGCCGCCCTGGATCGTCAGGGTGAGTGGGCCGCCGGTCGGCTTGCTCTCGAGGTACGCCACCTCGGCGGCGGCGACCCGCACGAAGGCCGGACCGTCGTCGACCGGGCGGCCGCCGACGCCGACCACCACGGCCGAGACCGGGAGCCCGGCCGACTTGAGCAAGCCGTCCTCGACCGCGACCAGGACCACGCCGGTGCGGACGTTCGGGTAACGCCACCCGACCAGCGGGAACAACCCGACGGCGCTGGCGCCGAGCGCCTGGTGCTCGGTGCCGAAGGCCTCGGCCATCCGCTGCAGCTGCGCGCTCGTGACCGTGACCTGCGAGAAGCCGAGGTAGCGACGCCCCGCGGTGGTGTCGTACTCCTCCCAGTAGCGCTCGATCGGCGCCGCGGCCAGATCCAGCCCGGCGGCGCGCAGCGCGGCCGCCACCGCCCGACGAGCCTCCCGCACCTCGCTGCGAGCGACGGCGCTGTCGGGCGCCCCCGCGAACGCCGCCAGCTTGGCCGCGCGCACCTCGGTCCACAGCGGCAGCACCGTGCTGCGCCAGCGCGTGCTCTTGACCCGATCCGCGACCGCTCCCGCCAGGGCTTCGAGCGCGGCCTCGGTCGCATCCTGGTCGGCGTCGTCCTGGGTGATGGCGATGGCCGAGGTGCCGAGGCACACCACGCTGGCGCCGGCGTCGGCGCAGGCTCCACCACCGGGCCCCGGCCCCGCCTCGCCGTCGGGCCGCGCCGGGATCCAGCCGGGCCGGGTCGACGCCGAGGCGGCGATGGCCTTGCGCAGGCCAGCCGGCCCCGGGGTGCCGCGCAGCTGCTGGTAGGCCAGCACGCCGCCGCCGGCCAGGGCCAGCGCCAGCAGCGCGGCCAGGACTGGACCGGTCCACGACGTCCGCGCCACCACCACCGGCGCCACCACCGCGCCAGCCGCGGCCTTGCGCACCTCGGGCCGGCGGGCCCGCAGCTCGTCGATGATCTTGCGGCTGGCCGGATCGAGGCTGACCGCCGGCAGCTGCAAGAGCGCCGCGCGCGCGCCGTCGCTGGCGACGCAGGTCATCGGCTTCTTGCAGGTCGGGCACGGTCGCTCCGGCACCACCCCCGCCGCCAGCGCGGCGGCGTGTTCGGCCAGGTCGAGCAGCTGGGTGCTGGTCGACGCGCACGGCGCACAGGTGAACGGCAGGCTGGCGGTGACCACCTGGGCCTTGGCGCCGAGGTCGTCGCGCTGGGCCAGGCGCTCGAGCACCGCGGGCCCGGCCCCGAGCAGGTACACGCCGTCGACGACCGGGGTGACCTGTCGGATCCACGCGCGCCAGTGCGCGGCCCCGGCCGGCTCGATCCGGCCCAGCCCGGCCACGTCGAGCGCGACCGTGCCCTCGAGGCCCTCGGCCAGCTTGTCCTTGGGGAAGGTGCCGTCGAGGTCCCCGGCCAGCTTGAGCACGGTGACCCGGCCGTCGATCGCCTTGTCGACCTTGAGCTTGCGGCCGAGGTCGGCCACCGCGTAGTCGAGCTGCTGGGCCAGGAACGCCGCCACCTCGGCCGGGAGCTCGGTCCGGTCCTGCCCCAGGATGTACGAGAAGAAGCTGGTCGGATCCTCGTCGAAGTACATCCGCTCGCTGCAGCCCGGACAGGGGCGCTCGGCCAGCTTGCCGCTCTTGATCGTCTCCCAGTCGCGGTCGACCTGGAGCAGCACCCGATGCTCGGAGTCGCAGTGGTCACAGCGGAACGGCGCGAAGAACGAGAAGACCCGACCGTCGCCGCAGAAGTTGGCGACCATGTTCATCTGGTCGACCACCTTGGGCGCGCACTCGATGAGGTAGCTACGCCCGACCGCGCGGCTGGCGGCGGAGATGAAGTCGACCCACTCGCGGATGCCGAACGACGAGATCTTGCCGACCCGGCCGAGGTCGAGCACCAGGGTGTCGGCCTTGAGGGCGGCCGCCAGCTTCTTGCCCTCGAACGCCTCGTCGATGGTGCCGGTGAAGCGCAGGCACACGATGCCGGCGTCGGCGAACTTGTCGATGGTCAGCTTGGCCACCGGTGCGGGCGCCGAGGCGGTCGCCCCTCCGCTGGGCGCGCTTCCGGTAGGTGCGGCGTCCATGCTCGGCGCAGCGTACCGCAACCCGCGCGGCCCTGCTCAGGTCCGTGCGATGAGCAGGGACCTCGGCAGGGTCCGGAACTCGCGCAGGTTGAGGTCGAGCTCGAACCGCGCGGTGACCGCGGTGCGCTGGCCGGGCACCAGCTCGAACGCCAGGCTGATCGAGGCGTTGTGGCACACCAGCAGCCCGAGCCCGGCGCCGCCGTGGCTGCGGTCCATCTCCCCGGCGGCCAGGCCCCGGGTCAGCCCGCCGACGATGTGGTCGCGGGTGAGTCGACCGAAGCGATCGCTGACCTGCAAGGCGACGACCGCGCCGTCGGTGCCGAGCCGCAGGGTCGGCCGATCGGCGCCAGCCAGGCGGATGTCGGCCTTGCGATCGGCGGCGTACAGGGCCCGGCCGGCGTCGTCGACCGGCGCGTCGTACATCGCGTTCATCAGCAGCTCGTGGCCGAGCTCCCCGATCATGTCGGCCATCCGGCGCGGCACGCCGAGGCGGGCGATCGTCGCCTGCGCCTCGGCCACCACCTCGTCGCGCTCGGCCGGGGACGACACCACCCGCTCGGACAGGCTGGCACCCCAGGCCAGGGTCGCGCCCAGGGGTGGCGCCGGTCCACCGGCGAGCTGACGCAGGGCCATCACCAGCTCGTCCGGCCGCGGCGCGCTGTCGAAGTCGCGCCGGCCCAGGACGTGGTCGAGCCGAGGTTGCTCGGCCATGTAGCGGAGCGCGCGCCGGAGCGGCTCGGCGGTCCACAGCAGCGGCCGCAGCGTCGGCTGCTGCCGGCACAGCTCGAGCACCACGTCGCCGTCGAACACGTCGGCGCCGACCAGGTCCGCGCCGGCGAGGTGCGGGATGGCCGCCTCGGGCTCGTCGGCGATCGTGCAGTCCCACCCGATGGAGAGAATTCCGCGGGCGATGCGCTTACTTACCAGCTTGTTGCGCTCGATGATGACCGCTCGCATGGTCGCTCGCCCAGGCTAACGTGGAAGCCGCCGGGGTTTCACCACCCGGCGCCGAGATCGACTCAGCAGGCGCCTGGCCGATCGCGCCGAGCCGGGCTCAGGTGGCAAAAGGCGCGGCGCTCCGGCCCACATGCTAGGTTGGTTCGAGGGTGGATCGACTCGCCAGCGTATTGGTCGCGATGGTGCTGGGGACGGCGCTGGTCGGCGCCTGGCCCGGTACGCCCGCGCGCGCGGACGGCGGAGGCGCGGCCGACGCGGGCCCGGGCCAGACGGTCGGCGCCGGCGCCGGCGTGGACGCCCCGCTGTACGACGTGGTGACGACCTCCGCCGCCCGGACCACGATGTCGGAGTTCCTGCTCGCCCCCGCCCGCAAGGCCGCGCGCGCGCGCGACTGGGCCCGGGCGGTGCCGCTGTACCAGGCGCTCGTGGTCGCGCGCGGCCCCGGCGGGGCCGAGGCGCAGGAGCTGGCCCGGCTGTGGGCCCTGGCCGGCCAGAACACCGACGCCGTCCTGGCCTGGCGCGCCTTCGCCGGCGCCACCCGCGACGACGACGCCCGCCGCGCCGCCCAGGGCGAGGTCGTCCGCCTGACCGGCGCAAGCGACCCGTCCGCCGGCAAGCTCGAGCTGGCCGTGCTCGGCAAGGAGGCCCGGACCTGCTTCGGCCGGGGCCGAACCGCCTTCCGCAAGGGCCAGTTCGCGGATGCCCTGGTCTACTTCCACATGGGCTACGCGCTCGCGCCGGACCTGCCCGGCTTCCTGCGCGAGCTCGGCGCGACCTACGACAAGCTGGGCGCTCAGGCCGGCAAGCGCGAGTTCTACCGGCGCTACCTGACCCAGCGCCCGTTCGGCAAGACCGCCGACCTCATCCGCGCCGAGCTCGGCCGCGAGCGGGGCGGCCTGGGCACCCTGGAGATCCGCAGCAGCCTGCCGTGCACCCAGGTGTGGATCAACCGGCAGCTGGTCCCGGCCAGGGCCCTCGCCACCGGCGCGGTCGCGGTCGCGCCCGGCACCTACAAGGGGCTGTGCTTCAACCCGCGCTACGAGATCGCGCTGTTCGAGTACGCCGAGGTCGCGGCCGGGCAGCGTGCCCGCCTGACGTTCTCCTGGGCCATCGTCGTCAACCAGCTGACCCAGCCGCTCGGACGCATCTCCATCGAGGACCCGCGCGCGCCCGGCACGATGATGGACCTCGGCATCTCGGCGCCGGAGATCGGCGTGCTCGTGCCCGACGACGGGCGGCCGCTGCGCATGGTCGTGCGCGACGACAGCGGCAGCCGCCGCGACGAGCGCACCGTGACGCTGGCGCCGGGCAAGCGCCTGGTCGTGACGTGGTGACGGGCGGGCGGCCATGAGCGAACGACCGTCGCAGGAGCTCAAGCTCGCGCCCGGCGCGCCCGACGAGCCGGCTCCGTTCGGGCCGTACTACCTGCTCGGCCTCATCGCCCGCGGCGGCATGGCCGAGGTGTACCGGGCCCGCCTGCGCGACGAGCCAGGACCGCCCCGGCTGTACGCCATCAAGGTCATGCGGCCGCAGCTGGCGCGCGAGGCGCGCTTCGTCGACATGTTCAGCCGTGAGGCCCAGCTGGCGCTGCTGCTGCGCAACCGGTGCATCGTCGAGACGCTCGAGGTCGGCCGGGGCGAGGGCCGGCACTACATCGCCATGGAGTACCTGGGTGGACGCGACCTGACCCAGCTGCTGCGGCGGTGCCAGGAGACCAACCAGCGCATCCCGGTGCCGCACGCGGTGTACATCGCCGCCCGCATCGCCGAGGGCCTGGCCTTCGCGCACGGGCTGGTCGACCGCGAGGGGCGCCCGCTCAGCCTGGTCAACCGCGACGTGTCCCCGTCGAACGTGCGGCTGTCGTACGACGGCGACGTCAAGCTGCTCGACTTCGGCATCGCCCAGGCGCTGATGAAGTTCACCAGCGAGATCGGCGTGCTCAAGGGCAAGTTCAGCTACATGTCGCCCGAGCAGATCCGCGGCATGCCGCTCGACGCCCGCACCGACGTGTTCTCGGCCGGCATCATCCTGCACGAGATGTTGACCACCGAGAAGCTGTTCCGCGGCGACACCGAGTTCGCGCTGATGGAGAAGGTGCGCAAGGCCGACGTGCCGCTGCCGTCGACGCAGAACCGCCGGGTCACGCCCGAGCTCGACGCCATCGTGGTCAAGGCGCTGGCGCGCGACGTGGCCGACCGCTACCAGAGCGCGGCCCAGCTGCAGGCCGACCTCGACGCGCTCATCGCCGGCTACCGGTTCGACCCCAAGGAGCTGCGCCAGTTCATGCGGCAGAGCTTCCGCAAGGAGTACGCCGAGGAGCTGGAGGACACCCAGCAGGCGCTCACCGCCCAGCCCGAGCGCCTGTCGGGGCGCATCCAGATCGCCATCACCGACACCGGTCGCTTTCCTGCGGGTGGCGGCGGCAGCGGCCCGGCCAGCGGTCCGGTCACCGAGCCCGACACCCCGGCGCCGATCGGTGCCGGCGCCGGCGAACCGCCGAACCGGCCGTCGACGGCGCCGTCAGATGACCGCTCCAGCAAGAGCTTCTGGGGCACCCTGTTCCGCCGCAAGAAATGACCCGCGCCGGGCCGCCCGAGATGACCTGTGCCGGCCGCTGGAATGGGCTAAGGTAGGGCATGGCCGAGCCCAGCACGTCGCCCGCCGCCAGCAGCTCGACCGCACCGGTCGGCCCTGGCCAGATCTTCGCGGTGGCCGCGGCCACGACCCTGCTGCTCGACGTCGCCTTCTACTTCCTCGCCACTCTGTACTACCGCGAGCGCATGGTCGGACCGGCCGCGGAGCGGGTCGGCGAGACGGTGATGGCCAAGCTGCCGCAGTTCGCGCTGTTCTCGCTGGTGCTGTGCGCCGGCTGCGCCGCCGCCGTGTTGTGGTCGCGCCGGGTCGCCTTCGGCGGCACGCTCGTGGCAGCCAGCGTCGCCGTGGTCGGCGCGGTCGAGTCCTACCTGGCCGGCCTGCCGTCGGTGCTGGCGGTGGCGCTGCTCGGCATCGCCGTCATCCTGTTCGCGCTGGGCTGGAGCGCGGCCCGAAACCGCGACCGCGCGGCCTGGGCCTTCCTGGCCACCCTGTCCTGGGTCCTGGTCATCTTCACGTTCTTCGGCGCACCGCTGGTCCGGACCCGCGCCGGCATCGATCTGTGGCCCGTCATGCTGGTGCCGGCGCTGTTCGTGATCATCGCGGTCGGCCTGTACCGGCTCAAGCCCGACTACGCCTGAGCGACCGAGCTCACTCGAGCGGGCCGCCCTCGGCCAGCTTGCCGACCGCGCGGTACTCGATGCGGATGGCGCGCAGGAGGTGGGCCTGGCTGATGACGCGGCCATCGGCGGCGGCGAGGAAGGCGGCGCGCAGGGCGCAGTTGCGGACCGCACCACCCGACAGGTGGAACCGGCGCGCCAGCTCGGCCAGGTCGAGATCGTCGGCGACCGGTACGCCGGGCGGCAGGTGGCGCCGCCACAGCAACTCGCGCAGCTCCTCGTCGGGGATGGGGAACGTGACCCGGAACGCCAGCCGCCGCTTGAAGGCCGGATCGATGGCGGTGCCGAAATTGGTGGTCAGGATGCAGATGCCGGTGAAGGTATCGAGCCGCTGCAGGAGGTAGTTGACCTCGACGTTGGCGTGGCGGTCGCCTGCCGACTTCACCTCGGTCCGCTTGGCGAACAGCGAGTCGGCCTCGTCGAACAGGACGATGGCGTGGCCGTCCTCGGCGGCGGCGAACACCGCGGCCAGGTTGCGCTCGGTCTCGCCGATCCACTTCGACATGATGCGCGACAGGTCGACCCGGTACAGGTCGAGCCCGAGCTCGTGGGCGATGGCCCCGGCCAGCATGGTCTTGCCCGTGCCAGGGCCGCCGGCGAACAGCGCGGTCAGGCCGCGCCCGGTGGTGGCGATGCGGGACAGGCCCCACTCCTCGTAGACCTGCCGGCCCAGGCGCTGCCGGGCCAGGAACTCGGTGACGCTGTCCTCGACGTCGGCCGGCAGCACCATGTCGGCCAGCCGCGGCAGGGTGGTGATGCGCTCCGCCACGTCGCCCAGGCGGCCCTGCAGGTGCTGGGTGATGGCCGCCTCGAGCTGGCCGACCAGGCCGTCCGCCGTCGCCGCGCCGCCCTCGAGCGCCGCCGTCGCCGCCGCCCGCGCGACCGCACAGACCACCCCCGGCCCCACTCGCCAGCGGCTGGCCAGGCTGGCCGCGGTCCCGGCCGGGACCGGCAGGTCACCCAGCTCGCGTTGCCACAAGGTGGCCCGTTGCCCTTCGTCCAGCGGCCGCAGCTCGACCAGGTGGTAGCCCGGCTCGAGCGGCGCCGCCTGCTCGCGGTCGAGGCGCACCACCAGCGGCCCGGCGTGTGCGGCCAGGACGTGGCGCAGGCGCGCCTGCTCTCGCTCGGCCGGCGCGACCACGCCCAGGCCGGTCACACACGGCACCCAGCCGGCGACCCGGCACCGGCGGAGCTCGGCGCCGAGCAAGTCGAGCAGGTCGGCGTCGCTCGCCGGCAGCGTCGCCAGGTCGATCACCGCCAGGTGCCTGCCCGCGCGCTGGGCCAGCGCCGCGGCCAGGGTGGTGCGGCCGCTGGCCCGGCCTCCACGCAGCACCAGCGCCGGCGGGCGCGCGCGCCGATCGGCGGCCCAGGCATGGACCGCCGCGGCCGCGCCCTCGGTCACCACCAGCGTCGCCAGCGGCGGTGCCCCGGTGCGCACCAGCAGCCGGGCCGCCGGGTCCTCACCGAGGTCGTCGCCCCGCAGCCGGGCCAGCACCAGCGGCTCGACGGTGAGCGGGCGGACCGGCCGATCGGCGCCAGGGTCGGTCTGCTGGACCAGCCCGCTCGACCGCAGGCCCGCGGCCGGCTCGAGCGCCTCGGCCACCAGGTGCGGGTCGACCTGGGGTCCGAGCAGCGCCTGGACCAGGTACTCGTCGACGCCTGGCCGGGTGCGGTCGTTGCGGGCCACCCCGTACAGCTCGCGGACCTCGCCCCACAGCTGCGGGGCGGCGATCAACATCAACATGAGCTGGGTCATCACCGTCAGCTCGAACTCGGCCGACAGCTCCCGGGTCGGCAGCGTCACCTCCCCCAGCTCGGCCTCGAACGCAGCCAGGTCGGCCACGGCCTGCGTCACCCCGGCCTCGGCCTCGGCCAGGTGCGCCGTGGCCTGGCCACGGGTCACGCCGATCAGGCCGAGCACCTCCTGCTCGTACGGCAGCGGCTCCTCCCCCGGGGCCAGCTGGGTGGTGGCGCGGCTGGCGATGAGCCCACGGTCCCACTGCCAGGCGATGGCACGAACCGCCAGCGCCATGGCGATGACCCGGTGGCGCTCGAGCAGGCGGTGCGCCGCGTCGGCCGGCAAGCGCCAGCCACCGCCGCGCGGCACCATCGGATGGACGATGAGATCGTCGGCCAGCACCAGGCTCACTCGGCGCGGTAGACGAAGCCGGCGGCGTCGCGCTCGTCGGCGCCGATGGCGCCGTCGGCCCGGCTGACGATCAGCGTGCCGCCGAGCCAGCGCCCACGCAGCCACATCGCGCAGGTGGCGGCCGTGCCACACGCGTCGCGGGCGCGGTCGGCCAGGCTGATGCCGAGCCCGCTGTCGTCGAGGTCGAGCCCGAGGCGCTCGCCGCCCAGGCCGATGACCGCGCCCTCGATGCCCAGCGCCGACAGGGTCAGCTCGACCGGGACCCGCAGCTCGGTGCGGCCGGCGCCACGCAGCCAGCCCTCGAGCTCGGCCACCGGCTGTACCGCCGGGCCGCGACTCCAGCCCGGGGTGACGGGCGGGCTGACGGGCTTGGGGCCAGGGGCATCGATCATGGCGGTCTCCTCGACGTGGATCGGCGTCGGCGCCACCGGGGGCGCCGGCGCCGACGAACAGGCCATCACCAGCAGCAGCACCGGGCCGGCCGCGCGCGCCATGCCGCGAGCGTAGCTCACTTCACGGTGGTGGACCGCTTGTCGCTGACGTAGTTGAACTTGGAGCCGGCCGCGACGCTGTCGGGCTGGTTCCAGAAGTGGTTGGCCTTCCAGTCGGCCACCGCGCTGTCGGTCTCGGCCTGGGTCGAGCTCTGCGCGGCCGCGGCCTTGCCGGCGGCGTTGAGGCGGAGCCCGGCGGCGATCGCGCCCTTGATCGACTTGCCATCGGCCACGGCGTCGTGGCGAAGGTTGACCTTGGTATTGAGACAGAAGTGGTCTTCCCACAGGCACGCGGTGGCCGCGGTCGGCCACGGGTCGGCCACCGCCACCTCCGACGCCGCTTCCTTCTTGAAGTCGCCGATGAACACGAAGGCGTGATCGATCTCCGAGGCGGCGTACTGGATGCGCTCGCCCGACACGTGCTGGCGCAGGTAGTCGTAGGCGATATACGCGTGCTCGCCGCAGTTGCCGCCGTGGACCAGGTCGGCCTTGGCGGCGACCAGGGCGTCGGGATAACCCATCGCCAGGTGCCGGATCTCCGGCGCCATCTCCCAGTACGAGTGGTTGCGGATCGCCTGCAGACGGAACCGCGAGTTCATCTTGGTCGCGCGGATGGCCTCGACCTGGTTGCCGGCGCCGAAGCTGAGCACCTGCTTGGTGACGGCGATGGCGGCCTTGGCGTGCCCGAGCCGGGTCAGCGCCTTGGGCGACACCTTCTTCTCGGGCAGCTTCTCTTCTTGCTGGCGGGTGGCGGGCTCGGCCATGGTGTGCATGATACGCCAGCCGAGGCACAGACCTTCCGCTCAGCGCAAACGGGTCGTCATTCTACATGGTTGAAATCATGCGGGAATCAAGGCACACCCAAGATCTTGTGCAGCTGTAGCGAAACGCGCCAGCGCGGCCGTCGGGTCGCCAGCTCGAGCGCCCGCGCCAGGTGCTGGGCCCGGCGCGGGTCGTCGCAGGGCTGGACGAACCACACCGCGCCAGGCCAGCGCGCCTCGTAGCCGGCCAGCACCTCGTCGTCGACGCTGTCGTCGACGACGACCTTGCACTCCGCCACCGGCAGGCCGTCGGCCAGGGCCAGCCCGGGGCCATGGAACTGCGGCTTGGGCGAGACGGTGAGCCAGTCGACCGGTCCACCCAGCGGCCGGGTGCCGTTGCTCTCCATGTGCACGCGGAAGCCGGCGCCGTGGATCGCCGCGGCCAGCGCCTCGTCCCACTGCAGCGTCGGCTCGCCGCCGGTGACGACGACCAGGCGGCTGCGGTGGAGGTCACGCTCGACCAGCGAGGCGACGATGGCGGCGGCATCGAGGCGGGTGGCGCCGGCCGGCGCGAAGTCGGTGTCACACCAGGTGCAGGCCAGGTTGCAGGCGGCCAGGCGGAGGAACACACACGGGCTGCCGGCGTGGGCGCCCTCGCCCTGCAGGGTCGGCCCGAAGATCTCCTTCACGAGGTACTGGCGCGCGGCGGTCATGGCGGGAGCGAGCAGGTAGGCTAGCCCATCCATGCCGGTCCGACGGTGGTTGTGCGCGGCGATGGTGGCGGCGGTGGCGTGTGGCCAGCGTGACCGGGTCAGCCCCGGCGCTGGCGCCGGCAGCGGTGACTCCGGATCGGCGGTGGTCTCGCCGCCCGCGGCGAAGGGCGACGCCGTCGGCCCGGGTCGGTGCGAGCGGCTCGCGTTCGCGCCGGACCTCGACCTGGCCGAGGCGTCCGGGGCGGTGCTGACGCGGCTCGAGGGGCGGCGCTGGCTGGTGGTGGTGTCCGACAGCGGGCATCGCGGCGCCTACGCCCTGGTCGACCCCGACACCGGCATCATCGGCGAGCGTGGCCACCTGCCGCTGACTCCCGCGCGCGGGCGCCACCGCGATGACGCCGCGCCGCGCCAGGCCGATGACCTCGAGGCCCTGGCCTGGCGCGACGAGCAGCTGATCGGCCTGAGCTCGGCCGGCTGGATCCGGCGCTGGCGTCGCGACGGCGCCGGCTTCGCGCTGGTCGGCGCGCCGGTGCCCCTGCTGGGCGCCGACGACGCCGCCTGCCCAGCCGAGCAGGTCAACTGCGGGCGCAACTACGAGGGCCTGTGCCTCGGGGCCGGCCCGGCCGACGGCCGGACCTGCGTCGGCATGGCCGCGGCCAAGGCGACCGGCCGCCTGGTGTGTGTGGTCGAGGAGCCGAGCGGCCGGCTTGCGGTAGATGACCGGCGCAGCCTGGTGTTCGCGCCGCAGGCCCTGTCGGGCTGCGACCTCGGCGCCGACGGGTCGCTGTGGCTCGGCGCCAACCTGCTGGCCGGCAACGCGGTGTGGCGCCTGACCGGCTGGGCCAGCCCCGGCGCCGCGGTCCAGACCGACCTCGGGCCGCTCGGCGACAGCTTCGCCGAGGCCATCGCCGTCGACGTCGAGGCCGACGCCACCATCGTCTACCGGCTGGGCGACCACGGCGGGCGCCCGAGCCGGATGGCGAAATTTCGCTGCCGGCCCGGTCCGCAGTAGAATTTCTCCGGCCTTCGACCGACAGGAAGCGGGCTGGAGAGCAGGAACTTTCTCGACGTGCAATGCCCGTACTGCGGCGGTGAGTCGAGCGTCACCGAGACCCGGATCGCGCCCGACGGCGTACGGCGGCGGCGGGTGTGCGCGACGTGCAAGCGGCGCTTCACCACCTACGAGAAGGTCGGCGCGCCGGGCCTCAAGGTCGAGAAGCGGGACGGACGGATCGAGCCGTTCGACAGCGGCAAGCTGCTGACCGCGCTGCGCCGCATCGGCAAGCAGCGGCCCAACCTGCGCGCCGAGGACCTGGCCCGGGTCGCGCGCGACATCGAGGCCAGCCTGGTCGACGCCGGCCACAAGGTCGTGACCTGGAGCGAGATCGTCGAACAGGCGCTGCGCCGGTTGCAGGCCATCGACGGCGTGGTCGCCAGCCGGCTGGCCAGCAACTACACCGACGAGTCGGGCGCGCTGCGGCTGGCGCCGGCGCCAGCCGACGCCGGCGAGGCCGCGCCGAGCCAGCTGGCCCTGCCCGGCGTCGCGGCCGACGAAGATGAGGCATGATGCCGGCCATGCGCCCCGCGCCCACCGCTGACAGCCAGCGTGTCTTCGCTCCCGGCATCCTGCGCGATCAGGTCGTGATCGTCACCGGTGGCGGCTCTGGCATCGGCCTGGCCACCGCGCACGAGCTGGTCCGGCTCGGCGCGCGGGTGGCGATCTGCGGCCGGACCCAGGCCACCCTCGACGCGGCCCGGGCCGAGCTGGTCGCCGCCGGCGGCACCGGCGCCGACGACCGGGTGCTGGCCGCGACCTGCGACATCCGCGAGCCCGAGCAGGTCGCCACCTTCGTCGCCGCGGTGCTGGCGCGGTGGGACCGCCTCGACGTGCTGGTCAACAACGCCGGCGGGCAGTTCCCGGCCCCGGCCCAGCTCATCAGCCCGAACGGCTTCGCCGCGGTCGTCCGCAACAACCTCGGCGGCACCTTCCACATGTGCCGCGAGGTCGCCAACCAGGCGATGATCCCGCGCGGCGGCGGCCGCATCATCAACGTCACCGCCAACGTCTACCGCGGCTTCCCCGGCATGGCCCACACCGGCGCGGCCCGGGCCGGGGTCGAGAACCTGACCATGAGCCTGGCGGTCGAGTGGTCGCAGTTCGGCATCCTGATCAACGCCGTCGCGCCCGGGGTCATCGAGTCGAGCGGGACCAAGCGTTACCCGCCCGAGCTGCTGGCCCGGGCCCGCCGTCGCATCCCGCTCAAGCGGACCGGCACCTGCGAGGAGGTGGCGGCCGCGATCGTCTTCCTGGCCTCGCCGGCGGCGCAGTACATCACCGGCGCGACCCTGCGCATCGACGGCGCCCAGGCGCTGTGGGGCGACAGCTGGGACCTGCCCGAGGAGCCGGCCTGATGGACCTCGGGCTCACCGGCGCCCGCTGCCTGGTCAGCGGCGGCTCCCGCGGCATCGGCCGGGCCATCGCCCTGGCGCTGGCCGGCGAGGGCGCGCGCGTCGCCGTGGTCGCGCGCGGCGAGGCCGACCTGGCGACGCTGGCGACCGAGCTGGCCGGGCGCGGCGCCGGCCACCACACGCTGGTCGCCGACGTCGCTACCGCCGCCGGTGCGGCCGCCGCCGTCGACGGTGCGGTCGCGGCGCTGGGCGGCCTCGACGTGGTCATCGCCAACGTCGGCAAGTCGTTCGCCCGCACCTGCGCCGACATGGACGAGGCCGACCTGGCGCTGTCGCTCGACGTCAACCTGTGGAGCGCGGCCCGGGTCGCCCAGCGCGCCGCGCCGCACCTGCGGACGTCGGCCCGGCCCGACCGGCCCAGCCCCGGCGCGATCGTCATGGTGTCGTCGGTGTTCGGGCGCGAAGCCGGCGGCGCGCCCGGCTACAACGTGGCCAAGGCCGGGGTCATCGCCCTGGCCAAGGCCATGGCGCGCGACTACGCGCGCGACGGCATCCGGGTCAACAGCGTCGCCCCCGGCTCGATCCTGTTCCCCGGCAGCAGCTGGGACCGCCGGCAGAAGGCCGACCCCGACGGCATCGCCGCCTTCGTCGCCCGCGAGCTGCCGTTCGGCCGCTTCGGCCAGGCCGAGGAGGTCGCCGACGTCGTCACCTTCCTGGCCTCGGCCCGGGCCCGCTGGGTCAGCGGCGCCTGCGTCGTCGTCGACGGCGCCCAGGGCCGCGCGTTCTAGCAGCCCTGCTGGCCGGGCCGGCGGCGCTGGTCAGCTGGCGCCGAGCAGCCGGCCGACCTGGAACACCAGGAAGCTGACGATCCACGCCAGCGCGGTCATGTAGGCGAACAGGAACAGCGGCCAGCGCCAGGTCGCGGTCTCGCGCTTGACCGCGGCCAGGGTGCTCATGCACTGGCAGGCCAGGGCGAAGAAGATCATCAGCGACAGGCCGGTCAGCGGCGTGTAGGCCCGGGCCCCGGCCGGCGTGCGCTCGTCGCGCAGGGCCTGGCGCAGCGTCGTGCTCTCCTCGTCGGCGTCGGCCCCGGCCGCGTACACCACGCCCATGGTCGACACGAACACCTCGCGGGCGGCGAAGGCGCCGATGATGCCGATGCCGATCTTCCAGTCGAACCCGAGCGGCTCGATGGCCGGCTCCAGCCCGCGACCGAGCCGGCCGGCGTAGCTGTGGCGCAGCTGCGCGGCCGACTGGGCCGACTCCAGCTCGGCCCGGGCCGCGTCGTCGGGTGCGGCCGCCACCAGCGCGGCGTAGTCGGGCTCGCTCGCCGGCAGCTCGCGCGGGAAGTACAGCAGCGCCCACAGCACGATCGTGCAGGCCAGGATGACGGTGCCGGCCTCGCGCAGGAAGACCGAGGCCTTGTCCCACATCATCCGGATCACGTCGGCCAGGCGCGGCCAGCGGTACGGCGGCAGCTCGATCACGAACGGCAGGCGCTTGGCCTTGAGCGGGCGCACGGTGCGCGACAGCACCCAGGCCGCGGCCAGCGCGGTGATCACGCTGAACGCGTACATGCCGACCATCATCAGGCTCTGCGTGCTGCGGCTGGCCGGGATGAGGGCGGCGATGACCAGCGAGTACACCGGCAGGCGGGCCGAGCAGGTCATGAGCGGCACCACCAGCATGGTCAGCAGGCGGTCGCGCTTGCGCTCCATGGTCCGGGTCGCCATCACCGCTGGCACCGCGCACGCGAAGCCCGACAGCATCGGCACGAAGGCGCGGCCGTTGAGGTTCATCGTCCGCATGATGCGGTCCATCAGGAACGCGACGCGGGCCAGGTAGCCGCAGTCCTCGAGCAGGCCGAGTAGCAGGAACAGCAGCAGGATCTGCGGCAGGAACACCAGGACCGAGCCGACCCCGCCGATGACGCCATCGACGACGAAGTCGGCCACCACCCCGGCCGGCAGCACCCCGCGGGCGTGGCCGCCGACCCACCCGAACAGCTCCTCGATGGCGGTGATCGCCGGGTCGGCCCAGGCGAACAGCGACATGAACAGCACGAACATCACGGCCAGGAACACCGCGAAGCCGAACACCCGGTGCAGGAGCACGCGATCGAGCCGCAGCGTGCGCTCCTGGCTCGGGGTGCGCGCCGGCGCCGCCGGGGCCGCGGCCGCGCCGCCAGGGCCGCGGGCCGGCTTCGCCTGCGTCAGCGGCGTGACCAGACGATCGATCCAGGCCCAGCGCGCCAGCACGGCCTCGTCGGCCAGCGCCGGCGTCAGCGGCGCGCCGACCGCGGCCCGCACCGCCGGCGGGATGTCGGGCAGCTCGTCGTCACCATCGAGCGACGTCAGCGCCCACAGCGCCATCGCGTCGACCGCGGGCCACGTCGGTGGCAACGCGGCCCGGACCTCGGCGATCCGCGCCGCCAGCGCCGGCGACGGCGTCCAGCGCAGGTGGGGCGACGGAGGCGGCGCCGCCACCACCTCGTTCACGCCACGTCGCAGGGCGTCGAGCCCCAGCCCGGTCCGGGCGGTGACACCGACGACCGGGCAGGCGAGCGCCGTCGCCAGCGCCGCGGTGTCCACCGCCGGCGCTCCTTCGTCGACCATCGTCAGCGCCACCACACACGGCAGGCCGAGCTCCTGGCATTGCAGCACCAGGTAGGTCGAGCGTGGCAGCTGGGTCGCGTCGCAGCACACCACCACCGCCGCCGGCCTGGTCCCGCCGCGCAGGCCGACCAGGGCGTCGATGGCGATCAGCTCCTCGCCGCTGCGGGCGACCAGCGAGTAGGTACCAGGGATGTCGACCAGCTCGAGCGTACGGCCATCGACGGTCATGGTCCCGACCCGCCGGTCGACGGTGACGCCAGGGTAGTTGGACACCTTGGCGCGCAGCCCGGTCAGCGCGTTGAACAGCGTGGTCTTGCCGACGTTCGGGTTGCCGGCCACCGCGACCCACGGCGCCGGCGCGGTCACGAGGTCCCCGCCGACGCCGACGGCGCGGCGCCCGACCGGATCTCGATCTGCGCCGCCTCGGCCCGGCGGATCGACCAGCGCGCGCCGCGCACCTCGAGCTGGAGCGGGTCGCCCAGCGGCGCGGCGTCGATCACCGTCACCGTCGTGCCCGGGACCAGCCCCATCTCCATGATCCGCCGCCGGAACGCCGCCGGCCCCGCCACCGCCGTCACCACCACCGGCTGGCGGCGGGGGGCGTCGAGCAGGCTGGCCGGCGTGGACATCGGGCCGAGGCGTAGCATTCTTGAAAACCGTTTTCAAGTTTGACCAGGGCCCTGGGCGCGACCCAGATCACGCCGGGGCGGGCCGGGTCGTGGGCGTTTTCTCGACTGCGCGCACCAGGGTGGTACGCTGGTCGGGGTATGGACGGCATGGCCAAGACGCTCCTGCTGTCGAATGGGTTCGAGCCCATCAAGGTCATCCCGTGGCAGCGTGCCATCACGCTCCTGTTCCTCGGCAAGGTCGAGGTCATCGAGGAGTACCAGCACGACATCCGCTCGGTCAGCCTGGTGATCAAGATCCCGGCGGTGGTGCGCCTCCTGCGCGCGTTCCGGCGCCACCCCAAGCCGGTCAAGTTCTCGCGGGTCAACATCTACGCGCGCGACCACTACCGCTGCCAGTACTGTGGTCGCAAGGCGTCGATCGGCGACCTGACCTACGACCACGTCGTGCCGCGCGCCCACGGCGGCCGGACCGAGTGGACCAACATCGTCACCGCCTGTTACGAGTGCAACCGCAAGAAGGGCGGCCGCACCCCGCTGCAGGCCCGCATGACGCTGCTGGCCCAGCCGGTCCAGCCCAACTGGGTCCCGGCGGTGACCATCCGCATCTCGCAGCGCTCGATCCCCGAGGCCTGGCGCGACTACCTGTACTGGACCGGGGACCTGTCCGAATAGCCGATGATCTTCATCCCCTCGACGATGGAGCCGGGTGCGCGCAGCGAGGTCAACTCGCCGCTGCGGGTGTGCTTCGTGTGCCTCGGCAACATCTGCCGCTCGCCCACCGCCGAGGGTGTGGTGCGCAAGCTGGTCAAGGAGGCCGGGCTGTTCGCCCGGGTCGAGCTCGACAGCGCCGGCCTGGGCGGCTGGCACGCCGACGAGCTGCCCGACGCGCGCGCGCGCCAGGTCGCGCGCCGGCGCGGCGTCGAGCTGAGCCACCGCGCCCGCCGCTTCATCACGCCCGACCTCGATCACTTCGACCTGGTCCTGGCCATGGACACCCAGAACCTCGAGGACCTGCGCGCGTTGTGCCGGTCCGACGCCGACCGCGCCAAGGTCCGCCTGTTCCGCAGCTTCGAGGCAGGCGCGGCGGCGGACGCCATCGTACCCGACCCGTACATGGGTGGGCTCGACGGCTTCGAGCAGGTGTTCGATCTGTGCGAGGCGGCCGGGCGTGGCCTGGTCGCCCACCTCACGACGGTGCTGCCACGCTGAGCGATTGCGTCTAGCAGGCTGCTGAAGAAGCCGCCTGCTAGTCATTTTTCGATCTCGCAGCCTGCTGAAAACACGGAGCCCGTCCCGTCGGCAGGAGCCACCGGCACGGGTTTTTCAGCAGCCTGCTAGACTGCCGGCCGTGCCGACCCTGCGCGTGCTCCTGTCCACCGTCGACGCCGCCGTCGCCGCGGCCACCACGTCCTTGCGCCTCCGCACTCGCGACGGCCAGGATGCCGACGCGGCCCAGGTCGAGGTCGAGCAGCTCGCGTTCGCGGCGACCGAGGCCCGCGCCGCCACCGCCGTGGCCGAGGCGCTCGGCGCCGTCGACGCCGCGCTGGCGGCCGCCGCCGCCACCCTGCAGGCCACCCGCGCGGTGCGCCGCCTCGACGAGCTGCGGGCCGAGCTGGGCCTGGCCGATGCCGTGGTCGACGCCGCCGTCGCCGCCGCCCGCGCCGCCCGCCCGCTGGCCTGCGCCGACGCCCTGTGTGCCCTCGGCCGGGCCGTGGCCGAGCGCGGCGGAGCGCGGGCGTGGCCCGACGACGAGCTGCACGCCGAGGTCCGGGCCAGCGCGCGCCAGTTCACCGAGCGCGAGGTGGCGCCGCACGCCGAGCGCATCCACCACCACGACGAGCTGGTGCCGGAGCGGGTCATCACCGAGATGGGGCGGATGGGCTACTTCGGCCTGTCCATCCCCGAGGCGTACGGCGGCCACGCGCTCGGCAACCTGGCCATGGTCCTCACCACCGAGGAGCTGTCGCGCGGCTCGCTCGCCGGCGGCGGCTCGCTCATCACCCGGCCGGAGATCCTGGCCAAGGCCCTCCTCGCCGGCGGCACCCCGGCGCAGAAGGAGGCCTGGCTGCCGCGGATCGCCGCCGGCGAGGTCATGGTCGGCATCTCGGTGACCGAGCCGGACGTCGGCTCCGACGTGGCCGCGGTCGCCTGTCGGGCCGAGCCGGCCACGGTCGGCGGCGAGGCCGGGTGGCGACTGACCGGCAACAAGGCGTGGTGCACCTTCGCCGGCCGGGCCGACGTGCTGGCGGTGCTGGCCCGGACCGATCCGGACCCTGGCAAGGGCGCCCGCGGCCTGTCGCTGTTCATCGTCGACAAGCCACGCGCGCTCGGCCACGACCTCAGCGTCGAGCAAGCCGGCGGCGGCCGCCTCACCGGCAAGGCCGACCGCACGCTCGGCTACCGCGGCATGCACTCGTTCACGCTCGCCTTCGATGGCTACTTCGTGCCAGCCGCGCAGCTGGTCGGCGGTGAGGCCGGGCTCGGCCGCGGCTTCCACCTGCAGATGGCCGGGTTCGCCGCCGGACGCCTGCAGACCGGGGGACGCGCTGGCGGGGTGATGGCCGCGGCGGTCGAGCGCGCGGCCCGCTACGCCGGGGAGCGTCGGCAGTTCGGCCGGCCCATCGCCGCCTACGCCCTGACCCAGCGTGACCTCGGCTGGATGGAGGCCCAGCTCGCCGCCTGCCGTGCACTTACATATGCGGCCGCGGTGGCCATGGACGGCGACGAGCGGGCGGCGGCGCCCCTGGCCGCGCAGGCCAAGCTGCTGGCCTGTGACGCCGCGGTCGCGGTGACCCAGCGCGCCCAGGTCCTGCACGGCGGCTGGGGCTACGCCGAGGAGTATCCGATCAGCCGCCTCGTCGTCGACGCGCTGGTCCTGCCCATCTTCGAGGGGGTGCGGCCGGTGCTGGCGCTCAAGGTGGTCGGCCGCGCCCTGCTCGCCGGCGCCGGCGGCTGAGCGACGCGGCGGCCGAGCGTGGTGTAGGTGGTGGTGAGGCGGTCGGCCGACAGGTGCGGCCGGTGGCGATCGATCACGTCGTCGACGGATCCGGCTGCCACGGATTTCCAACTGGCCGCGCGCTCCCATACAATGGCGCAATGCATGCACGCTCCGGGTGGCTAGGGGTAGCCGCCGTCCTCGCGTTTGGCCTCATCGGCGACTCCGCACACGCGCAAGGGCAAGAGCCCCTCAAGCCGTACGTGCTCCTCATCCTCGACACGTCCGGATCGATGGACGGCTCGACCGGGACCGGACCACCGAGTTGCCCAGGTGGTGTCGACACCCGCATCTCGCACGCCAAGTGCGCCATCAACAACATCGCCAACTCGTACGGCGACATGGTGCTGGCGCTCGGCCGCTTCCGCGAGACCTCGACCGACATGACGCCGGGCGACGGTTGCACCATGAACGGCATCGACTGCAACGCCTGCGACGAGAACACCGGCACCGGCTGCTCGTCGGGCATGTCCGACGACGCCCGCATGGAGGTGCTGGTCGGCCTGTCCGACGGCAACAACCAGGATCTGGTGACCTGGACCAACAACACCGCCGGCACCTGCCAGACCACGCCGATCGGCAGCGACCCCGAGATCGGGACCGGCAGCTGGACGCCGATCGCCGGCTCGCTGCGCGCGGCCCGGCGCTACTGGCAGGGCCTGCAGGCCACCAGCGGCGCCACCATCTGGCCGTCGGCCAGCCCCGGCTTCGACCCCATCCGCAACGACCCCTTCCGCAACGTCTTCCTGCCGTCGGGTGAGCAGTGCCGCCCCTACGTCACGATCATGCTGACCGATGGTGACGAGACCTGCACGACGTTCACCAACACGACCGGCGCCGCGACCAACCTGCTGACCACGGCGGTCGACGCCCAGACCTACCGCATCGAGACCCGGCCCATCGGCTTTGGCCAGTCCCCGGGCGACACCCAGATCGAGGGCCTGGCCCACGCCGGTGGCGCCGCCGACGCGCCCGGCGTCAACGAGGGTCTGTATGCCCAGAGCGAGGAGGAGCTGCAGATCGCCATCTCGACCATCATCGCCGACGCGGTGCGGTCGGAGCGCTGCAACAGCCTCGACGACGATTGCGACACCCGCGTCGACGAGGACTTCCCGTCCAAGGGCCAGGTCTGCGACGACGGCGAGTTCGGCGTGTGCCGCGGCACCGGCACCTTCGTGTGCCGGGCCGACGGCGCCGGCACCCAGTGCAACATCACCAACCCGGGCGGCACCGCCAGCACCGAGACCTGCGACGGCGAGGACGATGACTGCGACGGCCGGGTCGACGAGAACGCCTGCGTCGGCTGCGGCAGCGTCGAGCAGTGCAACAACCTCGACGACGACTGCGACACCCTCATCGACGAAGGCCTCAACCGGGCCTGCGGCACCGACGTCGGCGCCTGCACCGCCGGCAACGAGGTGTGCGTGACCGGGGCCTGGCAGGGCTGCACCGCGACCGGGCCGTTCACCGAGGTGTGCAACGGCACCGACGACGACTGCGACAACGTCATCGACGGCTTCGTCGAGACCTGCTCCAACCTGCCGGGCGGCAACCCCAACACCGGCATCTGCCACCCGGGCACCCGGGCCTGCAACACCGGCGGCATGTTCGGGGCCTGCGTCGGTGAGATCGGCCCGCGCGCGGAGTCGTGCAACAACCTCGACGACGACTGCGACACCCGCATCGACGAGGGCACCGGCGGTGGCGACTGCTCGACCACCTGCGGCAGCGGCACCATCGTCTGCACCGGCGGCGTGCTGATGTGCGACAGCACGACCCAGCCCGACGACGACACCTGCGACGGCAACGACGACGACTGCGACGGCATGGTCGACGAGGACGCCCCGCCTGGCGGCATGTGCAACGACGGCGGCCGGGTCTGCAACGGCATGTCGGTGTGTATGAGCGGCCAGTACGTGTGCGTCGGCGACCCGGTCCAGCCGACCGACCTGTGCGACTGCAACGACAACGACTGCGACATGCAGGTCGACGAGAACAACGGCATGTGCCCGAGCGGCGCCACCTGCACCTCGTGCCAGTGCGCCTTCCCGTGCGGCGAGGGCGAGTTCCCGTGCCCGTCGGGCCGGACCTGCGTCGGCGGCTTCTGCCTGGTCGACCGCTGCTTCGGGGTGACCTGTGGCCCCGACGGCAGCGGCAACGCCACCGCGTGTGACCCCGACGACGGCACCTGCAAGCCGGCCTGCTCGCTGCTGACCTGCAGCGGCAACACGGTGTGTGTGCCGGCCACCGGCACGTGCGAGCCCAACGACTGCCGGACCTTCCCGGACATGTGCGCCGACGGCGAGCAGTGCGCCGGCGGCACCTGCGTCGCCAACCCGTGCTTCGGCGTCACCTGCGCCGCGCCGCAGTACTGCAGCGGCGGGACCTGCGTCGCCAGCTGCGGCGACGTCGACTGCCCGAGCGGCCAGCGCTGCGAGCTCGGCGCCTGCGTGGCCGACCCGTGTGGCGGCGCGTGCCGGCCCGGCTTCGTGTGCAACGACGGCACCGGCGAGTGTGTGGCCGACCCGTGCGACAACCGGACCTGCCCGCCCGGCCAGGCCTGCAACCCCGACAACGGCGAGTGTGAGCTCGACCGCTGCCTCGGCATCACCTGCCCCAACCCGGGTGAGGTGTGCGAGCAAGGCACCTGCTACGACCCGGTCGCGTTCGTGCCCGACGCCGGCGGCCCGCCCGAGCTGGTCACGACCGGCGGTGGTGGCGGCTGCGCCAGCAGCGGCGGCCACGGCGGCGGCCTGCTCGGCCTCGGCCTGGTGATGCTGGGCGTCCTGGCCCGCGGCCGACGCCGGCGCCACCTGGGAGGTGGCCTGTGAAGAGGACGACGATGATGACGATGACCGCAATGGCGCGCGCGCGCGCGCGGACGCTGCTGGCGCTGGCCGCGACCGTGGCGACCGGCCTGACCCTCGGCTCCTGCAACGTCAACGAGTACTGCCTCAACTGCGCCAGCCTCGACGGCGGCGGCGGCGGCGACGGCGGCGACGGGGACGGCGGCGAGCGGCCCGACGGCAACGGGGTGGCGTTCGACGGCTGCCTGCCCAACGCGACCGAGCTGTGCGACGGCATGGACAACGACTGCGACGGCATGACCGACGAGGGCACCCTGCCCATGGTCGGCGAGGCGTGCGGCGTGGCCCAGGCGCCGTGTTCGGTCGGCGTGTACGAGTGCACCGCCGGGGAGCTGCGCTGCACCGGGGTCGAGCCGAGCGCCGAGACCTGCGACAACGTCGACAACGACTGCGACGGCACCGTCGACGACGGCGATCCGGGCGGCGGCGCGTTCTGCGGCAACGACCTCGGCGAGTGTATCGCCGGCGTCACCCGCTGCGTCGGCGGTGCGCTCGACTGCGTGGGCGAGGTGCCCGACGGCGGCGGTCCGGTCGGGGCCGAGACCTGCAACGGCCGCGACGACGACTGCGACGGCATGTTCGACGAGGCCATCACCCTGGGCTCGTGCGCGGGCACGACCGACGTCGGCGAGTGTTCGGCCGGCGCGCTGATGTGCCTCGGTGGCGTGGCCCAGTGTGTGGGCGACGTCGGCCCGACCTTCGAGCTGTGCGACGCGCTCGACCAGGACTGCGACGGCAACCCGACCAACGGCTACAACTTGACGACCGACCCGCGCAACTGCGGCGCGTGCGGCAACGTGTGTAACCTGCCCAACGCGGTCGAGGGCTGCAACGCGACCGGCTGCATCGTCGCCGCCTGCGACCCCGGCTTCTGGGACCGCAACCCGGGCCTGCCCGGCTGCGAGTACGCGTGCGACTTCCAGAGCTCGACCGAGGCCTGCAACCAGCAGGACGACGACTGCGACACCCGGGTCGACGAGAACATGACCGTGCCCAACATCTGCGACACCGACGGCGCCTGCGCCGGGACCACCGCGGTGTGTGAGGTCGGCGGCTGGGACTGCAACTACGGCGCCAACGTGTCGCAGGACGCGATGGGCAACATCGTGCCGGAGACGGCCTGTGACGGCATCGACAACGACTGCGACGGCGCCGTCGACGAGTCGCACCCGACCAAGGGCCAGGCCTGCGGCGACACCGGCCTCGGCGTGTGCCGCGGCACCGGCAGCAACATCTGCAACACGGCCGACCCCGATGGGCCGGTCGTGTGCAACATCACCAGCCCCGGCCAGGCCGCCAGCGGCGAGATCTGCGACAACCTCGACAACAACTGCAACGGCACCGTCGACGACGGCGTGGCCACCGGCGCCCTGATCGACTGGGTCGACACCGGCGACTTCGACATCATGAAGTACGAGGCGTCGCGCCCCGACGCCACCGCCACCAGCGCGG
This sequence comes from Kofleriaceae bacterium, assembly GCA_018058095.1. GTDB lineage: Bacteria > Myxococcota_A > Polyangia > Haliangiales > Haliangiaceae > JABFXX01. The sequence continues at coordinate 65,246 of JAGPCO010000013.1, forward strand.
GCGCCGCCTCGAGCCACGCCTGCGCGCGCACCGGCCGGCAGCCGTGGACCAACATCACCCACCCGCAAGCGGAGGCCGTGTGCGCCTCGGTCGGCGCCCGCCTGTGCACCGAGCAGGAGTGGCACCAGGCGTGTTCGGTCGTCCCGGCCAGCACGTTCCCGGTGGCCGGTCCGGGCGCGTCCCCGGCGCAGATCTTCATCGAGGCCGAGGACTACGAGACCAAGGTCTCGGCGGTCTCGGGCGGGGTGACCCGGGCCTGGGTGCCCGACACCACGCCGGGCTTCTCGGGCATCAGCGCGCTGCGAGCCTCACCCAACACCGGCGCCAACCTCGGGACCACGACTGCCCTGACCGAGGGCCCGCGCCTGACCTACCGCGTCAACTTCGCGGCCGCCGGCAACCACTACGTCTGGGTCCGCATGTTCAGCCCGACCGGCAACGACGATCGGCTGTTCGTCGGCGTTGGCTCGTTCGCCCTGCAGAACCCGGTCACCCCGACCAACGGCGGCTGGGTCTGGGTCCGCACAGGCGCCTTCAACATCGCGGCCGCCGGCACCCAGACCGTCACCATCTACATGGACGAGGACGGCCTGAAGTTCGACGCGCTCGCCATCACCCGGGAGAACAACACCAGCAACCCGCCGACCACGATCAATAGCGATGGCGGCACCTGGTCGTTCCAGAGCAACCCCGACACCTACCAGGCCAACGTGTGCAACGACGACGGCCTCGACACCGACACCGTCACCGCCGGCGACCAGGACGGCAACCTGGCCAGCGGCGCGTTGACCTCGTGCTTCGCCAACGGCGCCGGCGCCGCCGACGTGTACGACCTGTCGGGCAACGTCAAGGAGTGGACGGCCGAGCGCCAGCCCGGGGTCAACCCGATCCGGGGTGGCGCCGCCAACAACGAGGGCACCGGCACCACCTGCGGGTTGTCGTTCACCTCGGCCGACGACGCCTTCTTCTTCCCCAACGTCGGCTTCCGCTGCTGCCGGTAGCAGGACGCTGACAAACGCGGAACAGCCGCGTTTGCAGCGACCTGCTCCCGTGCCCGAGCCCGAATCTGGGCGGTCAGGCTCCGAGCAACTCGAGCGCGGGCGCCAGGACGGAGGCGGCGCTCGAGGATGGCCGGCGCCGCCCGAGCGATCGGGCACGGTCACGGAGCCCGGCTCGGGCGCCCTGCCTCACCAGTACATGTAGACGATCGCCGCTACTGGCACGGCCAGGCCGCCAGCGACGAACCACTTGCCGCGCCCGCCGAGGCCACGCGCGCCCTTGTTCATGAACAGGCCGGTCACCGCCAGCACCATCAGCGCCAGCGCGAACACGTCGGCGACGTAGGTCCACGCGCCCTTGAGGTTGTTGAGGTGGAGCGCGTTGACCTGGAAGAACACCGCGCGCCGGGCCAGGCCCTTGAACGTGCCGCGGCCGCTGTCGATCGCCACGTGCACCTCCTGCCCGCCATCGAGGTACACGCGCAGCGTGCGCGGCGTGTCCTGGAAGTGGCCGCGGACCTGGCGCGGATCGATGCCGAGCCGGGCCACCACCGCGTCCTGCATGGCCACCAGCGACTCGGTCGGCAGCGGGCCGACGTCGACGGCGCGCCGCTCGAACCGGTAGTTGGGGTTCCAGTGCTCGAGGTGATTGACGGCGATGCCCGACAGCCCGTAGGCCAGGGTCAACGCCACCGCGACGTAGCCGACGTCACGGTGCACCGCGCGCAGCAGCGGCCGCCACTTCATCGCCGGGCGCCCGCGCGCCTACTTGCGGTCGCGGATCATCGCCCCGGTGCCGTCGATGCGGACCAGCAGCGTCGGGGTGGTGATCGAGGCCGGGTCGTAGGCGATGCCGTACTCCTTGGCCTGGTACTCGGCGTGCTGCTTGCTCTCCTCGAGCGACAGCTCGGTCACCGCCACCACGCCCTCGGCCACCGCGTGTTTACCCTTGGCCTCCATCGGGAAGGTCATCACGCCGTCCTGGACCTTGAAGCGCAGCTTCTTGCCGGCGCCGGTGCCGGCCATCTCGAACCAGCAGCCGCGCTTGGGGCACACGTCGGTGACCATGCCCTCGACGCGGACCTTCTTGCCGGCGAAGGCCTGCGGGTTGGCGATGACCTCGTCGATGGCGACGACCGAGCCGTCGGCCAGACCGGCGCCGTACTTGGTGCCGTCGGTCGCCGCGGCGGCGCCCGGCGCGCCCGGCGCGGGCGTGGTGCCCGGAGCCGGGGTGGCGGTCGGCGCCGCCATCGGCGCGACCTTGGCCTGGTCGGCCTGGGTCGGGCCGCGGTCACAACCGGCGGAGCCGAGGACGAGGAGCGAGGCGAACAGGACAGCGGAAGGGGTGCGCTTCATGACGTGTCCGAGCCAATAGCACGACCTCGCCCGGTGAGGGCGGTTTTCCGGTGAGGACCCGGGGCCGGGCCCTGACAGGCGCTGACCCGGCGCGGTGGTGATGGGCCGTTGCGACAGGCGGTGGGTCGCAGATCGCGCAGCTACGGCGCCAGCACGCGCACGGTGCGGGCCGGCACGTCGACCGTGACCACCCCACCCGCGCCGACGGTGAACGTCGCGCCGTCGCTGCCCGGGGCGAGGTCGACCAGGCGGGTCCCGGCCGGGAAGGTCGTGACCATACACGCGCCGCCCTCACCGGCCGGCGCACACGCCTCGCTGCGCTGATCGCTGGCGTTGAGCACGACCAGCACCTTGTCGCTGGCGCTGGCGCGCTCGAACGCCAGCACGCCGGCGTCGCGCCGGGCCCCGGCGACCTGGGTCGACCAGCGGATGTCGAGCCCGCCCCGTCGCAGCGCCTCGCGCTCCTTGCGCAGGGCGATCCAGCCCTGGGTCCAGGCGAAGTCGTCGTGGTCGGTGGAGAAGCCCGGGTAGCCGCGCGCCGGGTTGCCGGCCCACATGTCCTCGCGGTTGCGTGGATCGACGCCGCCGGCGAAGGCCTGCTCGGTGCCGTAGTACAGGCACGGGATGCCGTCCCAGGTCAGGAGGAAGGCCTGCGCCACCCGCAGCAGCTCGGGCCGGCTCTCGAACAGGAAGCGCGGCAGGTCGTGGTTGTCGAGGAAGTTGACCGCGACCTGGGCCGGGGCCAGGCCGATGCCGCCGGCCTCGGGCGCGGCGTGCGGCGTGGTGCCGAAAGTCGGGCCGGCCGCGTAGCCCTCACCGGTGCACCAGGCGTCGAGGGCGGCGCCGGTGCGGGCCTTGGCCAGGCACTCGAAGTGCTTGGTCGGCGCGCCCTGCTTGAAGACCGGATCGATGGCCCGGTACTTCTGCGAGAAGTAGAACATCGAGTCGAACCGGCCGAACCGGCCGTCGCCGTCCTGGCCGCCGTGGGTGTAGCTGCCGATGAGCGCGTCGTTGCCGTCGAAGCCCTCGCCGAAGATGAAGAAGTTCTCCTTGCCGAGGGAGGCCGCCTTGGCCCGCATGCGGTCGGTGAACTTGCCCCAGAAGCCGCGTACGTCCGGGTCGCGCTCGGGCCGGTCGATGTGCTTGACGGTGTCGATGCGGAAGCCGTCGAAGTCGGCCACCTCGATCCAGTACTCGAACACCCGGGTCAGCGCCTCGGCCACGTCGGGGTTGTCGGTCGCCAGGTCCTTGAGCCCGCCCGGGAAGTCGCCGGTGGTCTCCTGCTCGCGCACGAACTCGGGCGAGTAGTCGCCCTCGTGCCACCACACGTAGACCCGGCCCTTCTTGTGGTACCAGCTCGGGTCGTCGAACCACGGCTTGTCGTCGGGCCAGCCGAACCACTCGGGCGGGCGCGGCGGCGGGGTCCGGTTGAGCTCGGGCCAGTCGGTGAAGCGGACGTCGGCCGGACCGGAGAAGCCGAGCGAGGTCCAGCCCTGCACGCCGCGCGGGTCGTACTCCGGGTCCCACTCGATGATGCGCTCGAGGTAGTCCTTGCCCTGCTGGCAGTAGATGAGCTCGTCGGGGCTGCACTCGGCAGCGCGGCCGGGGTTGTCGCAGATCTGCAGGCAGGTGTGCGAGTAGCCGCCGCCCGACAGCGTGTCGTCGGGCTGGCCGTTGCCGTTGATGTCGTAGAAGAACAGCTGGCCGACGTGGTTGGTGACCACGTCGAGCAGCACCTTCATGCCGCGGGCGTGGGCGGCGTCGACCAGCTCGCGCAGCTTGGTCAGGTCACCGAAGTGGGCGTTGGGGCGCAGGAAGTCCTGGGTCCAGTAGCCGTGGTAGCTGGCGAAGCCGGCGTCCTCCTCGGTGTTCTTGACCACCGGCGAGATCCACAGCGCGGTGACCCCGAGCTGCTCGAGGTACGGCAGCTGGTCGATCACGCCCTGCCAGTCGCCGCCGTGGTAGCGGCCCGGCACCGACGGCGCGACGTTGAGATCGTTGTTGGGATCGCCGTTGCTGAAGCGGTCGACCATGATCTGGTAGATGACCTGGTCGCGCCAGTCGAGCCCGGCGTTGCGCTCGTGCGGGCGCTGGCCGGGGTGGAGCAGATCGTCGGCGCTGCAGGCGCTGGCGCTGGCGGCGGCGGCGAGGAGGCAGGCGAGGAGGCGAGCGGGGCGCATGGTCGACCTCACCGGTAGGACGAGTTGAACCACCACTCGGCCTGGACGCCGAGGTAGTGGACCCAGGGCGCGGCCCGGCGCGGATCGTCGGGCACGTACTGATCGAGGGCGGCGGCGTTCTGGTGGGCGGCCCGGTACACCAGGCGCAGCTGCGGGCGGTCGTACGACGACGGCCCGGCCGGGGACCAGGCCAGGATCGGCGCGATGGCGGCCACCGCCGGGTCGGCCGCGCGCTGGCTGGTCGGCGCCAGGCCACGCGGGAAGCGGGCCTCGAACGACAGGTCGACGCCAGCGTAGAAGCGGTGCTCGAGGTGCAGCATGGGCCGGGCCGCCAGCGTGTACTCCCAGCCGTCGTCGCGGTCGGCGCCGTCGCGGTCGGCGTCGACGAAGCGCCGCGCCAGCGCGCCGACGGCGAGCGCGAACCGGTCGGCGTCCCAGTTGGCGCCGGCGCCGAGCACCAGCTCGGACGCGCGCGGGAAGGTGCGCAGGTCGGGGCCGAGCGCGCTCGGCGCGGTCAGCTCGTCATACGCGGCCAGCCCGCGCGACCAGCGCGCGAACAGGTTGAGGTGCCGCTTGAACGTGCCGGGCTCGCCGTGGCCGCCGCCGCCAGGGTGCTCGCCGTCGAAGCCGTACGCCGACAGCTCGAGGCCGAGCGTGCTGCCCCAGTCGCGCGGCAGCGCCTCGACGGTGGCGTCGTCGCGCCGACGCTCGCCGCTCGGCAGCGCGTGCACCTCGGCGTGGACCTTGACCGCGACGTTGGCCTCGGTCAGGTCGTCGCCCAGCACGTGGTAGCGCGCGCTGATGCTGCCGACGGTGCGCAGGCGGTCGAGCTGGGTCACCGTGGTCGCGCCCTGGGCCGGGTCGGCCACCGCGATGGTCTGCAGCTGGAACGGGTCGGTCAGGCGCGACCAGCCGACGTGGCTGGCCACGGTCAGGCGCCGGGCCGCCAGCTCGACCCCGGCGCCGACGGTGTTCTGGTCGTCGAGGGGCCACACGTCGAGCAGGTAGATGTCATCGCCGCGGTACATCCGGCTGCCGATCCAGCCCTCGACGCGGTCGAAGGTGCGGTCGGCGACGTTGGGCCGGGCCAGCAGGTACAGGTTGCGCAGCGCCGACCGGGTCTGGAAGTCGCCGGTGTCGTGCAGCAGATCGTCGGCGAAGGCCAGGGTGATGACCGGCGACAACCAGTGGCCCTCGCCGACGAGGGTGCCGTACGCGAGGTCGAGCTCGAGGTAGCTCGGCTCGACGATGCGGGCGCCGTGGGTGACGACGTGGACCGGGGCGGGCCGGCCGCCGCGCAGGTCGGTCCCGGCCAGGACCCGCCCGTACGAGCCGAAGCGCAGGCCGATCCAATCGCGCGCCGGCGCGACCGGCACCTCGTCGGTGGCGAGGCTGGCGCGGTCGGGGCTCGGCAGCGGGCGCGGCGGCTCGGTGGCGATGGTGATCGGCGTGGTGACGTTCGGCGCCGGCTCGGTGGTCACCGGCGGTGGGCTGGCGGGCGCATCATCCGGGGCGGTCGGGGCGGGCGCATCATCGGCAGCACCCTCCTCCGGTGAGGGCGATTCGGTCGGCGCCGGACCGGGCTGGCCCTGGGCCTGCGCTGGCCGCAAGGCGGCGACCACCCCGCCGGCGAGCAGGAGGGCGCCCAGGGGACGCATCGGGCGCATCGGGCGCATCGGGCCAGCCGGCAGCAGCATTCGTGCCCGGCCTTACCGCAGCCAAGTCAGCGCGTCTACAGGGATCCGACGCTGGTCCTGGAGCCGGCGTGTTGCCGATCGCAACGAGGCCGGCCAGCCCGGCGACCGGCGGAGATCTCCCTGCCGGCCGCCAAAAAATTGCCCCGCCCGCGCCGGGCGCGCAGCGTGGACCGTGGGGAGGTTCTGATGTCCAACGACCGTCGTCCATCCACGATCCCGCCGGCCAACAGCAACGTCGCCTTCTTCGACGACCCGTGGTCGCAGGCCATCCTGCGCGTGGTCGAGCGCCAGCGCCGCGACGAGCTGCGCGGCCCGCGCTGAGCACGCCGCCTCGCGACCGCTCAGCCCCAGGCGCGACGGATGGCCTCGGCCACGCCGCCGCCGGCGCCGGTGACGCTGGTCAGGCGGTCGGTCGCGGCGGCGGCGACGTCGTCGGGCGCGCCGGCCATCACGAACGATCGGCCGGCCACCTCGAACATCGGCAGGTCGTTGACCCAGTCGCCGACGACGACGGCGTCGGCCACGGTGCAGCCGGCCAGCGCGCACAGCTCGGCCAGCGCGGTGCCCTTGCTCGGCCCGGCCCGGCGCGCCAGCACCGCGTGTTTGCCGGGCGCGGCGCTGACGGCGAAGCTCACCACCCGCAGCGCCGGGTGCGGCGCCAGCGCGGCCAGCGCCGCGGCGACCACGTCGGGCTCGCCGATCGCGACCGCCGCGAGTGGCGCCGCGTCCCACGCCGGGTGATCGAGCGCGTCGTCGACCAGGCGCAGCGACGGCGACCAGGTCTGCACGTAGGCGGCGTACGGCGCGCCGCGCTCGTCGTGGTGCACGTGGTCGTGCTCGAACAGGAAGCTGGCCAGGTCGTGACCGGCCAGCACCGCGCGCAGGGCGGGCGCCGCTGCCGCGTCGAGGCCATGCCGGATCACGGTGTGATCGCGGCCGACGTCGACCAGGTGGCTGCCCTCCATGCAGGCGATGACGCCGTCGATGCCGACCGCACGCGCGGTGGCGGCCGAGCCGGCGTACAGGCGGCCGGTCGCGATGGTGACGGTCACGCCGCGGCCGCGCAGGTCGGCGATGGCGCGCACGTCCTCGTCGGCGACGCGGTGGTCGGCCCGCAGCAGCGTGCCGTCGAGATCGAGCGCGAGCAGGCGCGGCCAGGGCGGGCTCATGGCAGCAGCTGGCTCCGCGCTGCCGGATCGGGCACCTGGCAGGTGTCGAACTTGCCCCACACCCGGTAGCGGACCCGCGCCACCAGCAGGTAGCCGGGATCCAGCAGCCAGCCGGGCAGCCAGGCCAGCGCGCCGAGCGCGCGCCACGGCCAGCGCAGGTGGCGGGCCGCGCGCAGGAACACCTTGCTGCGCAGGTCGACCCGCCCGGCCTCGACCAGCACGACGCTGGTCAGGCTGGTCGGGATACGCGGGTAACGCAGGCGCAGCGCGGCGGCGGTCGGCCCCTGCAGCGGGGCGAAGCGGAGGCGGCGCTGGTGGTCGCGCTTCAAGAGCCAGCGCACGCTGCGCGCGCACAGCCCACACACGCCGTCGTACAGCACGATCGGCCCGGCCGCCTCGTCGACCTCGGCGCCGGCGGCCACGGCCGGCGTGGCCAGGGCGGGCGCGGTGGCGACGGCGACGAGCATCACCCCAGCGTAGCACCTGGCGTCGGCGCCGACCGGCACGTCGACGGTGGTATGAAGACGGCGTGGACGCCCCGACCGCCCGCCACGTCGCCCAGCTGGATCCAGACCGGGTCGCCGTCCTGACCGACCTGCGACCGATGCACTTCTCCGGCGGCGCCGACGCCGCGGCCGACCACCACGGCCACGTCCGGGCCGCCTCGGCGCTGCGCCGGGTCGGCGACACGCTGTACGTGGTGCAGGACGACGTCAACGTGGTGGCGGCGGTGCGCGGCGCTGGCGCGGCCGTGCCGGTGCTGCTACCGCGCGGCGCCGGCGGCCTGCGCACCTTCGGCGACGAGCGCGGCAACAAGCGCGACAAGCTCGACCTCGAGGCGTGCGCCCACCTGCCCGACGGCCGCCTGCTCCTGGTCGGCTCGGGCTCGCTGCCGGCGCGCGAGGTGCTGGTGGTGCTCGACCCGGCGGCGGCTGCGGCCACCTCGGCGCCGCGGGTGGTCGACGCCAGCGCGCTGTACCGGCGCCTGCACGCGGCGCATGCCCTGGCCGGCTCCGAGCTCAACCTCGAGGGCGCGGTGGTGGTGGGCCCGACGCTGCGGTTGTTCCAGCGCGGCAACGGCGCGGCCCGGGACGGGCGCCTGCCGGTCGACGCCAGCGTCGACCTCGTGCTGGCCGACGTGCTGCGCTGGCTCGATCACGGCGGGCCGGTGCCGGCGCTCGGCCACGTCGTCCAGTACGACCTCGGCCGCGCCGGCGGCGGCCGGCTCGGCTTCACCGACGCCGCCGCGCTGCCGGCCGGCTGGTCGCGCCTGGTCCCCGCGGCCGCGGCCGAGGTCGCGTTCCTGGCCTGCGCCGAGGCCTCGGCCGACGCGATCTCCGACGGCGAGGTGACCGGCTGCGTGCTGGGATGGATCGGGCCCGACGGCGGGGCCGGCACGGCCACCGTGGTCGACGCCGACGGCGCTGACGTCACCATCAAGCTCGAGGGCCTCGAGCCGCGGCCCGACCAGCCCGACACGTTCGACGTCGTGGCCGACCTCGACCAGCACGACCACCCGGCGTGGATCGGTCAGCTGCGGCTGACGCGGCGCTGAGCCGGAGCAGTGTCGTCGGCCCGGCGCCAGGGAGCTGGACCGGGGCCGGCCAAGGCCACGAACACGCCGCGTGGCACCGGCCGATGAGGTCCCGAGGCGACTACCGCCTTGACACCTACCGGGATCGTCCACGAACCCGCCCACGAAGACGCCCACGAAGACCTCCACGAACACGCCCGACGCGGCCCTCGCCCGGGGTGACGGGCCGAGTTCGCCGCCGGGAGGGTCCTGCCAGCCGTCGGCCCTGGTAGCGTCCGGACATGTCCGCGGGGGACCCGCTGCTCGGCCGCACGCTCGGCGACTTCGTCGTGCGCGAGCGGCTGGCCGCCGGCGCGTTTGGCGAGGTGTACGTCGCCGACCAGCCGGTGCTCGAGCGCCAGGTGGTGGTCAAGATCGCCCGCCACGACGGCGCGCCCACCGCCGTCCAGCAGTTCCTGGCCGAGGCCCGACTGGCGTCGCGCCTCGACCACCCGTTCGCCGCCCACGTCTACGGCTTCGGCGCCGAGGCCGACGGCCTGCTGTGGATCGCGATGGAGCGCGTGCGCGGCACGCCGCTCGACGAGCTGGTCGATGGCGGCCCGCTGCCGCTGGCGCGCGCGGTGCCGCTGCTGCGCCGGCTGTGTGAGGTCGTCCAGGCTGCGCACGAGCTGGGCCTCATCCATCGCGACATCAAGCCGGGCAACGTGCTGGTGGTGGCCCGCGCCGGCAGCCTGTACCCCAAGCTGCTCGACTTCGGCCTGGCCCGCGATCACGCCGCGCTGGCCGCCGGCGACGCCGGCACCAGCGCCGGCAGCGGCGCCGGCGGCACCCCGCTGTACATGGCGCCCGAGGCGTGGGTCGGCGGCGCGGCGGTCGGCCCGGCGGTCGACCTGTACGCGCTCGGCGCCGTCGCCTACCAGCTGCTGGCCGGGCGGCCGCCGTTCCAGGGCCGCACCGTGCGCGAGCTGGCGATGCACCACGCCCGCACCGCGCCGCCGCCGCTGCCCGACGCCGTGCCGGCTCAGGTCGGCGCCGCCGTCACCCGGGCCCTGGCCAAGCGCGCGGCCGAGCGCTTCCCGACCGCGCTGGCCTTCGCCGACGCGCTGATCGAGACCTCGGGCATCACGCTCGAGGTGGCCGACCTGCCCCGCCTCGACGAGCCGACCCGCGACGACGCGCTGGCGCGGGCGCCGCAGCCCATCGCCGACGCGGTGGCCGACCTCGACGCCGCGGCCGATCCGGCCGTCGCCTGCGCCGCGTTGTGGGCGGTGGCCGACACCATCGCCCACGTCGTCGGCGTGGTCGCGCTGGCGTGTGCGCGTCGCATCGGCGGCGGGCGCGCCGTCGAGTCGCCCGAGCTGGCGGCGCTGACCGAGCAGCTGCGCCGGACCGGGCTCGACGGCGCCGGCCTGTGGCGGCTGGCGCGCGAGGCGACCCGGCCGCTGGCGGCGGTGCCGGCGGTGCACCCGCTGCCCGAGCTGGTCGCCCTGTTCTTCGACGGCGCCGCCGACGTCACCACCGCGCTCGACCAGCTGCACCGCAGCCGCGACCGGCAGCCGGGCGCGCGCGACGGCTTCGAGGCCCAGCGCACGTTCCTCCTCGGCGTGGTGCCGGTGCTGGCGCGGGCGGTGCGCGCGGTCGAGTTCCTGTCGGCCTACTCGCTGGTGGCGCCGCGCCCGGGTGAGCCCACCGCGGTCGAGGCGTGGATGGGGGTGAGCCGGCGCACCCGTCCACGCCTGGCTCGGCCCGCCGACGCCGACGTGCTGCCCGGCCCCGCCCTGATCGATCCGGCTGGCGGCGTGGTGGCCACGCTCGGCCCGTGGGTCGAGCTGGCCGAGCCAGCGCCGGGCCAGCCGCCGACGCTGTTCTGGGTGATCGGCCCAGGCCGGCGCGGCGCGCGCCTGATCACCCGACCCGAGCGCTTCACCCGCGAATCGAGCGAGGTGTGGCCACACGACGACGCGGCCGCGTCCGCGGCGGCGACCTCGCCGTACCTGGGCCTGTCGACCTTCACCGCCGCCGACGCCGGCCTGTTCTTCGGCCGCGAGCGCGAGGTCGAGGCGGTGGTCAACCGGCTGGCCGCGCAGTCCCTGCTGGCGGTGGTCGGCCCGAGCGGCGCCGGCAAGAGCTCGTTCGTGCAGGCCGGCGTGCTGCCAGCGCTCGGCCCACGCTGGCAGGTGGTGGTGGTGCGTCCCGGCCCGACCCCGCTGGCCAGCCTGGCGGCCCGCCTGGGCGCGGCCGGGCTGGCCGTCGACGCCGCCGCGCTGTCGGCCGACCCGGGTGCGCTGCGCGCGCGCCTGGCCAGCACGACCCGGGCCGACGGCGCCGGCCTGGTCCTGGTGGTCGATCAGTTCGAGGAGCTGTTCACGCTGTGCCTCGACCCGGACGAGCAGGCCGCGTACGCCGCCGCCATCGTCGGCGCCGCGGACGACGCCGATCCGCACCTGCGGGTGATGCTGACGGTGCGCGACGACTTCCTCATCCGCGCCGCCCAGCTGCCGGCGCTGCGCGGCGTGCTGGCGGCGCGCCTGACCCTGGTCACCACCCCGGCCGCCGACGAGCTGCGCCGCATCCTGGTCGAGCCGGCCCGGCGCGCCGGCTTCACCTTCGAGGACGACGCGCTGGCGACCGAGATGGTCGACGAGGTCGCGACCAAGCCGGGCGCGCTGGCGCTGCTGTCGTTCACCGCGTCGCGCCTGTGGCAGCTGCGCGACGGCGCGACCCGCCAGCTCACCCGCAAGGCCTACCGCGCCCTCGGCGGCGTCGGTGGCGCGCTGGCCCAGCACGCCGAGGCGACGATGGCCGCGCTGCCGGCCGCGCACCAGCCGGCGGTGCGCGAGATGTTCCGCCACCTGGTCACCGCCGACGGCACCCGCGCCGTGCTGTCGCGGGCCGAGCTGCTGCAGGTCGCCGGCGGTGAGACGGCGGCGCCGGCGCTCGAGGCGCTCATCCACGCCCGCCTGCTGACCGCGATGGAGGACGCCGCCCGCGGCGAGAGCATCGAGGTCGTGCACGAGACCCTGCTGGCGGCGTGGCCGCGCCTGGTCGGCTGGCGCCAGCAGGACGCCGAGACCGCGCGCCTGCGCGACCAGCTCCGCGTCGCCGCCCGGCAGTGGGCCAGCCGCGGCCGGCCGCGTGGCCTCCTGTGGCGCGACGAGGCGCTGGCCGAGTACCAGCTGTGGCGGGCCCGCTACCCGGGCGCCCTCACCACCGACGAGAACGACTTCGGTCGGGCCAGCGTGGCGGTGGCCGCGCGTGGCCGCCGCCTGCGCCGGGGCGCCCTGGTCACCGTGCTGGTGGCGCTCAGCGTCGCGCTGGTGGTGTTCGCGCGCCTGCGCACCACGGCCGTGGCCAGCGAGCGGCGCGCCGCCGCCGGCGAAGAGCGCGCGGTGCGCAGCGAGGCCGAGCGCCGGGCTCAGCTGCTCGAGGCCCGGGTCGACCAGGGCCGCCGCGCCCTGCTCGCGGGTGATCACGGCGCGGCCGAGGCGGCGCTGGCCGAGGCCCAGGCCGCGGGCAAGGACGACGACGACGTCCGCTTCATGCTGGCGCGCGCGCGCGCCCCGGGCCAGCACCTGGTCGCCACCCTGCGCGGCCACCAGGGCCCGGCCTCGGCCGTGCTGTTCACGCCCGACGGAGGTGGGGTGATCAGCGCCGGCAGCGACGGCACGCTGCGGCGGTGGGACCTGACCGGGCGCGAGCTGGCCCAGGCCGCGGCGCACCCGGCCGGGACCGAGGTCAAGCTGGCGCTGCTGCCCGGCGGCGAGGTGCTGTCAGCCGCCGCCGACGGCCAGGTCCGGCTGTGGGCCAGCGCCGACCTGCGCCCGCTACGGGCCTTCGCCGGCCACCCCTCGCGGGTGATCGAGATCGCCGTCGCCGGCGACCTGGTCGCGCTGGCCGGCATCGACGGCGCCGCCAGCCTGTGCCGGGTCGGCGCCGGCACGTGTGAGCGCATCGCCCTCGAGCCGGCCGGGCTGGTGGCCATCACCACCGTCGATCTGAGCACGGATGGCCGCGCCCTCATCATGGCCACCAGCCGACCCGACCTGACCGGGCAGGCGGTGGTGATCGATCTCGCCCGCAACACCCGGCGCGTCTTACCGGGCGCCGGCGCGGCCCACACCCGGGTCCGCTTCGCGCCCGACGTGGCCCGGCTGGCGCTCGGCTCGGAGGACAACACCGCCTCGCTGTGGAGCCGGTCGGGCGCGCCCGTCGCCACGCTGGCCGGGCACCTGCAGCGGGTCTACGCGCTGGCCTTCACGCCCGACAGCCAGCAGCTCATCACCGGTGGCAGCGACGGCGCGATCCGGGTGTGGGACGGGGCGACCGGCGCGGTCCGGCGCGGCCTCGACGCCCACCGCGCCGAGGTGACCCGCCTGCGCGTCGTCGATGACCACCTGTTCTCGACCAGCGCCGACGGCACCGCCAACGTGTGGGACCTGGCCAGCTCGGCGCTGACGACCACCGTCCGGCACGGCAGCTTCATCCGCGACCTGGCGCTTCGGCTCGATGATGACGGCGCGCCGGATCTCATGGCCACCGCCGGCTGGGACGGCTTGATCGACCTGTGGCAGGTCGAAGGCCCGACCTCGCTGCACACGTTCGCGCGGGCCGCAGCGCGTGACCAGGCGCCGCCGCTGCTCAGCCGCGACGGCCAAGTCCTGGTCCGCGCGTCCGCTGCCGGGGTCGAGCGCTGGGACCTGGCAAAACGCCGGCGGTCGCTGCTGGGACCGGCCGGCGCCGCCGCCGCGCTCGGCCCGGGACCCGGTGGGGAGCAGATCCTGGTCGCCGACGGCGGCACGGTGCAGGCGCTGGGGCTCGACGCGACGCCGGCCTGGCGCCACGCCGTGCCGTCGCCGGTGCGGGCGCTGGCTGCATCGCCGCGCCCGCCCCACCAGGTCGCCCTGCTGCTGGAGGGCGGCGCGCTGGCGCTGCTCGATCCCAACAGCGGCGCGCTGACGGCGCAGACCACGACCGGCCAGCTCGACGGCTGGCCGATCTGGAACGGCGCGGCGCTGGTCGTCGCTGGGCCAGGTGGCGGCGAGGTCTTCGACGGCGCCTCGCTGGCGCGACGTGGCGCCACCCCCGGCATCGTCGAGGCGCCCATGACCCAGGCCGACGGCGACGACCTCGCGCTCCGCAGTCAGGACGGCAACCGCCTGGTGCTGCTCCGTGACGGCATCGAGCACGCGGCGATCAACAGCGCGGCGCTGATCACCGCCTGGGCCTGGGGCCCAGATGGGCTGATGTTCGGCACCCGCGACGGCACGCTCGAGTGGTGGAGCCGCGATGGGCGCAACCGGCAGCGAGTCGTCAAGGGCCACGACAGCCGGGTCTACGATCTCACCAGCCGGGACGGCCTGGCCGCGTCGATCGACGCCGCCGGCATCATCCGCTTCTGGAGCCGGGCCGGGCTGCTCCTGTTCGAGCGCCGTGGAGCCGTGGGTTACTCGTGGATCACACTGGCAGCCGGTCGGCTGGTGCTGTCATCCGCACCTAGCGCGGCCGAGATCCTTACGAAGGCCTCAAGCGGTCAGTAGTTGCCGTCGTCGCCGCAGCCGTTGTCGCAGCCTTGGCTCGGGTTGATGCCGGTCATGCCCCCGCCGCCACCTGGGCGGGTGCAGCCCATCGACGGGATGCGAAGCACTGCTGCCGCGTAGTCCACGTAGCCCCCGCCCGCCTTGTCGAGCCCCCGGGAATCAAGCGCTGCGACCGTCTGCTTGCGCAACGTGAGCTTCTTCATGCAGCTCGGTGTTGCAACTCGCGATCCATCGGGGCGACCCAGCCTGGACAGCTGTTTACATGGAGTGTGCAGCCCTGGTTGTGCAGGCTTGCACAACCTACTTGCACAAACTGGCCCGGCCCCTGTGATACCCAGCGCCGATGTCCTCGCCCAACCTCGCCGAGCTGTGGCGCTACCCGGTCAAGGCCATGGCCGGGGAGCGGGTCGACCACCTCACCCTGGCCGACAAGCTGGAGGGCGACCGCGACTGGGGCGTGTTCGACGCCGGCACCGGCAAGCTGCTGTCGGCCAAGACCGTGCCGCAGCTGCTCGAGGCCCGCGCCCGCGGTGCTGGTGACGCGGTGATGATCGAGCTGCCGGGCGGCGAGGAGATCGCCGCCCGCGACGCCGACGCCGCGCTCGGCCGCTGGCTCGGCCGCGCCGTGCGGCTGCGCCGGGCCGGCGCCGATCAGGTCGCGACCATCGACCTCGAGCTCGACGACGGCGAAGGCGCCGGCCCGAGCGGGCTCGACTCGTTCACCACCAGCGCCGGCTCGCTGTTCGACTCGCGCTCGACGCTGCACCTGGTGGCGCGCGCCAGCCTGGCCGCGCTCGACGCCGCGCACGGCCCGGGTGCGGGCGACCCGCGCCGCTACCGGCCCAACCTCATCCTCGACGGGCTCGACGCCTTCGCCGAGGAGGCCTGGGTCGGCGCCAGCGTGACCATCGGCGCCACCACGGTGCTGGTGCGCAAGCGGACCGAACGCTGCGTGGTGCCGAGCCGGGCCCAGCCTGGCCTGCCGGCCGACCGCGCCCTGCTGCGGTACCTCAAGGGCGAGCGCGGCTTCTGCGTCGGCATCTACGCCGGACCGACCACCGGCGGCGAGATCCGCGAGGGCGCGCCGGTGCGGCCGGGCTGACCGCGCGCCCGCTTGGCGAGCAGGCTGCTGAAGAAGCAGCCTGCTAGCGCAGCAGCGACCACAACATCGCGTACATGTCGGCGGTCTGCTCGACCTGCTGCTTGACCAGGTCGGCGCCGCCGTGGCCGGCGTTCTTCTCGATCCGCAGCAGCACCGGGGTGGTGCCGTCGGACACCTGCTGGATCTGGGCCACCAGCTTGCGGGCGTGCAGCGGGTCGACGCGGTCGTCGTGGTCGGCCGACAGCATGAGCAGCGCCGGGTACTTCGTGCCGGCGGCGACCCGGTGGTACGGCGAGTAGGCGTGCAGGACCTTGAACTGGGTCGGGTCCTCGGCCGAGCCGTACTCGGGGATCCAGGTCTTGCCCGAGCCGAACAGGTGGTAGCGCACCATGTCGAGCAGCGGCACCGCGCACACCACGGCGCCGAACAGCTCGGGCGCCTGGGTCATGGCCGCACCGACGAGCAGGCCGCCGTTGGAGCCGCCGTAGATGGCCAGGTGAGCCGGCGCGGTCCACTTGCTGTCGACGAGGTAACGCGCGGCGGCGATGAAGTCGTCGAACACGTTCTGCTTGTTGAGCAGCATGCCGGCCCGGTGCCAGTCCTCGCCGTACTCGCCGCCGCCGCGCAGGTTGGGGATGGCGTACATCCCGCCCTGCTCGAGCCACACCGCCCGCGACGAGGCGAAGCCCGGCGTCAGGCTGACGTTGAAGCCGCCGTAGCCGTACAGGATGGTCGGGTTCTTGCCATTGGCGACGGTGCCCTTCTTGCGGATGAGGAACATCGACACCCGGGTCCCGTCCTTGGACGGGTAGAACACCTGCTCGGTCTCGAGCTGGGTGGTGTCGATGGGCAGCTTGATGCGGGCCCACTCCTCGACCTTGCCGGACTTGATCGAGGTCTTGTAGATGACCGACGGCTCGGTGAACGAGCTGTAGCTGAAGTAGCCGGTGTCCTCATCGGGGTTGCCGCCGATACCGCCCGAGGTGCCGAGCGGCGGCAGCGCGACCTGGCGCACCTTCTTGCCGGCCAGGTCGTGGATGGCGACCTCGCTGGCGGCGTTGCGCAGGTAGGTCAGGATGAGGCGCTCACCGACGATACCGACGCTCTCGAGCGTGGCCTCACCCTGCGGCACGATCTCCTTCCAGGCGGCCCGGGCCGGCTTCTTGGGGTCGACCTTGAACACCCGGTAGCGCGGCGCGCCGTCGTTGGTGTGGACGTAGAAGGCGTCGCGCCACACCGTGACCTCGAACACCGCGTCGACGCCGCTGACCAGGGTCTGCCACGGCGCGCTGGGCTGGCCGGCGCGCTTGAAGTACACGTCGGTCGAGTTCCAGCCGTGCTGGACCACCGCGGTCAGCCACTTGCCATCGCGCGAGATGCCGCCGCCGAGGAACGTCTGCGGGTTCTTCGTGGCCGGGTACACCACCACGTCCTTGCCGGCGTCGGCGCCGAGGGTGTGCAGCTTGAGCTCGGCGAAGCCAGGGCGGTCGGCCACCGGCACGGTGCCGGGCGGCGGCACCTGCACGTAGTACAGCGACTTGCCGTCGGGGGCCCAGGTCACCCCGCTGTACTTGCTGCCGGGCAGGACGTCGGGCAGGTCCTTGCCGGTCGACACGTCGAGGATGTGCAGCACCGTCTCGTCGGCGTTGTTCTCCTTGACGTTGTAGGCGACCAGCGTGCCGTCGTAGCTCGGCCACCAGCCTCCCAGGCCCTTGCTGCCGTCGGTGCTCCAGGTGTTGGGATCGAACAGCACCCGCTCGGCGCCCTTGTCGCCCTGCTTCCAGTAGACGACCTGCTTCTCCTTGTCGGCGTGCTTGCGGGTGTAGAAGTAGCGGCCCTTCCTGTGGGTCGGGGCGCCGACGGCGTCGAAGTAGAACACCTCCTTGAGCCGGGCCTCGAACTTGTCCCGGCCGGGGTACTTGGCCAGCTCGGCCCGGGCGTAGGAGTCCTGCGCGGTCATCCACGCCTGCACGTCGGCCGCCTTCTCGTCCTCGAGCCAGCGGTACGGATCGGGCACCGCCACGCCGTGCAGGGTGTCGACCACGTCGTCGCGCCGGGTCGCCGGCCACGGCCGGGTCGGAGCCGGCGTCGGCGTCGGGTCAGCCACGGGGGTCGGGTCGGGTGGGGTCACGTCAGCACCTCCGGTGCCAGGGTCGATCGGCAGGGTCCCGGCCCCGGGCGGCGTCGGGCAGCAGGCGGCGAGGACGAGCGCGGCGGCGGCGAAGCCGTGGCGGCGAAGGCGCGAGGCGGGACCAGCTCCATGCATGCGCGAACGCTAGCACACGTGGCCGCCCCTCCTGCGATGCGGCATGCTGCCGGGATGTCCGCCCTGTCGCGTGGTGTCGTCGTCCTGTCGCTCGCGCCGCTGGCCTCGTTGCTCGGGTGTGATCGCGCCGCCGCCCCGGCCGCCAGCGCGGCCCCGGTCGAGCGCACCGGCGTCATCACCCGGGGTGAGGCGCCGCTCACGCTGGTCGGCGCCACCCTCGACGTCGGCGCCCGCGTGCCGAGCGTGACCGTGGCCGGGCCCGACCTGGCGCCGATCGACCTGGCCAGCCTGCGCGGGAAAGTCGTCGTGCTGTCGGTCGTGCCGTCGATCGACACCCGGGTGTGCGAGGCCCAGACCCACCACGTCAGCGACGCCATGGCGCAGATGCCGGCCGGGGTCGAGGTCTTCACCATCTCGCGCGACCTGCCCTTCGCGCAGACCCGCTTCGCCGAGGAGGCGATGACCAAGACCCGGTTCGGCTCCGACTACCGCGGCGGCGCCTTCGGGCGCGCCTTCGGCCTCGAGGTCAAGGAGAGCGGCCTGCTCGCCCGCAGCGTGTGGGTCATCGGCAAGGACGGCGCCATCACCTACCGCCAGCTCGTCGCCGACCAGACCACCGAACCCGACCTCGCCCCGGTGCTCGACGCCGTACGTGCCGCCGCCGGCGGTTGACCGCTACGGGTCGACGGTGTCCCAGAACTCGACCTCGTTCTGGACGATGCTGCCGAGATCGTCGCCGCGCCCGCCCTGCACCGCCCACGAGTAGTCGGTGAAGAAGTTGTTGCGGATGCGGGTGCTGCCGTGGTGCGGGAACAGGCCCTCGTCGCTGATGATGTCCTCGGCGGTGAGCGGCGTGCCGCCGTGCTGGTGGCAGCCGATGCAGTTGGTGTCGCCGTTGCCAGCGCCCTGCTCGAGGTACGGGTTGGAGCACCAGGTCGGCGCGCCGACGCCGTGGTGGACGGCACCCAGGGCGTCGCCGAGCGAGCCGGCGAAGCCGCCGCGCCCATCGGCGTCGCCCTCGAGGAAGCTGGTCGCCACGCACATCTTGTAGTTGGTCCACGGCCCGCCCAGGCCGGCGATGGCGGCCGGGCGGTCGGCGCCGAAGTCCTGGTCCGGCGTGTCCGACCACCACAGGGTGATCCACACCCAGTGCGTCAGCTCCTTGGTCATGATGTGGAGCCCGGCCAGGCGGTAGGTCGCGCCGCTGCTGACCTTGACCGTGTAGATCTGGTCGGGCGTCGGGTCGGCGAAGCCGTCGCCTGGGCCCCACTCGGCCTGGCCGTCGGGGCGCAGCCGCGTCGCCATGCGCGCGCCGCTGGTGTCGTACTTGGGCAGCGGGTCGCCGAAGTCGGTCCGGCGCCACTCGGCCTTGATGATGACCGCGTCACCCGGGAACTCGCCGTCGAGACAGGCCGGGTCGCGCACGTCGGCCTCGCGGTAGCGGGTCTCGGCGGTCACCGTCGCGCCGTCGCCGAAGCCGAGCACGCCGACGTAGATCGGGCCGCCGCCGGCGACGGTGCAGCGCTCGTCGGCGCCGCCGCCCTGCGACCGGCAGTCGTGGTCGTCGAGCGTCGGCGGCGCGCCGCGCCGCACGTACAGATCGGCGTCGCCCTGCCCGGCCAGGACCACCTCGAGCGCGGCGCCGTCAGCGGCCAGGAACGGCCCGAGCTGGCGCAGCTCGCAGCCGTCGACCGCCAGCGCCTCGCGCGCCACCACGTCCTTGCCCTCGCGCACCGGGTCGAGCGCGTACGCCGGCGGCGGATCGGCCAGGCGGCAGGCGTAGGTCTTGTCGTAGCCGCGCAGGAGGTGGCGCAGCGCGCCCGGGCTGTAGCCGACCCGGGTGATGCCGCCGACGCCATTGGCCTCGACGTCCTCGTCGATGGCCGCCAGGTAGTCGAGGTAACGCTGCTCGGGCCAGGTCGGCAGCTCGTCGAGGGCGGTCGGGTTCCACGCCAGCGCCGCCTCGATGGCCGCGCCGTCGAAGCGGGTGCGCGTGGTGCGGCCGGCCGGGCCGAGCTGGTCGTACAGGCGCTTGAACAGGCGCGTGAAGTCGTCCTTGCCGTACCAGGTGTGCCATGCCGGGATGACCGGCTGGCCGCCGAACTGCGGCGCCAGCGCCGGCTCGGCCAGCGGCACCGGCGTGAGCACCTTCTGCGCGATCTGCCAGGCGGCGGCGCGCCGGGCGGCGATCGACATCGTCAGCTCGTCATCGCGGCTGGCCAGCCCGGGGTCGGCCTGGTACGGCGCGGCCTGGCCGATGATCTTGCGATCGACCGCCTCGGCCGCCATGTCGGTGCCGGCGGCGCGGCACACCTCGGCCTTGTCGTCGCCGCCACACGCCGTGGCGGCGCTGGTAACCAGCAACAAGAGGCTCGCCAGGCGGCCGGGACGCATGGCCTCCATTGTAGTGGAGTCCGCGCCACCGCACAGGGGGGTTCCGGCGACGAAGGCGCCCGGGCGTGACGAGCGCCGCTGGCCACCGCGGTAGCCACCTGCGCCGGCGCTCAACGGCGGAGCACCGTCACCGTCAGCACGCCCTGCAGCTGCGGCGCCGAGCCGCTCGACACGTTGGCCGGGGCCGCGGCCGGGTCGACCGCGACCGCGCGTACGTCGACGGTGTGGGTGCCGGGCGAGAGCACGTACGAGCGGGCCAGCGACCAGTTGCTGATCATCTGCCCGACCGCCGTGGTGTTGGCGGCGACGACCCGGCGCACCCCGGCCTGGTTCGACACCACGCCATCGACGAACAGGGCGAGGTCGACCACCGAGTAGGCGCTGCCGATGGCGGTGCACTGCAGGCCGCCGCTGGCGCTGACGTGGACCACGGCGTCGGCCGGGACGGTCACGCCCTGCTCCAGGCCCGGCACCACCGTGTACGTCGTCGTCGCGGCGGAGACGACGAGCTGGCCGATGCCGTAGACCTCGAGCACCTGCTGCCCGGTCGTGCCGGGGTCACCGGCCGGCCCGGGCATGCCGATCGGGCCGGTCGCGCCGATGGCACCTGTCGGGCCGGCCGGACCGGGCTCGCCATCGGCGCCAGGGGCGCCCTCGCAGGCGGCCAGGCTGAGGGAAAGGATGGTCGCGGCGCGGAGGAGGACGGCCATGACCCACCGTACACCGCGGCGGCGAGATGGATCCGGCCGACGCAACTGGTGGAGATCACGAAGGGAGTCGCCCCGTACACTTTTTCCTTCCGGCCGGCCACCCAGATCGGCAGGCTGCGGCCACTGCTGGTCATGATGCCGTCCACTCACCTGCTTCGCCTCGCCACTGCCGCCATCGGCGCGGTCCTCCTCTGGGCCCAGCCGGCGCAGGCCGACACGCCCACGCCCGTGCCGGTGCTGCTCGACTACCAGGCCAGCGATCCGAGCTGCGCCGACGCCGATCGGTTCGCCGACGAGGTGTCGGCCAAGCTCGGCTTCGTGCCGTGGAGCGGCGCGGGCGCCGGCCCCGGCTCGGCCCCGCCCCGCCGCATCAAGATCCGGCTCGGCCGCGACGGCGCCGGCTTCACCGGCAGCTTCCGCCACCACGACGGCACCGCCAAGATCCTCGACGGCGCGAGCTGCGCCGAGGTCAGCGCGGCGCTGGTGCTTACGGTGGCCACCGCGCTCGACCGGGGCGGCGTGGTCGAAGGCGGGCTCGGGTTGCGCGGCGGGCTCGGCGTGCCGCGTGGGCACGCGCTGGCCGCGCTGCGGGCCGAGCCGCGCCCCGCGCCCAGGCCGGCGGATGACGGCAAGATCTCGGTCACCTTCGTCACCGCCGACCGACGCCGGGTCGACGTGTCGCTCAACAACGGCGGCGGTGTCGGTCGCGCCAGCGACGGCAGCACGGTGTCCGTCAACTACTTCGACGGGCTGTGCACCAGCCCGTGTACGACGCGGCTGCCGCGCGGGCGCCACTACCTGATGTTCCAGGACCCCGACGCCCGCGCCGTCGGCGGCGGCAAGTTCCTGTTCGACGAGCCGACCACGATCACCCTGACCCACCGCAGCCGGCGCAGCACGCGCCGCAAGTGGCTCGTCGGCGGCAGCGTGATGGCCGCCGGCGGCCTGCTCGGGCTCATCGCCCTGCCCGGCGCCGGCCCCAAGATCTTGTCGGGCGTCGGCATGTCGCTCGGCATGACCGGCATGCTGGTGCCGCTGTTCATGCACGACACCTTCGACGCCACCTCCACACCGACGCGCTGATGCCCGCGGCCACCGCCAGCCTCGCCGCCGCCCCGAGCTCGCCCGCGCTGCAGGCGGCGGCCGAGGCGGCGTGCCGGGCCGCGCTGCGGGCCGGGCTGGGCGACGCCGACGCGCGCGACCTGGCGCAGGAGGCGCTGGTGCGGGCGCTGACCACGGCGCAGGCGCCTGCCGGCGTGCCACTCACGGCGTGGGTGTACGGGATCGCCCGCAACCTCGGGCGCGACCACCACAAGGCGGCGCGCCGCCACGCCGACGCCCACGCCCGCCTCGCGCTCGCCGGCGAGGCCACGCCCGAGGCCGACCCGGCCGAGACGCTCGACGTGCGGCAGGCGCTCGACGAGCTGCCGGCGCCGCTGCGCGAGGTGGTCACGCTGCACGAGCTCGAGCAGCACAGCCTGCGCGAGACCGCGGCCGCCCTCGGCATCCCGGTCGACACCGCCAAGGACCGGCTCAAGCGCGCCCGCGCCACCCTGCGCGACCGGCTCGGCGACGAGGCGATCACGCGCGAGCGCAGCGCGCAGCAGCGCGCGGCGGCGCGCTGGGGCGCGGCGGTGGCGGCGGCAGCATGGTTGGCGCTCGACGAGCCCGCGCGGGCGGTGGCGGCGACCGCGCTGGCCGGTGGTGGCGTGAGCATGGGCACCGCCGGCGCCGGTGCGGTGGCCACGCAGGGCGCGTCGGCGTCGGCCGGCGGCGTGTCGATCTGGCTCGTGGCCGGGGCCGGCGCGGCGCTGCTCGCGGGCGGCTTCGCGCTCGGCCGCTTCACCGCACCCACCACGACCACGACCACGACCACGACCACGACCGCGACTGCGACCGCGACTGCGACCACGACCGCGACTGCGACCGCGACCGCGACCGGCCCGACCACCGCGCGGGTGACCTCGGCCGTGGCCACGCCGGCACCCACCCCGAGCGGACCCACCTCGCTCCCGCCCGCAGCCACGGCGCCGACCGACGCTGCGCAAGCACAGAGCGAGGTCCGCGCACCGGTCGCCGCCGCACCGGTGCCAACCGTGGACGCGTCGACGCCATCGTCGCCACCGGCGTCGACCCTCGACGCGGAGCGGCTCATCGTCGATCGCGCCCGCGTCGCCGCGCAGCGCGGCGCCAGCGCCGATGCCGTGGTCGACCTGATGGGCCACGAGCGCCGCTTCCCGACCGGCGCGCTGGCCGAGGAGCGTGACGTGCTGCTGATCGACGCCTACCTACGCGCCGGCCAGCCGGCCCAAGCACGCGCTCGGCTCGCCACCTACCGAGCGCGGCACCCGGCCGGCGCGCTGCGTGCTCGCGTCGACGCCCTGGCCGCGTCGCTGCCGCCGCCCTGACCCGGAGCCCGCCCGATCCGCCGCGAAGGCGCCGCTCCGGCCGAGCGCCCCGCGCGGGGCTGGGGTTCTCCCCTCAACCCCATGCCGCGCAGCTCGTCAGCCGGCGAACCCGGCAAACACCGCGCCGAGGCGATCGCTCAGCCCGGGTGCGCCGAGCCCGGGAGCGAGCGCCGCCAGGTGGGCGCCAAGGTCGGAGAACAGCGCGCGCACATGGGCATTGCCGCGGTTCTCGTCCCAGCGCAGGTGCCGGGCGATCTTCGCGCACTCCTTCTCGAAGGCCGCGATCGCCTCGTCGTAGGGCGCCGCCGCGGGGACCAGCACGCGCAGCACGATGTCAAACAGCGCGCGCGCTTCGGCGAAGTCGTAGGCCGCGCGCTTCTCGTCGAAGAAGAGGGGCGCCTTGACGTGATCGGCGTCGAACCAGAACTCGATGTGGTCCACCGCCCAGCGGTGCGCGCGCGCCAGGTCGGGTGCGGCGACCTTCGGGTGCAGCGCGCGATCGACCTCGAGCAGCAGGGTGTCCTCGTAGGTCACGTCGGCCAGCGCGGGGCTGACGAACCGAACCGTGGGGAGACGGCGGATCAGGGTGTCTTCGAAATCGAGCCGCTCGAGCCTGGGCAGCTTCGTGAGCACCTCGGGCAGTTCCTCCATCACCTGGACCTTGGTCCAGCCGCCGAACGAGGTCCGCACGTAGCTGTATGGGTTGTTGCGCAGGTTGACGACCCGGAGCTCCTCGCAGTTCGCCAGCGAATCGGGGAGCCCGACCAGGCAGTTGGCCTCGAGGTCGAGCACGCGCAGCGCCCGGCACCGACCGATCGCCTCGGGCAGCCGCTGCAGGCCGTTGCCGCGCAGGCACAGCTCGCGCAGGTGCTCGAGCTGGCCGATCTCATCGGGCAGCGTGCGCAGCTTGTTGTGAGTGAGGTCGAGCTTCTCGAGCCTGCGGAACGCGAACAGCTCGGGCGGCAGCGCCGTGAGGTTCTTCATGGTCAACGCCAGCGACTTGACCTTGTCTGGCGCGGCGAGCTTCTTGGCGACCAGCTTGCGGAAGGCCTCCCGGACGCCGACCGGCGGCTCGCGCAGGATCGGCTTGCCCTCGACGCAGGCACGCCGCGCCTTGCGGAGATCGACCGACTCCCCTTTGATCACCGTGCTCACGAACACGCCCGCCACGTCGTGGGGATCGGCCTCGTCGCGGCGGTCGTCGCGCACCGGGTAGATCGTCCCTCCCCAGCCGCCGTACACGAGGCCGCTTCGGGTGCCGGCCCGCACGGTGTGCTCCGACGCACTCAGCCGCGCGTGCAGCGCGCCGCCGATGTCGAGGCAGCCGTGGTTGTAGACCCCAACCACGATCGGCACGCGCGCGTCGCCGTCGATCCGGATCTGCGAGCCGCCGGTCGCCACACTGGCGGCCTCGAGATCGCCTGTCACCATCAGGCAGGGGCCGTAGTCATCCTCGAAGTTGGCCAGGCAGCCCTCGACGATGAGGTCACCCTCGACCAGCACGCCGGCGATCACCGGATCGTCGCCGCGCAACAGGCCGGTGCGGTAGTCGAGCAACAGGTCGTGCGGCACCCGCAGGTCGCCGCGGTGGACCAGGACGACGTCATCGGGCCTCTCGGAGTTGCCGGCCATTCGCATCCGGTCCTTGACCTCGGCCCAGCCGACCCGCTCGAACACCACGTCACGGGAGAACATGCCCTTGGCCACCCGCGCGCTCACCTGCTTGCGCGCGAAGACGTGGGCGGCGGTC
>JAGPCO010000100.1 GCA_018058095.1 Kofleriaceae bacterium
TGCCCGTCCAGCCCGTCTCCTCCTTGATCGCCTTGGCCACATTGCTGTTCACGTGCTGAACGAACCGCGCCAGCGTCTCGCCATCCGGCGTCGTCAGCAGCGCGTGCCAGTGATTCGACATGAAGACAAAGGCGTGCAGCGCCACCGGGTACAGCGCCAGCGCCCGCCCCATCACCCCCAAGATCCGCTGATTGAGCCGCTCCGACGGCCGGCACAGCAACATCGCCGCGATCGTCCTGATCGTCACCTCCACCAGCCCCCCCGGCCCACCCTCCGGCATCGTCGTCTCCAGCGGCAGATACCGGATTCGCCGCACCGCCCCACCCTTGCCCGTCCCCTTCTGCAGCTCCGTCACCATTCACCGAGGTGCAGCACATCCCGCGCCAGCCAACCTTTCCCCTCATTCCCGCCACTTACCAACCCGACTGTCCGGCCCACCGGACACCACCGTCCGAAACCGTCCGGCCCCCGTCCGCACCGGACACCCGGCCCGAGTCGTGTCGCCGGTTTACATAACGCCCCACTCCGCGACCCATCCCCTGATCACGTCATCACGACCTTGTCTCGGTGGACCTTGTCTCGGTGAGCGACCCATCCCCTGATCACGTCATCACGACCTTGTCTCGCGGATCACGTCATCACGACCTTGTCTCGCGGGCCTTGTCTCGCGGGGCTACTGATCGAGCGCCGCGCCGGGCCGGCGGCGGGTGCGCGCCATGCCCAGGCGGGTCAGCTTGCTGCGCAGGGTGTTGCGGTTGATGCCCAGCAGCTCGGCGGCGCGGACCTGGTTGCCGCCGGTGCGCGCCAGCACCAGGTCGAGCAGCGGCCGCTCGACCCGCTCGAGCACCTGCTCGTACAGGTCGGCCAGCGGGTAGCCGTCCATGCGATCGAGGAAGCCCGACAGCTTGGCCTTGACCAGGTCCTCGAACGCCAGCTCGTCGAGCGGAACCCGCTCGGCCACCACCGGCAGCAGGCGATCGACGTCCCCGGCCTCGATACGCTCGGCGGTGACCCGGCCCACCAGGCGACGGGTGATGTTCTTGAGCTCGCCGACGTTGCCCGGCCACGGGTACCGGGCCAGCCGGTCGTGCGCACGCGCGGCCACCGTGAGCTTGCCGCGACCGGCGGCGGCGGCGTAGTGAGCGACCCAGCGCTCGGTCAGCTCGGGCAGGTCGGCGGTGCGGTCACGCAGCGGCGGCACGTCGATCCGCTGGCCGGCGATGGCATGGTACAGCCCCGGCGTCAGCAGCCGCGCCGCATCGGCCTCGCCCAGGTCGTGATCGCCGGTGCCGACGACGCGGACGTCGAGCGGCGCGGTTGGCGCCGGCGCGCCAGGCGTCGGCGCGCCACCACCGGCGACCGCGCCGACCGCGCCGACCAGGGTGTCCTGCGAGCCGGGCGAGGCGTCACACACGTCCTTGACCAGCAGCGTGCCGCCGCGCGCGGCGTCGAGCACCTGGCGCGCCCGCGCGCCGTCGTCGCCGGCCAGCGGCGCGGCCCCGGTCTCGCCGGTCTCGAAGGTCGGGCGCACGGTGACGAAGCGGCCAGTCCGGCGCGGGCCGACCGCGTGCAGGACCCTCGCCACCAGCTCGCGCCCGGTGCCGTGCTCGCCGCAGATCATCACCGGCACCCCGGTGTGGGCGTGGCGGTGCAGGGCGTCGACGACGGTTCGCATGGCCGGGCTGTGCGCGACCAGGAAGCTCTCGGCTGTGAGGGTGCGGGGCAACATGGGGGCGCGAGCGAGGCGTGGCGCGCGGATCAGGCGAGAGCGGTTGAGTGATCGACGGCGTCGTCGACCGGCGCGGTCAGCTCGGCGCCGGCCAGGTCGGGCCAGGCCGCCATCGCCGCCTCGCGGTCGACGGTGCCGTCGCGCGCGGGCCGGTCGGCCTCGGGCGGCAGGCCCAGCCGGTTGGCGCGGTCGAGCAGCTGCGCGAAATAGTCCTCGAGCAGCTCGGCCAGCGCGTCGAGCGTCGGCGTCTCCCACACCCGCACCCGCAGCGCGTTGCAGCCGTACAGGCCCTTGGCGTACCAGGCACACGCCTTGCGCACCTCGTGCAGGACCTTGGGCCCGGTCCGGTAGGTGCGGATGAGGCCGACGTGGCGCCGGAACACGTCGCGCCGCTGCTCGAGGGTGGGCAGGCCCGGATCGGGGCGGCCGGCCACCACCTCACGCAGCTGGGCGAACAGCCACGGGTTGCCCATCGCCCCGCGGCCGATCATGACGGCGTCGCACCCGGTCTCGTCCCGCATGCGCTGGAAGCCGGCGACGTCGACCACGTCGCCGTTGCCGACCACCGGGATGTGGGCCGGCACGGCGGCGCGGACCTGGCCGATGATGCCGAGGTCGCTCTTGCCCGAGAAGCCCTGGGTCCGGGTCCGGCCGTGCACGGTGATCATCGCGGCGCCGGCCTCGACCAGCGCACACGCGAACTCGGGCGCGTTGCGGTTGGCGTCGTTCCAGCCGGCCCGGTGCTTGACCGTGACCGGCACGCCGGCCGGCACCGCGTCGACCACCGCGCGCACCAGGCGCTGGGCCATGGCTGGCTCGCGCATGAGCGCCGAGCCACACTCGCCGGCCACCACCCGCTTGGCCGGGCAGCCCATGTTGATGTCGACCAGCGACGCGCCGATGGCCACCGCCATGCGCGCGGCCTGCGCCATCGGCTCCTCCTCGCGGCCGAAGATCTGCACGCCGAAGGCGCGCCCGCCCAGGCTGGCGGTCATCTTGCCCTGGGTCTTGGGGTCGCCCTTTGACAGAGCGTGGGCCGACAGGAACTCGGTGATGGTGAGCCCGACCCCGAACTCCTCGCACACGGTGCGGAACGGCAGGTCGGTCACCGCCGCCATCGGCGCCAGGATGACCGGGGTCTCGACGACGAGCGGGCCGATCCGGATCGGGGCGGCGGGGGCCATGGCGCGGTCGTATACCAGGGGGACCCAAGCGGTGGTAGCCCGAAAACAACTCGCCCTGGCTGCCGGTTCGATCGGTCACAGCGTGGGCGACCTCAGGGCACGTGGCCGTGTTCGTGGTCGATCGCGCCCGTGGCCGTGGCCGCGCTCGTGGTCGGGAACGCGCGCCGTGGACCTGATCGACGCCGGGAACGTTCGCCCGACCCAGTCGCCGATCACGATCGCGTCGACGCCCTGGCGCTCCGCGATCGGCCGCCCATCCTCGCAGGACGCTCCTTCAGGAACCTGTCAGGTCGGCCGCGGTGTTGACCCCGCGCAGCGCGCGCAGCTCGGGATCGATCGCCCGCACCGCCGCCTCCTCGATCCACGCCACCGTCAGCTCGCGCCGGAGCCAGGCCGACGGGCCCAGGCCGGCGCCGGCCGCCGCCGCGGCGCCGGCGGCGGCGCGGGCCCGGTACGCGGCCAGCAGCGGCTCGGGGAAGCCACCGACCCGCGGCACCACCGCGTCCACGTCGGCGCCGGCCGCGTCCACCGCCTCCCGCACCAGGGCCAGCACGGGCGCGCTCAGCCACGGCATGTCGCCGCCGACGACCAGCATCCAGTCGGCCCGGGCCGCGGCCAGCGCGGCGGCGATGCCAGCCAGCGGGCCACGCGCGCCAGCGGCGTCGATCACCACGCGCGCCCCGACGCGTGCTGCCCGGTCGTCGGCCCACGGCGCCAGCGCGCTCACCGCCAGCACCAGCTCGTGCGCCCACGGCGCCAGCAGCGCCAGTTGCCGATCGACGATGGCCACGCCGTCGACGACGAGCAGGCTCTTGGTGACGCCGCCCAGGCGCGTGCCCTGGCCGCCGGCGATGATGGCCGCGCCGAGCGTGATCGCGCTCGCGCTGCCGACCGACCCACTCACGGCACCAGCACGACCTCGACCTGCTCCTGCATCGGCGTGGTCACCTCGAGGCCGGCCGGCCCGTAGTAGGCCGACACCTCGACGCGGACGCCGAACTGGCCCGGCTCGTACAGGGCCGGGCCGACGGTGAAGCCGGCGCCGACGACGAGGGTGCGGGTGTCCTTGACCTCGAGGTCGTCGAGGTTGGCGCCGGCCCCGAGCAGGTCGGCGTCGAGCGAGTGCCCGGTCCGCTGCAGGAACATCGCCGCCATGCCGGCCTGGGTCACGAAGGTGCGGGCGGCGGCGTCGACCTCGAAGCCGCGCACGGCGCGCCGGCGCTTGGCCCGATCCTGGACCAGCGCGACCGCCTGGTCGCGCGCCAGCGCCGTCACCTCGAACACCTGGCGCAGGCGCTCGGGCACCTCACCGCCGATGACCGCGACCCACGACGTCGACGCGAACACCGCGCCCGGCTGGTCGAGCTTGGCCGCCAGCACCAGCTGCACCACGTCGCCGCGCTTGATCGCCGCGCTGCGCTTGCTGGTCGGCACGTACTGCGGATCGGCGCTGTTCACCCCCGCCGCCACGACCGGGGCCGGCCCGACCAGGCCGCGCATGGCCAGCCCCTTCTGCAGGCGGAGCTGGACGTCGCGCTCGGTCACCAGCGCGCCCTTGCCGAGCGACGTGGCGATGAAGCCGAGCGCCTCCTTACGCAGCTCGACCAGGTGGTGCGCCGCCACGTAGTGCGCGTTGCGGCCGGCCTCGCCCCACAACGCCTTGGTGAACTGCAGCAGGCTGTCGGAACTCTTGATGGTCACGCCGCGCGCGCGCAGCCGCTCGATGGTGCCAGCGTCGACGCGCGACACGTCGGGCAGCGCGCCCTTGGCCGAGTACTCCATCGCCAGCGTCTTCTTGCCGCGCAGCAGCGTGGCCAGGCCGGCGTCGAGATCGCGATAGCCGGCGTAGGTGGTCTTGCCGCCGGGCACGCCAGCGAAGGCGGCGGCGTCGGCGACGTGGACCAGCAGCGCCGGCTCGCCGCGGGCCGGGATGAGGTAGAACCAGGCCCGCTGCGGCCGTCCGGTCGGCGCCACCACCGCGCGCGCGAGCGGGTTCTGGCCGTCGCGGTCGACCAGCAGCCAGCCGTCGAGGCGCTGCAGCGCCAGCATGCTCTGGACCGAGCCGACGTCGAGCGGGTGGCTGTCGCTGCCCGTGGTCAGGCGCGGCACCGCCGGCCCGGTCGGCGCGGGCGGCGCCGGCACCGGGGGCGCCGGGGTCGTCGATGGCGACGCGGTGCGACGGGGCGCCACCCGGGCCGGACGCGGCGCGCCCTCCTCGTACGGGTCGGCCAGCCCGTCGGGGTCGCCGCGGGTGTTGGGGTTAGGGCTGGCGTTGGCGCTGGGCGCCGGGTCGGCGTACGGGTCGACCGGCTCGGTCGCCGGCGCCTTCTTGCGCCGCGGCCCCGCCTTCTTCGGCGCCGGCGCCTCGGCCCGCTCGGCCGGCTGCGCCCGCGGCGCGGACGCGACGGGCGCGGCGACCACCCCCGCGACCAGCGCGGGCAACAGCAGGAGGCGAGCGAGCTGGCGCATGCGAGTACCTCGGGGGGCGAGCAGGTGATGCCGGGCAGCGGGCGGGATCAGGGGCTCGAAGCGCCGGACGATGGGACCTCGGCCAGGGCGGCGCGGAGCGCCTCATGGATACCACCGTTCGACGCCAGCACGTCGCCCGTCCACGGGTCGAACCGGCCGCCCGTGGTGCTGGTCAC
The DNA here is from genome assembly GCA_018058095.1 of Kofleriaceae bacterium. GTDB lineage: Bacteria > Myxococcota_A > Polyangia > Haliangiales > Haliangiaceae > JABFXX01. The sequence continues at coordinate 5,559 of JAGPCO010000100.1, forward strand.
GCGCCCGCCGGCCTCGGCGACGATGAGCGCACCGGCGGCGACGTCCCACGGGTGCAGGCGGCGCTCCCAGTAGCCGTCGAACCAGCCGCGCGCGACCATCACCAGATCGAGCGCGGCCGAGCCGAGGCGGCGGCAGTCGCCGGCCCGGGTCTGTAGATGCGCCCACGCCGCCAGGTTGTTGTCGGGGTTGCTGGCGCGGTCGGCCGGGAAGCCGGTCACCAGCAGGGCGCGGCCGAGCTCGGCGACGGCGCTGACCGCGAGCGGCTCGGCCGGGCCGCCCCGGGTCGACACCCAGGCCCCGCCGCCACGCCGGGCCCAGGCGCAGAAGCCCAGCGCCGGCGCGTCGACCACGCCGACGGCGATGCCGTCCGGATCCTCGAGGGCGACGACGATCGACCACAGGGGCAGGCCGTGCGCGAAGTTGACGGTGCCGTCGATGGGGTCGACCAGCCAGCGCTGGCCGTCGGGCCCGACCTCGCCGTCGGCGCCCTCCTCCTCCCCGACGACCGGCACGCCGGGCGCGCGCCGGTGCAGCACCTGGCGGATGACCCGCTCGCTGCGCGGGTCCCACTCGGTGATGAGGTCGCGCGGGTTGCCCTTGCCGCGCACGTCGGTGGCGCGGACCCCGGCCAGCAGCTCGGCGGCGGCGGCGGTGGCGGCGCGGGCGGCGGCGAGGGCGTCGTCGACGGGCAGCGGCATCGGCCCACAGTATGCCAGGGCCAGGCCGCCGCGGCCGCCGCTACTCCTTGCCCTTCTTCACCGAGTTCTTGCTGCCGAGGTTGCGGACCTTCGGCTTCTTGGCCTTGCCGAGCCCCTTGCCGTAGCGAACCGTGTTGCCGTTGCCCATCACCGACACCGAGCCGGCGGCGACGACGTAGGCCTTGTTGTCGTTGCCCATCACCGCGAGCGCCTTGATCGACTCGGCCCGCACCGTGATGTTGTTGCCGTTGACGGAGATGGTGGAACACGCCCCGACCAGGGTCAGGGTGATGTTGTTGCCGTCGACCGAGGCCTCGGGGTCGCTGGCGCAGTCCTGCGTCACCTGGGCGTCGTTGTCCGTGTACGACTTCGCCGCGGCCAGAGAGGGGGCGAGGGCGAGGGTGGCCAGGAGCGAGGCGAGGACAGGCAGGTTCAGGCGCATGGGACTTCCTTCCGTGGGGTGCGGGCTTGGACGGCCAGGCTACCCGCCCATTCAGAGCGTCGGCAACCCGCCGCGGATGACGCGGCGTGGGGTGGATCACCGCCGGTGGCAGCGCGCCGGCAGGCCGCGGGGATGGGCACGAGGGCCCGATGATGTGTCGGGGCATCAGACGCGCGCAGGCCTCGTCGACCGGCGCGGTGCGGCGGTCGTCAGCGGCCTGCCGGGACGACCAGATCGTCGCGGTCGATCACTACCCCGGCGTGGCTGAGCCGGGCCGGCAGCCCCGCGCGCGCCACCGGGGTGGACCAGTCGGACTCGGCGAAGGCCTCGACCGAGCGCACGCCGTCGTCGTCGACCTCGAGCAGCACGAACGCCCGCGGCGCGACCGCGGCGTCGCCGACCAGGCGGCGCGGGCCGGCGCCCAGGCACGGCATCGACAGCACGCGCAGGGCGTCGTGCTGGCCGGGGTAGTAGACGTGGTGGTGGCCCGACACGAACAGGTCGACGCCGCCGGCGACCAGCGCCGCCTCCAGCGCCGGATCCCCCAGCACCTCGTCCTCGCGGCCCTGCGAGAACGGGTGTAGCGGGACGTGGCCGAAGGCGATCGTCACCGGCCGATCGGCCGCGGCCAGCGCCGCCTCGACCCAGGCCCGCTCGTCCGCAGAGAACCGGCCGACCCGGGTGGCGTCGAGGCTGACGAACAGGGCCGGGCCAAGCGTGAAGGCGTAGCGGCTCGGATACTCGTCGACGACCAGCGGCAGCGCCGGCCGGCGCGCCTGCCACTCGTCGACGAAGACCGCGCGCTCGCCGGCGAAGGCCGAATAACCTGAGCCATCGTGGTTGCCCGGCGTGACCGCGAGCGGGATGCCGGCGGCGGCCAGCGGCTCGGTCACCGCGGCGTGGAAGGCCGTCCACATGGCGCGGTAGTCGAGGCCAGCCTGCTGCCCGGCCACCATGTCGCCGGTCGACAGCACCAGGTCCGGCGCGCGGGCGATGAGCTCGGCCACCGCCTCGTGCACCGACGCCTCGTAGCGGGTGCTGCCGTAGCTGCCGTTGAGGTCGGAGACGACGGCGATGCGGAGCGGTCGCGCCGGCGCGGCGTCGGCGCCCGGTCCGTCACCGGCGGCGGCCCCATCGACGCCGGCGCCGGCGCCGGGTGGTCCGCCGGCGCAGGCGATGAGCGCGCTCCCCAGCAGCCACGACCAGGTCCGCGTCATGCGTTCACCGTGCCCGCGCGCGGTCACGATCGTCAAGCGCCAACCGCATGCGCCCCGTCGGAGAATCGGCGATCGACGCGAACGGCCGTGTGCAACCTGCCGGCCGCAGGCGCCGCGCGCGCTGGCGCCCGGCCAGGCGCTGGGCGACACTGCCGAGCGATGACGCTCGCACCCATCGCCGACCTGCTCGGCCTGTCCCACGATCACCTCATCCCGTACGGCCGCGACTGCGCCAAGCTCGAGCCGGTGGTCGGCAAGCGGCGCGGCCGACTCATCCTGGTCTCGGCCATGACGCCGACCGCGCAGGGCGAGGGCAAGACGACGACGGCCATCGGCCTGGCCGACGGCCTGCGCACCCTGGGTGAACACGCCGTGGTGGCGCTGCGCCAGCCCTCGCTCGGCCCGCTGTTCGGGGCCAAGGGCGGCGGCACCGGCAGCGGCCGGGCTCAGCTGGTGCCGTCCGACCGCATCGACATGCACTTCACGGGCGACCTGCACGCCATCGCCGCCGCCCACAACCTGCTGGCGGCCGCGGTCGACAACCACCTGCACTTCGCGACCGAACTCGGGCTCGACGTGCGCAAGACCCACTTCCCTCGCGTGGTCGACATGAACGACCGCGCCCTGCGCGAGATCATCGTCGGCCTCGGCCACGGCAACGGCGTGCCGCGCCAGACCGGCTTCATCGCCACCGCCGCGTCCGAGGTCATGGCCGTGCTCGGCCTGGCCCGCGACCGGGCCGACCTGCGGGCCCGCCTGGGCCGCATCATCGTCGGCCTGCGCCGCGATGGCGCGCCGGTGACCGCGGCCGACACCGGCATGGTCGGGGCGATGATGGCCCTGCTGGCCGACGCGACCCGGCCCAACCTGGTCCGCACCGCCGAGGGCACCCCGGCCTTCGTGCACGGCGGCCCGTTCGCCAACATCGCCCACGGCTGCTCGAGCGTCATCGCCACCGACACCGCGCTGGCCCTGGCCGACTGGGTCGTGACCGAGGCCGGCTTCGGCTTCGATCTCGGTGGCGAGAAGTTCTTCGACATCAAGTGCACCTCGGCCGAGCTCGACGCCGCCGCGGTGGTGCTGGTGGTGACCGCGCGCTCGCTGGCCGCGCACGGCGGCGGCGACGTCGCCGTCGGCCTGGGCAACCTCGAGGCCCACGTCGCCGCGGTGCGCCGCTTCGGCAAGGAGCCGGTGGTGGCCATCAACCGGCGCAGCGATGATCCGCCCGGCAGCCTGGCCGCGATCGAGAAGTGCGCCGCCGCGCTCGGCGTGGTGGCGGTGCCGAGCGACCACTGGGCCGACGGCGGCCCGGGCGCGGCCGCGCTGGCCCGCGCCGTCCTCGCCTCGGCCAAGGTGGCGCGCCCGCTGCGGCCGCTGTACGCGCCGACCGACGACCCCAAGGCCAAGCTGGCGGCCATCGCCACTGGCGTGTACGGCGCGCGCGAGGTGGTGTGGACCGCCGAGGCCAGCAAGCAGCTCGACCAGGCGGTCGCCGTCGGCGCCGCGACCTGGCCGGTGTGTGTGGCCAAGACGCAGTGGTCGCTGTCCGACGACGGCAAGCGGCTGGGCCGGCCGACCGACTTCGCCATCACCGTGCGCGAGGTCAAGGTCTCGGCCGGCGCCGGCTTCTGGGTCGCGCTGGCCGGCGACATGATGCTGATGCCGGGCCTGCCCAAGAAGCCGCGCGCGCTCGAGATGGACACGCCGTAGCGGGACGCGGAGCCCCACCGCGCAGCGGCGGTGCTCGCACTCGGCCACCTGCCCGTGCCCGTGCCCGATCGCTCGGGCGGCACCGGCCGTGACATGCCTACCCGCCCGATCGGGCACAGGCACGGGCACGAGCCCCTTCCGCCGGTTGGCCTCCCGGCCGTGCTGCGGTTGTGGCACACCTTGGGGGGTGCCCCGCTCGTGCTGCCTGACCTCGCTGGTGCTGCTCGCGGCCTGCTCGTTCGAGCCGACCCCGGGCGCCGGCAACGTCGACGCGGGTGAAGGCGCGGCCGACGCCGGCGTCGATGCCCGCGCCGGCGCGGCCGACGCCGGCCCGGCCCGCTGCCCCACCACGTACGAGGTGGTCCCTGGGGCCCCGAGCCGGTACCGATTCGGGTCGGGCCAGAGCTGGAAGGGCGCCTTCACGCTGTGCCAGGGCGACGGCCAGCAGCTGGCGGTGTTCGAGACCAGCGGGGAGGGCCTGGCGCTGGCCGTGCACACCGCCCTGCTCGGCCTGCCCGGCAACGGCTGGGCCTGGATCGGCCTGCGCTGGGCCGGGCCCAACGGCGCCTCGTACATCGAGTGGGTCGACGGCACCCGGCCGGCGATGGGGCCGCCCCTGGCGCCTCAGCTCGACGGCCCCGAGTACCAGGGCGCGACCGACACCCTGCGTGATGATGGCCGCAACTGCTTCGACCTGGCCTACGACGTCGCCGGCACCGCACCCGGGACGTGGGACGACTTCACGTGCACGAACCAGCAGGTGTTCGTGTGCGAGTGCGTGCCGTAGCCTGACCGGGCGCGGCGCCGGACTACAGATCGAGGCGCATGGCGACGAAGGTCGATCCAGCCGAGGCGCGGAAGGTCGCCGACGACGCGACCTCGGCCGAGGTGGTCGAGCGGTCGACCACGCGGAAGCCGAGCTTGGCGGCGAAGAAGTCGCTGGCGCTGTCGGTCAGGAGGTAGATGCGGCGGGCGCCGCGGTGGCGGGCGTGGGCCACCGCCATGTCGGCCAGCATCCAGCCATAGCCGCCGCCGCGCGCCTCGGGGTCGACCGCGAGCGCGCGCAGGATGGCGTCCTCGCCGAGCACCTCGAGGGCGACGCAGCCGATGATGCCGCGCTCGTTGGACAGCGCGAAGAACGGCGCGAAGTCGTCGTCGGAGGCGCGCTCGCCGGCCAGGCCACACCGCTCGAGCAGGGCCCGGACCTCCGGCATGTGGCCACGCCGGGCCGGGCGGGTGGCGTCGCCGATGGCGTCGAGCAGGCGGTCGTGCAGGCCATCGAAGCTACCCGACGACAGCACGACCACGACGTCGCCCGGGCCGGTCGAGGTCGCCAGCTGGCTGGCGATGTCGGCTACCTCCGGCACGAAGCTGGCCTTGGTCCCGGCCTGACGCAGATCGGACGCCAGCCGGGCCGGATCGAACCGCTCGGCCGGCGGGATCTTGCTCGGGTCGTACATGCCGCCGATCACCACCTCGTCGGCCAGCGCGAAGGCCTCGGCGAACTCGGCCTGGAACGTGCTGCGGCGCGACGTGGCCGAGCGCGGCTCGTACACCGCGACCAGCCGCCGCTTGGCGAAGCGCTCGCGCAGCGCGCGCAGGGTCTCGCGCACCGCCGTCGGGTGGTGCGCGTAGTCGTCGAGCACGGTGACGCCGCCGGCCACGCCGCGCAGCTCCTGCCGTCGCCGCACCCCGGCGAAGGTGGCGATGCCGCGCCGGACCTGGGCCACCGGCACGCCGCGGCCGACCGCGATGGCGATGGCGGCCAGGCAGTTGGCGACGTTGTGGCGCCCGACCAGGACGGTCTCGAAGCGGTCGAGCCGCTCCTGGCCGCGGTACACGTCGAACGCGGTCCGGCCGGACTTGCGGATCTCGAGGCTCGTGGCCCACCACGTCACGTCGGCCGGCGGCGCGTCGACGCCGTCGTCGAGGACCAGGTAGCGTTCGACCCGGCACCGGGCCTGGGCCGCCACCGCCAGCGCCGATGGCGAATCGGCCGCCACCACCAGCAGCCCGTCGGCCGGAATGAGCTCGACGAAGCGGCGGAAGGTGGCGACGATGGCGTCGAGGCCGGTGAAGATGTCGACGTGGTCGAGCTCGATCGAGGTGAGCACCGCCGAGCGCGGGTGGTAGTGCAGGAACTTCGAGCCCTTGTCGAAGAAGGCGGTGTCGTACTCGTCGCCCTCGACCACGAAGTCGTCGCCGCGTCCCAGGCGCCAGCCGTGGCCCAGGCCGATCGGCACGCCGCCGACGAACAGGCTGGGGTCGCGCCCGGCCTCGACCAGGACGTGGCCGATCATCGACGTCGTCGTGGTCTTGCCGTGGGTGCCGGTGACGACGATGGCGTGGCGCTCGCGCAGGAACTGCTCGCCGAGCACGGCCGGGAACGAGGTCAGGGTCAGGCCGTGGTCCCGCGCCGCCGCCACCTCGACGTGGTCCTTGCCATGGGTGTTGCCGACCACCACCACGTCGGGCTGCCAGGCCAGGTTGCCGGCGCCGTACGGGGTGGCGACCGGGACCCCGAGCGCGGCCAGCTGCTCGCTCATCGGCGGGTACACGGCGGTGTCCGAGCCACGCACGTCGTGGCCCGCCTGCGCGAGCAGGCCCGCCACGGCGCCCATGCCGGTGCCGCCGATGCCGACGAAGTGGACCTTCACGCGCGCGAACCTAAAGGACGGGCGGCCCGGGGTAAAGGGGGACGGGCGCCCGAGCGGGCGCGGCCTCTGCTACGATGGGACCCGGTGGGGGAACGGTTCCGGCACGAGCGACGACGCGGCTTCCGCGGAGCGGTCCGACCAGGCCGGCAGGTGCCGGTGCGGTTCCGGCTCGGTGACGAGGCCGCCTGGTCCGAGGCCGAGACCCGCAACATCGGCGTCGGCGGCGCCTTCATCGCCACCACCCGGGTCGCCGCCGTCGGCACCCCGCTGCTGCTCGAGCTCGAGCTGCCCGGCAACCCGCGCCGCTACCAGCTGACCTCGCTGGTGCGGTGGTCGAGCGACGGCCCCGACCCCGGCATGGGCGTGCAGTTCGTCCACATCGACGTCGACATCCTGCTCGAGCTCAACGACTTCTTCGCCGGGTTGTGACGGCGTGCGTCCGCTCCTCGCCGCGCTGCTCGGGCTGGCGCTGACCCGCGCCGCCGCGGCCCAGCCGCCGGTCAGCCCGGCCCCGGCCGACGCCGCGGTGGTGGTCGCGGATGACGACGAGCTGCGGGAGATGACCTCGCGCCTGGTCGGGGTCCGGTTTCGCGCCGGGGACGGCCTGCTCCACCTCGACGACGTGGCCGGCCTGGGTCGGCCGTGGGTCGGGCCGGTCGTGCGGGCTGGCCAGGTCCTGGTGCTGCAGAGCGGCGGGCGCCACCTCGAGCTGGCCGGCGCGCTGGCCCGACCGCGGATCGCCGGCCCCGGGTACCTGGTGTGGGTGGTCGGGCGCCGCGTCGGCGACGTCCTGACGATCGAGCGCATCGGCGTGCTGGCGCCGCCGCGGTTCTGACCGGCCGCGGCGGCGGATCGACGCCGGCTCGTCAGGGCGCGCGCGGCCCGACGTTGGTCGACTCGAACAGCCGATCGGCCGAGGCCGGCACGAAGCCGTGGAACAGCGCGCCGCTGGCGTCGCGGTAGCGCCGCGCGAACTCGTAGTAACAGGACGGGACCCGATACACGCCGTCGGTGAACGCGACGTCGACGGCGTCGGCCCGGGTCGACGACTGCTCGAGCAGCTCGCCCGGGTTGCCCTTGATGAGGCCGCCGGCCTCGTTGAGGACGAAGCCGTGCGCCTGGAGGAAGCGGCCTACGTCGGCCAGGTCGGCGAAGGTGGTGAGGCGATCGACCGCGACCGTGAAGTGGTTGACGCGGAAGCCGAAGGCCGTGACCCACGCCGCGTACTCCGACGCTGGCAGCAGGCGGCTGTAGGTCGCGTGATCGACCTGCCAGGGCCGGCCGGCCCAGGCCAGGTCGGCGCGGTCGGCGAAGCCGGGCGGCAGCTGCGCGACCAGGCCGCGCACCAGGTCCTGGGCCCAGACCGGCAGCTCGTCGACGAGCAGCTCGCTGATGAAGACCTTGGGCAGGGCCGGATCGGGGTGCTGCCAGTAGCGCGCGCGCAGGTGCTTGTCGACGAAGCGGTAGTCGGCGCGGGGCGCCCAGCCGAGGGCGACGAACGGGCGGGCCAGGGCGTCGATGCCGAGGCCACCGAGGTCGAACGTGCGCAGGGCGACGTGATCGTTGTCGACCCGCTCGCCGCGCGCCGCCAGCAGCGCGTGGATCCGCTCGGCCTGCGGGGTCGAGCGGGTGTAGTCCTGCCACAACGTGGTCAGCAGCTGATCGACCGTCATGGCCGGGTTCTGGCACAGAGCCGCGCCGGCGGGAAGGCCGGGACGGCGCCGCGGGGCCCGCTACGGGCGCAGCGGCCGGGTCCGTGGCGACGGGACGTCGGCGCCGGACAAGGTCAGGCGACCCGGCGGCGCGATGAACCAGGTCATGCCCGCGCCGCCGCCGCCGCCGCCGCCGCCATCGCCGTCGGCGCTGGGGCCACCGTCGGTGCCGGCGCTGGCGCCGACCGAACCTGCGCCGCCGTCGCCGCCGCCGCCGCCGGTGCCGCCCGGGGCGAGCTCGTTGCTGCGGGCGGTGACCCCGGGATCGCCCTGGTTGCTGTCCCCGCCCTCGCCACCACCGCCGCCGCTGGCGCGGACCCGGCCCGAGATCGTGATCGCGGGCGCCTCGAGCACCAGCAGGCCGCCGGCGCCGCCGCCACCCCCACCGCCACCGAGGGTGCTGGCGCCTCGCCCGACCCCGCCCTCGCCGCCGCCGCCGTTGCTGACGATCTCCCCGCTGACCACCAGCTGGTCGCCGGCCACCAGCTGCAGGCCGCCGCCGGCGCCGCCGCCCCGGCCACCCGGCCCGCCGCCGCCCACGGCAAGACCGCCGCCGCAGCCGCCGCGCAGCGGGGTCGGCTCCTGCGCCGTGGCCGGGACCCCGGCGGGCCCGCCGTCGCTCTGCGCCGTGCCGCCGCCCCGGCCCGCGACCTGGCCGCTGATCGCGCCGATGGGCGCGTCGCCGAAGGCGCCACCGCCACCGCCGAGCCCACGGCCGCTGCCGGCGGTGCCGGGGCAGTCCTGTCCGCCCGGTCCCGGCTGCAGCGCGCGCGCGCTGGCGTCGACGCGGCCGGCAACGACGAGGGTGCCGAGCGCGACGATCAGCCCTGGCTGCGGGCCACGCACCACGATCTCGCCGGCGACCCCGACCGTCAGGTCGACCACGACCCAGGCCTGGATCGGCGGGCCGAGCGGCTGGGTCAGCTCCACGGTGGCCAGGTCGATCAGCACGCCATCGTAGCGGGCGGTGCCGGCGTCGGTGTCGAGCTCGAGCCGGTCGTCGACGGTGAACGACCCGAGCGGGGCCGGCAGCGCGCACGGATCGAAGCTGGTCGGCGTGAACGGCAGCGGCGAGTTCGGGCAGGGTGGCGCGGCGTCGGCCAGCGCGCCGCCGCCGTCGCCCGTGCTGGCCGCGTCGACCCGAGCGGGCTGGCCGCCGTCACCGGTCGGATCGGGGCCGCCCGCCGGATCGAAGGAGCAGGCCGCCGACAGCACGACCAGCACGGACCCGGGCAGCGACGGCGGGGGCACGCCGCAGTATCGCTCAGCGCAGCGAGATCGGGTAGCTGATCCGGGTGCGCGCCTTGCGCGAGCGCGGGAAGCGGGCCTGGCTGATGGCGGCGTCGATGCAGGCCGCCGTCGGTGAGCCGACGAAGTCGCCGCGCTGCTCGAGGGCGACGATGGTGCCGTCGCCGCCGATGGTCAGCTTGAGGGTGGCGGACCCGGCCTGGCCGTGCTCCTCGAAGCAGGCCTGGGCCACGGCCAGCCGGGGCCGCAGGCCGTCGAGGATCATGTCGCGGGTCAGCTCGTCGACCACCACCTCGCCGGCGGCGGCGCCGTCGACGATGGTGGTGCCACACGCCTTCTTGTCGACCGCGCCCTGGCTCGAGCTCGGGCTGGCGCACACCACGCCGCCATCACACGGGTCGAACACCCGGTAGCCGACCGCCTCCACCACCAGGGTGCGGGCGCCGGCGGCCCCGGTCGCGGCCACGATGGTCGGCTGCGCCGGCACGGTGACCAGGAGCTGGCTGCGCAGGCGCGGCACGACCTGGGTCCGCCACGCCACCGCCCCGGCCTCGTTGCCGAACACCCGGCTGGTCTGGTGGATGATGGCCGGGTCCGCGCTCGGCGTGGTCGCCGCCGCGCCGGCCACGGTCGGGGTGGTGGCGACGATGCGCCATGGCGCGCCGTCGACGGTGACCGGGCTACAGGCGACGCAGCCCCGCAGGGTCAGCGGCGCCGCCTTCTTGGCGGCGTCGAACGCGCCGACCTCGAACGCGCCGGTGGCGTCGACCAGCAGCGTCCGGCCACGCAGGCGGGCCACGGCCCGCTCACGCAGCAGCCGGCACTGGCGCCGGGTCAGCTCGTCGCCGCGCTCGCAGGTCGCGGTCAGCGGCCAGATCACGCTGTCGGCGGTGCGCAGCGGCACCGCCTTGGCAGCCAGGTCGTCGAACGAGTCGGCCGCGGCCGGGCCGGCCGGCAGCAGCGCGGCGGCGACCGCGGCGGCGACCGCGGCGGCGACCGGTGGACGAGCCAGGGCGTGGGCGAACGCGCGCATCAGCTCGCGCCCTTGCCCAGCTTGTGCTCGAAGTAGCTGCGCAGGCGCAGCTCGGCGTCGGCCGCGTCGGTGATGATCACCGGCACCGACTTCTTGGCCTCGTCGTCGATGTCCTGGTACAGGGCGGCCCGCACCGCGGCGTCGGCGATCACCGTGGCCGCGCTCTTGCCGCGTACGGTTGTCTCGGCCAGCTTGCTGCAGTACGCCTTGAACTTGTCGGCCACGCTGGCGCCGAGGAAGGTGGCGACCTGATCGGCCTCGTTGGCCATCCGGCCCAGGGCGACCTCGGCCGCGGCCGGCAGCGTGCCGAGGTCGTGGCTGCTGGCCAGGGCCGCGCACGTGCGCATGACCATGACGTCGTCGAGGACGCCGATGCCCTGCTCGTGATCCGGCACGAGATCGAGCCGCATCACCAGGTACAGCAGCGAGCCGGCGCACAGCTTGCGCGCGTCGGCCGCCGCCGACGACGACTCGACCACCGCCTTGAGCGCCTCGAGATCGACCCGGAAGGTGTCGGCCCAACCCTTGAACGTCGTGATGTGCTTGGACAAGGAATCCTCCAGGCCCGACCGTATCGCCCCGCCCTCGCCTTGCCAAGGCGACGCGGCCGGCGCTATCAACCGGGCCGGAGGAACCAGGTCATGATCAAGCGTCCCAAGATCGCCATCATCGGCGCCGGCGGCAACGTCGGCGCGGCCGTCGCCCAGTGGGCCGTGCTCAAGGAGCTCGGTGAGCTGGTGCTCGTCGACATCAAGCCGGGCCCGGCCGAGGGCCGCGCGCTCGACCTCACCCAGTGCGGGGCGTGGGAGGGCTTCAACAACACCCGCTTCGTCGCCACCGACAAGATCGACGCCATCGCCGGCGCCGACGTGGTGGTCATGACCGCCGGCGTGCCGCGCAAGCCGGGCCAGAGCCGCGAGGAGCTCATCGGCATCAACGCCGGCATCGTGCGCGACATCTGCGCCGCGGTGAAGCAGCACGCGCCCGAGTGCGTGCTCATCGTCGTGTCCAACCCGCTCGACGCCATGGTGTTCGTGGCCAAGCAGGTCACCGGCTTCCCGCGCGAGCGCGTGGTCGGCTCGGCCGGCGTGCTCGACTCGGCCCGCTTCCGCACCTACCTGGCCATGGCGGCCGGGGTGTCGGTCGAGGACGTCCAGGCCATCGTGCTCGGCGCCCACACCGACAAGGACATGGTGCCCATCCTGTCGACCGCGACCATCGGCAACGTGCCGGTCGGCAAGTTCCTGTCGGCCGAGAAGCTGACCGAGGTGGTGGAGAACACCAAGAAGGGCGGCGCCACGCTGACCGGCCTCATCGGCACCTCGGCCTGGCTGGCGCCGGGCGCCGGCACCTGCCTCATGGTCGAGGCCATCGTGCGCGACCAGGGCCGCATCCTGCCGTGTTCGGTCGAGCTGCAGGGCGAGTTCGGCGTCAAGGGCGCCTTCGTCGGCGTGCCGGTCAAGCTGTCGGCCAAGGGCGCCGAGCGCGTGTTCGAGTTCGAGCTGTCGGCCGGCGAGAAGGACGCCTTCGCCAAGTCGGTCGCCGCCAACGTCGAGCTGATGGGCATCGCCAAGGGCTTCCTGGCGTAGCTCGCGGCTGCCCGCGGCTGCCCGGCGGTGCGACCGCCGTCACGCCGATCGCGCGCCGCAGATCACGGACCTGGTCGAATCCGAACCATCGGAGCTTTCGGCCGTCGGCGCCGGCGGCCTAGCCTGACGGCATGCCAGCGTCGATGCCGTCGTTCGTGGTCCCCGCTCTCGGGCTGGTGCTGACGGCCGCCGGGTGCGGCGGGCGAAGCTACCTGCAGTCGGCGCGCGCGCTGCCCCCGGGCACGAGCCGTGTCACCGTGTCGACGGCCCTGGCCAGCGTGCAGGTGGGCGATGACAACATGCCAGCGCTGAACCCGGCCGTGGCGGTCCGGCACGGGCTGGCCACGGGCCTCGAGGCGTCGGCGCAGCGGGCGGCGCACGCAAGACCGCGGTCTACGACGTGGACTACACCCCCGGGACCGAGAACGCCGGCTATAGCTACTTCGTGGTCGCCACCGGGGAAGCCAACCTCACGGTCAGCACGCGCGATCGGAGTGGCCAGGACCGCTACCTGGTCCTGTTCGCGGAGATCGACCGGACACCGGAGCGGGCGTGGGTGTGGGAGCAGGTGATGGCTGGCAACGCCGGGGTCGCGCTGGGCGTGGCCGGTCCGCGCTGGTCGTTCGAGTTCGGCCTGAAGGGTGACGGGCTGGGGGACACGGTGCGCGGACAGCTCGCGCTCGGCCGCTCGTTCTGAAGCTCTGCTACCGTGGCCGCATGGCCGACCTCGTCTCCTACGCGCTCGCGAACAACGTCGCCGTCGTCACCATGGACGACGGCAAGGCCAACGCCCTGTCGATGGACATGATCGGCGCGTTGCTCGGCGCGCTCGACCGGGCCGAGGCCGAGGCCGGGGCGATGGTGCTGGCCGGGCGTGACGGCCGGTTCTGCGCCGGCTTCGACCTGCGGGTGATGATGAGCGGGCCGGCCAACGCGACCGCGCTGCTCGGCCGCGGCAGCGAGCTGCTGCTGCGGCTGTACGGCGCCGCCGTGCCGCTGGTGATCGCGTGCACCGGCCACGCCATGGCCGGCGGCGCGCTGGTGCTCTTGACCGGCGACGTCCGGGTCGGCGCCGCCGGCGACTTCAAGCTCGGCCTCAACGAGGTGGCGATCGGCCTGCCGGTGCCGGTGCTGGCGATGGAGCTGGCGCGCGATCGGCTGCTGCCGACCGAGCTGACCCGCGCCACCCAGCTGGCCCACATCTACGACCCGGCCGGGGCCGCCCGCGCCGGCTACCTCGACGAGGTGGTGGCGCCAACCGAGGTGATGGAGCGAGCCCGGGCCGAGGCCACCCGCCTGGCCGGCCTGGGCCGCTTCCCGTTCCGCGCCACCCGCGAGCGCCTGCGCGGCCGCACCATCAACCACATCCGCGCCACGCTCGACGACGACCTGCGCCGCCTGCTGACCCCGAGCGCGTAAGCGCCCGTCGGCGCGTGGCGCGCGGGCTGGGCTACCTGGCCTCGTGTCCGTGGCCGGGGCCTGCGGCGTCGCGCTTGATCCCGACCGGGCCGGCTGGTACGCCCGGGGCATGTGGTGGCTGCTGCACGGTGGTGAGAAGACGCGGGTGGTGCCGGGCGGCGAGCGGTTCGTCGCCCGTTGCCCGTCGTGCCAGGCCGAGGCACAGATGGTCGAGGTCGAGGTGACCACCTCGGCCGGGGCGTTCTTCGTCGACGTGGTGAAGGCCAAGGACCGCGGCTACCGCTGCCAGCGCTGCGGCGAGGTGGCGATCGAGGCCGACGCCGCGCCGGCGAGCCGGCCCGGCGCGCGCCCCGCCCCGGCGCCGGCGCGCGACTACGTGGCCGAGGCGGCGGCGGCGCGGGCCGAGGCCCAGGCGCGCCGGGCCGAGCTCGACACCCGCCTCGACGACGAGCTGGCCGAGCTCAAGCGCAAGATGGGCCGGTAGCCGGTACGTCGTCAGGCCAGGCCGCGCGCCAGCGCCGCCGCCGCCACCGCCACCGCCAGCACCAGCGGGACCGGCCAGCGCCGCCACAGCGCGAGGCCGGCGCCGACGGCGAGCGCCAGCACCAGCGGCTGCGCCGACGACCACACCGGCGCGGCCAGCGTGACCGGGCCGAGCGTGACCGGCGCCGTGCGGGCGAACAGCACGTGCAGCGCGAACCACAGCGCCAGGCTGGCCATCACCCCGACGACGGCGGCGGAGATGCCGGCCAGGGCGGCGCCGAGGCGGCGCTGGGCCCGGATCGCCTCGACGTACGGGCCGCCGAGGAAGATCCACAGGAAGCTCGGCACGAACGTGACCCAGGCGGTGAGCAGCGCGCCGAGCAGGCCGGCCAGCGCCGGCGACAGCGCGCCGGGGTCGCGGTGGGCGCCGAGGTAGGCGACGAAGGTCACCACCAGGATGAGCGGGCCGGGCGTGGTCTCGGCCAGGCCGAGGCCGTCGACCATCTCACCCGGCGCCAGCCAGCCGAGCCCGACCGCGCGCGCGCCGACGTAGGCCAGGATGGCGTAGGCGCCGCCGAAGGCCACCACCGCCACCTGCGAGAAGAACAGGCCCTGCGCCCACAGCACCGAGCCGGTGCCGGCCAGCGCCGCGGTCAGCACCAGCGGCGCGGCCCACAGCAGCACGCAGGTGACCAGCACCCGCAGCGCGCGCCGGCGATCGGGCCGGGTGTGCGCCAGCGCGCCGGCCGCCGCCAGCTGGCCGACCACCGTGTCGTCGCTGGCGCCGGCGGCGGTGCTGGGCGCGTGTGCGCCGGTGCCGCCGCGCAGCAGCAGCGCCCCAATCGCGGCCGCGGCCAGCACGATCAGCGGGAACGGCACCTGGCCCGCCGCCGCGGCGACGAAGGCCGCGGCGGCGATGGCCCGGCTCACGCCGCCGGTGAGCACGCGCCGGCCGACCCGCACCAGCGCCGCGCCGACCAGCGCCAGCACCGCCGCCTTGAGCCCGAGCAGGCCCGAGGCCACGGCCGGTACCTGGCCCCACGCCGCGTACACCGCGGCCAGCGCCACCACCAGCGCCAGCCCGGGCAACACGAACAGCGCGCCGGCGATGACCCCGCCGGCGGTGCGGTGCAGCAGCCAGCCCAGGTACGTCGCCAGCTGCTGCGCCTCGGGCCCGGGCAGCAGCATGCAGTACGACAGCGCGTGGGCGAAGCGACCGTCGTCGATCCAGCGCCGGCGCTCGACCAGCTCGCGGTGCATCAGCACGATCTGCCCGGCCGGGCCGCCGAAGCCGAGCAGGCCGATGCGCAACCAGACGCGCGCCGCCGCGCCCAGGCTGACCGGCGCCGGGGCGGGCGACCCAGCGGCCGGCTCGCTCACGGTCGCGGCCGCAGCGGCCCCGGCCCGGCGCACAGCGGGCAGCCGTCGGCGACCGCGGTCCAGTCGCACTGGTCGCACAAGAGCGCGGCGACGTGGAAGCCCGGCTCGCCCAGCGCCGCCAGCGGCGTCGGCTCGCGCTTGCCGCCGCCGGTGACCACCCGGCCCGGCGCGAAGCCGACCGCGGTCAGCTCGCCCTCGCCACAACCCGGGCAGCGCTTGGGCACGGCCAGCCCGGCGCTGCCGCCGAGGGCGGCGGCCAGGCCATCGACGCGGTGGCAACGCGGGCAGTCGGCCGACGCGAACGCGACCGCCGCACACGCCGTACACGTCGCCGCGTACACGCCATCGATGAACTTCTCGCCGTCGTGGGCCCAGCGGCCGTCGTCGACGGCGTCGCCGAACATCACGCCGACCTGGCGGTCGATGATCGTGCGCAGCTCCAGCGCCGCCGCCCCACACGCCGCGCAGCCGCGCACCACGCCGCCGAACCGCGCTTCGTCGAGGTGTCCCATCGCCGGCGCAGCCTACCGCAAGGGCGGACCGAGCGGCGCCGTGAGGCGGCACCGGCGCGGGCCCCGCCGTGACAAACGGACGACGGCCATGCTCACCTGCTCGTCATGACCGACCTGCGCAAGATCACCACGCCGATCGACGAGGCCGGCGCCATCGAGCTGTTTCGGCCCCTGGCGCAGGCGATCGATCGGGCCGCGGCGAGCAAGACGGTCGACGGCGTGATCGACCTCGTCAGCGTGTGCTCCGGGGCGATGCGCCTGCACGACGGGCCCCTCGAGCTCGACGGACTTCACCTTGCCGCCGGCGATCCGACGCTGATCGTCCGCGGCGACCTCACGGTCCGTGGGGTCATCGAGCAGAGCTTCCGCGCCGGCTTCCTCATCGTGTTCGGACACCTCCGCGCCGCGCACCTGGTGACGACCGCGCAGATCTTCGTGAGCGGCGATCTGACCGTGGAGCACACGCTGTTCGGCAACTGCACCAACTACGCGACGATCGTGCTCGGACACACCCAAGCGGAGACCGTCGTGAGCGCCAAGGAGCACTACTTCTGCTGCTACGGGGGGCGCACCGCGTCCCGCGTCGTCGACTGCTATGGGGACACGCCCAACCTGGACGATCGGACCGACGGGCAGGAGGTGCTGGTCGACGAGGTCGACGGCGGACACCACGCCGTGGCGGTCGCCAGCCTCCTCCGCGCGGGTCGCGCCATCCTCAGGTGACCACGGGCGCGCCTCAGAACGAAGCCGGTGCGGTGATCACCAGGCGAGCGCCGGTGTGCGGGTGGGTCAGCGCCAGCTCCTCGGCATGCAAGAGCAGGCGGTCGCCCTCGCCGTGGCCGGGCGCGTGCCCATACAGGCGGTCGCCGACGATGGGCGCGCCAAGGCCGCTCGGGTGGGCGCAGTGCACGCGCAGCTGGTGGGTGCGGCCGGTGTGCGGGCGCAGCTCGAGCCGGGTGGTGGCGCCACCGCGGGCGCGAGCCAATACCCGCCAGCTGGTGATGGCGGCGCGGCCGTGCACCGGGTCGACGATCTGGCGCGGCCGGTCGTCGAGGTCGACCCGCAGCGGCAGCTCGATCTGGCCCTCGTCGCCGGCAACGACGCCGGCGACCACGGCCAGGTAGCGCTTGCCGACGGTGCGGTCGGCGAACTGGGCCTGGACCCGGCGGTAGGTGTCCAGATCCTTACACGCCAGCAGCACGCCCGAGGTGTCGAGATCGAGGCGGTGCACCAGCAGCGGGCCGGTGGCGTCGGGCAGGCGCGCGCGCAGCCGCACCAGCGCGCTGTCGCGGATGGCCAGGTCACGCGCCGGCACCGACAAGAGTCCGACCGGCTTGCTGATGGCGATGAGCCAGGCGTCCTCGTACACGACCTCGAGCGGCGCCGGCGCCAGCACCGGCGGCGCGAACCGGCGGGCCGGCGCGACGTCGAGCCCGCGCAACAGGTGCGGCACGATCACCCCGCACTTGCGGGCGCACGCCGGGTAGAACGCGCCGTCGACGCGGGCCCCGGTCGCCGGCGGCGCGCCCCACCACTGTTCGGCCAGCGCGACCGGCGTGAGCCCGAGCGCGAACGCCGCCGCCAGCAGGCGCGGCGCCGCACACTCGCCGGCGCCGGTGGCCGGTTCGCCCGGCGCAAACAGCGCGCGCAGCGGCGTCGCCGCGCCGGCGCGATCGCGCACCACCACGGCGTCGTGCAGCGCGCGCTGCAGGTGGCGCGACCAGGCCGCGCGCAGCAGCTCGAGCGCGCGCCGCCGCCGCTGCCAGCGGGCCACCGCCGCCGCCAGCGGGGCTCGCGCCGCCGCCTGCGCCGCCAGCAGGCGCCGGCGCTCCACGGTGTCGGCCCGCGACGCCTGCGCCAGCCGGTGCCGGGCCGCGTCGTCGTCGGGCAGCAGGCCGGCGCGCTGTTGGTGGCGGTCGGCCCGGGCCACCTGGTGGCGGGCATCGAGCGCGGCCAGCGCGGCGGCGTCGGTCGCGTCGACCGCGGCCAGCGCGCCGGCCAGCGCGGCGTGGCAGCGCGGGTGGTCGAGCGCGGCCAGGACCGCGGTGAGGTGCTGCATGCGCGGCGCGCCGGCGGTGAGGATGGCGTCGTGGGTGGCCGGGTCGTGCAGCGGCGGGCACCAGCCGGGGTGGTGCCAGGCGCCGGCCAGCGTGCCGGAGAAGGCGCGCAGCGCGCCCAGCCGCCCATCGCCAGCGCGCACCACCAGCACGCCGAACATCTTGCCGCCGCCCGGCGCGTCGAGGCCGGCCGCGTGCACCTCGGGCCAGGCCGCCGCGCGCGCCCGCAGGGCAGCCATGGCCGCCACCGCCAGCGCCGCCGGCGGCCCCTCGTCGAACGGGCTGGGCAGGCGCGCCGGCGCCGGCGGCAGGTCGGGCCCGTCGAGCCAGGTGACATCGGCGTGGGGCATGGCGCGGCGGTGATCAGGTAGCATCGATCGGGATGCCGACGCTGCCACGTGTTCGACCGATGACGTCGCTGGCGGCGCTGACCGCGCTGGCCGGCTGCAGCGGGTCCGCTGCCACGCCGGTCACGACCGCGCCCACCGCCGCGCCGCCCGCCACCACGGCCACCTCGGCGGCGCCCGCCGCCGCCGCCGGCCCGCTCGGCGCGGTCGACTGGGCCAACCGCACCTACGAGTTCACGATGTTCGAGGGCGAAGGCGAGATGACCTACCGTGTGGTCGGCGGCGAGACGCCGACCGAGCTGGCGCCGAGCGACCCGGCGTTCGAGTGGCTGGCGGTGGAGCCGCCCGTCTACGGCGACCTCGACGGCGACGGCGTGGCCGAGGCGGCGATCGTCGTCGTCTACAACAACGGCAGCGAGCGCTTCAACGACAAGCTGCTGGTGTACACGGCCGGGCCCGGCGGGCCGCGCCAGCTCGGCGTCGTGTACGGCGGCAACCGCGGCGACAGTGGCCTTGGGCCCATCACCATCCGCGCCGGCGCCCTGGTGGTGACCCGGTTCCGCGGTGAGCCCGAGGACGATCCGTGCCAGCCCAGCCAGCAGTGGATCGAGACCTGGCGCTGGGACGGCGAGTTCTTGTCCGAGGACGAGGCCGCGCGCCGGGCCGAGCCGCGGCCGATGCACGCGCCACGCCCGCGCTGCGCCCGCTAGCCGCCGGGTCTACGTCGAGCTGGACGCCAGTCCTTGGATCCCGAGTCGACCCCACGTCGACGTGAGCGTGATCGGCGACGTGATCGTGGACGCACCCGTGGTCGTGGCCGCGCTCGTGATCGGGAACGCCCGCCGTGATCCTGATCGATCCCCGTCCGTCGGTTGGGAGCAACCACGGCCACGGCTCCGAGCGCCTCGAGGATCGCGCATGCCCCCGATCGAGTAGCATCCCTCCCGCATGACCCGCTCGGCCTCGCCGTCCGCCCCGCCCCCTGCCCTGTCGTGCCCGGGCTTCCGCTTCGCCGGCATCCGCGCCGGCATCAAGAGCAAGGACGGGCTCGACCTCGGCCTCATCGCCTGCGACGCCGAGGACGGCGCCAGCGCCGCCGCGGTGTTCACCCGCAACCGGGTGGCGGCGGCGCCGGTCCTCCTGTCACGCCAGGTCATCCGCGCCGGCCGCAAGGTGCGCGGCGTGGTGGTCAACAGCGGCAACGCCAACGCCTGCACCGGCCCGACCGGCCTGGCCGACGCCCGCGCCATGCAGGCGGCGGCGGCCCGCGCCCTCGGCGTGCGCCCCGGCGAGATCCTGGTCGCCTCGACCGGCGTCATCGGCAAGCCGCTGCCCATGCCCGAGGTCGGCGCCGGCATCACGCTGGCCGCGGCCGACCTCAGCCCGACCGGCTTTGGCCGCTTCGCCGAGGCCATCATGACCACCGACCGCCGGCCCAAGACGGCCCGGCGCGAGGTCACCCTCGGCGGGCGCACCGCGACCCTGCTCGGCACCACCAAGGGCGCCGGCATGATCGCGCCCAACATGGCGACCACGCTGACCTTCGTCACCGCCGACGTCGCGCTGCCGACACCGACGCTGCGGCGGGCGGTGGCGCTGGCGGTGGCCCCGACCTTCAACGCCCTCGCCGTCGACGGCGACACCTCGACCAACGACACCCTGGCCGTGTTGTGCGCGCCGGCCGAGCCGCGCACCCGGATGCTCGGCGTGCGCGACGCCCGCGCCTTCACCGCCGCGCTGACCGACCTGCTGGGCGACCTGGCCCGCCAGCTCATGACCGACGGCGAGGGCGTGCACCACGTCGTCACCGTCGAGGTCACCGGCGCGCCCAGCGCCGCCGCCGCGCACAAGGTCGCGCACCGCATCGCCACCTCGCCGCTGGTCAAGACCGCCATCGCCGGCGGCGACCCCAACTGGGGCCGCGTGCTGTGCGCCGTCGGCAACGCCGGCGTCGCCGTCCGCCCCGAGCGCCTGGCCCTGTGGCTCGACGCCGTCGAGGTCGCCCGCGCCGGCCGCGCCGCGCCCGGCTTCGACGAGGCCGCCGCCGCCGCGGTCATGGCGCAGCCGAGTTACCGCCTGCGCGTCGACCTCGGCCTCGGCCGCGCCAGCACCCGGTTCCTGGCGTGCGACCTGTCGCACCGCTACGTCGAGATCAACGCCGACTACCGGACCTGAGGCGCCGGCGCGGCGCCGGCTGCACGGCGCTCACTCGATCCTCGAGCGCCTTCCCGCTGCGATCGACCCCGCACCGCAAGATGCTGCACCGACAGGCCGGGGGCTAGCGTACTGCGCGCCGACCTCGAGCTTGGCCTGCGACCTCTCGAGGCCACCACCGCGAGTTCGACGGGGACTGGCGGACCGAGGCGACGGTGCGGCACGGCGCCGCGTCGCCCGGTTTCGGCTGGACAACCCCGCCGCGCAGGCGTAACGAGGTGACAGGCCGCAGCACGAGGGTGTGGCCAGGTACCAGGGGAGTGTGTTCATGACGGCTCGACGTCCGGTTTCTCCAGCCCCCCCCCGATAGTTACGCCGGGGGTCGCCGTCGACACCGCCGCCGCTTGTGGCTCGGCGTGGTGCTGGTGATGGCCAGCGCCGCCGGCCTGGCCGC
>JAGPCO010000101.1 GCA_018058095.1 Kofleriaceae bacterium
CGTTCAAGATGATGGACTGGGTACGATTGTACTCTGCAGTCCCCGTGAGCTTGACGATGAAGCGATTCGTGGTGACCAGGCCAAGGGCCTGGTCGAGGTCACAGGCGGTGACAGGGGTGTTGCAGTCCGCGTTTCCCTGGTCGGCCGGCGCGGCGTAGAGGACGGTGGCGGCCGCGGCGCACTTGCCGTCGGGCAGACAGACGCCCGAGTCGCACTCGGCGTCGACCTCGCAGGCGCGGCAGACAAAGCCGTCGCACACCGGGGCAGCCGCGGTGCAGAGCTCGGCCGACTCACCCGGGGCGGGGAGGCCGCCGCAGTCGTGGCAGATGCCGGCGGAGACCTCGCAGAACTGTCCGCCCGGGCACGCCATGGTCGCCGAGCAGGCGGCGGCGTCGGGCATATCACCGATGCTGACGCAGGTCTGGGTGTCGACGTTGCAGACCTGGCCGGCGCCGCAGCGAGACATGTCGCTGGCGTTGCACCAGTCGGGCACGTCCTTGGTGCAGCTGGCCAGGGCGAGCACGAGTACCGCGAGGGATGCAAGACGCGTCATTGGGTCCTCCAGGTCACGTTGCACCAGGCGCGTCGCGCCGGCTGCGCTGCGGGTCACGGTTCAGAAGGTCCCGGCCCAGCCGAGCACGGCCGAGCCGGGCGCGATGGCCGCGGTGGGGCCGCTGGCCTTGCCGGGGCTACGCGTGAGCAGGTACACACCGGCGCCCGCCGCGGCGCCGCCGAGCAGCGCCAGCCCGAAGCCAGGCAAGGCCGAGTCGCGGTAGGTCGTCGGGCGAGGCGCCGACGGCGACCCCGGGCCGGGCACGTCCTCGTCCATCACCACGAGCACGACCCCTGCCAGCAGCGCGGCCGCGCCGCCGCCGATGAGGGCGTAGGGCAGGGCGCGGGACGGGCCGCGGCCGCCCTTGCCGGGGCCGGCGGGGGCGAGGGGGGCGTCGAGGGTCTTGACCTCGCCGACGGTGATGGTGACGTCGTGCGTGACGGGGGTGTGGCCGTCGAGGGTGAAGGTGACCTGGTGGGTGCCGGCGGCGACCTGGTAGGTGGTGGGGGTGGCGCCGACGGGGGCGCCGTCGACGGCGACGGTGGCGCCGGGCGGGGACGAGGTGAGGGACAGGGTGGCGGTGCCGGCGTCGGTGGCGGTCATCATGGCGGTGATGAGGCCGGTGGCGGCCTGGCCGAGGGCGTCGAGGCGGCAGGCGTCGCACTGGCGGCGCTCGGCGGCGCGGACGGCGCCGTCGGCGACGAAGAGCCAGCCGGTCAGGGTGACGGCGTCGTTGCCGGCGGCGTCGCGGTCGACCTGGATCATGATGAAGGCGACGCGGGGCAGGCCGGCGGCGGCGGCGGCGATGATCGGCCGGGCGCAGGCCTCGTCGTCGAGGAGGAAGCAGTCGACCAGCTTCTTGAGGTCGGGGTCGGGCAGGAGGCCAAGCTTGACCTCGTGGCCGTGGTCGCCGAGCCACGGGGCGATGGCGTCGGTGACGTAGGGCGCCTTGCCGGGCTCGCCCGCCACGACCAGCCCGATGCCCTCGGCGCGGGCGACCCGGGGCGCGCCGAGCGCGAGCAGGCAGGTGAAGGCCAGCAGCGCGAGGGCGCCGGGGCGGAGCAGGCGGCAAGGCCAGGAGTTCATGCGTTGTCCCTTCGGCGCGGCGTCCCGACCACCGCGACGGCATGTTCGCCGACGTGGCCAAAGCCCGCAAGATCTCGGGACCACGAGGTGATCACCCGCACCAGGTCACCGACCCGCGGCCCGCAGCGCGGCACGGCGCCGGCTGTCGCCCAGGTAGGCCATCAGGCGGTCGCGCCGCTCGCCGAGCAGGCGGGCGAAGGCCACGACCACCTCGTCGCCGGCCGCCGCGACCCGCAGCCGGGTGTGCAGGGCCAGGGCCTCGCCCGAGGTGAGCGTGTCGATGAACTGCCGCAGCTCGTGCTCCTTGCCGGCGTGGCCCGCCTGGGCCGTGACGCCCGGCTCGAGCGGGCGCGTGATGATCTGGACCAGCGCGCCGACCTGCGCCGCCGACAGCGCGTGGCTCGGCGCCGGCCGGACCGCACGGAGGGGCGGCGCCTCGGCGGCCAGGCTGGGGCCGGCCTCCACGCGCGCGGCGGCGGCGGGCTCGGCCGGGACCGGCGCCAGCGCGGCCAGGCGAGCCGAAGGCGCGGGAGCCGGCGCTGGCGCCGCCTGGCGCAGCGCGTTCATGCGGTCGCGCAGCGTCGGCTCCCGGGCGGGAGCGCCGGCGCTGGCATGGGACGGGATCGACAGGGCGTGAGCGAAACCGGTGCTGGACATGGTTGCCTCCAAGTCCGGCCCGTGTCGGCCAGGCCTGTCGCCGGTTGCGGGATTCTGCGAAGCGGTCACGCAACCGGCGGGCGCGGTGGACGAGACCACCGGGACCAGGAGCTACCCATGTCGAATGAGCAAGAGAAGATCAGGACCGGCGCAAAGCGGGGCGACAAGGCCCGCAGGCGCGCTGAACCCGCGCCGGCCGAGTCGGCCGCTCCGGTGGGCCCGGGGCTTGAGGTCGAAGTGCTTCGTCAGCTCGAGCAGAGCGTCACGGAGCTGCAGAAGCGCACGCTGAGCCTGGCCAGTGCCCATGCTGGACTGTCTTCCGGAGGGACCCTCGGCACACCGATCCACGTCCAGGGCAAGGACCACGGTGAGGCCACGCCCGCAGAAGCCGAGCGGGCGTTCTATGAGGCGCTGGCACGTGTACGGAGAGGATACTTCGTGGCCAACCATCAGCCCACGACGGACGCATCGAAGGACCTCGAACAGTCGGTGCTTCTGGCCGCGCACGCAGCGCTCGAGGACGCCCACACGGTCGAGTCGCGGATCTTCAAGGGCGTCGCCGGGTCCGGGGTGGAGCTTGGTGGAGTGATCGGGATGTCGACCCAGAAGCAGCGCAACGCGGCCGGTGGACGCTTTGCTGCGGTCGACAACCAAGCGGTCGCGGCCTGTCATGTGGATGAGCCCGGGGAAGTGTGTGGTTATACCGACGACCAGAGAAGCGAGTTGCGCGGACACGTCGAGCTCGCGATCGATGGCGTGGCGGTCGCCTGGCAGAAGGCGATCGCCGATGAGAAGATCAACTCACGGCTGCGCAAGGATTTCCTCAACGAGCTGGCCATGGCGATCTTCTTCACCGCGATGGGTGGCGTCGCTGGCGTTCTGGTCCGAGCTGCGATCACCGGCCCTGCATCAGCGGTGAGCGCGTCGGCCGCCAAGGCCGGGGCCGAAGTCGCCAGCAAGCCAACGGCAAGCCTCAGCGGCTTGATGGTGGAAGCAGCCCTTGTCAAAGGCACCGAGGCAGGAACCCGCCAGACCCTGGCATCCAATGCCGGAGTCGGCAACCGAGGTGGCGAGCGGGGCGAGGTCCTGCAGGACCTGAGTCAGGCGGTGAGCAACTGGCAACAGGGCGCGAAGCAGGACACGCAGTTCCTCGACGACCAGCAGCTGATGCTGGTTCGCGAGCGGTTGCAGCCGTTCACCAACGACGCCTATTGGCGTGCCGAGCTCCGCAAGCTCGTCGCACGCCACGCCGACGAGGTCGAGACGATCCACGCACACAAGGGGATCGTCAGCGGCAGCCAAGTCGGAGTCATCTGGCTACAGGCTCAGGACGGTCGTCGCCGGCTGGCCAAGGTTCAGTGGGCTCACAAGGTTTCCTATGACCTCACCTCCAAGAAGGAGGAAGACGGAGCGCCCCGGTTCGTGGACTGGATCTCGGAGGATATGGTCCCGGCTGCCGTGGCCCGGCAAACCTCGGTCCATGGCATTGTCGTGGTCGTTCCCTCGTGGACCTTCGAGGGTCCCCGTGTCCAGGCGTGGGCATCGGAAGGTGAGGCCCCGTGATTCGACCGATGAACAAGCGAGTTTGGCTGCTGCGAGGCGTCGTGGCCGGGGCTGTCGGCCTTGCCGCAGGCGGCCTGCTGCTATGGACGGCTCGTCCCTTGCCCGTACCGGCCGCGCTCCAGCGTCAGCTTGCGTACATCGACGCCACCTGCCGCGGCTTGATGGAGCGGATCGCGGTCGACATCGAAGCGGACCTCCGCGACTGGGACCCCTGTGACATCCACAGTGGCGGGCGATGGCGGGAGGTGCTCGATCTTGGGGGGGCCTGCGGACTGGACGACGGGTGGTCCGATCCATTCCCCTCCTGGGTCGGCTGGCTGACACCCAACAGCTGGCCTGAGTTTCGCCGTCACTGGGCCGCCTCGCTGGCGCTCCGCCCACCACGCTGGGTCGGTGGCGCCTGCCCGACGTGTCGTCCACCTGCCTGGATGGTCGTGTACACCGATCCGCCACCGGAATGCAGGCACCGGGATCGAGCAGACGATCCTTGGTGGAAGGTGTCGCCATGATCGGGCGCTGTACGCTCCTGATGCTGGTGGGGATGGTCTCGAGCTGTAAACGAGATACCAGCGAGAGGGTCGCGGCTGAGGCCAGGGGGGCCAGACTGAGCCACTTTTGCAACTCGTCGCCTGTCGCCTGGCATGACGCGGACGTGGGGTGTCGTGACTTTCCCCGGACCCAAGTCGAGGACGATGCCAAGGTCTGGCGGCACAAGGCCGACATCTGTTTTCCGGATCAGCCTGTCGTACAGGAGTGGGTCGACGCGACCGTTCGCGCGATTCGGTTCGGAACACCAGCCATGGCGAGGGCAACGGTCACGCGGTTCGTGGACGGCTGGAACGAGTCGGGTGGGTCGAAGCACTGGGGGATGCGCTGGCTCGGACCGCCCCCTCCAGCTGACCGGCCAGGACCAGACGACCTTGCGCGGTACCGCGCCAAGTGCGTCGCGGCTACTCAGCATGAGGTGGAAGTCGAGTAGTTCTCGGCCCTTGCCTCAAAGGCAACCGGCGGCGCCGGTGGTCGACACAGGAGCCATGTCGCACCTGGGTTACCCGACCGCCTTGTCGTACCGGCTCGATCGCCTGCAGCTCGCGTCGCACCAGCTGCTTTCGCTCGGCGGCACCGAGGTCGACGACGCCCCCTTCGCTGCGCTGCGAGACCAGATCAGCGCACGCATCCGGGCCACACGCGGGGGACTGCCGCTGGTGGCCGAGCTGGGCGAACGCCTTGGGCTTTCGCAGAGCGAGGTGGAGGTGTTCTGGCTGCTGGCCGCAGTGGAGCTGGAGCCTGACGTCCGGGCGCAGGTGGCACAGCTGGGCCTCATTGAGCTGACCGCAGAGCTGGTGCGGCGGGCGGTCTACGGGAATCAGTCCGGTCGGGCGCTGGCCGAGCTCGGAGCCGATGGGCGGCTGCAGCGACTCGGGCTGGTTCACTGGCCGGCCAACCAGGCGGACCTGCCGCCGTCTCGGCGGGCGGTTCGGCCTACGGATCGGGCGCTGGCCCTGGCGCTGGGCCACGACGAGGTAGATGGGATGCCGTGGCGCTTGGCGCTGGTCGAGGCCTCCCACGAAGGGACGGCGGCGGGGGATCTGGCAGTTGCGCTCGCCGGGTGCGCGCTGATCCTGGTGACCGGCAGCTCGGTCGATGCCAGCTCGGTCGCGGCCGCGATGGGCGGGACGGGGCGGGGCCTGCTCGTGCTCGACGCTCGCAGCCTGAGTGAGGATGGCGAGCAGGTCCGTCAGGCGGTGCGGACCCTGCAGCGCGAAGCGGCGCTGGCGGGGCGGATTCCGATGGTCGAGGCCATCGACGCGCTGTGTGGTGCAGCGCGGGCGATCGTGATCGCAGAGTTCGATGGGTACACCGACGCGGTCGTGGCAACGTGCACTACCACGGCGACGGTGCTCGGCCCGGCTACCCGGCCCGTGGTTCGGCTCGAGCTGCCGCGTGTGCGAGGAGACGCTGCAGCCTCCTTGTGGGAGCGCTCGCTCGGCGCTGCCGCCGTGGCCGCGGTCGCGGCCGAGCGCTACGCGCTGCCGGCGGCGCACATCGCGCGGGTGGCGGCGGCGGCGCGGGCGGCGGCGGGAGGTGGGACGCCGACGGCGGCGCAGGTGCACGAGGCGGTGCGTGGGCTATTGGAGCCCGGCCTGGCCGGGGTGGCGAGCCGGGTCGAGGTGACGCAGACGTGGGATGACTTCGTGTTGCCGATGGAGCAGATGGAGGTGCTGGCCGAGCTGGTGGCGCGGGTGCGTGGGCGGCGGCGGGTGCTCGAGGACTGGGGCTTTGGCGCCAAGGTCGGCAAGGGCGGCGGGGTGGCGGCGCTGATGTCAGGGCCGCCCGGCACGGGCAAGACGATGGCGGCCGGGCTCCTCGCCAAGGAGCTGGGGCTCGACCTGTACCAGGTCGACCTGTCGAAGATCGTGTCGAAGTACATCGGCGAGACGGAGAAGCAGCTGGCGGCGGTGTTCGACGCTGCCGAGGCCGGGCACGCGGTGCTGCTGTTCGACGAGGCCGACTCGCTGTTCGGCAAGCGCACGGAGGTGAAGTCGAGCAACGACCGCTACGCCAACCTCGAGACCAACTACCTCCTGCAGCGGCTGGAGGCGTTCACCGGGGTGTGCCTGCTCACCACCAACCACGAGCAGGCCATCGACGAGGCGTTCCGGCGCCGGCTGGCGCTGCACGTGCGGCTGCCGATGCCCGACGAGGCGCAGCGGGCGGCGCTGTGGCAGGCGATGCTGCCGGCCCGGGCGGCGGTGGCCGGGCCGATCGACGCCGGCGAGCTGGCGCGGCGGTTCGTGATGAGCGGCGGCTACATCAAGAACGCGGTGCTGCGCGCCGCGTACCTGGCGGCCGACGAGGGCGGCGCCATCTCGATGGCGCTGCTGCGCCGGGCCGGCCAGGCCGAGCAGGAGGCGATGGGCCGGGTGGTGGCGGCGTAGCGAGCGCTGAGCTGCGAGGTCAGCGCCAGGTGCGCTCGACGGTCCTGGTCTCGCCGGCGCGGATCTCGACCTTGAGCCGCTCGTTCTTGCCGAGGTCGGGGTTGCTCAGCTTGACGACGTGGCAGCCGGGCGCGAGCGTGGGGCTCTGCGGGGTCTGGCCGACCTTCTTGCCGTCGACCTCGACCATGGCCCACGGCTCGACGAAGACGGCCAGCGTGCCGCGCTCGCGGCTGGTGCGATCGAAGGTGCAGCCGCTGCTCGGCCGGGTCCCGACGCCGACGACGCCGGCTACGGCGGCGTCGAGCGGCGTCAGGGTCGGCTGCGCGTCGACCACGGCGGCCACGGCGGCATCGAGCGTCGGCAGCGGCGCGGGCGCGGCGGCGTCGGTGCTCGCGCCTGGGGCGCCGACGGCCAGGCCGGAGCCCGAGCCGGAGCCCGGGGCGGGATCCGGGGCCTTGCCGCTGCCGCTGAGGGCGACCACCACGATCAGCGCCAGCAGGCCGGACAGGGCCAGGCCGACGACG
The DNA here is from genome assembly GCA_018058095.1 of Kofleriaceae bacterium. GTDB lineage: Bacteria > Myxococcota_A > Polyangia > Haliangiales > Haliangiaceae > JABFXX01. The sequence continues at coordinate 7,323 of JAGPCO010000101.1, forward strand.
ATCCACGACGAGCGCGGGGTGGTCGCCGGCGAGCGCTCGACGGCGGCGACGGCGCGGGCCGCGGCCGGCGCCGGGCCGAGGGTGCGAGTGTCGGCGCTCATCACCGCGCCGACCGGGGTGGGCTGGCGCACGCCGAGGACGGTGGCCGCGTGTGGGCCGCTGCGCGCCAGCGGCGAGCCGGGCACCGTCGGGACGCCGCCGGGAGGGGGCGTCGGCTGGCCGGGCACGACGACCGGCGCCGCCGACGGCGCGCTGCCGCCGCTGCCGAACGGCGAGGTGACGACGGCGCCGCCGCCCGGGCCGGGATACGGCGTCGACACGCTGCCGCCGCCGGCGTACGGCGCCGGCACCGCGGCGCTGGCGCCGCCGCCGTAGGGCAGGGCGACCGGCGCGCTGGCGCCGTCGCTGACCGCGCGTGGGGTGGCGCCCGGCGGGATCGAGCGCCGCACCGTGCGCACCGGCGCCTGCTGCGGGAAGCGCTCGGCCATCGCGTTCATCAGCTCGTCGCGGCCGCTCTTGGGCGCGAGCGCGCACTGCAGCAGGTCGGCGATGGCGTCCTCGGCGCTGTGGTAGCGGTGGTTGGGGTCACGCTCGAGCAGGCGCATGGCGACCCGCTCGACGTCCTCGGGCACGCCGGCCCGGTGTTGACGGGGCCATGGCACCTGCAGGAACAGCACCTTGGCCAGGGTCTCCTGGGTGGTGCCGCCGACGAACAGGCGGTGCCCGACCAGCAGCTCCCACAGCATGATGCCGGCCGCGAACAGGTCGCTGCGCCCGTCGAGGTTGGTGCCGTTGGCCTGCTCGGGGCTCATGTACGCCGGCTTGCCCTTGATGAACACGCTGGCGGTGGCGTTGGAGGCCGAGCGGGCCTTGGCGATGCCGAAGTCCGACACCTTGACCGCGCCCTCCCACGACAGCAGCACGTTGTGCGGCGACACGTCGCGGTGGATGATGCCGCGCGGGCCGCCATCGCCGGCCGGCAGGTTGTGGGCGTAGCCGAGCCCGCGCAGCATCTCGCACACCACGTAGATCACGACCGGGAACGGCAACAGGCCGGTCGCCATCAGGTCGTCGAGGTCCTTGCCCTCGACCAGCTCCATGACCAGGAACAGGCGCTTCTCGGCGTCGCGGTCGAAGTCGAGCACCGACACGATGTTGGGGTGCTGCAGGCGTGACGTGAGCTGGGCCTCGGCCACGAACATGCGCGCGAAGTCGGGGTTCTCGGAGAAGCCGGCCAGCACCCGCTTGATCGCGACCCGGCGCGAGAAGCCCTCGACGCCCGTGGTCTTGCCGATGAAGACCTCGGCCATCCCGCCGCCGCCCAACCGCGCCTCGAGCTGGTACTTGCCAGTCAGACCGAGCATTCGTGCCGCGCCAGTATAGAGGCACGCCCCGGCGGGCGCGAGTCGGCGGCGGGGCCCGAAAGGGCCCGGGCGCGCTTGCGTACGGGCCCCCGAATGGGCAAATCGATCGAGCTCGCGACCGAGGCGCCCCGCCGGGGAGGCGCGACGAGGGAGCATACCCGGCGGTACGTGACCGAGGAGCAACGAAGCCCCCGGGGATGGATCGGTCGTGAGATCGAGCGAGTTTGTCCATTCGGGGGCCCTAAGAGAGAGCCATGGCGTGCATCCCCCCGGACCCGGTGTCACGATGGCGGCCGCCGATGACGACCACCACGCGCTGGGTGCTTCGAGTCCTCCCCTCCCTCGGCCTGGCGGCGGCGCTGCTGGCCACGGCGGGCCCCGTCGCCGCGCAGCCGACGCCGGCCGACCCGCCGACGGCGCCGTCCGCACCGTCAGCGCCGACGACGAGCTGCGCCGGCCCGACCGCGTGCCTGGCTGCCTGCGCCGACGGGACAGGGGAGGTCGCGGCTTGCACCGCCGCTGCGGACGCGCTGCTCAGCGGTGCGGGCGTCGCGCCCGACCGGGCCAAGGCAGCCCGCCTGTACGCGTACGGGTGTGGCTTCGGCCTCGACCTGTTCGATGGCGGTTCGGCGCTCGACGGCCCGAACAAGCCGCGCCCGCACCCCAAGGGCCCCGACTTCGTCGGCCCGCCGGCGCCGCCATCCCGTCGCGGCGGGCTCGGCGCGGTCGACCTGCCGGCCTGCCGCTCGCTCGGCGAGCTGTTCAAGACCGGCTGGCTGTTCGAGGTCGAGCGCGACGCCGGCCGGCTGCGCCAGGTGGTGGCCCAGGCCTACAGCGAGGGCCTGTCGGCCTGCACCGATCGCGACGCCAGCGGCTGCGCGGTCGCCGCCTGGGCCGCGCGCGAGCGCGCCGCCGCCGCCCCGGCCAGCACCGGGGCACCGCCACCGGCGGGCCCGTCGGAGGCGGCCAAGCTGGCCGAGCGCGGCTGCAGCCAGGGCCGTAGCGTCGAGGCGTGCCTGCTCGTGCGCGACCTGGCCTTCCGCGCCGGCAGCGAGGCCGAGAGCAACCGCCTGCGCGCGGTCGAGGGGGCTGGCCTCATCGCGGCCTGCAAGGAGGGCAACGCCGTCGCCTGTTTCCGGGTCCAGGCCGGGACCAGCACGACCGAGACCACCGCGGTGATGCAGGTGCTCGAGCGCGCCTGCGCCGGGGGGGACCAGCGCGCGTGCGCGGTCGCGGCGTACCGCAACATCTCCGACGCGTACCGCGACCCGGGCAAGGTCGGGCCGCTGTTCCGGACGCTGCTCGGCACCTGCGCCGGCACCGGGCACGAGCTGTGCGTGGACGCCGCCGAGACCCTGGCGCGCGGCGAGGCCCGCCTCGGCATCGCCGCCGACCCGGCCGCGGCGGTCGGTATCGGCGAGCGCCGGTGCGAGGTCGGCGACCGCGATGGCTGCCTGCTGGCGGCCGAGCTGCGCGCGGCGACCGGCCCGGAGGCGCTGCGTGACGCCACCCGCGCCCGCGAGCTGTCGGACCGGTCGTGCCTGCTGACCGCGCCCACGCTGACCTGCGTGGTGTGCCGCGAACAACCGGACCTGCCGAACTGCCAGGTCCGGCGCGTGTACCGCGAGCACGAGCGCTGCCTGCAGGGCCAGGTCGGGGCGTGCGAGCGGGCCGCGGCGGCGTTCAAGGCCGGTGATGGGGTGGCGGCCGACGTGGCGCGGGCGGCGGCCTACCTCCGGCGCGGCTGCGACAGCGCCGAGAAGAGCGCGTGTATCGCCCTCGACGAGCTGTGCATCGCCAACCCCGAGCTGCCGGTCGACGTGTGCGCGCAGGCGCTCATCCACAGCGACCTGTTCTACGAGGCCGAGTACCAGCTCGGGGTCGGCGGCGACGTCGACCTGGTCGATCCGGACGCGGCGGGTGGTCCGCCCAAGCGCACGCCGGGCGCGGTCACGGTGGCCGACGTCGCCGCCCAGGTCCCGACCAGCCTGCGCCGCGGCAAGCTCAACGCCGACCTGGTGGTCGACGTGGTGCTCGACCGGGCCCGGCAGGCCGCGGTCAAGCTGGTGGTGAACGAGCTGCTCACCGCCGAGCGGCGGGCGCGCTACCGCTACCTGCGCGACCTGCTCGAGCAGGGCGCCGCGCTGCTGGCCGATCCGACCACGCTGCGGCGGGAGAAGTTCCAGGATCTCGGCATGACCGTGGTGCGGGCGTTCGTCGCCGCCAACCTCATCGACGGCCTGTACCCCACCACCAGCGAGCTGCGCGCCGCGCCGATCATCGGCCCGACGGTGACCGGCGGCGCGTCGGTGCTGCGCGCCGCGCCCGGACAGCCCCTGACCGCGACCATGCACGGCTACCTGGTCGACGTGGCGTACTACTGGCTCGGGCAGACCCGGCTGTTCGGCCAGCCGAGCCGGACCTCGTCGGAACCGCCCAGCTGTCCGTGGACCCGCGGCCCGGGCGCCATCCTGTGCACTCAGCTGGGCGAGCGCGCCACCGCCGAGCGGGCCATCGGCGTCGACAAGGTGCTCGACGGCCTGCGCCTGGCCAAGGCCCTGCGCGACGGTGGCTTCGAGGACCTGCGCCGGCTGATCGAGGCGGCCAGCCGGTCGCGCACCATCGCCGACCTCGGCGCCACGCCGGGGTTGACCCTCGACAGCTGGCAGACCCAGCTGGTGGTCGGCTCGCGCACTCGCCTCGACGGGCTGCGCGAGGGCCTGACCGCGCTGCGCACGTTGACCCGCGCCAGCGTGTACGCCGAGACCGGGGTCGAGCTGCCGTACCTGATCGAGCGCACGGTGGCCGCGCGCGCCGCGCTGTCGACACCGGCCATCCGCCTGGTGCTCGGCCAGAGCAACGTCGAGCAGGTGCTGCGCATCATTCGCCTCATCGACCGGGCCGGCCGGGAGATGGCCGGGGCGGGTGGGGCGCCGGCCGGGCCGCCACCCGCGCCGAGCGGGGGCGGCGCGCGTGATCGCGACCGCGCCGGCGCGCTCGATCTGCCGACGCTGGTGCTGGGCAAGCTGCGCAAGGACGTCACGACCGGGCTCATCGCCTGGGGCATGCGCGACACCGTCGAGTTCGCCGGCAAGGTCGGCCAGCTCGAGAAGACGCTCGACGCCGTGCTGCCGGCGCTCGACAAGCTGGAGGCCTCGATCGCCGACGTGCGCGCGCTGTTCGCGCGGTTCCCCGGCCCCGATGGGACGGTGTCGCTCGACGTCGGCAACATCCCGCTGTACGCCACCGGCGACCTGGCGCGCGAGCTGCGTGCGGCGCAGCGGGCGCTGATCGCCGTCGACGACGGCCTGCGCACGATCTTCCCGGGTGAGGTCCAGGCCCAGGTCCGGTTCGCCCGCTCGGCCACGGTGCGCCTGGTCGGCTTCCTCGACCTGATGGAGCGGGTGGCGCGGTCGTCGGCGCTGACCCAGCGCTCGGGCGACGTGGTGGCGGCGCTGCGACTGCTCGGGACCTACCGCGTCGGCGTGTTCGACGCGCCGCTGTATGACGTGCTCGAGCCGGTCATCGACTCGATCCGGACCCACGAGCCGATGAGCCTGGAGCTGCTGTTCGCGGTCATCGGCAAGGTCCGACTCGACACCCTCATCGGCGCGCTGCAGGGCAGCGGCAACCCGTGCGCCAGCGAGGGCAGCGTCGACTGCTGGACCACCAAGCTCATCCACGCCCTGCAGGAGTCGGTCGAGCGCGACGGCGACGCCCTGCACATCGACGGCGGCAAGTTCGCGCAGCGGCTGGCCCAGCACGGCGACGACTTCCGCAAGCGCAACACCTGGCGCGGCTACTTCCACCTCACCGTCGGCGTCGGCGGCCTGTACTCCGACCCGGTCAGCGGCACCAGCTCCGACCGGCGCCCGGTGCCGCTCATCAGCGAGCAGGTCGGCATCGGCTGGGCCAGCCCGGCCTTCTGGGGCGACCGCCTGACGTTCAAGGTCGGCGCGGCCGCGTCGGGCCTCCTGTACCGCGCCGTGCTCGACTCCGACGAGTCGCGCGCGGTGATGGTGCACCCGCTGCTGCTGGCGCTCGACATCGGCGAGCTGGTCGAGGCGTACGTCTCGCCCGGCATGCTGCTGCTGTACCCACCCGACGACGACCGCGCCGGCGCCGTGCGCTGGGGCTTCTCGGCCGGCCTGAGCGTGCCGCTGTCGGCCTACCTCGAGCGCCTGTAGCGCCGGTCAGCGCCGCGCCAGGAGTTCGGCAGGGTCGATCGGTCCGCCGGCGCGCAGCCAACCCTCGCGCGCGAGCCAGGTTCCCGGAGGGCTCACTGGCATGCCTCCGCCTTCCGGAGGAGGCATGTCAGTGTCTCGGTTTCCGTATCGAAACCCATCAAACCACCGTCCCGACGACCATCGGTCGGGCTCGAAGAAGCGAAGGCGTCTGCGCAGCTGCCCGGGATTGGCTTGCCAGTCCCGGATGGAATGGCTGACGTGGTTCAGCAGCACGTAGCGCAAGGTGTTGCGCATCTGCATCGGTGACGTGACCGGGCGGGCGTGGTACCGGTCGGCGAAGACCCGACCGCGACGGCCGAACGCCTTGTTCCAGCCGCGGGCCAGGCGGATCGACATGCCCTGCATCCCGCGCGACAGCGCGGTGTGGTCCTCGGCCTCGACGATGAGGTGGAGGTGGTTTCCCTCGAGGGAGAAGTGCAGCACGCGGAAGGTGGCGGAGACGCGCGAGCGGTCACGGGCGCCCTCGAGCGCACGCTCGAGCACCTCGAGGCCGTGGCGGCAACGCAGGTTTGGCAAGGCGTCGACGGTGCGCAGGGTGACGTGATGGACCGTGATCCTCGCGAAGCGAGGTCTGGCGCAGCGCTTGATGGTCTTGCGGCGCTCGAGCGGCGGGCGTCCGCGCTTGGGGCGGCGGGGCTGCCGCGGCGCCTTGGTGATGTTGCGAACGACGTCGTCGAAGCTCACCTGGGCCGCGGGCGGCAGGACGCGGCGGCGCCGGTCGCTGCGGAGGCGAGAGGAGGCCGGGCGCATTTAGGGCAGATATAACAAATCGACGACCAAGCCAAGGGGTTTCGACGGTGGAGAGACGATCTCGCGAGGAGGGGGAGGGGCGAGTAGTGGGATGCGGGGCGTGGACCGGCCCGGGCGTCGGCTGAAGCCTTCTGCTGTGGACAGGCGCACGGCGTGGCGCGGCGGTGCGGTGGGTGGAGAGCCGTCGCGCCTGCCCACAGCAGTCCGCCCGGGCCTATGCGCGGCCGGCCCTGAGGGTGTTTCTCCCCCGGGCCGGGACCCAGACACCCGGCTTGGCCGGGTGGGGTCAGGGACGGATTCGGAAGAATCCGGTTGGGGGAGCCACGACAGCCCCCGGGGCGACCGCTGTGGGCAGGCGCCGCCATCGGGGCTGGCGTGCCCTCACGCCCGGCTTCGCCGGGCGCCTGTCGACAGCGCGAGGCCGGACGGCCGACCCGGGGCGATCCGCGGCGCGGGTGGCGCGGTGGCGCGGGTGGCGCGGCTAGCGCGGCAGCAGGGCGGCGTGGCCACCCTCTTGCTCGCGCCGGCGGTGCGCCTCGAGGTAGCGGATGAAGGCGTCGGCCAGCTCGGGGTCGAACTGGGTGCCGGCGCAGCGCTCGATCTCGCCGACCGCGACCTTGTGCGGCAGGGCGCGCCGGTAGGCGCGGTCGGAGGTCATGGCGTCGTAGGCGTCGGCGATGGCGACGATGCGGCCGACCAGCGGGATGTTCTGGCCCGACAGCCCGCGCGGGTAGCCGCCGCCGTCGAACCACTCGTGGTGGCACCAGCAGCCGTCGATGAGGCCGTGCAGGCAGGCGACCGGATCGAGGATGCGCTTGCCCTTCTCCGGGTGCTGCCGGAACACCGCGACCTCTTCCGGGGTGAGCTTGCCCGGCTTGTTGAGCATGTCGTAGCGGATGCCGATCTTGCCGATGTCGTGCATGACGCCGGCCTGGACGATACGCTGCACCTCGGCGTCGGGCAGGGTCAGGCCACGGGCCAGGATCTCGGAGTAGGTCGCGACCCGCTCGGAGTGGCCGCGGGTGTACAGGTCCGACTCCTCGAGCGCCTGGCCGAAGCCGGCCACCGTGTGCTGGAACATCTCCTCGAGCGAGTGGTTGGCGGTCTCGAGCTGATCGTTGCGCGCGCGCAGGTCGTCGTACAGCCGGGCGTTGTCGATGGCCAGCGCCGCGCGCGAGCCGAGCACCGACAGCATCTTGCGGTGGCCCTCGTCGAACTTCTTGCCGGCGGTGAACGAGAACGCGTTGAGCGCGCCGATGACCGTGCCGCCGATCTGCAGCGGCACCGCGACGTACGACACCAGGTCGTCGCCAGGCCGGCTCTCGCGGAAGAAGCGGTGCGCCTTGCCGCCGTGGGCCAGGATGGGCGTGCCGATCACGAACTGCTCGCTCAGCAGCGCGAACTCGGGCGTCGGCACGGTGGTGCGACCGCCGTCGCCGCCGATCTTGATCCACTCCTCGTAGCGCCCGGTTCGCGGGTCGCGCAGGTGCAGCGCGGCGACGTCGGCCTTGGCCTCGTCGAGCGCCGCCCGCAGGATGACGTCGAGGATGGCGTCGATCTCCTTCGAGGTGGCGATGGCCTCCGACACCTTGTAGATGGTGAGGGCCTCGCGCAGGCGGATGTTCTCGGTCTGCAGCTGCTGGCGGTACAGGCCGCGCTGGACGACGTGGATGACCTCCTCGACCTTGAACGGCTTGAGGATGTAGTCGTACGCGCCGTTCTTCATCGCCTCGATCGCGGTCTCGACCGTGCCGAAGCCGGTCATGATGACGACCAGGACCGGGATGCGCTCGGCCTCGATCTGGGCCAGCAGCTGCAGGCCCGACAGCCGCGGCATCTTGAGGTCGGTGATGACCAGGTCGTACGGGCGCAGGCGCAGCTCGGTCAGCGCCTTCTCGCCGTCCTCGACGGTGGCGACCGCGTACCCCTCGAGGGTGAGGAACTCGGCCAGGATCTCGCGGATGACCTTCTCGTCATCAACGACCAGGATCCGGGGCGCTTCGACCGCGTCGTCGTTCATGCCGGGCTCATGCAGGGCTCACGCAGGGCAGGGCCGGGCCGCGGTCACTGCGGCGCCGAGCCGGAGCCGCTGCCAGCCCCGGCGCCGGCGGCCGGGTTGTCGACCGGCGGCGGGGCGCCCCCGGCGCCGCTGTCGTTGCCGATGGTGAAGCCGCCCGCGCCCTTGGCCGGGTCGGTGCCCTTGACCGGCTTGGCCGCCATCGGGTCGGGGAACTGCGTCTTCTGCCCGGTCGCGGTGTCGGCCTCGGTCTGCAGCTTCTGCCAGGCCCCGCGCGCCTCGAGCGCCTTGGCCCGCAGCGCCTCGGCCTTGTCCTTGGCCTTGCCGACCCGGCCGGCCCGCTCCTGCTCCTGGGTCGGGTAGGTCTCGAACGAGAAGCCCTTGGGCGCGATGTTGTTCTTCTTGGCCAGCTCGGCCTTGGCCAGCTCGTACTGCGCCTCGCGGTAGTACATGTTCTCCTGGCTGAACCGGACCAGCCGGCCGAGCCACGCCTTGTAGGCGATGAGGTACGTCACCCGCTGCTCGGCCGCCTTGACCGCCAGCTCGGCCGCGCGCAGGGCGCGGGTGGCGTCGTTGACGCGGTTCTGGTCGGCCGACTGCTCGGCCGCCTTCTTGCTCGACAGCGCCGAGTCCTGCGCCAGCTTGGCCGCCTTCTTCTCGTTGGTGGCGATGTCGACCTGCACCCCGGCCTCGCCCAGGTCGGCCTCGGCCTTGGCGTTCTCCATGCGGGCCAGCTGCCAGGCGTTCTGGGTGCTGATCACCTGCTGCTTCTGATCGAGCGGGATCTGGGCGATGTACATGTCGTCGAAGTGCGTCGCCAGCGGCTTGGGCGGCAGGTCGGACGGACCTCCGCAGGCGGCGGTGGCGACGGCGACGGCGAACAAGGACGCGCGGAGGAAGGAGCGTGCAGTCATCGGCCGCGAGCCTACTACGGCCCGGGGCGGCGGGCTACCATGGCGGCGGCATGAGCCTCCTCCTCGCCGTCGATGTCGGCAACACCAACACCGTGCTCGGCCTGTTCCGGGCCGACGAGCTGGTCGCGCACTGGCGCATCCAGACCGTGGCCGGGCGCACCTCCGACGAGCTCGCGGTCCTGATGCGCTCGCTGCTCGAGCTCGACGGCTACGCCTGGGGCACCGTCTCGGCCGGGATCATCTCGTCGGTGGTGCCGCCGGCGGTGTTCGGGCTGCAGCGCCTGTTCAAGCGCCACTTCGGCGGGCCGGCCCTGGTGGTCGGGCCGGGCCTCAAGACCGGCATGCCCATCCTGTACGAGAACCCGCGCGAGGTCGGGGCCGACCGCATCGTCAACTCGGTCGCCGCCTACGAGCAGCACCGGCAGGGCTGCATCGTCGTCGACTTCGGCACCGCCACCACCTGGGACGTGGTGACCAGCAAGGGCGAGTACCTCGGCGGCGTCATCGCCCCGGGTATCCAGATCAGCGCCGAGGCGCTGTACGAGCACGCCGCCAAGCTGCCGCGGGTCGAGCTGGCCCGCCCGACCAAGGTCATCGGCCGCAACACCATCGCGTCGATGCAGTCGGGCCTCCTGTTCGGCTACGCCGGCATGGTCGACGCGCTGGTCGATCGCCTGCGCGCCGAGGTCGACTTCCCGTGCAAGTGTATCGCCACCGGCGGGCTGGCCGCGCTCATCGCCGGTGAGTCGCGCACGATCGAGGCGACCGACGAGCTGCTGACCCTGCGCGGCCTCAAGATCCTGTTCGATCGCAACGCCTGAGCCGCCGCGGCGGCGCCCTCGTGGTACCAACGGCGCATGGGCCTGGAACCGACCCCGCTCGATCCCGCCGCGCTGCCGGCGGCGGTCGGCAAGGCGCTGGCCACCCCCGCGACCCGGATGATGGCGGCGCGCGGCGCCCTGCCGCTGGCGCCGGGTGACCTGGCCACCGCGCTGTACCAGCTCGGCCTCGACGCCGATCCGGCGGTGGCCGAGGCTGCGCGGGCCAGTCGTGATGGCCTGCCCGAGCGTGTCGTGCTCGGCATCGTCAGCGACGCCGGCCTCGACCCGCGCGTGCTCGACGCGTTCGCCGGGCGCTGCCTGCAGGTGCCGGCGCTGTTCGACGCGATGCTGCTCAACCCGGCCCTGGCCGACGACACCGTGGTGACCCTGGCCGAGCGCGGCACCGACCGCCAGGTCGACCAGCTGGCCACCAACGAGCAGCGCCTCTTGCGCGCGCCGGCCATCATCGCCGCCATGTACACCAACCCGCGCGCGCGCATGTCGACGGTCGACCGCGCGGTCGAGCTGGCGGTGCGCGAGCACATCCGGGTGCCCGGCCTGGCCGCCTGGGACGAGATCGCGCGCGCTCTCGGCGGCGGCAGCCCGGCCGACGATCAGGTGTTCGCGCAGGCCGCCGGCGCGGTCGTCGGTGACGAGGCGGCGCCGGCGACGAGCGACGACCTCGAGCTCGACGACGACGGCCAGGTCAAGGCCAAGGAGCCGGTGGTCGACGAGGCCAAGGTCCCGATCAACAAGATGTCCATCCCGGCCAAGATCCGGCTGGCGACCCTGGGTAACTCGTTCGCGCGCTCGATGCTCATCCGCGATCCCTCGAAGCTGGTCGCCAGCGCGGTCATCAAGTCGCCCGGCGTGACCGAGATGGAGGCCGCGCGCTACGCTGGCAACCACTCGCTGCCGGAGGAGGTCATCAAGGAGATCGCCCGCCGGCGTGAGTGGACCAAGCAGTACCCGGTCAAGCTGACGCTGGTGTTCAACCCCAAGACCCCCATCGCCGAGGCGTCGCGCTTCCTGCCCATGCTGCACGAGCGCCACCTGCGCCAGCTGGCCCGCAGCAAGGGCGTGCCGTCGGCCCTGGTGGCTCAGGCCAAGAAGCTGATGATGTCGCGCGGGGGCAAGAACGACAAATGAGCGGGCCGCCCTGGCTGGTCCGCGTCGGCCTGGTGGTGGCGGCGCCGCGGGCGGCGCTGGCCCTGGCCGATGATCCGGCCCAGCCGGGCCGGGCCGGGTCGGACCTGGTGCGTGTGCTGGTGCTGGTCGTGCTGGCCGCCCACACCCGCCGCCTGGTCGGCGCGGTGTGGCTGGGGGCGGTCGGCGGCTGGCAGCTCGCCGTCGACGGCGTACTGGCGGCCCTGACCCAGGCCCTGACCTTGACGCTGGCCTTCGTGGTCGTCGTCGCCGCGGTGCTGTTCGCCACCACCGGGCGCCACCGCGCGCTCGGCCGCGCCTTCGACGCCGCCTGCGTGGCCGCGCTGCCGCTGGCGCTGGTCGAGCTGGCGGGGGCGGCGGCGGTGCTGGCCAGCGCGGCGCCGGTGATGGGGACGGCCCGCGTGGTGCTGGCCAGCCTGGCCTTCGCGGCCGGCGGCGCGCTGGCGGCCCTGGCCTGGCAGGGCCTGCGCCGGGCCGCGGCGGGACCGTCCGAACTGCCCGCGCCGGTGCACGGGCGCGGCCGCGCCGCCGGCCTGGCGGTGCTGGTCGCGGCGGCGCTGGCGCTGGCCGGGCAGCTGGTGTGGATCGTCGGCAACGCCGACCTGCTGCGGCCGCTGGCCGCCGGCGCGCCGGCCCCGGCCCTGGTGGCGCCGACGGTCGGGCCGGGCGGCGCGCTCGGGCCGCGCCAGGACCTGACCGCGCTGCGCGGCAAGGTGGTGGTGATCGACTTCTGGGCCACCTGGTGCGGGCCGTGCCTCAAGGCGCTGCCCAGCCTGGCCGCGACCCAGCGCCGGTACGCGGGCCGGGGCGTCGAGGTGCTGGCGGTCAACGTCGACGATCCGGCCGAGGCGCGGGCGATCATCGACGCCACCGCCGCCGGAGTGCCGCTGCTGTTCGACGACGACGGCGCGGCGCCGCGGTGGGGCGTGCGCTCGTACCCGCACACCGTGGTGGTCGACGGCGCCGGCCGGGTCCGGGTGGTGCACCGCGGGGGCGACACGGCCTGGCTCGGCCCGGCGATCGAGCGCGTGCTCGCGGCCGGGCCGTGACCCCGGGCCGCTTCCTGAAGTACATCGCGAAGTGCGCCGGCCCGTGGTATGGCTGGCGCGGATGTCGAGCCTGGTGTGCGCGACCTGCCGCAAGCTGATCGGCCTGGGCGCCAAGACCTACCGCTGCTCCGTCGCCGCCTGCAACACGGGCCGGATCAAGCTGCGGTTCTGCTCGCGGGCGTGCTGGCAGGCCCACGTCCCGACCGCGCGCCACCGCAAGGCCAGCTGCGTCGAGCTCGGGGCCGGCGACGGCGGGCCGGCCTAGCCAGCAGGCTGTCCCTATTTCAGGGCCGCGCCGGTTTTTGCGGCTTCTTCGACGCGCGTGATACCGTTTTTTTCTCGTGCGGCTCGCCACCTGCATCGCGATCGAGGCCCTGGTCGGGGCCGCCGTCCTGACCGGGGTCGGGGTCGGCGCGCGGTATGGCATCGTCGCCGCCCAGGCCTACGTGGCGGGCCGACACCAGGCGGGGCCGAGCGTCGCCGATCCTGCGCCGGTGGCGGCGCCGGCGGTCGTGCCTGCCGCGGTCGCCCCGATCGTCGACGCCGCGCCGCCGGCGGCCGACGCTGCGGTCGACGCGCGCCCCGGCCCGGACGCGGCGACCGCGGCCTGGCCGACCATCACCACCGTGTTCCCGGCCGACGACGCCACCCTGCTGGCCGGCCTGGCCGACGCCGCGGTGACCCGGGTCACCCTCAACCGCGGCGGCACGTCGCTGTCGCTCCGGCTCGACCTCGTCGGCGGCGCCCGCGCCGCCTTCAAGCCGCAGCAGATCCACTGGCAGAGCAACCCGCGCAAGGAGCTGGCGGCGTACCGGCTCGACCGCCTGCTCGGCATCGGCCGGGTCGCCCCGGTCCTCGGCCGATCCTTCGCCATCGACGACCTGGTCGCCGCCCTCGACCCATCGATCCGCGGCCTGGGCAAGCAGCGGCTGGCGGTCGAGGCCCTCGCCCGCGGCGGCCGGCTGGCCGGCGCGGTGTCGTGGTGGATCCCCGAGATCCGCGGCGCGATGCTGCGGGGCTTCCGCATCGACTCGACCGACGGCGTGGTGACCTGGCGCAAGCTGCTACGCGCCGGCAGCCAGGTGGCGGAGCGTGAGCGCGTGCTGCTGGCCAGCATCAGCACGATGACCGCGTTCGACTTCCTGATCGACAACATCGATCGCTGGACCGGCGGCAACGCCAAGGTCGCGCCCGGCAGCGACGAGCTGTTCTTCATGGACAACACGATGTCGTTCACCAGCGACGGCAACGGCCACCGCAAGAGCCAGCTGTACCTCGAGCGGGTGCAGATGTTCTCGCGCCGGCTGGTCGGCGCGGTGCGCGCGCTCACGCCGGACGCGCTGGCCCGGGCCATGGCCGCCGACCTCGGCCCGTTCGACGAGATCCTGAGCGGCGACGAGCAGCGCGCGCTGCTCGGCCGGCGTGATGCCCTGCTGGTGTACGTCGACCAGCTCATCGCCAGCCACGGCGAGGCCGCGGTGCTGGGGTTCGACTGATGGCGACCGGGCCGAGCAGCTGCCCGGTGTGCGCGCGCGCGGTCGATCCGCTGCGGGCGCCGGCGGTGCGGGTCGAGGGGGGGCGGGTCATCGCCTACTGCTCGAGCGCGTGCGCCGACAAGGCGGCCGCGCCGGCGGCGCCTGCCGGCGGCGGCCACACCACTCGCGGCGCCGCGCCGGCGCCGAGCACGAGCGCCGCCCCGCGCGTGGCCGGGGCGGTGCGGGCCAGCACCGGCCCGGTCGTGGCCGGCGCACCGGCCGCGCCGAGCCGGCCCGATCCCAGCGGCGGCACGGTCGTGACCATCGAGGTCGACGACGACAGCGGGCCGGCCACCGTCGGGTCGCAGCGCGCGATCACCGGCACCATCGACGCCGACACCCGTGCCTCGTCGGCCGACGCCGGCGGCACCACCACCCGCAGCGGGCGCGGACGCGGGCGGCTCATCGCCCTCGGCGCTGGCACCATCGTCGCCGGCGGCCTCGCCGTCGCCGTGGTCTCGGCCATGGCGCCGTCGCGCCCGGCCCGCACCGCCGCCACCGACGCCGTCGCCGATCCGGCGGTGCTGCCCGTCGACGCGCCGCCGCCGCTCACCGCCGAGGTGCTGGCCACCCGCGCTCGCGCCGTGCTGAGCGAGACCATGGCCACCGCGCCGCCGCGGGTCCGGCGCATCGCCGCCGCGGCCCTGGCGCGGACCGGCGACGCCGGCGCGCGTGACGTGTTGTTCGCCCTGCTCACCGACGAGACCAGCGACATCAACCGCATCGGCATCGGCTACGCCCTGGCTCGCGCCGGCGACGCCCGTGGGTCCGAGCTGCTGCGTGGCTACCTGACCTCACCCCGTCGTGACGTGCGCGCCGACGCCGCCGGCGCGCTGCTGGCGGTGGGCGACGACGCCGGGCGCAAGGTGATGACCTCGTTCCTGGCCCTGTCCTCGCACCGGCTCAGCGCCGCCGCCGCGCTGGCGCGTCGACAGGATCCGGACGCGCTGGCCGCGCTCGACGCCCTGCGCGCCGACGCCAGCGCCAGCGCCGAGGACAAGGTCCGGGCCACCATCGCGCTGGCGCGTGGTGGCCGGGCCGAGGTCGCGGCCGAGCTGGCCGGGACCCTGGGCGACGACCGTCACAACGCGGCGGCGGCCATCGCCCTGGCCGGGCTGCGGGACGGCGCGGCCCGCCCGGTGCTGCTGCGCCAGCTGACGCTGCCGTCGCTGCGGGTCGGCGCCGCCGTCGCCCTGCGCCGGCTCGAGGCGACGTTCGACGTCGCGCCGCTCTTGTCCCAGCTCGACGAGGCGCTCACCACCGGCAAGGACGTCGATCGCGTCGACGTGGCCGAGGCCATCCTCATCCTGACCGGGCCGGCGGCCTGGGCGGAGTACGACTGATGGCGCGTGACCTCCGCCTGTTCTACCTGTTCCGCCTGCTGGCGACGTCGTACCTGTACGTCCCCATCTTCATGCTGTTCCAGGAGGCGCGCGGCCTGTCGTTCTTCGAGCGGCTGGCCCTGGGCGGCCTGTACTCGGCGGTGGTCGTGCTGGTCGAGGTGCCGACCGGGGTGATGGCCGATCGCATCGGCCGGCGCCGCTCGATGATGCTCGGGGCGATGGCCATGGTGGGGTCGTGCCTGCTGGCGTACCGCGCCGACGGCTTCGTCGACTTCGCCGTGGCCGAGGGCCTGGCCGCGCTGTCGATGGCGCTGTGCTCCGGCGCCGACTCGGCCTACCTGTTCGACCTGCTGGCCGAGAACAACGCCGCCCACGAGTACGGTCGGCGCGAGTCGGTCGCCTCGGCCTGGCACCTCATCGGCAGCGCGCTGGCCTTCGCCGGCGGCGGCCTGCTGGCCCAGGTCGAGCTCGGGCTGCCGTACCTGGTCACCGCCGGGGTCGCGGCCTCGGCCGTGGTCGTCGCCGCCATGTTGCGCGACGATCGGCCGGCGGTCCGGCCCGGTGGCCGCGCCGGCGCCGGCGCGGTGATGATGCAGTACTTCGGCCAGGTCCGGTCCGCGGTCGGCCAGGTCGGGCGCAGCCCGCGCATGATGTGGCTGGTCGGCTACTCGGCGGTGGTGTTCGTGCTGCTGCGGGCCACGGTGTACCTGTACCAGCCGTACCTGCGCGGGCGCGGCTTCGGCCTGGTCGAGATCGGGCTCCTGTTCGCCGGCGTCTACCTGGTGGCCTCGGTCGTGGCCTACCGGACCCACGTGTGGCGGCGCCGGCTCGGCGACGACAGCATGTTGTGGCTGCTGCTGGGCGGGCTGGCGGTCAGCTTCCTCCTGCTCGGCTGGGTGCGCGGACCGTGGGTCATCGCCCTGCTCGGTGTGCAGGCGGTGGCGACCGGCCTGTACTCGCCGCTGACCAAGCCGCTGCTCAACCAGGAGATCACCGACTCGAGCCGGCGCGCCGCGGTGCTGTCGGTCGAGAGCATGGTGCGGCGGGCGGCGATGGGCGTGTTCGCGCCGCTGGCCGGCCTGTACGGCGAGGCCTCGGTGCTCGACCTGTGCGGGGCGATCGGCCTCATCGGCCTGTTCTTCCTGGCACTGACCCAGGCTCGCCGCCACGCGGCCGCGCCGGTGGCGGGCGCGGCCGTGCCGTCGGGCCCGGCCCCGACGCCGGCCGTCGCGACCGCGGCGGCGACGGCGCGCAGTCGGCGGTAGCCAGGCACGCCCGCCTGTGGCATAGAACCCCGCCCCATGGCCACCACCCGCTCCAGCGCCGCGCGTCGTCCCTCGGCCGCGGCTCGTCGTTCGGGCAAGCAGCCCGCCGCGGCCAAGGCCAAGGCCACGGCCAAGGCCAAGCGCGCGGCCACGCCAGCCGTCGCCAAGGCCGGCCGCGCGACCCGCGGCGGCACCCTGGCCGGTCCGGTCGCGCTGCGGCCGGGGGCCCAGCGCATCTACTTCGTGTCGCTCGGCTGCCCCAAGAACCAGGTCGACACCGAGCTCATGCTCGGCCAGGTCGAGGCGGCCGGCCACCAGCTGGTGGTGGAGCCCGACGGCGCCGACGTGATCGTCGTCAACACCTGCGCCTTCATCGACGCCGCCAAGGAAGAGAGCGTCGACACCATCCTGGAGATGGCGCAGTACAAGGGCGGGGCGGCGCGCCGGCTGGTGGTGACCGGCTGCCTGGCCCAGCGCTACAGCCGCGAGCTCGAGGCCGACATCCCCGAGATCGATCACATCCTCGGCTCGTCCGACTTCCCGGCCCTGGCCGGCGCGCTCGGCCTGGCCGTGACCACCCCGGCGGCCCCGGCGCGCCCGCGCAAGTCGCTGCCGGTGCTCAAGGCCACCGCGCCGGCGCCAGCGCCGGCCAAGGTCGTGGTCAGCGCGGCACCGACGTACATCCACCACCACGACGCGCCCCGCGTGCGCATCGGCGCGCGCCACAGCGCCTACGTCAAGATCGCCGAGGGCTGCGACCGGCCGTGCGCGTTCTGCATCATCCCGCAGCTGCGCGGCAAGCAGCGTAGCCGCAGCATCGATGACATCGCCGCCGAGGTGACCCGGCTTGGCGCCGAGGGTGTGGTCGAGGTCAACCTCATCGCCCAGGACCTGACCCGGTACGGCTACGACGAGGGCTCGGGCCCGGACCGGCCGACCCTGGCCCAGCTGGTGCGCCGGCTCGGTCGCGTCGACGCCGTGCGCTGGCTGCGCCTGCACTACACCTTCCCGAGCGCGTTCGATGACGAGCTCATCGCCGCCATCGCTGACGAGCCGAAGGTGGTGAAGTACGTCGACGTCCCGCTCCAGCACATCGCCGACCCGATGCTCAAGCGGATGCGGCGTGGCCACTCGAGCCGGGTCACCCGCAAGCTGGTCGAGGCCCTGCGCACCCGCATCCCGGGCGCGGTGCTGCGCACCACCTTCATCGTCGGCCACCCCGGCGAGACCGACGCCGAGTTCGAGGAGCTGTTCCAGTTCGTGCGCGAGGCCGAGTTCGACCGCGCCGGCGCCTTCACCTACTCGCCCGAGCCGGGCACGGTGTCGGCCACGCTGGCCGATCCGGTCGCGCCCGAGCTGGCCGAGGAGCGGCGGCAGCGCCTGATGGAGCTGCAGCGCCAGATCTCGCGGCGCAAGCACGAGGCGCTGGTCGGGCGTGAGCTCGAGGTGCTGGTCGAGGGCGTGTCGTCGGAGTCCGAGTACCTGCTCGAGGGCCGCTGGTACGGGCAGGCGCCTGGCATCGACGGCGTCGTGTACCTGGCCGACGGTACGGCCCGCCCGGGCGACCTGGTGCGGGCCCGGGTCACCCAGGGCGGCGACTACGACCTGGCCGCGTCGCTCGAGCTCGACTGACGAGCCCGACGCCGCGCTGGCGGGACGCGCCACCAGGTCGGACTCCAGGCCACGCCCTGCTAGCAGTCCGACCCCGTATTCTGGGCGCCGCGACGGCCGGACTCGCTCAGGCCTCGTCGAGGCGGGGCACCGTCATCGCGCGCGTGGAGGCCGTGGAGGCCGTCGGTCCAGCAACTCGGCCGGGTCGATCGGCCCGCCGGCGCGGAGCCAGCCCTCGCGGGCGAGCCAGGTCTTCGGAGCGCTCAACGGGGAGCCCGCGGGAGGCGGCGACCCGTCGATGACCCAGACACCCGACTTCGTCGGGTGCCCTGACGACCACCGGTCGGGCTCGATGAAGCGCAGGCGCTGGCGTAGCTGGCCGCGATTCGCCTGCCAATCCCGGATGGAATGACTCACGTGGTTGAACAGCACGTAGCGCAGCGTGTTGCGCATCTGCGTCGGCGAGGTGACCGGGCGGGCGTGGTAGCGGTCGGCGAAGACCCGGCCGCGCCGGGCGAAGGCCTTGTTCCAGCCGCGGGCCAGGCGGATCGCCAGGCCCTTCATGCCGCGCGACAGCGCGGTGTCATCGTCGGCCTCGACGATGAGGTGGAGGTGGTTGCCCTCGAGGGCGTAGTGCAGGACGCGGAAGCCGGTGACCCGGGTGTGGTCACGCGCGCCGGAGAGGGCGCGTTCCAGGACGTCGAGGCCGGCGCGGGTGCGCAGCCTGGGCAGGGTGTCGACCGTGCGCAGGCTGACGTGATGGACGGTGGTCCTCGCAAAGCGAGGTCTTCGGCAGCGCTTGACCGAGTTGCGGTGCTGCATGGGCGGGCGGCCGCGCCGCGGCCGCCGCGGCCGTCGTGGTGGCGTGGTGATGCCGCACACGAGGTCGTCGAAGCTGACCTGGGCCCCGGCCGGCACAGCGCGGCGGCGTCGGTCGCTGCGCGGGCGAGCGGCGGACGAAAACATTTAGGGCTTATATAATGTCGCGACGATGATGTCGAGGGATTTCGGCGGAGTGGCGACGAGGGTGCAAACCCCGGCGGGGGTGTGCGGCGTGGACCGACCCGGGCGTCGGCTAAAGCCTCCTGCTGTGGACAGGCGCAGGGCGTGGCACGGGTGGTGACGGGCGCGGAGAGGGGTAGCGCCTGCCCACAGCAGTCCGCCCGGGCCTGGATAGGCGGACCCTGAGGGGTGTTTCCACCCAAGACCCCTGACACCCGGCTTCGCCGGGTGGGG
>JAGPCO010000102.1 GCA_018058095.1 Kofleriaceae bacterium
CACCACGACACGCACGCCGACCACCAAGCGCCGGCGGTAGCGAAGGGCGTGCTCGGTGACCCGGATCCGGATCCGGGCACGGGCACGGGCACGGGCACGGGCACGGGCGGGTTACGTCGCCGGGCTGCGATCGACCGCCACGCCCATCGCCGCGTAGCCCTTGTCGACGAACAACGTCGCGCCGGTGATGCCGGACGCCAGCGGCGAGCACAGGAACGCGGCGGTGTGGCCGACGTCGTCGGCGGTGATCGGCTCGGGCAGCGGCGAGTTGCGCTTGGCCCACGAGATCATGTCGTCGATGAAGCCGATGGCCGAGGCCGCGCGCGAGGCGTACGGCCCGGCCGAGATGACGTTGACCCGGTGGCCCCACTTGCGGCCAGCCTCGTAGGCCAGGAGCCGGGTGTCCGACTCGAGCGCGGCCTTGGCCGACGACATGCCGCCGCCGTAACCGGGCACGGCCCGCTCCGACGCCAGGTACGACAGCGACACGAACGCCCCGCCCGGCTTCATGATGCCGCCGAAGGCCTGCACCATCGACACCATCGAGTAGGCCGAGGCCGACACCGCGCTCAGGTACCCGCGTCGGCTGGTCTCGAGCAGCGGCTTCTTGACCTCGGCGCCGTTGGCCAGGCTGTGCACGACGATGTCGACCGCGCCGGGGCCGAACTCCTCGGTCATCTTGGCGGCGACGCCGCTGATCGTGAAGTCGCCGAGGTCGCGGTAGCGCCGGCTGTCCTTGACCTCGGCCGGCACCGCCTCGAGGGTGTCGTACTCGGCGTCGAGCGGATAGATGCGCTCGAACGCCAGCTTGCTGCCGTCGGCCAGCACCAGCGAGGCGTCCATCTTGCCGCGCTCGAGCATGGTCTTGAAGATGGTCAGCGCCGGCGGCCAGGTGCCGACACACACGGTCGCGCCGGCGTTGGCCAGGGCCTTGGCGATGGCGAAGCCGAAGCCGCCGTCGTCGGCGACGCCGGCCACCAGCGCGCGCTTGCCGCGAAGATCGATGGGGAGCATGGCCGGGTGATCGCAGGTTTGCGATCGCCGGTCAATCGGGCACGGGCACGGGCACTTCGAAGCGCCTGCGGCGCTTCTCAGTCGATCACGATCTGGGTCAGGTCGAGCCCGCCGGCGAACATGTAGCTGACCGCGTCCGAGTAGCCCATGACGACGATGCCGCAGCCGCTGCCGGTGCACTCGACCTTGTGCGCCCCCGGCGCGACCGTGAGCCGGCCGGCCCGGTACGCACCACCGCCGAAGGTCGAGGTCAGCTGGGTCGACACGTCGGCGCCGTCGAGCCGGACCGTGACGCCCATCGGCGCGGTCAGGGCCAGGTACTGGGCGTCGTACTGCATCGGCGCCAGGAAGGCGTAGCTGGTGCGGTACTGCTCGACCGGCACCGCCAGCGACAGCGACGGGTCACCGCTGCCGGCGGTGGTGCCGAGGAAGTCCTGCCAGATGACCGACTTGAGGTACTGGCCGACCAGGACCGGCTCGCTCGCGGTGATCACCGTGTCCTGGGCGATCTCGACCTGGCAGAACTGCCCGGGCCCGAGCGTGCCGCACGAGCCCATGGCCGGGGCCGGGTCGATCACCACGGTGGTGCCGGCCTTCTGCGCCAGGATCCGCACCACGTCGGGCTCGGTCACCGTCGGCAGCCGGACCTGGCTGCGGGCGACCGCGAACACCTTGCCCCACGTCGAGGCCGGGAACATCATCTCCTCGATGTGATCGGCGCAGCACGGCCCCTGCGGGAAGATCAGCCCGGGCGGTGGGGTGTCGTGGCGGATGCCGGTCGCCTCGGTGCCGGCGAACAGGCCGAAGGTCTTGCCGTTGACGCTGCGCACCAGCGAACCGGTGAGATCACCGGTCACCTGGCCGGCCGGCGCGACCGCGGCCAGGTTGAGCACCTCGTATGCCCCGAGGGTGAAGGTGGTCGGGGTGCCAGCGGCGATCGCGGCGACGCCGGTGCCGGCCCGCGTCGGCGTACGCGGCGTGACCTCGATCTGGGTGTCGGCCTCCCACGCCACCACCGTGAGGTACCCGCTGTAGTCGTGGTTGCCCGGCGCCGGGGTGCGTCGCCCCAGCGTCGGCCAGGTCAGCGCGTAGTACTCGTCGTCGAACGTGGTGCGCGGGATGAGCAGCGAGGCGTCGTTGGAGAACACGCCGACGTTGTCGAGCGGGTTGAACTGGTAGGCCACGACCGGGGCGTCGGCCACCACCCGGTAGGCCCGGGTCGCCTTCGACGTGCCGTCGACCGACTGGTCGGCGAAGCCGAGCATCTGCGGCTTGAGCGTCGCCACCGCCCCGGCGGCGACCGCCTGGCTGTGGCTCATCCCGGCCTGGTTGGTCAGGGTCACCATCACCTCGAACGCCTGCGGGTTGGCGACCACGATCGCGAACGGCGACGCCGCGGCGTCGAGCACACACACCGGCGCGGTCGTGCAGGTGTACCCGGCCGGGCAGGTGTTGCCAGGCGGGTCACACAGGCCGGCCGAGGTGGTGTTGCCCGGGTACCCATTTGGGTGCGGCACCATGTTGTCGGGGTCGTTGCAGAACTGCCGGGTCTGCTGGGCCGCGCCGATGCGGGCGCAGCCCTGGGCCCCGAGTTGATCGGGCGTGGTCGGCGCCTCGACCGCGTTGTCGAGGTCGACCGCCCAGTACTCGCAGCCGAGGTAGCTGCGCGAGCTGGCCGCCTGCTCGCACGGGTCGACACACGCCCCGTCGACACACGACTGCGTCCCGGTGCAGGTCTCGACCACCGTGGTCGACAGGCCGTCGGCGCCGCACACCGCCACGTCGCGGCCCTGAC
This sequence comes from Kofleriaceae bacterium, assembly GCA_018058095.1. GTDB lineage: Bacteria > Myxococcota_A > Polyangia > Haliangiales > Haliangiaceae > JABFXX01. The sequence goes on from JAGPCO010000102.1 coordinate 2,810, forward strand.
AGGTCATCGAGCTGGGCGCGCAGGTGATGCAGCCCAGCGTCGGATCGCACAGCGCGCCGCACGTCTCCTCCTGGACTTGACCACTGACGCAGGTCTGCAACGTCGATCCCTCGCACACGGTGGTGCCGTCGACGCAGGCCGGTCCGGGCGTGGCGTCGATGGAGCCGTCGCGCGGCGCCGGGCCACACGAGACGAGGACACAGAGAGCGAGCATGCAGCGCGTGACCCAGATCATGGCGAACCCCTTCGAAGTCGCCGGTCCTATATCACGAGCCTCGCCCTGTCCAAGCACGGATTCTGGCCGCGGCCCCGTCGGTGAACGACCTTCCTGGCGCCTCAGCCGCCGCCCGAACCACCGTCGTCGCCACGCTCGGCCTGTTCCCCCGTTGCGGCCGGCTCGACCGGGCCGACGATCCGCGCCCGGGCCAGCGACCGGGCCAGCCGGTACAGGCTGGCCAGCGTCCGCATCCGGCGAGCCACCGCCTCGGGCGACATGTCGACCTCAGCCGGCATCGCCACCCTCGCCGTCCTCAGTCGTAGCGCAGGCCGTCGCTCGGGCGCAGGTCGGCCGCCTTGAGCGCGGGCAGCACCGAGGCGACGATGCCGATGACCATGGTCACGCCGACGACGATGAGCACCTCGACCGGGCGCACCACGATGGGCAGGCGATCGATCAGGTAGACCTTGGGGTCGAGCCGGTAGCCGTAGGCCGACACCACGTAACACATGGTCAGGCCGATGCTGACGCCGAGCAGGGTGCCGGCGCCGCTGATGGCCACGCCGACGTAGACGAAAACCCGGCCGACCCCGCCCGAGGTCGCGCCCATCGACTTGAGGATGGCGATCTCCCGGGTCTTGTCGGTCACCATCATCGTCAGCGCCGACACCATGTTGAAGGCGGCGACCATGATGATGAGGGTGAGGATGATGGTCAGCGCCAGCTTCTGCAGCGACAGCGCGGTGAACAGGTTGTGGTTGAGCTCGTACCAATCTTGTACCTGGTACGGCGGCTCGCCCAGCTTGCGGGCCAGCTTGTCGGCGATCTCCTCGGCGCGGTCGACGTTCTTGACCTTGAGCTCGACGCCCATGACGTCGTCGCCCTTGCCCCACAGCTCCTGCGCCTCGGCCAGCGAGGCGTACATCAGGCGGCGGTCGTACTCGTCGAAGCCGCTGTAGAAGATGCCGGTCACCTTGAACTTGCGGGTGCGCGGCGCGCTGGCGTTGGTGCGCCAGGTCTTGAAGTCGATGTTCGACAGCGGCACGACCACGGTGACGTCGTCGCCCAGCTTGGCCTTGAGCTTGCGGGCCAGCTCCTTGCCCATGATGATCGGCGGCAGCTCGCCCGGCGCCGGCGCCACCCCCAGGCTGTCGACGGTGCCGGCCACCATGTGTTTCTCGAGGTCGAGCACCTTGCGGAAGCGCTCGGGGTCGATGCCCTTGATGGCCACGCCCGACAGCTGGCCCTTGCCGCGGGTCGCCAGCATCTCGGCGAAGATGAACGGCTGCACCGCGATGACGTCGGGGTCGATCGCGGCCGCCGTGTCCATCACGTCGCGGTACTCGGGGAAGCTCGACTCCGACTTCATGATGATGACGTGGGCGTTGACGCCCAGCACCTTCTCGCGGAACTGGGCCTGGAACCCGGTGGTCACCGCCAGCACCGTGGTCAGCGCCGCCACCCCCAGCACCACGCCCATGACCGACACGCTGGTGAAGACCGAGAAGATCGACAGCAGCCCGAACACCGCGGTCGACAGCATGCCGAGCACCAGGGCGATGACCCCGAGCGGGCTCGACCCGCCGGAGCTGGCCACCAGCACGCCGCCGAGCACACACACCACCAGGCTGACGCCGGTGCCGGCCAGCATCAGCGGGTCGCGCTGCCCACCGACCAGGTAGCGCCAGGAGATCAGCCGCTGATACGACACGGGCTCACTTTGCCGCGGCCGGCGCGGTCGTGCCACCAGGCGGCGCGTCGCCGCCCGGGCCGCCAGTGCCACCCGCCCGCGCCTGCCGGCGCTCCCACACGACCAGGCCGGCGATGATGATCGCGGCCGAGATGATGGCGACCAGCGGGCCGTGGATCTGCGCCGCGTCCTCCTTGGCGATGAAGGTGCCGCGGATGTCCTGGGCCCGGCCGATGGCCAGGGCGATGCGGCCCTGCACGGTGAAGCCGAAGCTGGCGCCGAAGCCGACCATCATCACCCACACGCCGAAGCGCGACGCCTTGCCGACCAGGCCCTTCTGGGCCAGCGAGAAGTAGAAGTACAGGAGCGTCGTCAGCGTGCCGAGCAGCAGCAGGATGTTGGAGAACACCCCGAACCAGTTGATCCGGCCGGGCTCGACCGCGGTCAGGGCGTCGAGGCCGACCAGCGGGCCGCGCTGCTCGTCGAGCAGCTGGCGCTGGTCGGCGGACAGGCCGGGCCGGGTCAGGGCGTCGTCGACGCTGGTGAACGGGCGCTGGGCCCGCTCCTCGACCAGGGTCGCGGCCATGGCCGGGGTGAACCCGGGCAGCGCGCCGATCTGGGCCGGGCCGGCCTGGTTGAGGTCGACCTTTCGCGCGGTCAGGTCGCCGCCGGCGCGCTTGATCTGCGCGCCCAGCTCGCTCTGCGCCACCGCGTTGATCTGCAGCCCGGCGTACAGCGCGACCACGAACGCCAGCGGGTAGCGCCCGACCCAGGCCCACCGCTTGGACACCGCCTTGGTCAACATAGCCAGGATGAGGACGATGGCGACCAGCTTGGACACCAGGAACCAGCCCTCGGCGTCGGGCAGGCCCTTCACCAGCAGCTTCTCGATGTTGTTGAAGTACTGCTGGACGACGATGTAGCCGATCGAGGTGCCGACGAAGAGGTGCTCGGCCAGCTTGTAGAAGGGGTTGTCCTTGTACAGGAACGACAGGATCGCCAGCGTCAGGAAGATGCCGATCCAGAAGCCGAGGACGTCGATGAACGGCAAGGGGGTCATGCCACGGCCGCCCGCCGGCGCTGCCGCCGGCCCATGAAGTAGACGAAGTTGCCGAACAGGATGGCCAGCACGACCATGCCGTGGCCGACGTTGAGCACGTCGGCGCCCTGCATCGCGGTGCCGGAGCGGCCGACCAGCATCTCGTACTCGGCCGAGGCGGCCAGGCCGCCGACCAGGCCGAGCAGCTGGCCGGCCTGGAAGTAGGGCGACAGGTCGGTGGTCGACACCGCGGTGCAGGCCGCGACCATGCGCAGGTTGTAGCGGGACTGCACGTACTGCACGTACTCCTTGGCGCCCGGGAAGCCGGCCGAGACGAGCAGCGACAGCTTGAAGTCCTTGAGCGCCTTGATCCCGTTCATCATCGGGATCTGGTCGAGCGGCGTGCCATCGGCGGCGCGGCCGCCGAAGGTGCGGCGGATGTCGGCGCCGAGGTTGGAGATGATGGCCTGCTTGCCCTCGCGGAAGCCGAGGTAGACGTAGTCGACGTTCTTCTTGTAGGCGCGGTCGGGCGGCCCGGTGTAGCCGGCGGTGCCGGCCGGCGCCAGCGGCGTCTCGATGACGTCGCGGATCCAGCGCTCGACCAGCGGCGGCGCCGCGTACCACAGGGTGGCGATGACCAGCTTCACGCCCCGGCGCTTGAGCTGCAGCATGCTCGAGCGGAAGAACGGCTCGAGCTCGGGCGTCGACGCCGGGTCGAGGTCGAGCGACACGAACACCACGTCGCCCTCCTGCAGGCTCTCGAGGGTGTCGTACGCCGCCTTGGTCATCGGCGACGGCTTGACCGGCAGGCCGATCGGGAACCAGAGGGGGACGACGATGGCCAGGCCCATCGCCAGGAAGATCCAGCGGCGGTCGAACCCCTGCAGGCGTTCGGTCCAGTGCGGCCGGGTGGTGGTGGTGGTGGGCGCGCTCATCAGTCGTTCCCCAGGTGCGACCGCTCGAGGCCGAGGATGATGCGCAGGCTGGTCGAGATGGCGCCGATGGCCGCGCCCATCATGATGGCGCGCCGGCTGCCGTTGTTGGGCACGTCGAGGATCCACTGGCCGAGCGCCGGCACGCTCTCCGACAGGACCCGGCCGATGGGCGCGCGCGCCAGCAGGATGATGATGGCCGAGCCGAGCAGCAGCGCGGCCTCGACGTTGCGGGCCCGGAAGGCGCGGAACGCGGCCGAGGCGACGAAGAACGCCAGCAGCGCGAACATGGTCGCGTTACACGGCGCGAACACGTGGTCGTAGAACCAGACGTAGACCCGGCCCTCCTTGCCCCACAGCATGGGCAGGTCGGCCGTGACCCGCGCCACCTGGCCGGCCGCGACCGGGACCTCGACCGCGTACTCGGCGTAGCCGGCCACACGCCGGTACAGCTTGACGCCGACGGTGCCCGGCGCCACCTCGATGCGAGCCGGCTTGCCGTCGGCGCCCAGGGCTGGCCGCTGCACCGCCCCGACCTGGACCATGACGTCGCTGCTGGCGTCGACCTGGATGACCGCGCTGGTGGCCGGCGCGCTGGGGTCGGCGGTGACCGCGTACGAGCCGTAGCTGGCCGGCTTGCCCGGCTTGACCACCGCGCCGACGATGCCGACCGCGAACATCACCGCGGCCGACACCAGCATGACGATCTTGTACTGCCAGTCGCGCTCGCGCCGGCGGATCTTGGGGGCGGTGACCTGGATGAGGTTGAGGCCGCCGAGGATGAAGGCGGCGGCGCCGAGCAGCGCGGCGATGTCCTTGATCTCGGTGGTGATCTCCGGCACCACGTGGTGCGGCAGGTAGAACTCGGCGACGGCGTACAGGCCGACGACGACGCCGAACGCCAGCGGCAGCGTCTTCTTGAGGAGGTTCATGGGAACAGCTCCCCGAGGAGGTCGCGGTGGTACACGGTCATGGCGATCACGCCGACGACGATGAGGATGGCGCTGACCACCTTCATCACGTCGGCCGCCTTGAGCTGCGCGATCTGGTTGGGGTCGCGCGACAGGTACGCGCTGGTCGCGTACAGCTCCTCGCCGATCAGCGTGTAGTCACAGGCGGCGATGAAGAACGGCAGCTGGGTGAACTCGGCGGTGCCGGCGATCTGCACCGCGCCGGTCAGGAAGCCGGTCTCGGCCAGCATGAGCGACTCGGCGAAGAAGCGGCCGAGGTAGATGTTGGTGGCCGGCCGGTCGCGCAGGATCATGCCGTTGACGGCGGCCGCGAACGCGAACTGCTCGGTCGTGATGAACATGACGTTCTCGGGCCGGTGCGCGTCGAGCCGGCCGACGTTGGCGTAGCTGTTGCGCACGATCTCCTCGGCCACCACCATCGTCATCGGGTAGGTGTTGGCCACCTTGATCTCGGTGTCGTACTCGGCGGTCAGCTCGGCGACCCGGCCGAGGATGAGCAGCGAGGCGATGGTCTGGATGTCGGTGATCTCCTCGATGCCGGTCACGTACAGCACCGGTCGGCCCATCTCGGTCGACCGGCCGACCGCATCCTCGATGGCGTCGACGCCGGGGATGCGGCGGATGAACATGTCCTTGGCCCGGGTCCGGGCCAGCCGCATGTACACGAACAGCGCCACCCCGGTCAGGACGACGAACAGCAGGTAGAAGGCGCGGCCGCGGTTGAACCAGGCCGCCTCGGGCGTGGCCGGCGCCAGCACCACCGCCTCGCCCGGGAAGCCGACCACCTTGCCGTCGGCGACCCGGGCCGGCACCAGCGCGTACACGGCCGCCTTCTGCGGCGGCACCTCGTCGTCGACGGTGGCCGCCTTCTTGGCGTCGCCCTCGACCATGGCCACCACGACCCAGGCGCCGAGCTTGGTGCCCTGGCCCAGCTCCATGGTCGAGGCGTCGATGACCGCCGCGCCGCCGCCGAGGAACTCGCCGCTCAGCGTCGGCCCGACGCCGTCGCCGACCTGCGTCGCGCGGGCGCTGGTGCCGTCGCCGGCCGCGGCCGGGCGGCGCAGCACCAGCAGCGACGTACCCTCGGCCGGGCTGCCGGCCGGGATGGTGCGCTGGATCGTCAGCCTCAGGTGCCGACCGTCGTCGTCGGCCGGCTTGATGACCCGGACGTCGAAGCCGACCCGGGCCGGCGCGGTCGGATCGACCGGCACCTCCATCTGATCGGCCGCGGCCCGGCCTGGCCCCAGCGCGACCACGCCAGCCAGCACGCCGATCACCGCGGATCTCGAGAGCCAGCTGCGCGCCTTCATCGCTCGATGACCTCCACGTTGGCGCGCGGCAGCAGCACCTTGGCGCTGCCGTCGCCGAAGTCGACCTCGAGCACGCGCACCTTGGTCTCCGACGGCATCACGTGCAGCTTGTGCGGCAGCGCCGACACCGTGCCGATGCGGCCGAAGTACGGGGCGCGGATGCAGCGCACCGGCACGCCGATCTCCAGCCCGCCGGTCGGGCCGGCGTCGGCGTCGGTCGGGCCGCCGGCGTCGGTGACGACGATCTCCGGGCGGATGACGCCGGCGCGGATCTGGGTCGCGCCGTTGATCGCGGCCTGCTTGCCGTCGAGGCTGCGCAGCAGCTCGAACGTGGCCTTGGCCATGGCGATGTCGCCGAAGCCCTCGGTCACCACCAGCGTGGTGGCCAGGTTCTCGGTCCCGGTCACCGCCACGCCGACGTCGTAGCCGAGCAGCTCCTTGACGTCCTGGTAGGTGAAGCCGCCGCACACGATGCCGGCCACCTTGAGCTCGATGGCCCGCTTGAGCGCGCCCAGCGTGGCCAGCCCGCCGCCGACGATGATCTTGCCGGCGTGCGCGGGCAGCACGTCGGCGTCGCGCAGGGCCTGGCCCGGCTCCTTGCTCACCACCACCAGCGGCGCGTTGCGCTCGCCGGCCAGGCCGAAGATGCCCTGCACCAGGGCCGCCTTGGCCTCGACCACCACGCCCTCGTTGGCCACCACCTCGACCACGGTGCCGTCGATGTACGCCCGCACCTCGACCGGCACCGGCGGCTCGCGCAGCACGGCCATGCCGGTCACGTCGGACAGCGACTCGAAGCTGCCGGTGATGGGCGAGGCCACCTCGTTCTTGAACAGGCCGAAGAAGCTGGTCGAGCGCGCCAGGGCCTGGCCCTTGCTGATGGCGGCGCCGGCCTTGACCAGCATCTTGCCATCGAGCTCGTCGGGCATCGCCCCGAGCGCGCTGGCGACGTTGAGCAGGGCGACCTTGCCGGGCAGGTCGGTGCTGGCGACCACCTGGTCGGCCGTGACCTTGTCGCCGACCTTCACCGTGACCCGGCCTGGCAGCGGCAGCCGCCGGGTCTTGCGCACGGTCGCGTGGCGCGTGACCGTGAGCCCGGGGGTGTAGGCGTCGCCCATGTGGCCGGCGAGAATACACAAAGCCACCCCCGGCGCAACGCGGGAAACCGCTTACGTTGCCGTGGGTTGTCGTTGTCGCACCGGTCGCAGGTGGAAACGGTCGACCCACCCTGGACCAGCCTGGGTATCCTGGGCCGATGCAGGCCTTCCGATCCTTCGTGGCCGTGTTCGGGCTGGGCCTGCTCGGCTGCACCTTCACGCCGGCCTCCGACGATCCGGGTGGAGACGGACCTGCGGCCGACGCCCGCGCTGGGCAGCCGACGATCGACGCCGGTGAGGTGCTGTCGGGGGACCCGGACGCCGCGCTGGTGGCCCCGGCCGACGCCTCCGCTGCAGATGCCACGCCGGTGAGTCCCCCCGACGAGTGCACGGGGTTCGCGCCGCTGCCAGGCGGGCAGTCCGGCCACCTGTACCGGCCCATCGACGCCCACACCTGGCCCGTCGCCGCCGCGACCTGCACCGGCCTCGGCGGCTACCTCGCCATCCCCGACGATCGCAACGAGGTCCGGGCCCTGGTCGCGGCGGTGACGCCGGTCAACGCGGCGTACCTGTGGGTCGGCCTCAGCCGCGACCTGCTCGCCCAGGTGCCGGGGTCGTGGATCACCGTCGAGGGCGACGCGCCGGCCTACCTGCCGTGGTACGGCGGCGGCCGGGGCGTGCAGCGCCAGCCCAGCAGCGGCGACTGCGTCGCCCTCGACGACCGAGCCCAGCCGCTCGGCGGCGAGTCCTGGCTGTTCACCGGCGGCTGCGCCAGCAACGTGCTGGTCAGCGTGTGCGAGTGCGCGCCCGACGAGTGACCCGGTAGGCCTCCACGCGGTCGCCGCGCCCCGGTGCGGTTCGCGCTGGCAGCACGGCCGGTCGTGGGTAATGCTGCCGGGGCGATGCGGACCGGCGTGCTCCTCGTGCTCGGTGGCCTGGGCGCCTGCACCTTCACGCCCGCCCCCGGCGGCGAAGACGCCCGCAGTCCTGGGTCCGATGCCAGCACCGGCACCGACGCCGGGCGCGACCGCGATGGCGGGCCTCGGCCCGACGCGGCCTCCGTCGACGCGGCGCCCGACGCGGCCGTGCGTTGCGCCGGCTTCGCGCCGATGCCGGGAGGTCAGGCCGGACACACCTACCTGGTGCTGCCCGGCAGCGCCGACTGGGCCACGACCACGGCGACCTGCGTCGGCCTGGGTGGGTACCTCGCGGTCCCGGCCAGCGGCGCCGAGCTCGATGGGCTGGCCACCCTGGTGGCGGGCCTCGACGACGAGTTCGCCTGGCTCGGCGTCCGCGACGATCCCTCGACCGACGCCGACAACGACTGGATCAGCCAGGGCGGCGAGGCCGCCGTCTTGCGCTGGTGGGGCGGCGGGCGCGGCTTCAGCGCGGAGCCCGACGGTGGCATGCACGACTGTCTCCTGCTCAACCGCCGCCGCGACCAGTTCGACGGCACCTTCACCTTCGACGGCCAGTGCGCGCCGTCGTACCGGGCCGTGTGCGAGTGCGTGCCGTGACGGACGTCCAGGTTACCGATCGGGCCGCCGACGCAGCAGGCCGCGCCCCTCGGCGGTCGGCTGGCCCTCGGCGGTCGAGCTCATCTCCAGCTCGAGCCCGGACGTTCCCTTGAGCGTGAGCGTGCCGCGCATCGTCCGGCCCTTGCAGCGCTGACCCGGCGCGAACGTGATCACGCGCCCGACCTTGCGCGCCTGCACCTGGCAGTCGCCGAGGTCGACCTCGACCCGCCCGGCGCCGCGGTCGCTGAGGCGCACGTCGACCTTCACGCTGTCCTGGCGCAGCTTGCCGTCGACCCGCACCGACGCGACCAGGTTGCCGCGGTAGGTGCCAAACGGCGCGACCTGGGGCGGGACCGGCCCTGGCGCGGGCGCGGGTGCTGGCGGCGGGGCGGCCGCCGGCGCCGGCCGCTCGGCCTGCTCGGCTCGTCGCTCCGCGGCGCGCTCCCGGATCCGCGCCATCGCCCCCTCGTTGGTGAACGCACGCACGCTGTCGCAGGTGACCTTGACCTGTCGTTGCTCGTCGCAGTCGAGCCCCGGCGCCGACCATTCGCCGCCGAGCGACGCCTGCACCAGCGCGCACGCATGCTGGAAACACACCTGGGACTCCCCCTGCTCGCCCTTGACCAGCGCGCCGCCTCGGCGCTCGAGGAACAACCACGCCGGCGTCGAGCGCTCGACCGCTCCGGTCTCCTCGTTGACGTTGCGCTCCCAGCCGACCTCGGTCAGGTAGATGGCCAGCATGTGGCCGGCGCCGTTGCGGGCGTAGGCACGCCCGGCCTGCTCGGCCAGCGGCTGGACCTCCGGCCAGTCGACGTGTTCGGGCTTGGTGGCCTTCTTGGGGCCGCTGAGCTGGGCCAGCACGGCCATGGTGCAGCCCTGCAGGAGCAGCACCGTGGGGATGAAGCGACGGACTCCGCGGCGGCGAGGGCTTGGCGTCATGCCGACCGATACGGCCTGGCCGGCGGCTCCTTTCGGCGGCGTGGTGGGCGGGCGAGGAGACGCGAGGGACGACGGGGCGACCGGAGTGGGCGACATGGCTCTACCCGGTAGAGCCCCCGGCCCGCCCGCGGTCCCACGAAAACAAGCGCGGCGTAGCCGCGTTTGCAGCGACCTGCCCCGTGCCCGTGCCCGTGCCCGTGCCCGTGCCCGAATCTGGGCGGTCAGTCTCTGGCCAGACGGACGGTGGCGACGACCGCCATGCGGCGGTCGAGGATGTCGAGGATCGCCGCCGTCACGGTCGGGCTGTTGCGGCCGCCACCCTGCTAGCCCTCGGGATACATGTCGAGCGCGCGGCTCCAGCGCAGCGCCGCCGCGACCCGGGCCGCCCGCTCGGTCGGCACCAGCAGCGGCCGGCGGCCACGGGCGTCGAGCACCAGGCCGACCTGGCCGCCGCGCACGGTGCGCTCGACCCGCACGCCGGGCCCGGCGCCGACGTCGACGCCGCGGGCCGGCGTCAGCACCGCCGCCGCGGTCTCGCCCTCGCCGAGCGGGATGAGCTGCAGGTCGCCATGGCTCAGCCGCACCGTCTTCTTGCCGGTCGGCAGCATCAGCTCGACGTCGAGCACGTGGCCGGACTTGCCGCCGACCGGCGCGATGCACGTGCCGAGGCGGACCAGGCAGTCCTTCTCGAACACCTCGGTCGCCGCGGCCGGGTGGATGGTCGACAGCACGCCCAGGTGCGGCATCATGAAGATCGAGTCGACCGCCAGCTCGGTCACGCCCTCGACCGCGAAGGCGTCGATCATCATCATCATCGACTGCGACCGGCGCGGCGCGTGCGACAGCACCCCGCCCGAGCCGACCAAGAGGTCGAGCTTCATCATGTCGACCAGCGAGTTGCCGCCGGCGCTCTGGTCGAACGCGTCGGAGATCGAGCGCTCCTGCTGGCCGCCGCGCAGCTTGACCGCGAACTGGCGGTGCTGCACGAACGACAGCCGCAGGGCCTCACGGCTGATGGCCTGCTCGATCTTCAGCTCGTCGAGCGTCTGCGGGATCGTGGTCGGACGGATCATCTTGTTGCCGATCCGGTCGCGCAGCTCGTGCTCCTCGAGGTCGAACGGGACCCAGCGCTGGATGTTGGCGATGCCGGCCTCGGCCAGCACGTTCGACACCGAGTAGCTCATGCCCAGGTTGGCCGACACCGTGCGGTTGAAGATGCCGTCGAACACGCTGAACACGTCGGTGGTGGCGCCGCCGATGTCGACGCCGACCACCGTGACCTTGTCGCGCTCGGCCAGGGCCTGGATGATGAGGCCCATCGCGCCCGGGGTCGGCATGATCGGCACGTCGGCCCAGCTCATCAGCTTGGAGTAGCCGGGCGCCTGCTGCATGACGTGCTCCATGAACACCTCGTGGATGGCGTCGCGGGCCGGGCCCAGGTTCTCGACGTCGAGCGACGGCCGCACGTTGTCGACGAACTGCAGCGCGACCTGGCCGCCCAGCATCTTCTCGATCTGCGGGCGCACCGCCGGGTTGCCGGCGTAGATGACCGGCAGGTTGAAGGCCTGGCCCAGGCGCGGCCGCGGCTGCGCCGCCCGCAGCATCTCGGCCACGGCGATGACGTGTTTCTCGGTGCCGCCATCGGTGCCGCCGGCCATGAGCAGCATGTCGGGCCGGAGCTGGCGGATGCGCTCGATCTTCTCGTGCGGCAGCCGGCGGTCGTTGGTGGCGATCGAATCCATGACGATGGCGCCGGCGCCGAGGGCGGCCCGGGCCGCGCTCTCGGCCGTCATCTTCTTGACCACCCCGGTCACCATCATCTGCAGGCCGCCGCCAGCCGACGAGGTCGAGATGTAGATGTCGGTGCCGCGCTCGTGGCCGGGCTCGCCGGTCTGCGGGCTGATGATGTGGTCGTCCTCGAGGAACGGCCGGCCGCGCAGCTCCTGGATCTCGCGCACCGCGTTGAGCACGCCGCGGGTCACGTCCTCGACCGGGGCCTCGACCGTGGTCGGCGCCTCGCCGCGGCAGGTCAGGCGGTACTCGCCGGCGGCGTTGCGCTCGATCAGGATGGCCTTGGTCGTGGTCGAGCCGCAGTCGGTGGCGATGACCGAGCGGATCGAGGCCGGGTCGATGGTCCGGGCAGGCTTGGGAGCGTGGCCGTCGTGGCCGGCGGGGCTGGACATCGCGGCCGACCTTATGGCCCCCGACGCCATAACTCAATCGTCCTCGTGTCGAACTACCGCGTCACGATGGTCTGCGCGCCCTTGATGAACTTGTCGTGGTCGGCGCTGGCGGTCAGGTCGACCCGGGCCGGCACCGCCACGCCCTTCTGGAAGGCCGGCCGCGCCGCCAGCGCGTCCATCCACCGCCGCAGGTGCGGCAGCCCGTCGACGTCGATGCCCGACCAGGCGTGGGTGCGCACCCACGGCCAGGTCGCGACGTCGGCGATCGACAGCTCGCCGGCCAGGTACTCGGCCTGGCCCAGCCGGCGGTCGAGCACCTCGAGCAGGCGCCGGCCCTCCTTCTGGTAGCGGTCGATGGCCGGTTGCAGCTTCTCCGGGAAGTAGCGGAAGAAGACGTTGGCCTGGCCCATCATCGGCCCGACCCCGCCCATCTGGAACATCAGCCACTGCAGCACGCGCGAGCGCCCGACCCGGTCGGTCGGCAGCAGGCGGCCGGTCTGCTCGGCCAGGTACACCAGGATCGCGCCCGACTCGAACACCACGAAGTCGTCGTGGTCGCGGTCGACGATGACCGGGATGCGGCCGTTGGGGTTCATGGCCAGGAACCAGTCCTGCTTCTGCTGCTGCGCCGCCAGGTCGATGGCGTGCACCGTGTACGGCAGCGCCAGCTCCTCGAGGGCGATGGACACCTTGTGGCCGTTGGGCGTGGACGCCGTGTACAGGTCGATCATGCCGGCACGGTAGCAAGCGGCGCGCCCGACGCCAGCGCCGTACGCTCGCCGTGGCCGTGGTCGGCCCCGCCGGCCTGCGGACTGGCCCCCGCGCCAGGCGACCACCCGTGTCCGCGGTCACCACGCCGGGCACCGGCCCGACCAGCGACCCGCGACACGCGGCGCGCGCCACGTGCGCCCGCGCATTGTCGCGTGCGCGTGCCGGCAGTAGCCTGCGGCGGTGGCCGACGCGCGCGAGGTGATCCAGCTGCCGAGCCCGGCCCGGCTGCGCCTCGAGGAGCTGCTGGCCGAGCTGGGCGCGCTCGACGAGGTCCCGGCCGACTCGATCCGCACCGCCACCGTCAGCGTCGGCGAGCTGGTCGACAAGGCCCAGCACGCCGGCTTCGGCTTCCTGCTCGCGGTGCTCAGCGTGATCGCCGTGCCGTTCGTCGGCATGTCGACGCCGTTCGGCCTGCTGGTCGCGCTGCTCGGCCTGCAGATGGTCATCGGCCGGGCCAAGCCCTGGCTGCCGGCGGCGGCGCGCCGGCGAGCGATGCCGCTGTCGACGCTCGACCGGGTGGTGACGATCCTGGCGCGCCGGACCCGGTGGATGGCGCGCCTGACCCGGCGTCGCTGGAGCCTGGCCCTGCGCGGCCCGCTGTGGACCCTGGCCGGCCTCGGCGTCGCCCTGCTCGGCTTCGGGCTGGCCCTGCCCCTGCCCATCCCCGGCTCCAACCTCATCTTCATGGTGCCGATCTTCATCTACGCCATCGGCCTGCTCGAGCAGGACGGCCTGTTCATCGTCCTGGGCCACCTCGGCCTGCTCGCCAACATCAGCCTCATGATGCTGTTCGGCCGCACCGTCCTCGAGATCCTGCGCGCGGCGCTAGGCTGGGCGGGCTGCTAGCGGCCGCCGGGATCCACGCCACAAACCTCGCGGTGGAACTCGATCTCGCCGTACCATCGGGGCGTGAGCCCTGGTACGTGGCGGAGCTTGGTCGCGACGGTCTTCTGCCTGGTGGTGGGGTGCACCGAACCTGCGCCTGAGTTCGGCGAGAGGCTGGCTGTGGCTGTTTGACAACCTCCAGAGCCTGACCAGCCTGTCCGGCGTCGACTGGCTGCCCGCGCTGGTGAACCTCGGCGTGGAGGGGTGTCCTGCCCTGGCGGACCTCGACGGACTGGCAGGTCACGCCACACCGATCAACGCCGTCACCCTCCTGGGCAACGGCAGCCTCACCTCGGTCGAGGCGCTCGGAACGCTTCCGGGACTCTCCGTGCTTCGAGCTGACAACAACCCCGCACTCCCTCAGTGCCAGCTCGACGACATCGCCATGCTGTTCTCGATCCCCTGTCAGTGCTCCGGCAACGACGCCTCGCCCTGCCCGTAACGCGCGCGCGCCGAGAAGTGGCCGACTCGGCCCCGTGAGCCGCTGTGAGCGGACGGTGCCCGCGGCGGCGGCCGGGTGGTGCAAGCTCGGGAGATGGCACGCGCGGCTGGAGTTGGTGGCGGAGGGGTGGTCGCCGTGCTGCTGGTCCTGGCCGCTGGCTGTGGCGAGGTCGAGGGCCCGATCGCGATCGACACCTTCCGCACGGACGCCAACCTCTGCCTCTACCCCGACCCCAGCGAGCCCGACGGCGACGGCGACGGCCGCGTCGATCGATGTGACGTCGACGACGACGGCGATGGCCTAGTCGACACCGAGGACAACTGCCCGGGCGTGCAGTCTCGCGACGGTACCGACCTCGACGGCGACGGCCTCGGCGCCCCGTGTGACGACGATGACGACGGCGACGGTGTGCTGGACGCTGCTGACAACTGCCCGGCGCTGGCCACCACCAACACCCGCGACGGCGACGGCGATGGCATCGGCGACGCCTGTGATCGCCTGCCGACCGTGGGCTGGGGCCCGGGCGGCGAGACGCCGTCGACCCGCCAATGAGCGCCGCCGTCGCCAGCTCTGCTTCAGGCATGTCAGCACGTGCCAGGCGCGCATGGGATCACCGCGGCAACCATGCCCTGGTGACGCGGCGAGTCTGCTACCTCGTGATGCTCGCTGCGCTGGCAGCCCCGGCGTGCGGCGACCCGTATGAAGGGATCGCAGACACCGGACACTGGCGCGACGACGACGGGGACGCCGTAGACCTCCGCGACGACAACTGCCCGACCACGGCAAACCCAGATCAGTCCGACCTGGATGGTGACGGCTCCGGCGATGCGTGCGACGACGACGTGGATGGCGACCATCGGCCGAACAGCCTCGACAGCTGTCCGCTCGTGTCGTCCGCAGACAACGCTGAACTCGATGGCGACGGTGACGGCGATGCGTGTGATGACGATGACGACGGTGATGGGCTCCTCGATGCTGATGACCCATGCCCTGCGCTGGACGACCCTGGCATCGTCGACTCCGATGGCGACGGTCTCGGCGACCCATGCGACCGGTTCCCGACCCTGGGATGGCGCCCGGAACCAGAGGTCCTCGGGCCTTGGCTATGAGCTTCGTGCAGCGGCGCCTGGTCCTGTTCGCCACCGTGGGAGCGGTTGGGTGAAGCGGCCCGGCGCCGGGCTTCGACGCTGGGCGTGCGATCGATTCCCCAACGTTCGCTGGGGGCCCGACCCGGGGGATCCCGGCGCCCGGCCCTGACGCCGCGCTGCTGGCGCTCAGCGGCCGAGCTGCTGCAGCTCGTCGGATGGCACGACGCGGGTGCCGGTGGCCGGCTGGGCCGACAGACGCACCAGGGCCCGGGCCACGGTGCTGGCCTGAATGCCGCGCCAGCGCGCCGGCAGAAGGCGCGACAGCGGGGCGGCGACACGCTCGCCCAGGCGCAGCTCGGAGCGGTCGCCCAGCAGCAGCGACGGCCGCGCCACGGTGACGGCGACGCCGAGCTGGCCGAGCGCACGCTCGACCTCGCCCTTGACCCGGTTGTAGAAGACGCGGCTGCTCGGGTCGGCGCCGAGCGACGACACCACCAGCACGTGCCCGGCGCCGGCGGCGATGGCGGCGCGGGCGAAGGCCAGCACGTAGTCGTGGTCGACCTTGCGGAACGCGTCCTGCGAGCCGGCCTGCTTGATGGTCGTGCCCAGGCAGCAGATGGCGACGTCGCACCGGCCCGGCGGCGGCGCCTCGACCAGGCGGTCGAAGTCGACGACGTGGCCGCGCACACGCGCGCCGTCGCCGCCAGGCACGGCCGGCAGCGGTCGCCGCACCAGGGCCACCACCTCGGCCACCCCCGGGTCGGCGTGTAGCGCCACCAGCACCTCGCGCCCGACCAGGCCGGTCGCGCCGGCGACCCAGACTCGGCGGCCGCTTGCCTTCGTCATCACCTCCGTCATCGGCGCAGCCTACACCGCGCCCGGTCCGGGCCGCGACGCCGCGCGGTTGTTCCACCCGCGCAACACAGGGATGTCGCGCCGCGCGCTGGCCCACCTGCCGCTTCGGCGCCATCGTGGTGCCCATGTCCAACGACGAGCTCGAGCGCGGCGTCACGCGTCGCCAGGCCATCGCCGGCCTGGCCGGGGCCACCGGGGCCGCCGCCATCGGCCTGTCGGCCACCGGCTGCGCCAGCAGCAGCAGCGGCGGCAGCAGCGGCGGCAGCGCCAGCGGCAGCGGCGCGCCGCAGCCCGGCGGCGCCACGTGGAGCACCAGCCCCGACGGCCGCACCATGCCGGTGGTGTTCGTGCCGCACGGTGGCGGGCCCTGGCCGTGGATGTCCGAGCCGTTCGGCTCGGCCGCCGAGCTCGGCGCGCTGCGCCGCTACCTCGAGTCGATCCGCGCGCTGCCCGGCGGGCCGCCGCGCGCGCTGCTGGTGGTGTCGGCGCACTGGGAGGAGGTGGTGCCGACGGTGATGACCGGCGCCCGCCCGCCCATGCTGTACGACTACTACGGCTTCCCGCCCGAGACCTACCAGGTGCAGTGGCCGGCGCCGGGCCAGCCGGCGCTGGCCGGGCGCGTGCGCGACCTGCTCGGCGCCGCCGGCCTGCGCAGCGGCAGCGACGAGGCTCGCGGCTTCGATCACGGCACGTTCGTGCCGATGGCCCTGACCTACCCCGACGCCAGCGTGCCGACCGTGCAGCTGTCCCTGCAGCGCGGGCTCGACCCCGCCGCCCACCTCGCCATCGGCCGGGCCCTGGCCCCGCTCCGGCGCGAGGGCGTGCTCATCGTCGGCAGCGGCATGACCTATCACAACCTGCGCGCGTTCGGCCCGCGCGCGGCCCCGGTCGCCGCCGAGTTCGACACCTGGCTGCGCACCAGCACCACCGCCGACCCCGGCGCCCGCGACGCCGCGCTCGCCGCCTGGGCCCAGGCCCCTTCGGCGCGCCAGGCCCACCCGCGCGAGGAGCACCTGCTGCCACTCATGGTGTGCGCGGGGGCGGCGGGGTCCGACCGCGGCGTGGTGGCCTTCCAGGGCTCGATCCTGGGCCTCGCGCTGTCCGGGTATCAGTTCGGGTGAGCCTGTCAGAGGCTCGAGCTTGCCCCCGACCGCGAAGTTCCCGCACAATGTGCGCATCATGACGATGACGCGCAAAGACTTCCTGGGAACGCTGATCAAGGGCACGGCGGTCGGTGCCGGCGCTGCGATGCTGCTGTCGGCCTGCGGCGGCGACGACGGCGACGGTGGCGGCACGGCCGACGCACCCCCGGCCGGTAGCCCCGACGCCAGCGGCGCCGCTGGCTGCAGCGCGGGCGGCGCGACCGTGACCATCGGCGCCAACCACGGCCACACCTTGACCGTGTCGATGGCCGACGTCGCCGCCGGCACGAGCCGCACGTACGACATCATGGGTACGTCGCTCCACACCCACTCGGTGATCCTGACCCCGGCCCACTTCACCATGCTGGCCGCCAACCAGACGGTGACCGTGATGTCGAGCGACGGCTCGGCCCACACTCACTCCATCACCGTCCGCTGCGCCTGATCGCCGCCGGCGCGCCGGGCGCCGACGTGACCGGGGCTACCGGCGGTGGTACGCGACGACGGCGTTGCTGGTGAACAGCGGGACGACCATCCAGTCGCGCTTGCTGTCGTAGCCGGCGTCGGCCGGCGCCTCGAGGCCACCCAGCGCCATCGACCACTCGCCCTTGTCGTTGGTGCGCATGATCGCCTTCTGCTCCCAGCTGGTGGCGTACAGCGTGCCGTCAGCCCAGAACAGGCCGTCGAGCATCCCGGCCGGCTTGGCGATCGAGCCGCGCACGCCCTTGGCGTCGAGCGTGTAGACCTCGCCGGTGCCGAAGGTGCCTACCCAGAGCGTGCCGTCGACCACCAGCAGGCCGTTCGGCTTGCCCAGCTCGGCGCTCTTGGCCACCACGACGGCCTTACCCTTGACCAGCTTGTACACCGCGTCGGTGCCGGTCGCGGTGACGCCCTTGTCGTCGATCGTCACGCCGCTGTCGGACACGTAGACCGTGCCGTCGGCGCCGGCGGCGACGTCGTTGAGGAAGGTCGCGCCCTTGACCACCACCGCGCCCTTGGCCTTGCCGGTCTTGGCGTCGAACATGCGGACGGTGTCGAGGTCGGCGACGTACAGCACGCCCTTGGCGACGGCCATGCCCTTGGGCGCGTTGAGGGTCGAGCCCTTCTTGCTGCCGTCGATCCACTTGAGGTTGTCGAGCGTGCCGTCGGGCCGCAGGCGCGAGATGAAGCCGTTGCCGTCCTTGGCCGACGGCCCGCCGCCGATGTTCGACACCAGGTACAGGTCGGCCTCGGCGTCGTACAGCACCGACTCGGGGGTGTCGAACCCGAGCTCCTTGGCGTTCATGGTCGGCTGCGGCGGCGGCGGTGGCGGCGGCGGCGGCGGATCGGCCGGCGGCGTGACCTGAGCGGACCCGGCCCCGCTGCCGGGCTGGTCACCGGCGGCGACCGGATCGCCGCCTTCGGTCGGGGTGGTGGTCGGCTTGCTGCCACCGCCACAGGCCGCGAGCAGCACGAAGGGTACCGAGAGTCCGAGGTGTTTCATGGAGGCCCGGTCTAACACACCGGGCCCGGCCGACCACCCGGGCGCCACCTGCCCCACCTGCAACAGTGCGTTGCCGCGTCACGCCGGGTCCCCGACGGCGGCCGGCATCTTGATGCGAACTTGATGGCGGCGGGCCAAACCCTGACGCCGCCTTGATACCGGGGCGCCTAGCTTGGGTCGCGAGCCCATGCACGACCTGGTCAACCTGCTCATCCTCGGCGCGTTCGCGCTCGCCACCGCCGGCCTGGTCCGGCTGTGTGATCGGAGCTGACATGTTCGCCCTCGAGGTCCTCGGCCTGATCCTGGCCGCCGCGCTACTCGCCTACTTGACCTTCGCGCTGCTGGCGCCGGAGCGGCTGTCATGACCACACACGGGCTCCTCCTGCTCGGGGTGTACCTGGTGGTGCTGCTGGCCCTGGCCGCGCCGCTCGGCGCGTACCTGGCCCGGGTCTTCGCCGGTGAGGCGACGTGGGCCCAGCGCGTGCTCGGGCCGCTCGAGCGCCTCTTGCTCCGGGCCGGCCGCGTCGACCCGCGCGCGGAGATGACCTGGAAGCACTACGCCGGGGCCGTGTTGCTGTTCAACCTGCTCGGCCTGTTCGTGGTCTACCTGCTGCAGCGTGGCCAGGGCGCGCTGCCGCTCAACCCGGCCCAGCTCGGCGCCGTCGAGCCCGGGGTCGCGTTCAACACCGCGATCAGCTTCGCCAGCAACACCAACTGGCAGGCCTACGGCGGCGAGACCACGATGAGCTACCTGACCCAGCTGGTCGGCCTGACGGTGCAGAACTTCGTGTCGGCCGCGACCGGGATCGCCGTGCTGGTCGCGCTCGTGCGTGGCCTGACCCGCCGGCAGGCGACCGGCCTGGGCAACTTCTGGGTCGACCTGGTGCGCGCCACCGTCTACGTCTTGCTGCCGCTGGCGCTGGTGCTGGCGCTGGCACTGGTGTCGCAGGGCGTCGTGCAGACCCTGGCCGGTCCCGCCACGGTCTCGCTGATCGACCCGGGCGCCAGCGCCGACGGCCCGCCCGTGCTCGAGCAGGTCATCGCCCGCGGCCCGGCGGCGTCGCAGGTCGCGATCAAGCAGCTCGGCACCAACGGCGGCGGCTTCTTCAACGCCAACGCCGCCCACCCGCTCGAGAACCCGACCCCGCTCAGCGACTTCCTGCAGGTCCTCGCCATCCTGCTCATCCCGGCCGCGCTGTGCTTCACCTTCGGCCGGATGGTGCGCGACCGCCGGCAGGGTCGAGCGCTGCTGGCGGCGATGCTCGCGGTGTTCATCCCGCTCGCGGTCCTGACCATGGCCAGCGAGCAGGCCGGCAACCCGGCGCTGACCGCGCTCGGGGTCGACGCCTCGGCCGGCAACCTCGAGGGCAAGGAGGTTCGCTTCGGCGCCGCCGGCAGCGCGTTGTGGGCCACCGCGACCACCGCCGCCTCCAACGGCTCGGTCAACGCCATGCACGACAGCTTCACGCCCATGGGCGGGCTCGGTCCGATGTGGCTCATGCAGCTGGGCGAGGTGGTGTTCGGCGGGGTCGGCTCCGGGCTGTACGGGCTGCTGGCCTACGCCATCGTCGCGGTCTTCATCGCCGGCCTGATGGTCGGCCGCACCCCGGAGTACCTCGGCAAGAAGGTCGAGGCGCGCGAGCTCAAGCTGGCGATGCTGGTCATCCTGCTGCCGTCGGCCGCGGTCCTCGTCGGCACGGCGCTGGCGCTGGTGCTGCCGGCCGGCACCGCCACGCTCGGCAACCCCGGCCCGCATGGCTTCTCCGAGGTGCTGTACGCGTTCTCGTCGGCCAGCAACAACAACGGCTCGGCCTTCGGCGGCCTCACCGTCAGCGGCACCTTCTACACCACCGCGCTCGGCCTGTGCATGCTGATCGGTCGCTACTGGATCATCGTGCCGGTCCTGGCCATCGCCGGCTCGCTCGCGCGCAAGCAGGGCGTCCCGGTCAGCCCGGGCACGCTGCCGACCCACACCCCGCTCTTCGTCGGCCTGCTGGTCGGCACCATCGTGCTGATCGGCGCCCTGACGTTCGTGCCGGCGCTGGCGCTCGGCCCGATCGTCGAGCACCTGACCCTGATCGCGCCCTGACCCTGATCGCGCCCTGACCCGAGGTCACGATGTCGACCACCCACGCCCGCCCGTTGTTCGAGCCCACCATCGTCCGCGCCGCCATGGCCGAGGCGGTGCGCAAGCTGGCGCCCCGCCGCCTCATGCGCAACCCGGTCATCCTGGTCGTCGCCGTCGGCAGCGCCTTCACCACCCTGCTGCTCGGGCACGCCCTGCTGACCGACCAGGCCGACGCCCCGCCCGGCTTCATCGCCGCCGTCGCGGCCTGGCTGTGGTTCACCGTCCTCTTCGCCAACTTCGCTGAGGCCATGGCAGAGGGTCGCGGCAAGGCCCAGGCGGCGGCGCTGCGCCGAGCCCGGCAGGACGTGACCGCGCTGCGCCTGCGCGGCGACGGCGACGTCGCCGACGCCCGCGCGCGCCTGGATAGCGCGTCGGGCGACGCCGAGGCCGGGTTCGACGCGGTCAGCGCCACCGCGCTGCGACCGGGCGACCTGGTCGCGGTCCGCGCCGGCGCGATCGTGCCCGCCGACGGCGAGATCGTCGAGGGCATGGCCACCGTCGACGAGAGCGCCATCACCGGCGAGAGCGCGCCGGTCATCCGCGAGAGCGGCGGCGATCGCAGCGCGGTCACCGGCGGGACCCGGGTCCTGTCCGACTGGCTGATCGTCCGCATCACCGCTGCGCCCGGCCAGACCTTCCTCGATCGCATGATCGCCATGGTCGAGGGCGCGCGCCGGCACAAGACCCCCAACGAGCTCGCGCTCGACATCCTGCTGGCCGCGCTGACGATCGTCTTCCTGCTGGTGACCGTGACGCTGCGGCCGATGTCGGCCCACGCGGTGACCGCCTCGGGGCACGGCCAGGCCCTGTCGCTCACCGTGCTGGTCGCGCTCCTGGTGTGCCTCATCCCGACCACGATCGGCGGCCTGCTGTCGGCCATCGGCATCGCCGGCATGGACCGCCTGGTCCAGGCCAACGTCATCGCCACCTCAGGGCGCGCGGTCGAGGCGGCCGGCGACGTCGACGTGCTCCTGCTCGACAAGACCGGCACCATCACCCACGGCAACCGGCAGGCGACCCGCCTCATCCCGGCCCCGGGCGTGAGCCCGGCCGAGCTGGCCAGCGCGGCCCGGCTGGCCTCGCTGGCCGACCCGACGCCCGAGGGCCGCAGCATCGTCACCCTGGCCGGTGAGCCGACCGGCGCCGACGCCACGGGCGAGGCCAGCCGCGCCGAGTTCGTGCCGTTCACGGCGCAGACCCGCATGAGCGGGGTCGACCTGCCGGGCCGCCGCCTGCGCAAGGGCGCGGCCGACGCCATCGCTCGCTTCGTGGCGGCCCGCGGCGGCGCCGTCCCGGCCGAGGTCCAGGCCGCCGTCGACGAAATCGCTCGCCAGGGCGGCACGCCGCTGGTCGTCGCCGACGAGGCCCGCGTGCTCGGGGTGGTGCACCTCAAGGACGTGGTCAAGGCCGGCATCCGCGAGCGCTTCGCCGACCTGCGCCGCATCGGCATCCGCACGGTGATGATCACCGGCGACAACCCGCTCACCGCCGCGGCCATCGCCGCCGAGGCCGGAGTCGACGACTTCCTGGCCGAGGCCACGCCCGAGGCCAAGCTGGCCATGATCCGCAGCTACCAGGCCAAGGGCCACCTGGTGGCGATGACCGGCGACGGCAGCAACGACGCCCCGGCCCTGGCCCAGGCCGACGTGGCGGTGGCCATGAACAGCGGGACCCAGGCCGCCAAGGAGGCCGGCAACATGGTCGACCTCGACTCGAACCCGACCAAGCTGCTGGCCATCGTCGAGGTCGGCAAGCAGCTGCTGATGACGCGGGGCGCGCTGACCACCTTCAGCATCGCCAACGACCTGGCCAAGTACTTCGCCATCATCCCGGCCGCGTTCGTCGGCACCTTCCCGGCCCTGGGCGCGCTCGACATCATGCGCCTGCACTCCCCCACCACCGCGGTGCTGGCCGCGGTGATCTTCAACGCGCTCATCATCGTCGCCCTCATCCCGCTGGCGCTGCGCGGGCTGCGCTACCGCCCGGCGCCGGCGTCGACGCTGCTGCGCCGCAACCTGCTGGTGTTCGGCCTCGGCGGCGTGATCCTGCCCTTCCCGTGCATCAAGGTCATCGATCTCGGCCTGACCGCGCTCGGCGTGTCGTGAGGCCTTCGCCGCAGGAGCCCGCCATGTCCCCCACCACCGCCGCCGCCGCCTCGACCAGCACCACCACCGCCGGCGCCGACGCCGTCACGCCCGAGCTGGCGAGCGCGCCGATCGGCGAGGGCGAGCCGGGGCACCTGGGCGTCTTGCTGCGCCCGGCGCTCGTCCTCCTGGCCGCCCTGACCGTGCTGACCGGGGTACTGTATCCGCTGGTGATCACCGCGCTGGCGCAGCTGACCTTCCCCGCGCAGGCCGCCGGCAGCCTGGTCGAGCGCGATCGGCAGCTGGTCGGCTCGACCCTGATCGGCCAGGCCTTCACCGAGGACGCCTACCTGTGGGGCCGCCCGTCGGCGACGAGCCCGGTCGGGTACGCCGCCCAGGCCTCGACCGGCACGAACCTCGGGCCGAGCAACCCGGCCCTGCACGCCGCGGTGGCCGAGCGGGTGGCGGCGGTGCGTGTGGCCGAGGCCACCTCGGCGCCCGTCCCGGCCGACCTGGTCACCTCCTCGGGCAGCGGCCTCGACCCGCACGTCTCGCCGGCCGCGGCCCGCCTGCAGGTCGACCGCATCGCCCGGGCCCGTGGCGTCGAGGTCGGCCTGGTCCGCGCGGTGGTCGACGCCCACGTCGAGGGCCGCACCCTCGGCCTCCTCGGCGCGCCCCGGGTCAACGTCGTCGTCGTCAACCTCGAGCTCGACCGGCGCTGGCCGCGCCGCGCCACCGGGCCCGCACCGCCATGACCGGCGCCGACGGCGACGCCGCCGCCGGGCGGGCCGATCCCGACGAGCTGCTGCGCCGGGTCCAGGCCGACGAGGCCCGGGCCCGGCGCGGCAAGCTGCGCGTCTTCTTCGGCTTCGCGCCTGGCGTCGGCAAGACCTACCGCATGTTGCAGGTCGCGCGCGACCTGGTCATCGACCACAAGCTGGACGTCGTCGTCGGGGTGGTCGAGACCCACCGCCGCGCCGACACCGCGGCGCTGCTGCTCGGGCTCGACCTGTTGCCGCGCCGCAAGGTCGC
>JAGPCO010000103.1 GCA_018058095.1 Kofleriaceae bacterium
CCTCGAAGCCCTCACCGCCGAGGCGCTGCTGGCGAGCAGCGTCGCGACCGAGGTCGGCATCGGCATCGCCCAGGGGCCGCATCCGGACATCGGGGAGGGGGCGATCTGGATCGTGCTGTTCCTGGGCGAGGTGCGGTAGGGGGCGTCCCTAATTGGCGTTGACGTCGACGTCGTCGTGGACCTTGACGGCGACGGCGACGTGGAGGTGGTCGCCACCTTTGACGCAGCTCTCAGAAGCGCTCACTGCGGCCGTGCTCAGAACAGCCGGGCCTGGCTGGCTGGACGAAGCCGTGGCCGCTGCTTGCCGCGCCGGGTGCGACGGTGCGGGGTGCGCACCATCGCGGTGGTCAGCGGGCTGGTCAGCACGAAGCGGTCGTCATCGTCGGCGGCGTCCGGGCTGGCGGCGGTGACCGCGGTGCCCCCGGCCAGGCCCCAGGCCGAGGCGGCGGCGATGGGCGTCGCCCGGGACACCGTGGGCGCCTCGGTGACCGACACCGTGAGCGCGCTGACGTGTTCGGCCTCGTGCTGGCGCAGCGCCGCCGCCATCGCCTCGACCAGGGCGTCGGCCGTGGTCGCCCCGTCGAGCGTCAGCGGCACGTGGGTGGTCCTCGGCTCGCCCGCCGCGGTCGGGCTGGTGAAGGCCACCCGCACCGCCGGCACACCGGCGCCGGTGCGCCGCGCCTGCAGCCGGCCCGCCACCCGTGCGGCCAGCGCCTCGACCGCGGCGCCCAGTCCGTGCTCGGGCGAGACCACGACGCTCTCGTGCGCCTCGCCGCGCGGGACGAACACGTTCAGCTGGTCACCACCCTCGCCGCGGGCCAGCGCCTGGTAGTCGGCGTCCCAGGCTCGGGCCACCGAGGGCGGCGGCAGGGCGGCGAACTGGCCGAGCGTGGTCACCCCGAGCGCGCCCAGCACGTGCTGGACCTCGGCCGAGATGGACAGCAGCCCGAGCGGCATCGGCGCCAGGAAGGCGGCGGCGCCGCCGCGCGGCACCGAGACCACCGGGGCCTCCTCGCTGGCGCGCGAGGCCGCGACCCAGGCGGTGAAGCGGTCGTCGGCGATGCCGACCCGCGCCACCCAGCCGGCGCGCTCGAGCTCGGCCACCGCCCGCGCCCCGAAGGTGGCGCCGCGGCACCCGAGGGGGACCTCGGCATAGGCGGCGTGGTGGCTGCCGTGCGGCGGGCCACCGCGGTCGACCCGCTCGACCTGGGCCAGCAGCACCTCGGCCACCGCGTCGGCCGCTCCAGCCAGGGCGTCGGCCTCGACCGCCACCACCTGGACCTGGTCGGCCAGGGCGCGGGCGGCGGTCACCGCCATGCCGATCCGCACGCCGAGGGCGTGGGCCGCGCGCGAGCAGGCGATGACCACCGGGCCGGCGCCGCGTGCGCCGAGCCCAGCGATGAGCACCGGGCGCCCACGCAGGCCAGGATCCTGACGCTGGGCGATCTGGAGTGGAAACTGCGGGAGGTAGATGCAGGCGATCCGCATGAGTTCACCCTACAGGGCTGGTCTGATGTTCAGTATGCCCCCACCTGGGGCTCGTGTCTCGTCTCTTCTCGTAACCATCGAAAACGAAAAAACAATACGATCGACGCAGAAGGTGATGCGGCCACATCCCGAGACCATCAGCCCGACCGCCCACTACACCGGGACGGTCTGGGTCAGAAATGGTCTGGCGCCGGCCAGCTTCGCGACCCGGCAGGGTGAGGCGCTGTACCAGGGCCTGCGGCCGATGAACGCGGTGCTGCGGGCGGCCGGTGGGCCGTCCCTCGAGGCCATGCTGCTGGCCCGGCACCAGGTGATCGACCACCTGCTCGATCGCGCGATCGCCGCCGGCCAGATTGGCGCCGTGGTCGAGCTAGCGGCCGGCCTGTCGGGGCGCGGGGCCCGCATGGCGGCCCGGCATGGCCCGGCCATCACCTACCTCGAGACCGACCTGCCGCACATGGCGGACAACAAGCGGGCGGCGCTGGCGCGGGCCGGGCTGGGCGGCGAGCACCACCGGGTGGTGGCGGTCGACGTCCTGCGCGACGACGGCGCGCTCAGCCTGAGCGAGGCGTGCCGGGAGCTGCCGCTCGGGCGCGGGCTGGCCGTCATCAGCGAGGGCCTCCTGAACTACTTCCCGCGCGCCGACGTGACCACGCTGTGGCGCCGGCTGCGCCGGGTCCTGGCCGGCTTCCCGCACGGCCTGTACCTGGCCGACCTCCACCTCGAGGAGGACAACCAGGGGCCGCTCACCGCCGGCTTTCGTCAGCTGCTGTCGGTGTTCGTGCGCGGCAGCGTGCACCTGCACTTCGCCGACGTCAGCACGTGCCGACGCGAGCTCGAGCTGGCCGGCTTCGCCCGATCGGAGCTGCACTGCCCCGAGGTCTTCACCGACCTGGTGCCCGCGGCCGACGCCGTCAGCGCGCGCCGGGTGCGGATCGTCGAGGCCTGGGCCTGACGGCGCGCCCGACCGCTCAGCGCGGTGGCAGCAGGTGCTGCTCGAAGAAGGCCAGGGTGTGGCCGAGGCCGAGCACGCGGTTGCCGCGCTTGCTGGTGCCGTGACCCTCGTCGGGGAACAGGATGAGGCGGCCGGGGACGCCGCGCGCTTGCATGGCCCGGTACATCTGCACCGCCTCGCCGGCGGGCACGCGCGGATCGTTGAGGCCCTGGATGATGAGCAGCGGCGCGGCCAGCTTGTCGACGTGGGTGGTCGGCGACAGCGCGACCAGGGCGGCGCGGTCGGTCGCCGGGTCGCCGTACTCCGAGGTGCGCAGGATGCGGCGGTACGGCGCGGTGTTGTCGAGGAAGGTGACCAGGTTGGAGATGCCGACCGACGACACTCCGGCGTCGAACGCGCCGGCGAAGTAGGTCATGGCCATCAGCGTCGAGTAGCCGCCGTAGCTGCCGCCGAACACGCCCAGCCGGGGCGCCCGCCCGCCCTCGGCGAAGGCGGCGCGCAGGTGACGGGCGCAGTCCTCGATGTCGGTGATCACCTCGAGCCGCCGGGCCCCGTTGTCGGCGTGCAGCCAGGTCCGACCGTAGCCAGCCGAGCCGCGCACGTTGGGCTCGACCAGCACGAAGCCGGCGTCGACGAAGAGCTGGCCGACCGGATCGAAGAACGGGCGCGACTGGCTCTCGGGGCCGCCGTGGAACTCGACGACGACCGGGCACGGCGTGGCCGCGCACCGGGTCGGGCGCCGCACCAGCATGGGGATCTTGGTGCCGTCGCGCGCCGGGTAGTGCTCGACGGTGGCGCGCACGAAGCGCGACAGGTCGAGCTCCGGTGCGCTCGGCACGCGCCAGGCGGTGGCGCGCCGGGCGGCCCAGTCGTACACCACGGTGGTCGGCGGCCGATCGCCGTCGTCGAGCGCGACCTGGACGCGCTGGCCGTCGCGGCTGAGCGGGCCGATGCGGCGGTTGCGCGCCGCCGGCAGGCCCGGGGTGGGCAGCACGCGGCCGGTGCCAGCGTCGAGCACGCTGAGCGCGGCGAATCCGCCCTGGTTGTGCTCGACGTAGACGCGACGCCGGGCCTCGTCGATCGAGAAGGCCGACACCTCGTGCGGCGCGCTCGGTCCGAGCGGCGTCAGCACGCCGGCCCGCCAGCGGTACAGGCGGTGCAGGTCGCCCAGCTTGTCGGTGCGGACGATGAGGTCGTCGCCCTGGCCGTAGCGGGCGTCGTGGTAGTGGCCCTCGCCCTGGCCCAGCCGCGGCGTCGCCGCGCCGGTGTCGAGGTCGAGCTCGAAGATCTCGATGTTGGTGTTGCCGAGCGCGCGGCCGAGCAGCACGCGCCGGCGGCGGTGGTCGAGCACCCGCCACAGGCCCGGCTCGGTGAACACCGCGCTGCTGGTCTTGGTCGCCACGTCCCACCGGTACAGGGCGTAGGCGTCGGGCGCGCGATC
This sequence comes from Kofleriaceae bacterium, assembly GCA_018058095.1. Lineage (GTDB taxonomy): Bacteria > Myxococcota_A > Polyangia > Haliangiales > Haliangiaceae > JABFXX01. The sequence continues at coordinate 3,885 of JAGPCO010000103.1, forward strand.
GTTGGCCAGGTAGTAGACCGCCTGGTCGTCGTCGCTGATGAAGCCGATCGAGGTCTGGACCTTGGGCCGGTGCTGGATGACCTCGAGCGGCCCGCCGTCGATCGGCAGCCAGTACAGGCCCGGGTTCTCGCCGCCGCCGACGTCGCGGCTGACCACGGCGTGGCGGCCATCGCGGCTGACCGCCATCACCAGGGTGGCGTCCTCGCCGCCGGTCAGCTGGACCGGGAACCGCTGCGGCCCGTCGAGCCGCCACACCTGGTTGTGACCGGTCACGTTCCAGGTGAAGACCATGCGATCTGCGCGGTCGGTCAAGACGCCGGGTCCGGCCGCGCGCTGGTCGAGCGCGAGCGAGATGCGGGCCGCGACCTCGTGCGGCAGGGCTGGGGCGGCGAACGCGGCGACGTCCTCGGGCCGGACCGACTCGGCGCCGAGGCCGGCGTAGCCGGGCGCCGCGTCCGGCGCGGGTGGCGCGGCGTCGGGCGGCACGGGCGGCGCGGCGACGTCGGCCGAGGGCCCGGGCCGGATCGCCGCCGGCGCCAGCGGCGCGGCGGCCTGGCCGGTGCACGCCAGCAGCGCGGCGACGACGCCGGCGGCGCCGGTCCGCAGCACACGCGCCGGCCCGGGGTGGCCCGGCCCGCTCACTTCGCCTCGAGATCGACGCCGACCCCGGCGCACACCTCGGCCGCGTCGCTGGCGGCGCGGCCACGCAGCTTGCCGGCCAGGGCCCGCGCCGCGCCCGGGTCACGCCGGCGGCAGGCCGCGGTCACCGCCTGCTCGCGCTCGATCGCCCCCAGCTCGAGCGCGTTGCCGGCGGTCGGGATGCGGGCCGGGTCGGCCTTGTCGGCGCGGGTGCCGTCGAGCATGAGCAGGGCGTAGACGTCGGCCCGGGCCACGCCTCGGGTCATCAGCGACTGCGCCACCCCGATCTGGGCGTCGACCAGGGCCCGGACCTGGTCGTACGGCTTGGCGCCGATGACCGGGGTGCCGTTGATGAACGTGGTCGGGGTGCCGTCGATGCCGAGGGCGGCGCCGGCGGCGGCGTCGGCGGCGACCGCCTCGCGGTGGCGCCGCTCGGCCAAGGCGCGCTCGAACCGCGGCAGGTCGAGCCCGACCGCCTGAGCGTGCCGGCGCAGGTCGGCCCGATCGAGGCTGCCGGGCTCGGTCATGAGGCGGTGGTGGAACGGCCAGAACTTGCCCTGCTCGGCGGCGGCGACCGCGGCCTCGGCGGCGAGCGCGGCGCGACGGTGGAACACCAGCGGCAGGTGCCGGTACACCACGCGCACGTCGCGCGGCAGCTCCTGGCGCAGCCGGGCCAGCGTCGGCGCGTTGCGCACGCAGTAGCCGCACTCGAAGTCGGCGAACTCGACGATCGTGACCAGCGCGTCGTCGGGACCGTCCTGATGCCCGGGCAGGCCGAGGCCGACCGCGTAGCTGCTGCCTTCGTCGAGCTCGGGCGGGCGGGGCGTCGACAGCTCGACGTCGGCGCGCGCTCGGCCACCGGCGGTGACCGCGGCGTGGACGTCGGTGCCGGCCGGCAAGCTGGCGGCGCGGACCCGGGCCAGCTCGGCGTCGATCAGGGTCACGAACGCGACCATCGGCTGGTTGCCGCGCAGGGGCCGGCCGTTGACGAAGAACATCGGCGTGCCGCTGATGCCGAGGGTGCGGGCCTCACCCACGTCGGCCGCGACCTGGGCCCGGTAGGTGCCGGCGTCGAGGTCGCCGCGGAACCGCATCAGCTCGAGGCCGAGGTCGCTGGCGATCAGCTCGACCGCCGGCCGATCGACCCGGCCGCGCACCGCGAACAGGCGCTGCTTCATCGGCCAGAACTTGCCCTGGGCGGCGGCGGCCAGGCTGGCCTCGGCCGCCAGCGTGCCGTCCTCGTCGTCGAGCGGCAGGTGGCGGAACACCCAGCGCACCTTGCCAGGGTACAGCCGCTCGAGCTGCTCGAGCGTGGCCTCGGCCTTGTTGCAGAACCGGCACGCGAAGTCGCTCCAGGCCACGATCGTGATGGGCGCGTCGTGTGGCCCGCGCTGCGGCGCGCCGGCCAGCGGCACCTGGTAGACCGCGTCGGGATCGAAGCCCTGCGGCTGGGCCCGGGCCGGCCCGAGCAGGCCGAGGGTGAGCACGACGGAGGCCAGGCCGGGGACGAGCAGGCGCATCCCGGCACGGTAGCACCATCGTCCGGGCCCGGCCCGCGCCCGGCGCGGCCCGTGCTACAGCGCGGCCATGGCCAGCGCCTTCGTCCCCGACCTCCTCGCCGGCAAGCACGCGTTCGTCGCCGGCGGCACCTCCGGCATCAACCTCGGCATCGCCACCCGCTTCGGCGCCGCCGGCGCCCGGGTCAGCGTGCTCGGGCGCAACGCCGACAAGGCGCAGGCCGCGGCCGCGGCCCTCGGCGCTGGCGCGGCCGACGCCCCGGCCCTGGCGGTCACCGCCGACGTGCGCGACCCGGCCGCGCTGAGCGCGGCCCTGGCCGAGGCGGTCGGCCGGCACGGACCGATCGACATCCTGGTGTCGGGCGCGGCCGGCAACTTCCCGGCGCCGGCGCTCGGCATGTCGCCCGGCGGGTTCAAGGCGGTGGTCGACATCGACCTGCTCGGCACCTTCAACACCTGCCGCCTGGCGTTCGAGCACCTGCGCCGCCCCGGCGCGTGTGTGCTCAACATCTCGGCGCCGCAGGCGTACCTGCCGACCGCGCTGCAGGCCCACGTGTGCGCGGCCAAGGCCGGCGTCGACATGTTGACCAAGACCCTGGCGCTCGAGTGGGGCCAGCACGGGGTCCGCGTCAACGCCCTGTCGCCCGGGCCGGTCGACGGCACCGAGGGCATGGCGCGGCTCGCGCCCAACCCGACCATCAAGGCCACGCTCGAGAAGAAGCTGCCGGTCGGCCGGTTCGCCGCCGTCGCCGAGATGGCCGAGGTCGCGCTGTTCCTGTGCTCGCCGGCAGCCGGCTACGTGACCGGCTCGATCATCGTCGCCGACGGCGGCATGAGCCTGGTCGGCATGCACGTCGGCATGTAGCGTCCCAGGTTGCTGACAAACGCGGCACAGCCGCGTTGGCAGCGACCTGCCCGTGCCCATGCCCGTGCCCGTGCCCGTGCCCGTTCGGGGCGGTCAGAACCGTGGCGTCACGGAGCGCAGGCGGCGCGCCAGTTGCCCGACGCGTAGTCGCTGAAGGTGCCGGCGAAGGGGCCGAGCGTCGCGCCATTGACCCGCAGCTCGTAGTCGACGCGCACGCTGGCGCTGGCGGCGGCGTCATCGACGTCGGGCGCGACCTCGGGGCAGCCGTACAGCACGAACGGATCGAGCGCGCGCCAGTCGAGGCGGTAACGCGCGTTGTTGCCGACCCGGCGGTCGAGGTCGACCGGGCGCTGCCGCCACGGCGTCACGCCGGCGCCGCTGCGCAGGCGCCAGCGCAGCTGCACGTCGAGCTGCTGCCACAGGCCCGACAGGTCGTCGCGATCGGTCAGGCCCGGCTGGTACACCTCGAAGCACAGGTTGGTGATGGCCGCGCGCTGCCGGGTCCACGGGTCGAACACGAAGCCGCCGGCGGCGGGCAGGCCACCGGCACACGGGTCGTCGGTGCTGCGCGACAGCCGGGTCCGGACCTCGCCCATCCACGCCGGCGCGGTGGCGACGTCGAAGCCGTAGTTGGCGCCGAGGTTGGAGTCCCAGGCCTGGCAGCCAGGGATGGCGGTGTTCTCGAACCACAGGGTCATGCGGCGGGCGTCGGCGGGCACCACCAGCACCGGCGCGCCGTCGCGCACGCTGACGGCGTGGCGCTGGCCACCCGGCGCGAACAGGACGTGCGCGGTGAGGTCGTACAGCGGGTTGCCGCCTCGCCAGTTGCGACACTGCGGGAGGCGGGCCGGGTCGTACACGACGGCGACCTCGCCGCCGGGCGTCAGCACGCCCTGCCGGGTCTCGCTCCAGTCGGCGGCGAACACCAGCTGGGCCCGGCTCGGCCCGACCGGGGCCGGGCAGGCGCGCCCGTCGGCCTCGATCGCCAGGCCCGGCGCGCTCAGCAGGTAGTTGCCGAGATCGTCGCGGACGCGGTTGTGGTCGAACAGCCGCCCGCCCTCGGCCAGCGGCAGGTACGGCACCACCTCGATCTGAGCCCGGCCGAGCGCGGTGCCGCTCCAGCCCGGACCGGGCAGGCCGGCCGACAGGCGCAGGTCGAAGCGCGCGTAGCCCGGGGTGGCCGGCGCCGCCGACGGGGTCGCCGCGACCGTGGTCCAGGCCCCGCTCGGCGCCATCCGGTACAGCGCGGCCGGAGTCAGGCCCTCGTCGGCCGCGGCCTGCGAGATCTCGACCGCGCCCTGCCAGACCCAGCTCGAGCCGTCGGTCTCGAACCATCCACCCGAGCCCGTGCGCCCGAGGTCGCGCAGCACGACGTGACAGGCGCGGTCGGCCTGGTCGAGGCTACCGTCGACGCCGACCAGGGGCGCGGCGGCGGCGCCGAGCGCGCCGGTGGGGTCGTCGGCGACGGCGCAGGCCGAGGTGAGCAGGCCGAACGAGGCGACCACGGCGAGCGCGGACGGGGCGGGGCGGCAGGACGAGCGCGACATCGCGCGCGCGTTACGCACGGCGCATGCCAGGCCTGGGCGCTGGCGGTTCGCGCAGTTGAGCGGCCCGGGGAAGCCGCGTGCTGCCGATCGCAACACGCCCGACCGACCTGAGGCCGGGTCAGGCCAGGGCGGCGCGCCAGGCGGCGGCCAGGGCCTGCCCGCGCCGGCCGGCGCCGTCGAGCGCCAGGGTCCGCGGCTCGTCGCCCGCGCCGTGCAGGGTGACCTGCAGGTAGCTGGGCGGGAGCCGCCCATGCTCGCGCAGGCGCTCGCTCCACTCGATGAGCACCACGCCGCCGCCATCGTCGATGAGCTCGTCGAGGCCGAGCTCGCGCAGCTCGCGCGCGTCGTCGATGCGGTACAGGTCGCAGTGCCACACCGGCACGGCCAGGGCGCCGCCGCGGTGCTCGTGCACCAGCGCGAAGGTCGGGCTGGCCGCCGGCGTCGGCGAGCCGAGCGCGGCGACCACCGCCTGCACCAGCGTGGTCTTGCCGGCGCCGAGGTCACCGGCCAGGAGGATCACGTCGCCCGGGCCGAGCAGCGGGGCCAGCGCCGCGCCGGCGGCGGCGGTGGCGGCGCCGTCGGCCAGAACCACGGCGCCCGCGGGCGGGGCCGCCACGGTCAGGCCCGGCCGAGCTGGTGGCGCACCTTGTCGTCCCACAGGTCGGCCGCGGTGGCGATGGTGTGCAGCATGTCCTCGAACTCGGCGAAGTCGAGGCCGGGCAGGGCGCGCAGGATGCGCAGGTACAGGTCGCCCGAGTCCGGGTGGAGCGCGAAGGCGGCGTCGCCGGTCGAGGTGAACGACGCCTCGAGCAGGCCACGCAGCACGTCCTCGCCGACCACCGGCGCGACCGCGACCCGGGCCAGGAACAGGATCACGCCCTGCTCGGCCAGGACGTGGACGCTGACCACCGCCGAGCCGCGCTGGACGTGGGCGACGCCGTCCGGCGTCAGTGGCGGCAGCACCAGGTTGCGAGCCTGCGCGAACTGCTGCAGGTAGTCGGCGACCCGCGCGAGGTGGCTGGCGGCTTCGGACATGGCGGCATGCTACCAGGTCGCGATCGGGCTACACCACCCGCCACTGCCCCGGCGCCAGGCCGTCGAGCGTGTGCGGGCCGATGGCGACGCGGACCAGGCGCAGGGTCGGCAGCCCGACCGCCGCCGTCATGCGCCGGACCTGGCGATTGCGCCCCTCGTGGATGGTCAGCTCGACGAAGCTGTCGGGCACGGTCTTGCGGAAGCGGATGGGTGGGTCGCGCGGCCACAGCCAGTCGGGTGGGCCGGGCAGGGCCCGCGCCTGGGCCGGGCGGGTCAGGCCGTCCTTGAGCGTCACGCCGGCCCGCAGCCGGTTCAGGGCGTCCTCGCCGGGGACACCCTCGACCTGGACCAGGTACGTCTTGCCCTCCTTGAAGCGCGGGTCGGTGATGCGCTGGATCTCGCGGCCGTCGTCCGACAGCAGCAGCAGGCCCTCGCTGTCGTGGTCGAGCCGCCCGGCCGGGTACACCGCGCGCGGCAGCCCGAACCCGGCCAGCGTCGGCCGCGGCGGCTCGGCGCGGTCGGTGAACTGGGTCAGCACCCCGTACGGCTTGTTGAACGCGACCAGCACGACGACAGCGCCGGGTCTACCTTGTCCCGCCGCCGGGGTCGAGGTATCACGCCCGCCGATGGAGCGGCCCCTCCGCAAGCAGTCCGGGTCGGCCCGCGTGGCGGCCGGGCCCGGGCGCGCCTTGGTGGTCGTGCTCGGCGCCGGGCTGGTCCTGGCCGGGTGTGGCGCCTGCGGCGAGCAGCTCGGCCCGCCCCGGCCACGCCCGCTGCCGGCGCTCGACGGGCGCGCGCCGCTGCGCGTGCCGGGGCAACGATCCCCGCGCGTCGTTGGCTACCGCATCAAGGCCCGGCTCGACGACAGCACCCACCGCCTCACCGGCGAGGTCGGGCTGACCTGGAAGAACGCCGGCGAGACCGAGGTCACGCAGCTGCCGCTGCACCTGTACCTCAACGCGTTCAAGAACGAGACCTCGGTGTTCATGCAGGAGTCGCGTGGCCAGCACCGCGGCCAGGTCGCGAGCACGACCGGCTGGGGCTGGATCGATCTCGACCGGGTGGAGGTCGGCGGCGCCGACCTCCTGCCGCGCCTGATCTGGCCGGGGCCCGGCACCGACGAGACCGTGGCGTGGGTGCCGCTGCCGGCGCCGGTGCCGCCGGGCGGCGAGATCACCCTCGACCTGGCCTTCACCGCGCAGCTGCCCAAGGTGTTCGCGCGGACCGGCTACCAGGGCCACTTCATCATGGCCGGGCAGTGGTTCCCCAAGCTCGGGCGGCGCGATGGCCCGCCCGGGTTCGAGCGCTGGGTCGCCGAGCCGCTCCACCTCAACAGCGAGTTCTTCGCCGACTTCGGCACCTACGACGTCGCCCTGACCGTGCCGCGCACCCACCTGGTCGCCGCCACCGGGGTGCTGGTCGACGCCATCGACAACGCCGACGGCAGCCGCACCCTGAGCTACCGGGCCGAGGACGTACACGACTTCGCGTGGATGGCCGACCCGTTCATGGAGGTCGTGCGCGGCACCGCCCGCGTCGACGGCGGCGAGGTCGAGGTGCGGGTGGTGCATCGGCCGGCGCAGCGCCACTTCGCGCGCCGCCACCTGCACGCCGCCATCGGCACGATCGAGACCATGAGCACCATGTTCGTGCCGTACCCGTGGTCGATCATGACGGTGATCGACCCGCCGCCCGACGCGGCGGGCAGCGCCGGCGGCATGGAGTACCCGACCCTGGTCACCACCGCCGGCGACAGCTGGTGGGCCCGGCCGGGCGTGCGGCTGCCCGAGTACGTCACCGTGCACGAGGTCGGGCACAACTGGTTCCAGGGCATGCTGGCGTCCAACGAGGGTGAACACGCCTGGCTCGACGAGGGCGTCAACGACTGGGCCGACGGCGAGGTCATGACCACCCTGTACGGTCAGCGCGGCAGCGGGCTGTCGTGGATGGGGCTCGAGGCCGACGTGTTCCGGCTGCGCCGGGCCATCGAGTCCGACGTCGATCTGCCGACGCCGATCGCCGCCGCCGCCCGCGCCTTCGTCGACGCCGACAGCTACGGCGCCGCCACCTACGGCAAGACCATGCGGGCCCTGCGCACGCTGCTGGGTGTGGTCGGGCGCGACCGCTTCCTGGCGGCGATGCGGCGCTACGCCCAGGAGTGGGCGTTCCGCCATCCGGGCCCGGCCGATCTGTTCGCCGTGCTCGAGGCCGAGCTGGGCGAGCTCGACTGGTTCCTCGGCCCGGTCTTCTACGGCCTGGGTGGGCCGGCGCTGGCGGTGCACAGCGCCGAGTGCCGGCCGCGCCATCCGCCGCGCGGCGTGTTCGGGCGCGGCGCCGAGCGGACCGAGACCACGGCGGCGCAGGCGCCCGACAGCCCGGGCTGGGCCTGCCGCGTCGTCATCAAGAACACCGGCACCGTGCGCCTGCCGGTCGACCTCGAGCTGCGCTTCGCCGACGGCACCCGGCTGAGCGAGCACTGGGACGACCGCGGCACCGGGCCGGCCTGGCACGCCATCGACCTCGAGCGGTCGTCGCCGCTGGTCGAGGTCGAGCTCGATCCCGAGCACAAGATCGCGCTGGCCGAGGACAGCCTGCCGCACACCCTGCGCCTGCGCCGCAACACCGACGCCTCCTGGCGGGCGGCCGCGCGCGCCGGGTTCTGGGCCCAGACCTCCATGTCGGTGTTCGGCCTGTGATGCTCGGCCTGCTCGACCTGGTGCGGATCGGCGCGCGCGCGGTGTCGCGTTACACCGGCATGGTGCTGGCGCTGTGGGTGACCCAGGCGCTGGTCACCGGCGCGGCCATCGTCGGCATCGCGCAGACGCTGGCGGCGGCGCTGGCCGATCGGCCGCTGCTCGACGACGCCGTCGACGGCGACCTGGTCGCGCTGCTCGAGCTGATGTCGGCCTTGCCCGAGCTCCTGTGGGCCTCGATCTGGACCATCGTCGCCATCGTCCTCCTGTGGGTGGTGGCGTCGTGGTTCCTGGCCGGCGGCGTGATCGCCGTGCTGGGCGAGCGGCCCGAGGGCCGGGCCGCCACCGCGCGCTGCTTCGGCGCCGGCGGCGCCAACACGTTCCTTGCGTACGTCGCGCTCGGGCTGTACGCCTGGCTCGGCTACATGCCGGCGATCATCGCCTTCGGCATGGGCGCCGACTGGGCGGCGTCGCGCATCGAGTTCGCGCTGACGCTGCCGGAGGTCGCGCTCAGCCTGGGCCTGGGCCTGGCGCCGGGGCTCCTGCTGTGGGTGGTGGCCGGCACCGTGGTCGACTTCGCCCGCGTCGAGCTGGCGGCCCGGCGCGGCAGCCACGACCTGGGGGCGCTGGCCGCCTACGCCCGGGCCTGGCTGTTCGTGCTGGCGCGCCCGCTGGCGCTGGTGCACGCGCTGCTGGGCTGGGCCTTCTGGATCGGCATCACGCTGCTGTACCTGTGGCTGGCCCACGGTCGCGCCATGCTCGGGACCGGCGGCGCGCTCACGCTGCTCATGATCCGGCAGGGCGTCAGCCTGGCCCGCATGGTCATCAAGGTCGGCGTCGTCGCCGGCCAGGTCGGCCTCGGCGACGAGCGGATGCCGCCGCCGCGCAAGCCGCCGCGGGCGACCGCGTAGCGGCGGCGCGGGGTGGTCAGCTCGGCTGGCGCGCCAGCTCGGACAGGGCGGCGACGACCTCGGCGCCGAAGCCGGGGTGGGTCGCGCGCCAGCCGTCGAGCAGGTCACGCCAGGTCGTGAGCTCGACGGTGGTCGGCCCCGGGGTGGCGGCGGCGGCGACCAGCAGCGGCCGGACGCGTCGGCTCCAGTCGGCGGCCAGCGCGCGCTCGGCGGCGGCGCGGTCGGCGCCGGCGAGCAGCAGGGCCACCAGGTGGGGCCCGACCGCGCCCGAGGCGGCCAGGCGCAGGCCGAGGCGCCGGGCGTCGCCGCCGGTGACGCCCAGCGCGGCGCACAGCCCGGTCAGCGCCCCGCTGTGGCCGAGCGCGAGGACCGCGTCGACCAGGCCGCGGTCGTCGAGCAGGTCGACCGCGCCGACCGGCAGCGCGACCTCGGCCACCGCCCCGGCCCCGACCGCGGCCGCCAGCGCGACGGCCCGGGTCATGGCCGGCAGCCCGGGCTCGCCGGCGAGCGCGCACAGCGCCGTCACCGCGGCCGCGGCGTCGCCGCCGCTCACCGCGCCCTGGCGTACGGCGTCGACCGCGGCGTGATGGCCGAGCCGGGCGATGGCGGCGGTGACGACGGCGAGCACCGGCCTAGCGTGCCACAGCGGCGACGGGCGTGCGGTGGCGGTCGGACCGCGACGTGCGCCTCACGGTGACCCGGACCATCCACGTCCAGGCCGGCGGTCTGGCCCTGTCGCCCAGCTGGACCCGCGAGCGCGAGCAGCGCCGCGGCCCCGACGGAGGCTGGCGCCCTGACGGAGGACTGGTCGGATCCACCCTGTGCGTGGCCGATCCGGCCCTGCGCCGCACCGACGACGGCGCCGGCTACGTCATCGGCGGCGCCGTGCTGCACCTGTCGCGCGCGGCGTGTGAGCGCCCGCTGGCGCAGCCGGTCGCGGGCTGCACCTGACGACGGCGCGCTGGCGCGGCGCACGCGGTGCGTTCCCGGCGTCGATCACGTCCACGGCGAGCGTTCCCGATCAGTCGATCAGGACGCCGGGGTTCATCAGGCCGCGCGGGTCGAGGCTGCGCTTGACCGCGGCCAGGGCGTCGGCGAACAGGGGCGGGCGCTCGCGCCGGTACCAGGGGGCGTGGACGCGGCCGACGGCGTGGTGGTGGGTGATGGTGCCGCCGGAACGGGCCAGGGCGTCGGACGCGGCGCGCTTGATCGCGGTCCACTGCCCCGCCTCGGCCCCGGGCCGGGCCCAGCCGAGGAACGTGTAGTACGGCGCCGGCCCGTCGGGGTAGACGTGGGTGAAGCGGCAGGTCACCACGCCGCCGCCGCACTCGGCCGCGAGCGCGGCGTGCACCGCGGCGGTGACCTCGGCGTGCAGGGCCGGGAAGGCGGCCCAGGTGCACGCGGTCTCGAAGGTGTCGACCAGCACGCCGACGGTGATCAGGGCCGACTGCAGGTACGGCGCGTCGAGGAAGGCCTGGCGCCACGCCCCGGCGGCGGCGTCGCGCTGGCCCGGCTGCGCGGCCGCGTCGTCGCGCACGGTCGGCCCACTGCGCAGCGCGCCGCCGTGGTCGCGCGCCAGCTCGCATGCCCGCGCCAGCGCGGCGTCGGGCGGGTGGTCGGCCGACTCGAAGCCGATGAGCAACAGGCTGGCGCCGTCGAAGCCGACCCGGTGCAGGCGCGCCTCGGCGCCGTCGAGCAGGCGGGCGTTGCTGGGGAGGAGCCCGCTCTGGGCCAGGGCCCGCGCCGCCGCCACGCCGTCCTCGAAGCGGGTGAACGCCGCCGTCGCCTGGCCGCGCCAGCGCGGGCGGGGCACCACCCGCATCCAGGCGTCGGTGATGACGCCGAGCGCGCCCTCCGACCCCAGCGCCAGGCGCAGCGGCTCGGGCCCGGCGCCGGAGGCCGGGCGGCGCGCCGTCGTGAGCGGGCCGCGCGGGGTGATCATCGTCAGCGCCTGGCACAGGTCGTCGATGTGGGTCGGCCCGGTCGCGTAGTGCCCGCCGGCGCGGGTGGCGAGCCAGCCGCCCAGCGTCGAGAACTCGAACGACTGCGGGAAGTGGCGCAGGGTCAGGCCGTGCGCCGCCAGCGCCGCCTCCAGCGCCGGCCCGGTCGCGCCGGCCTCGATCCACGCCACCCGGCTGACCGGGTCGACCTCGCGCAGCGCGCCGAGGCGGGCCAGGTCGAGCGTGAGCACCGGCCGATCGCGCTGCTCGGCCGGCACGGTGACGCCGCCGACGACCGAGGTGCCGCCGCCGAACGGCACCACGACCAGGCCGTGTGCGTCGGCGACCTCGAGCACGCGGGCCACCGCGGCGGCGTCGCCCGGGCGCGCCACCAGGTCCGGCGCGCAGGCGTAGTCGCCGGCGCAGCCGCGCACCAGGTCGAGGTAGCCGCGGCCATGCGTGTGCGCGGCGCGATCGTGCGGGTCAGCGCTGGCGAGGTCGGCCAGCGCAGGCGGCACGCCGACCCGCGCGGCTGGCACCAGCGGCGCCGCGTCGTCGTCCGGCCCTGGCGCCTCGACGACGGCGTCGCTGCCCGAGCGCGGCCCGAGCAGCGCGTGGGCGACCTGGGCCAGGCCGCGCCGGGCCGCGGCGTCGGGCAGCTTGTCGGCCCAGCCCCACGCCCACAGGCTGCGGCGGCGCTCGGGCGGCGCAGGCGGCGGCGCCTCGCTCATGGCGCAGTCAGGCGCTCGGCCACGAAGCGCTGCCACAGCTGGTACCAGGCCCGGATGTTGCGCGGCCGCTGGATCCAGTGACCCTCGTCGGGGAACACCGCCAGCTCGCAGTCGACGCCCTGGGCCTCGAGCCGGTCGTACATGGCGATGGCCTCGCCGATGGGGACCCGGTAGTCGCGTTCGCCGTGGATGATGAGCACCGGGGTCTTCCAGCCGGTGGCGTGGGCGTCGGGCGAGTAGCGGGCGTAGTCGACCTCGCCGGTCCATGGCAGCGCGCCGAACTCGAACCAGCCTGACGTCGGGTAGTCGGTGGTGGTGAAGAAGCCGGGCAACGCGTAGATGCCGGCGTGCGACACCAGGGCGCGGAAGCGGTGGGTCTGGGTCCCGATCCAGTTGACCATGTAGCCGCCGAACGAGCCGCCCATCGCCACGAAGCGGGTGGCGTCGAGGTCGGGCCGGGCCGCGACCTCGTCGGCCACCAGCATGAGATCGCGGTAACACGCCGCGCCCCAGGTGTTGGCGAACACGCCGTCGACGAAGGCCTTGCCGCGCCCGGTCGAGCCGCGTGGGTTGGGGGTGACCACCGCGTAGCCGGCGGCGACCGCGACGAAGACACACCAGCGCCAGTGCCACTCGTCGCTGTCCTGGCCGACCGGGCCGCCGTGGATCCACATCAGGATGGGCGGGCGGGTCACGCCGCGTGGGGTGACCAGGTGGTACTGGATGCGGGCCCCGCCATCGGCGCTCGGCCCGGTCCAGCACACCTCGTGCGCGGCCAGCTCCAGCCCGCGCGCCGGCGAGAAGCCCGACAGGTTGGCCAGCGGCGTCGGCTCGGCGCCGGCCTGGCCGCCGTGGACGAACACGTCAGGTGCGTGGGTCAGGCGGCTGCGCACCATCACCACCCTTGCGTCGCCCGCGCCGCCGGGGCGGCCGGCGCCGACGGCGCGCACCGCCTTGTGGCTGCCGGTGGCCGACAGCACGACGCGGGCACCGTCGAGCCCGACCGCGACCAGCGGGGTGGCGCCCTCGTGGTCGTGCGTGCACAGGAGCGCCTGGCCGTCGGCGGTGAAGCCGTGCAGGGTCGGTCGGGTGTCCCAGTCGGCGGCGATGGGCTGGCCGCCGCCGTCGGCGCCGGCGAAGCGCCACAGCGTGACGCGATCGGACTCTCGGTGCAGCAGCTCGCTGCGCACCGCGACCAGGCTCTTGCCGTCGGGCGCGTAGCAGGCGTCGGCGTACGACACCCGGGCCGCGCCGCCGAGGTCGCGGTGCCGTCCGCCCGGCAGGTCGAAGCAGCGCAGCACCGTCTCGGGCACGCGGTCGCGCCGGCTGCGGGTGGCCCAGGTCACGCACACCTCGTTGCCATCGGGCGAGACCACCAGCTTCTGGTCGACCAGCAGGTTGCGCAGGTGGTGGCGCGCGCCCGGGGTAAGGTCGCGCCGGCCGGCGCTGCCCTGGTGGATCAGGTGCAGCGAGGTGCGCGGCAACCAGCTGTCCCAGTGCCGGGGCTGCTCGCCGGCGCGGTAGGTCAGGACGGTCGGACCCTCCTTGTCGCGCTGGGTGATGGCCCGGCGCATCTCCGGCAGGGTCGAGCCGGTCGGGGCGTCGGGGTCGACCTCGACCAGGAGGACCCAGCCGTCGGCCACGAACGCGAAGTCGTCGACGCCGAGCGGCTCGTCGGTCAGTCGGCGCGGCTCGCCGCCGGCGGCCGGCAACACCCACAGCTGGGTCCGGGCGTCGCCGTCGCTGTCGGCGCCGTCGACCGCGCTGGCCGGCGGCGCGCCGCCGGGGCGATCCGACAGGAAGCCGAGGTCACCGGCGCCCGAGAAGCGTGGGCTCTGGTCGCGGTGGTCGCCGACGGTGAGCTGGACCGCGGGGCCGCCGTCGAGCGGGACCCGCCACAGGTTGGCCACCATGCGATCGCCCTTGCGCGCGACCCGCCCGACCACGGCGATCACCGCCTGGTGATCGGGCGTGACCACCAGCTCGCTGACGCGGCCGAGGGCGAGGAGCTGGTCGACGTCGAAGCCAGTGGCGGCGGCGGGCATGCCGCATTGGTACCGCCCCGGGCCGGCGCTCGCTACCCGGCGCGCTCGCTAGAGCTTGAGGATGGCGACGTGGAGCGAGCCCTGCAGCACCGAGGTGACGTTGCCGCTGACCGAGGCCGCGCTGGCGCCGGCCGCGTTGGTCGACGCCACCTGCACGGTGATGGTGTAGCTGCCCGCGCTGAGGGTCCGCAGCGCGCTCATGCTCCAGATGCCGATGTTACCGCTCGGGATGCCGCCGGTGTTGCCGACGCTGACGCGCTGGTAGCCGCCGTTGGGCAGCAGGTCGCCATCGATGACGATGGCGACGTCGACCTGGGAGAAGCCGGTCGCGGTGGTGGCCTGGGTCTGCACCCCGCCGTCGGTGGTGATGAGCAGGAACGACGAGGCCGGAACGGTGACGGTGGTCGACAGGCCGGGGATGACGGCGAAGGTGGTCGCCGCCGCCGCCACGGTGCTGGTGCTGGTGCCGAAGCCGGACGCCGCGGCCTGGCCAGCGGTCCCGGCCGGACCGGTCGGGCCCGGCGCGCCGGTGGCGCCCTGCAGGCCCTGGGGGCCCTGCAGGCCCTGGGGACCCTGCACGCCGGCCGGGCCCTGCGCGCCGGTGGCGCCGGTCAGGCCCTGCGGGCCGGGGGCGCCGGTCGCGCCCTGGGGACCGGTCGGGCCGATCAGGCCCTGCGGCCCAGTCGGCCCCGCTGGCCCGGCTGGCCCGGCGGGGCCCTGCGCGCCGGCCGCGCCCTGGGGACCGGTCGGGCCCTGCGGCCCGGCAGGCCCGGCGGGCCCGGCGGGGCCCTCGACGCCCTGGCAGTCGGCCACGTCGCAATCGCCGTCGGAGTTGGTGTCCTCGTTGGCGGCGTCGCAGGCGGCGTTGCTGTTGAGGTCCCAGCACGCCACACCCGGCGTGCCCATCGACCCGGGGGTGCCCATGTCGCCCATCGTGCCCATGTCGCCCATCGGTCCCGTCGGCCCGGCCGGCCCTGGCTCGGGCTCGGACGCGCCAGCGCAGGCAGCGAGCAGGGCGGTGGCGAGGAGGCAGGGCAGGGTACGGCGGCGGGTTCCACGCATCGGTCGACTCCTTGTGACGGCGCGGACCCTACAGCGGGCCGGCCGCGAGATCGACGGAAATCCTCCGGCCCTCAGTGCGGCGAGCCAGGCGGGGCCGGGGCGGCGGCCGCGGTCGGGGCCGGCCAGCGCAGCTCGTACAGGGTCGGGCTGAAGGTCCGCGCGGTGTACGCCAGGGCGGTGCGGTCAGGGCTGGGCCGGGCCAGCGCCAGCATCTCGCTGTCGTGCTCGGCCAGCACCGTCGTCTGGCCGGCCCGGTCGATGGCCAGGATCCGGTAGCGGCTGCCGGTGTGGGTGCCGCCGACGATCAGCGAGCCCGCGGCGCCGTACGCGAGCGAGCGCAGGGTCGACAGCGGCACGGTCAGCTCGTGCAGGGCGCGGGTGGCGACCTCGACCTCGACCAGCCGGCGCTCGCGCTCGAACACCGCCAGCCGGGTCCCGTCGGGCGACACCGCCAGGTCGCTCAGCTCGCTGGCGCGGTGGACGACCGGGCCGAGCGCGCCGGTCGCGGGGTCGATCGACGTCACCACTTGATCGGTGTCGACCGGATCGGTGCTGGCGCCGGTCGCGGGCAGGTCGCTGATGGCGAAACAGGGAGGGTGGGCGTCGTCGGCGCAACGCACCGCGAACAGGGTCCCGGTCGCGGCCCGCCAGCGCTCGGCGCCGCTGCCCAGGTCGACCGCAACCAGCTGGCGGCCGTCGGGGCGGCGCAGGGCGGCGATGAGCACGTCGTCGGCGCGGGTGGCGTTGGCCGGGTCGGCGTCGAGCGAGGGGGGCAGCGGCCGGATCAGGCCATCGGCGCCGGTGACCTCGACCCGGCCGGTGGTGCGGTTCCAGGTCAGCAGCTCGCCACGCGCGCTCCAGCCCAGGGTGGCGGCGACGGTGGCCGCGTCGAGTGGACGGGCCGGCGCGGCCGCCTGCGCCTGCACGTAGCCGCGGAAGGTCGGCGCGGTGTCGGTGAAGATGACGCGCTCGGCCGAGCCGGCCATCTGCCCGAACCAGCCGCGCGCGCGGCGGTACAGCTCGCGCGGCGGCGAGAACCCGTCGGCGGTGAACTCGACGCGGTGGATGGTCGGCTCGATCAGCGTGCCGACGGCGTAGACCAGGTGCCGGTCGCCGGCCCAGGTCACCGCGGTCAGCTCCGGGATGAGGGTCGAGCGGTGGATGGAGCGGGTCGCCAGGTCGGCCACGGCGATGCGGCCGGCGAAGCGCACGCCCTCGATGAAGGCGAAGCGCCGGCCGTCGGGGCTGACCGCGGCCAGGGTGATCACGGCCTCGGTCGTCGGGATCGAGAACCGCTCGGTGCCATCGGCGCCGATCACCCGCAGGGTCTGGGTCCCGCGCTCGTCGGTGACCCGCACGATGTCGCCGTCGAGCATGCGGCCGAGCCACTCCCCGGCGCTCAGCGTGGCGATGGGGTGGGCGGCGGGCTCGGCCAGGTGCCAGCGGGCCAGCTGGTCACGCTCGTGGCCGATCACGAACAGCACGGTGTCGTCGTCGAGGAACTGGACCCGACGTCCCCACTGGCCGTCGCTGATCGGCAGCGACCACACCGCGCCGGTCTCGAGGTCGCGCACGTCGAGCCGTGTCAGGTTGGACACCGCGATGCGGCGCCCGCTCGGGGCGATGGCGATCCGTCCGGCCAGCGTGACCTCGAACAGCGGCCGCACCACCGGCTCGGGTTGTCGCCGCTGCGCCAGCGCGGCGCTGGCCAGGCGGGCCGCCTCCGGGCCGGCCGATGCGCCGCCACGCCGGACGACCACCACGACGATGGCGAGGGCGACCAGGGCGATGGCCACCACCAGCGCCACGACCGGCGCGATCCGGCGCGGCGGGGCCATGGCCGCCAGCAGGCTCGGCAGGTCGGGCCAGCGCTTGCTCGGATCGGTCGCCAGCCCGCGTACGAGCGCGTCGCGAACGCGCCGAGGCACGGCCGAGGTGCGCGGGGGCATGCGGATGTGGCCGCGGTCGATCGCGCGCAGCAGGCCGACCACGGGTGATTCGCTCGGCCCAGGCTCGGGCGCGAACGGGCGTTCCCCGTACAGCGCCTCCCAGCACGCCACGCAGAAGCTGAACTGGTCCGAGCGCGCGTCGAGCGCGGCCGAGCGCAGCTGCTCGGCGCTCATGTACGCCGGCGTGCCGAGCAGGGCGCCGGTGACGGTGAGGTCGACCGCGTCGACGTGCTCGAGGTCGGCCGCCGAGGTTCGCGCGCGGCCGCCGCCGAGCTCGGCCAGGCCGAAGTCACCGACGCAGACGCGGCCGCGCTGGTCGACCAGCACGTTGTCGGGCTTGAAGTCGCGGTGCAGGATCCCGGCGGCGTGGGCCGCGGCCAGGCCGCGCCCGGCCTGCAGCAGGAGGTGGAGCCAGCGTCGCCAGTCGCCGAGCTCGCCCGGCTTGCGCTTGCGCATGAGCTGCCCGAGCGTGGTGCCCCGGACCAGCTCCATCGCCACGTACAGGTGGCCGTCGAGCTCGCCGGCGTCGTACACCGCGACCACGCTCCCGTGCGACACCTTGGCCATCGCCTTGGCCTCGCGCAGCAGGCGGGACGCGGCGTCGGGCTCGGCCGCCAGGGTCGGGTGGACCAGCTTGATGGCCACCATGCGGTCGAGGTTGGGGTCGCGCGCGGCCCACACCACGCCCATGGCGCCGGCGCCGAGCCGTTCGATCAGCTGGTAGCGGCCGAGGTGTTGCCCGGGCCGCAGCTCGCCATCGGTGCCGGTGGCGGCGCTGGCCGGCGCGGCGGCGGGGCGCGCCAGCTGGCCGTCGGACACGGTCTCGCCCAGCACGTCGATGGGGTGGCGGCGCCGCTTCGACGAGGCCGGCACCGTCGCCGCCTCGTCCCCCGCCGCGTCGTCGCCGCGCTCGACCGCCATTCGCCGGCGAGTATGCCATGACCGTCGGCGACGGGCGCCGCCGCCTTTGAGGTATGGTCGGGTCATGTCCAGCCCGTCGCAGCTGTCCCAGCTCCTGGCCGCCAGTGGCCTGGCCGACAAGGCCGAGCCCGTCGGCGACAACCTGGTCCGCCTGCGCTGGGGCTCGGCCATGGTCATCGTCGGCACCTCCGGCACCGCCATCGTCGCGCTGGCGCCGATGTTCAAGCAGGTCCCGCCCGGGCGCGAGCGCGAGTTCTACCGCACCCTCCTCGGCCACAACGCGTACATGGGCGGCATGGCCGCGTTCGCGGTGCAGGACGACGGCTGGGTCGTGCTCCACGCCGGGCGCCCGCTCAAGGGCCTCGATGGCGACGAGTTCGCGACCCTGGTGTCGGCGGTCGGCCGCTTCGCCGACCAGTTCGACGACCAGCTGGCGGCGGAGTTCTTCGCCAAGGCCAGCGCCACCGCCGGCGAAGCGACCGCCCCGGCCGAGTAGGCCGCGGCCGGGCACGCCCCGGACGTCGGCGGGCCGCCGGCTACAGGCGGACCGACTCGTAGTGGGTCAGCTCGCGGAACGCGTCGAACCGGGTCTGGATCTGCGCCGGGGTCAGGCCACGCAGGCCGTCGACCGAGAACTTCTCGACCGCGAACGAGCCCATCACGCTGCCGACGATCATCGCGGTGCGGATGGTGGCCGGCTCGAGGTTGCCGGCGTAGGCCAGGTAGCCGAGGAAGCCGCCGGCGAAGCTGTCGCCGGCCCCGGTCGGGTCCTTGACGTCCTCGAGCGGCAGCGCCGGCATGCCGAACACGCCGCCGCCGTGGAACAGCAGGGCGCCGGCGTCACCGCGCTTGATGACGACCGACGACGGGCCCATCTTGAGGATGCGGGCGGCGGCACGGCGCAGGTTGTGCTCCTCGGCCAGGAGGCGGGCCTCCTCGTCGTTGAGGAGCAGGGTGTCGACCCGGGCCAGGGCGGCCAGCAGCTCGGGCCGCCGGATGTTGATCCACAGGTTCATGGTGTCGAGCGCGACCAGGGTCGGCTTGCGCGCCTGCTCGCACACCGACAGCTGCAGCACCGGATCGATGTTGCCGAGCAGGACCAGCTCGGCGTCCTGGTGCTGCGGCAGCAGCCTGGGCTGGAAGTCGGCGAACACGCCGAGCCGGGTGTCGAGGGTCTCGCGGCTGGTCAGGTCGTCGGAGTACTTGCCGACCCAGTGGAAGGTCTCGCCCGGCTTGCGCTCGACGCCGGACACGTCGACGCCGAGCTCGGCCAGCTCGCCGAGGTGGTGGGCCGGGAAGTCCTGGCCGACCACGGCGACGACCGCGACCTTGCTGGTGAAGTACGACGCGGCCCGGGCGATGAACGAGGCCGACCCACCGAGCAGGTCGCGGTGCATGCCGAAGGGGCCGTCGATGTCGTCGAGCGCGACCGAGCCGACGATGAGGACTGAGCGATTGGCGCTGCGCTGCTTCATGGCAGCGGCCCTGGTACCATCCCGGCGTCGTGGCGATCAATCCGCCTGCCGGGGAACCGGGTGATCCCGGGGCCGTCGTCGCGCCGGCCGAGGCCGAGGCCGGGGCCGTCGTCGCGCCGGCCGAGGCCGAGGCCGGGGCCCGGATCGACGCGCTGGCGGCGGCCGGGAAACACGCCGAGGCGGCCGAGCTGGCGCTGGCGGCCGGCTGGCCGGCCCGCGCCGCCGACCTGTTCGAGCGCATCTGGGACTTCGGGCGGGCCGCGCGGGCCGCCCGCGCCGCCGGTGACCTGGGCCGGGCCCTGGCGCTGGCCCTGGGCGCCCGCGACGCCGGCCTGGTGGCCGAGCTGCACGGCGCGATCACCGTCGACGACGCCGGTCGGGCTGCGGCGCTCGAGGTCTACGCCCGGGCTCGCCGCCATGACGAGGCCGCGGTCCTGGCCGAGCAGCTGGGCCAGCTCGACCGCGCCATCGACCTGTACCAGCGGGCCCACCGCGACGACGACGCGGCCCGGCTGCTCGAGGCCAGCGGGCGCGATCGCGAGGCCGGTCGCCTGCTCGAGCGGGTGCTCGACCTGGCCAGCGGTGACGAGCGCGCCCTGGCGGCGGTCCGCCTGGCCGGCATCCTGGCCCGGCGCGCGGCCTACGCCGACGCCGCCCGCTACCTGCAGGACGCGCGGCGGGTGCCGGTGGCTCGGGTCGCCGCCACCCGCCAGCTGGTCGTGGTGCTGGCGGCGATGGGCCTGCGCGACGGCGCGCGCGACGTGCTGCTCGAGCTGCGGGCCGAGGTGCCCGAGGTCGGGGCCGACCTCGACGAGTTCCTGCGCCAGCAGCGCGCCGCTGCGCCGGCGCCGCCACGCCAGCCCGACCTCCTGGCCGGCCGCTACCGGGTCGAGCGTGCGCTCGGCGCTGGCGGGGCCGGCCGGGTCCTGCTGGCGCGCGACGAGGTGGCCGGCCGCGCCGTCGCGGTCAAGGTCATCCACGAGAGCGGACGGGGCGGGGCGCTGTACGAGCGCTTCCTGCGCGAGGCCCGCGTCGCCTCGGCCCTGCACCACCCGAACCTGGTCGAGGTGTACGAGGTCATCGTCGAGCAGGGCCTGCTGGTGATGGAGTACCTGCCCGGCGGCTCGCTGGCGCAGCGGCTGGCCGCCGGCGAGGTGCCGTCGTCGGCGGCGGTCCGGCGCACGGCGCTCGAGCTGCTGGCCGGCCTCGAGGTCGCGCACCACCGCGGCGTGGTCCACCGCGACATCAAGCCGGCCAACGTGTTCTTCGACGCGCGCGGCAGCGCCAAGCTGGGCGACTTCGGCGTGGCCCACCTGCTCGACCTCGGCCAGACCCAGACCGGTGGCCTCATCGGCAGCCTGGCGTACATGTCGCCCGAGCAGATCACCGGCGCGGCCATCACCGTGGCGGCCGACCTGTACTCGCTCGGCGTCACCCTGTTCGAGGCGCTGACCGGTCGGCTGCCGTTCCTCGGCCCCGACTTCGTGGCCCAGCACCTGGCCGACGAGGCGCCGGCGCCCTCGCGCTGCGCCGGCGCCGGGCGCGAGGTGCCCACCGCGTGGGACCCGATCCTGGCCGGCCTCTTGCGCAAGAACCCCGACGAACGGACCGTGTCCATCGCCGAGCTGCGCCGGCAGCTCGAGGGAGTCGTCGGCGGCGGTCGCGCGCTCGGCCTGCCGCGCCCGGCCCGGGTGACCCGGCCGCCCGGGCCGTCGGCCGACGAGCCGGGCGCGGACGCCGCGCCGCGCTACCAGTTCGAGACGCCGATCCGCTCGACCCCGGTGTCGCGCCTGACACGGGCGCTCGACCGCCACCTCGATCGGACGGTGGTGATCGTGCGTTTCGAGCCCGGCGACGCCGGCGATCGCGCCCGGGCCCGGGCCCGCCAGCTCGGCGCGGGGTCGAGCCCGTTCGTGCAGCGCGCGCTCGCGCTCGACGCCGAGCAGCGCCTGGTGGTGTTCGAGGCCCCGGCCGGGGCGCCGCTGGTCGACGAGGCCCAGGGCGTCAGCGCCGGGCTGAGCCAGCGCGAGCCGGGCGATCTGCTCCGCATGCTCAAGCGGCTGGCCCGGGCCCTGGCCTCGATCCACGAGCTCGGGCTGGCGCACGGCCAGCTCGGCCCGCTCACCGTGCTGATCGACGACGGGCTGATCCCGACCGTGACCATCGCCGGGCTCGGCCCGCCTGGCGCCGACGCCCCGGCCAGCGCCGGCGCCGACGTCGGCGCGCTGGTGGCCGTGCTGGCGCCCGCGCTCGGCACGGCACCGACGGTGAGTGCGCTGGCGGCCACCTTGCTCGGCGCCGCCGCGCCGGCCCGGCTCGGGCTGCCCGGGGACGGCGAGGCGCTGTACACCCTGGTCGACCAGCTCGAGGTCGCCTGGCTACGCGCGCGCTAGCAGTCCGACCCCGTAACGACTTCGGATCGCCCCGGGGTCGGCCTTCGGCCTCGCGCTGTGGACAGGCGCCCGGCGAAGGCGGGCGTGAGGGCACTCGAGCCACGGCGACGGCGCCTGCCCACAGCGGTCCCCCCGGGGGCTGTCGTGGCTCCCCCAACCGGATTCTTTCGAATCCGTCCCTGACCCCACCCGGCGAAGCCGGGTGTCAGGGGTCTTGGGTGGAAACACCCCTCAGGGTCCGCCTATCCAGGCCCGGGCGGACTGCTGTGGGCAGGCGCTACCCCTCTCCGCGCCCGTCACCACCCGTGCCCCGCCCTGCGCCTGTCCACAGCAGGAGGCTTCAGCCGACGCCCGGGTCGGTCCACGCCGCACACCCCCGCCGGGGTCTGCACCCTCGTCGCCACTCCGCCGAAATCCCTCGACATCATCGTCGCGACATTATATAAGCCCTAAATGTTTTCCCCCGCCGCTCGCCCCCGCAGCGACCGACGCCGCCACGCCGTGCCGGCCGGGGCCCAGGTCAGCTTCGACGACCTCGTGCGCGGCATCACCACCCCGCCACGGCGGCCGCGCCGCCGCCGCCGCGGCCGCCCGCCCCTGCAGCACCGCAACTCGGTCAAGCGCTGCCGGAGACCTCGCTTCGCGAGGACCACCGTCCACCACGTCAGCCTGCGCACCGTCGACACCCTGCGCAGGCTGCGCACCCGCGCCGGCCTCGACGTCCTGGAACGCGCCCTGACCGGCGCGCGCGACCACACCCGCGTCACCGGCTTCCGCGTCCTGCACTACGCCCTCGAGGGCAACCACCTCCACCTCATCGTCGAGGCCGACGATGACACCGCGCTCTCGCGCGGCATGAAGGGGCTAGCGATCCGCCTGGCCCGCGGCTGGAACAAGGCCTTCGCCCGGCGCGGCCGGGTCTTCGCCGACCGCTACCACGCCCGCCCGGTCACCTC
>JAGPCO010000104.1 GCA_018058095.1 Kofleriaceae bacterium
CTGCCGTACGCCACCTACGGGCTGGACGCCCCCGATGCGGCTCGGCAGCCCACCCGACCGCTGCGACGTGGGGCGCGCCGCACCCTGGCCCGGCGGCGGGACCGGCGATGACCGAGCGGCCCGACGCCGCGCCACCTCCGCCGCCGATCGAGCTCATCGGTGGCGAGGTGGGTGTGCGGCGGCTGATCGATCGCTTCTACGACCTCATGGACACCCTGCCGGAAGCGGCTGGCATCCGTGCGCTGCACCCGGCCGACCTGGCAGAGTCGCGCGACAAGCTGTACTGGTTTCTGGTCGGCTGGCTGGGCGGGCGCCCGCTGTACATCGAGCGCTTCGGACACCCGCGCCTGCGTGCGCGCCACCTCCCCTTCCCCATCGCCAGCGATGAGGCAAGCCAGTGGATGCTGTGCATGCGGCGAGCCCTGGCCGAGACCGTGGCGGACGTCGAGCTGCGCGGGCTGCTCGACGAGCGCTTCACCGGAATTGCCTCGCACATGCGCAACCGGGCTGACTCCTAGCTATCAGGCTGCTGAAAAACCCGTGCCGGCGGCTCCAGCCGACGGGACGGGCTCCGTGTTTTCAGCAGGCTGCGAGATCAGAAATGACTAGCAGGATGCTTCTTCAGCATCCTGCTAGGGAGCGGGCCAGGTAGAGCACCTCCGCTCCTGGAGGATCGCCGCACCGGGGTTACCACCTCGCCCGAATCACCGCCGACAGCAGCCCGCATCCGGGCTGCGTCCGCGGACGGCCAGGACGGAGACGGCTCACCGGGGTTACGGCCTGTTCGGCTCACCGGGGTTACGGCCTGTTCGGCTCACCGGGGTTTCGGCCTGGTCGGCTCACCGGCTCACCGCGGTTACGGCCTGGTCGGCTAACCGGCTCAACGCGGTTGCGGCCTGGTCGGCTCACCGGGGTTACCGCCTGGTCGACTCACCGGGGTTACGGCCTGGTCGGCTAACCGGCTCACCGCGGTTGCGGCCTGGTCGGCTCACCGGGGTTACGGCCTGGTCGGCTCACCGACTCACTGGGGTTACGGCCTGGTCGGCTCACCGGCTCACCGCGGTTACGGCCTGGTCGGCCAACTGGCTCACCGCGGTTACGGCCTGGTCGGCTCACCGGGGTTACGGCCTGGTCGGCTCACCGGGGTTACGGCGCGGAGGGGAGTCGGTAGGGAGCGTCAGCGCCCTCACAGCCCCTTCGCGGCCCCACGGTGGCTACTCGGGTGGCCTGGGATGGCCGCAGCGGACCTCGGTCGACGAGTTTGCTGTCGCACCCGCCAGAACGGCGCCGAACCGTGGTCGCGCCGCTGGCACGGCAGTGGCAGTTCCCGACTGCAGGAGGTCACCATGTCGCAACCCGCCCTCGCCCGTGTCACGTCACTCGCCGGTCTGTCTCGGTCGTCACCTGCGGCGCTCGCCGATGACGAACTCGCCACCGTCCAGGGCGGCCGCGCCCTCGGCAGCGGTCACGACCTGCTCGCGCTGGTCAGCGACGGCGGGCCTGCGCCGGCCGGCGCCCCCGCCTCGTTGAAGCGCGGCTTCGGCGGCAGCCTGGTGGTCGACCTCCTCGGCGGTGCGCTCGGTGGAGGTGACCCGACCGGCGGGCGCGACCCCGGCCAGCCCACCGGCGATCCGGCCGAACAACCCGGAGAGCAACCGCCCGGCGACGATCCGATGGATCTCGGTGGGCTCGACCAGCCGCCGATGGACGACCCGAACGGAGGCGGCGGGTGCGGGGACGGCGCCGGGGACGGAACCGGCGCCGGGGACGGAACCGGCGCCGGCGCCGGCGAGGATCCGATGGACATGGGCGGTGACCCGAACGCCGGCGACTGGGGCGACGACTGGGCCGGTGAGGATCCGATGGGGCAAGGCGGCGATCCCCTCGGCCAGGATGGCGATCCCAACGCCGGCGGGTGGGGCGAGGAGGACCCCCAGGGCCAGGGTGGTGACCCGATGGACCTCGGCGGCGATCCGAACACCGGGGGTGACCCGAACGCCGGCGCCGGCGGCGGCAACCCGCTGGCGGACCTGCTCGGCGGCGGCCTGCCGACCGACGCCCAGGGCTGGATCGATCTGCTGCAGGGCCTACTCGAGCAGGCCGGCCAGGGCCAGGGCGGCGGCGCCTAGCAGGATGCTGAAGAAGCATCCAGCTAGTCACTTCTGATCTCGCAGCCTGCTGAAAACACGGAGCCCGTCCCGTCGGCAGGAGCCGCCGGCGCGGGTTTTCAGCAGCCTGCTAGTCCTCTGACCGGGCGTCTCGATCTCGTCCGCCGCGCGCGGCGCGCCGCGGGCGAGGCGAAGGGCCACAGCGCCCCCGGAAGGAGCGCAAGCGTCCGACCGCGAAGCCCCCGGCGATGGATCGCGCGGCCGATGAGCCTCCTGCCAGCTCGCGCCTGCGAGCCGGACCACTCACGACGGCGCGGCGCGCACCTCCTCGCTCGCACCCGGACTACCCGTCACGGACAGCGCGTTGGGGCAGCGGTGGGTCGTCGTTCTCCTGGTCTCGACGCCGGGCCGGCGGCGAGTCCATCGCCGGGCTTCGTGATCGGTCCAGGTCAGGCCTACGAACCGGATGCCGATCTAGAGCACGTCGAGCGCGGCTTCATCTTCGCGCGCGCGCGGGAGACGTCGAGCTTCCAACGCAGCGGGCGCACGCCATCGCAGCGGCTGACGGCGGCGCGACGGTCGAGCTCGGCTTCGCCGAACTCAACATGGCGCCCTCGGGCCGCTACGACCTCGTCGTGTCAGAAGGCAGGCCGTCCTCGTGGCCGGGACGGGATGTCCGCCCATTCGGCTCGCTCCTGCACGAACTGGGGCCGCGATGCGACGAATCCGGGATCGTCGCTTCTGCCCATCGGCCTGCACTTGGCTGCGCGAATCGCCGCTGCCAAGCGCGCGTGACTCCGCAAGCGAGGCGCCAATGGCCACCGACGCCTGACCACACGATGTGCGCTTGCATCGCGCCGCGTCGCCCACGCCAGCGCCGGCTCGACCGTGACCCTCACCTCCGGGCGCCGCGGCCGGCCTCAGCTCAGGTCCGTTTCCGGAAGCGATAGTGCGCGACCAGCCACTGCTGTCCCCGCTCGTAGCCGAACATCTCGGCGCACGCGAGGAAGAACACCCGCCAGCGCTGGAACCGCCGCTCGGCCTCGCCGCCATACCGCGCACGCAGCACGGCCATCACCTCGGCGCGCCGCGCCATCTGGTTGTCGTACCAGGCCTCGGCCGTCCGCGCGTAGTGAGTGCCGTCGAGGTGCCACTCGGCCTCGATGACCAGGTCGTCCTGGAAGTGGTGGAGCAGATCGGTCGACGGCATCAACCCGCCGGTGAAGAACTCGCGCGCCATCCAGTCGCTGGCGCCGGCGTCGGCGAACGGGTAGCTGTGCTGGCGGTGCGCGAACACGTGCACGAACAGCCGCCCACCCGGATCGAGCCACCTGGCGACCTTGGCCAGCAGCGCGCGATAGTTGCGCATGTGCTCGAACATCTCGATCGACACCACGCGATCGAAGCGCTGGTCGAGCTCGAGTGTGCGCACGTCGCCGGTCACCACCCGCAGGTTGCCGAGGCCACGCGCGACGGCTTGCGCCTCGATGTAGGCGCGCTGCGACCACGAGTTCGACAGCGCGGTGATGTGCGACCGCGGGTAGCGCGCCGCCGCCCACAGCGCGAACGAGCCCCACCCGCAGCCGAGGTCGAGCACCCGCTGCCCGTCGGCCAGCTCGGCCCGTTCGCCGTACAGCGCCAGCATGGCGTCCTCGGCCGCGGCCAGCGTGGTCACCCCGGGCGGAAAGTACGCGCTCGAGTACTTGCGACGCGGGCCGAGCACCAGCGCGTAGAACTCGGGCGGCACCTCGTAGTGCTGATCGTTGGCGGCGGCGGTCTCCACCGCGATGTCGTCGGCGCGCAGCGCGTCGATCCAGGCCTGGTGCCGGATCTGGGCCTGCTCCACCGCCGCGCGCTGCTCGCGCAGGCGCAGCGCACACACCGCGCGGATGCCGGCCCGCAACATCGGCTCGGGCACCCGTCCGGAATCGACCGCTCGTTCGATCAGGTTCATGGCCCGCCCACTGTACGTCAGGCCGGCGCGCCGGCCAGCGCCCGCGGGCTCGCGCCCGGGCGGCGGCGTCGGGTCCGCGGCCCTCGCGCCACCATGCGCGCCCAGGCCGCCACGGCCGCTCACGGGACGACGATCCACGGGCCGTGCGCGGCGGGATACAGCGGCTCACCCAGCCCGGGGAAGTACGAGCCCGACCACGGCCCACCCATCAGCCCTAGCAGGCTGCTGAAGAAGCAGCCTGCTGGTCATTTTCGATCTCGCAGCCTGCTGAAAACACGGAGCCCGTCCCGTCTGCAGGAGCCGCCGGCACGGGTTTTTCAGCAGCCTGCTAGTCGCCCTCGTGCCAGAACGCGCTGATCCTCGGCGTGAAGGTGACGACGGTGCGAGGCTACCTGCGCGAGATCTACGTGCGCCTGGGCTTGACGAGCCGTGTCCAGCTCGCGGCGCTGCTCACACGTCGCGGTAGGCCCGCCACGGCGTCCGCTCGCGCGAGGCGCCGGCCGGGCTCGCGGCTCACCGCGACGGACGCGAGGATCTCGGCGGCCACGGGATGAACGCCGACACCCGCGCCTGGTAGGCCCGGTACAGGTCGCCCTTGCTTCGCAGCGCCTGGGCCTCGGTCGCCGGGAGGCCGGTGACCCGCAGGATCGAAAACAGGATCACCGCCGGGCCGAGCGCGGCCAGCCCGCCCCACGGGAAGGCGGCGGCGTACAGCGCGTAGCCGACCCACACCATCACCTCGAAGAAGTAGTTGGGGTGGCGCGACCAGCCCCACAGGCCGACGTCGCACACCTGGCCACGCCGAGCCGGATCGCGCTTGAAGCGCGCCAGCTGCGCGTCGGACACCGCCTCGCCTACGAGACCAACCGCCCACACGGCGGCGCCGGCGAGCTGCGCCGCGGGCCAGACCGGCGCGGCCACGAACGGCCACACGAAGGCCACCGACAGCAGCGCCACCAGCGCGGCCTGGGCCTGGAAGAACACGAAGAAGGCCCGGCTCGCGCCACCGGCCCCCTTCGACCAGCGTGCGCGCAGGTCGCGGTAGCGGCCCTCCTCGGGCCCCGACGCCGCGCCGCGCCGCACCAGGTACGTGGTCAGGCGCAGGCTCCACGCCGCCACCATGGCCGCCACCGGCCAGGTCGCCGCCGCCGGCCGCGGGCTCGCCACCACGAAGGCCACGACGACCAACGTGAACGCCCCGGCCCAGCCGACGTCGACGATGCCGGCGTTGCCGGTGCGCTGCTGGACCAGCCACAGGCCCAGCTGCAGGGCCGCGGCCAGGCCCCAGGCCAGGGCCAGCAAGGTGAGCGCGGTGGTCATGGCCGTACCATGGGGCCGGCCAGGCGGAAGGCAAGGCGGCCAGCGCCGCTGGCGCGGTCGGTGAACATGGGCGCCTACGGTGATGCCTGGGGCGCCGGCGACGGCGCCCGGTCCGAGCTCGTCGGCAAGATGACCACGAACGACCGCTCGCCACGCTGGTACACCACGACATGCTCGGGCCCGGCCTCGGCCAGCAGCGGCGCCCACGGCTCGCCGGTGACGAAGCGATCGGCCGCCGCCGCCTCGGGTGGGTACAGGTCGAGCTCGACGTAGCGCCCGCCGGTCACGCGATCGAGCTCGGCCGCGTAGCTCCAGCGCGCCACGCTGTCGTACGGGAAGCGATCGTTGTGCATCGCGCCGCCGTACAGCACCACCAGCGGCCGCGGTGGCGGCTGCCCTGGCGCCGGCGGCCGCGACCGGTACGCCACCGCGCTGGCGGCGACCCGGCCCAGCTCGCGCGTGACCAGATCGAGCATGGTCTCGATCTGCACGTCGCCCGCCCCGCCGCCGACCTCGGCCAGCTCGGCGCAGGTCAGCCGCATGGCGTGAACCTTGATGCCTGCCAGGCGGGCGGCGGCGATCTGCCGGCTGAGCTGGTCGCCGGTCTCGGCCGGGCGCCGCATGGCCGCCTCGACCTTCTGGCTGGCGGCCTGGCCGCTGGTGCAGCCCTTCTCCACCACCCAGGTCTCGAGCACCAGATCACTCACCGTCGGCGCCAGCGCCGGCAGCAGGTCGGTCCGGAACACCTCGAGCGCCGCCCGGCCGCCGAGCCGGTCGGTGCGCTGGTGCAGCTCGCCGACGCCGAGCACGCGCGTGCCGGCAGGCACCACGGCCAGGACCGCGCTGGCGACGTCGGGGAAGCGTCGGTGCGGGATCTCGCCGCCGCCGTCGCCGACCGGCCGGTCGTCCGCGCGGGGTGAGTCGCCGCCGCGATCCGCGGCGCCACGTTGACCGCCCGCGCCGCCGCGGTCACGTCGCTCGCCGCCGCACCCCGCCGTCGCCAGCGCGCAGGCGACCACGATCGCGGCGAGGCGACGCCCCCTGCCCCCGCCCTGGCTCGTGGGTCGACGCCGCATCCCCCGAGGACACCACGAGCCCGCGCCGGTTTCTTCGCCCGCCCCACGTGATTCCTCCGCGCGGCCATCCCCGGCCATCTCGGCCATCTCCGGCCACCGCCTGGGGTATCGTCGCGCCATGCCGCCCCGCAGCGACGACCTGCGCACCATCCCGCTGTTCCGCGGCTTCTCGACCGACGAGCTGACCGCCCTCGGCGCGTTGTTCCGCCAGGTCCCGACCGACAGCGGCGCCGCCCTGTTCACGACCGGGCAGGAGGCAAACGAGCTGTACGTGCTCACCGCCGGCGAGGTCGTGCTCGACCGCCCCGACGACGACCTGTTCCGCATCCGCCCGCCCGCGCTCATCGGCGAGCTCGGTGCGCTCACCTCGGTGCCACGCACCAGCACCGCCACGCCCAGCGTCGGCGCCGAGCTGTGGGCGCTACCGGCCACCGCGCTGCAGCGCTTCCTGGGCGAGGAGCAGGAGCTCGGCCTGCGCTTCCTGGTCAACCTGCTCGGCCTGACCGCAGAGAAGGTGCTGCGCGATCAGCAGCACATGGCCGACATGCGGCAGAACCTCATCCGCACCCAGCGCGAGCTCAAGCGGGTGCGCGAGCTGGTGCTCGAGACCGTCGAGACCCCGCTGTCGGCGCCCATCCACGACAGCCTCGACCGCCTCATCACCACCAACCGCCGCGTCAACTACCGGGTCACCCCGCCAGCGACCATGCCGGCCAGCCTGCACCTCGACGAGGGCCCGACCCGGGTCCTCGAGCTGTCGCGCACCCACCTGTCGATCACCTGGCCCGGCACCCCGCCCGACCTCGGCACCTGGCGTACCGCCGTGCTCGACCTGGCCGGGCGCGAGCTGCCGGTGTCGGGCAAGGTCTTCCGCGTCCGCGGCCCCCGCGTCACCCTCGAGCTCGACCTGCTCATCGACGAGTACGCCGCCGTCCTCGAGGGCTACCTGACCCGGGTCCAGCTCCTCGACATCCTGGTCTAGCCCGGACCGAGCGGAGTCGGTGAGAGTCGCCGAAGGCGGCCCGTCGAGATCGCAACGCGAGGAGCGGACGACGGACGGTGATCGGGGCCTGGCCCGCCGCGTCGACTGACCCTGGCCGTCGACGTCCGCGCCCTCGCTGGTTCGCGATCGGTGCTCGCGAGGACGTGACGGTGGCCGTGCACCTGAACCGGAACGAAGCCGGGGCGGTGATCGACACCGTGAACACGAGCACCCCGAAACGACCGACGGCCCGGTCACCCGGGCCGCGGCACACGATCAACGTGAAGGCGAGCTCAGCTCGGCTTCTTCTCGGACGGCTTGGGCGCCTCCTTCTTGGCGGTGTCCTTGCTGGTGTCCTTGGTCTTGGCCTTGTCGCCGTCCTTGGCCTTGTCCTTCTCCGCGGTCTTCGGCGCGGTGGTGTCGCCGCCACCCTCGTGCGGGCAGGCGAAGACGGGAGCGGCGGTCAGGAGCAGGGCGCCGGCGACGGCGAGAGCGAGCTTCTTCATGGATCGAGTTCCTCGGTTGGTTGGCGGTGCGTTCGAGCTGCGTTCGAGTACGGAGATCATGACCGAAGGTTACCGGCCTGCCAAGGCCGGATCTGCGCTGGAGATCCCAGCACTTGCGCAAATTCGCCGCACCCCCGCGCTCACCGCCGCGGCCGGATCCGGCCGGCGCCGTGGCGGTCGAGGTACTCGGCGATCATGCGCAGGTCGCCCTCGGTGTGGCGGCGCCGGTCCATGCGGCCGAGCCGGGCCGCGTTGGCGTCGGCCCAGGCCAGCACCGGGTGCTCCTGGCTGCCGCGCGCCTTCATGTCGGCGCAGGCGGCGTCGATGGCCGTGTAGTCGAGCTCGATCGGCGGCAGCGCCAGCGGCTCGGCCCAGTCGAACGTGGCCAGGCGCTCCTGGTCGATGAGATCAGACAG
Organism: Kofleriaceae bacterium; assembly: GCA_018058095.1. GTDB lineage: Bacteria > Myxococcota_A > Polyangia > Haliangiales > Haliangiaceae > JABFXX01. Next base: position 8,363 of record JAGPCO010000104.1, read on the forward strand.
GTCGTTGGCGGCGCTCACCCGCGCGTTGAGCGGATCGAGCCCGTGCGTCACCTCGATGTGCTTGAGCACCGAGGTGTGGTCGTACACCACCGAGCTGGCGTAGCCCTGCTTGACGTACGGGCCAGCCACCACCGTCGGCACCCGGAACCCCATCTGGCCAAACCCCATGGCCGCGAAGTCGTCGCTGGTGGTCGGCGGCGGCACGTGGTCGAAGAACCCGCCGTTCTCGTCGTAGGTGATGACGAACATGCAGTTCTTCCACTGCGGCGAGGTCGCCAGCGCGATGTAGATGCTGGCGATGAGCTGCTGACCCAGCAGCGGGTGCACCGGCGGGTGGTCGTCGTTGCCGTAGAACATCGGGTCGATGTAGACCACCGGCGGCAGGACGCCGTCGCGGGCGTCGAGGAAGAACTTGTCCATCAGCCGGATGCGGTCGCCGGCCTCGAAGTTCTCGATCAGCGCGACCGCCGGGATGTTGCCGTAGTAGTACGCCCACGGCACGCCCTTGGCGTCGAGCCGCTGGTAGATGTGGTCCCAGTTGAAGCCGTCGGTCGGCAGGTCGTTGCTGCTGATCCCGTTCGACGAGCCCGAGTGCCAGTACATCCGGTTGGGCCAGGTCGGGCCCATGACCGAGCAGAACCAGCGGTCACACACCGCGTACTGGTCGGCCAGGGCCCAGGTCGCCGGCACCAGGTCGCGCGTGAGGTACTGCATCGGCTCGACCGAGCTGCTCGAGCTGTGCGCGGCCTGGTGGGCCCGCACGAAGCCGTCGTTGGCGCCGCCGGCGAAGCTGTCGTGCGCGGCGCCCCAGCCGTGCGGCGGATCGATCACGCACAGGCTGTCGAAGGTGCCGGGGTACGGGGCGATGAGGTTGCCGGCCGCGTCGGGGTTGCGCATCGCCATGGTCAGGCCGTCGCCCGGCTTGCCCTCGAACGCGCGGGCCCCGAGCAGGTGGTCGTAGCTGCGGTTCTCCATCATCAGCACCACCAGGGTGGTGAGGCCGTCGGGGAGGTCCGGGCCGCCGGCCGCGTTGTCGCCGCAGCCCGGCAGGGCCCGGCCCACGGTGCTGGCACCAGCCAGGGCGCCCAGGGTCTTGATCGCGTCGCGCCGTCGCATGCCGCTCTTGCCGGTCTTGCCGCTCATGGCCGCAGTGTGCCCGGCCGGCGGCCCGGCGCCAAGCGCGCGCTGGCGACGGCTCGGTCACGCCTCGGTGACGAGCCGATCGCGCGGCACCCCGCCGGGGGCGCGACCCGCGCTACACGATCGACGCGACGTAGCCGACGCCGACCCAGAAGCCGGCCGCGGTGCCGATGCCCGACAACACGGCGATGAGCAGGATGCGGGTGACCGGGTTGCGCCAGAAGCCGCGCAGGGTCTGGATGTCGTCGGGCAGCCGCTCGCAGTCGGCCACGCTCGGCTTGCGCAGGTAGGCCTCGACCACCCCGACCACCATGCCGGTCCCGAGCAGGGGGTGGATGGCGGCGATGGGCGCGACCAGGATGGCGGCCAGCACGGTCAGCAAGCGGCCGCCGCCGAGCAGGGTCAAGACACCCGCCCCGGCCGAGGTGGGCACGATCCACGCCAGCATCATCTGCGCGAAGCTGGCGCTCGACGACGAACGCCAGCCCCAGATGAAGGCGGCGACCAGCAGGGCCGGCACCAGCCACTTGAGGGCGGTCCACCACCACGCCGGCGGCGGGATGCGCTCGAGCACGGCGCGATCGACCACCTGGCCGAAGGTGGAGCGGATGCCCGGCACGTGGGCGGCGCCGACGACCGCGACGACGTTGCGCGCGCCCTGCCCGGCCGCCTCGATGCCCGACGCCAGGTACGCATCACGCTCGTCGATGAGCGGGACCTTGACCTCGGGCATGGCCTTGGACAGCTCGGCCAGCATCTCCGACAGCGCGCGCTGCTCCTTGAGCTTCTCGATCGACTCGGCGGTGACCACCTCGCCGGCCTTGTCGTCGTCGTCGTCCCAGCCGACCACCAGCGACGCCAGCAGCGTCGACCGCTTCCACAGGCCGATGTTGGCCCAGGTCCGCTTGAGGGTGGTGTGGATGTCGCGATCGACCAGCTCGACCCGGGCCCCGACCTCACGCGCGGCCTCGACCGCGGCCAGCAGCTCGGCCCCGGGCTTGACCCCGAGCGCCGCGCCCATGCGGCGCTGGTACGAGGCCAGGCCGAGGTGGGCCAGCAGGTACAGCGTCTTGCCCTCGCGGATGACCTTGAAGATGTCGAGGTTGCGGAACGAGCGATCCTCGGTGAGCGCGTCGTAGCGGCCCTGGCACAGCTCGACGCACACCACCTCGGGCCGCAGGCGCAAGATGGTGGCGCGGACCTCGTCGACGCTGGCCTGCGACACGTGGGCGGTGCCGACGACGTGGTAGCGGGTGTCGCCGCGGTCGAGCACGATCGACGAGCCGTGCTCGGCCGCGCCGGCGTCGGCCCCAGCGCTCGTGGCCGCCCCGTCGGCGTCCCCCACGGGCGCGGGCGCGGCCGCCTCCGCCTCGGGCACGCCGACGGTCGCCGGATCGGTGGCGCTGACCATGCCGCTTCCATAACACGTGGTAAACCGCCGTGGCCATGGCCAAGGACCTCCCCGACTCCGTGCGGACCGACGTCGAGGCGGCCGCGTTCCGCCGCCTGCTCGAGCACTTCCGGACCCGGACCGACGTCCAGAACCTCGACGTCATGAACCTGGCCGGCTTCTGTCGCAACTGCCTGGCCAAGTGGGTCCGCGCCGCCGCGGCCGAGCGAGGCCACGAACTCTCCGACGCCGAGGCGCGCGAGTACGTCTACGGCATGCCGTACGACGAGTGGAAGGCCCGCCACCAGACCTAGCAGGAGGCTGACAAGACGCGGCGCGCCGCGCTCGCAGCCGCCTGCCCGTGCCCGACACACAGACCGCCAAGGTGCCGGGCGGTCGCGGCCGGCGCCGCCCGAGCGATCGGGCGCGGGCACGAGCACGGGCACGGGAGCACCCGGCCCGGGGTACCCCGGCCCTATCCGCCGGCACCGACGTGGGCGTCGCCGGCCCGTGACCGCCGCGCGGCGGCGCGGTACCGTTGTCACCCTGCCGTGAAGCGCCACACCAAGCCCCCCACCCTCGGCCCGCTCGGCAGCGCCGACGCGACGATGATCCGCGAGGTGATCGAGCTCGAGCAGGTCCGGGTCGTGTACCAGCCGGTGGTCGACCTGCGGACCCGCCGCATCTTCGCGCACGAGGGCCTGGCCCGGTCGGCGTCCGAGCACTTCGACGGGCCGATCAGCCTGTTCGCGGCCGCGGTCAAGGCCGGCGCCACCGGCGAGCTCGGCCGTCTCCTGCGCCGGCTCACCGTCGAGGGCTGCCCCGACACGCCGCTGTTCATCAACATCCACCCCAACGAGCTCAACGAGCCGTACATCATCCAGCCCGACGACCCCATCTTCGCCCACGGCGAGGACGTGTTCCTCGAGATCACCGAGTCGGTCCCGCTGTCGCATTTCAAGCTGTGCCAGAACATGCTGCACGAGGTGCGCGGCCGCGGCGTGCACCTCGTCGTCGACGATCTCGGCGCCGGCTACTCCAACCTCAAGTACATCGCCGATCTCAACCCGGCCGTGGTCAAGCTCGACCGCGGCCTCATCGCCGGCATGACCCGCGAGTCGCGCATGTTCACGCTGGTCCGCGCCATCGTCGGCCTGTGCAGCGAGCTCGGCGCCAAGGTGGTGGCCGAGGGCATCGAGACCCCGACGGAGTTCGAGGCGGTGCTGGCCAGCGGCGCCCACTACGGCCAGGGCTACCTGCTGGCCCGCCCGGCCTTCCCGCCGCCGTCGATCACCTGGCCGCGTGGCCACACCCGCGACCTGTCGCGCGAGGTCGCGTCGATCCGCAAGAAGGCACCGCCGTCGTCCAGCCGGCGCTGACGCCACGCCACGCCGCCGCCGCGCACCGCCACCCCGGCGCCCGCGTGTTATGACCGCGGCCCATGGCCCTTCGGCTCTCGGTCAACCTCAACAAGGTCGCCCTCCTGCGCAACTCGCGCGGGGCGAGCAACCCGTCACCGCGGGTGGCCGGCCAGGCCTGCCTCGACGCCGGCGCCGATGGCCTGACCCTGCACTGGCGGGCCGACGAGCGCCACACCCGGCGCGCCGACGTGGTCGAGTTCCGCGCCCTGTGCCGGCAGCGCGGCGCCGAGCTCAACCTCGAGGGCGACGACCGGCCCGAGCTGCTGGCGCTGGCGATCGACCTGGGCGTCGACCAGTTCACGCTGGTGCCGGTCCGGCCGGGCGAGATCACGTCCGACCACGGCTGGGATCTGCCAGCCCAGCACAGCTTGGTCGCGCCGATCCTGGCCCAGGCCGCGGCCGCCGGGATCCGCACCTCGGTGTTCGTCGACGTGCAGGACGACGAGGCGGCGGCGACCCGGCTCATGGCCGCGGTGGCCGCGGCCGGGGCCGACCGGGTCGAGCTGTACACCGAGCCGTACGCGGCGGCGTTCGCGACCCCGCGCCAGGCCGCCGAGCTGGCCCGGGTCGCGCTGACCGCGCGCGCCGCGGTGCGGGCCGGGCTCGGCGTCAACGCCGGGCACGACCTCAACCTGGCCAACCTGCCGGTGCTGGCGCGTGAGGTGCCCGAGCTCGCCGAGGTCTCGATCGGCCACGCCCTCCTGGCCGACGCGCTGTACCTCGGCCTGGCCGAGACCATCCGCCGGTACCTGGCGGCGTGCCGCGGCGAGGACGTCGCGGTCCCGGTCACGCAGTGAGCTGGCGCCTGGCGGCGGCCGGGCTGCTGGCGACGTGCGCTTGCGCGGGCACACCACCCAGGCCGGGCCCCGCCCGCGCGGCCGCCTGCCCGACCACACCGGTGCGGGCCACGCGCCAGGCCGAGCTCGACGCGCTGGCCGGCTGCCGCGTGTTGCCGGCGCTCACCGTGCGCGGCGCCGGCGCGCTCGACCTGGCCCCGCTCGCGTCGCTGACCGCCGTCGACGGCGACCTGGTGCTCGGCCCGACCACGGCGTGGAGCAGCGGCGAGCTACCGGCGCTGGCGCGGGTCGGCGGCACGCTGCGCGTGTCGGGCAACGCCGCGCTCGGCACGTTGTTCCTGCCGGCGCTGACCGAGGCCGGCGCGCTCGAGCTGGTCGGCAACGTCGCGCTGGTGTCGATCAGCGCGCCGCGCCTGGCCCACCTCGGCCGCCTGGCCGGGCGCGGCAACGGCGCGCTGGCGCTGCTGCTGCTGGGCGCGCCCCCCGCCAGCCTCACGCTCGAGGGCTCGCCGACCGTGCAGCTCGAGGTGGTCTCGGCGCCCACGCCTACGGCAGGCAGTACACCGTCTCCAGCACCGCCCGCGCCTGCCCAAGGGCCGGCTGGCACAACGCATTCTCCTTCGCGCTGATGACCGCCACCGCGGGTGAGTTCAGCGCCGGCTCGAGCCAGGCCTCGAGGTGGTCGTTGCCGTCGACCTGGCTGCCGACCCCCACCACGTCGGCCAGGTCGAACACCGTGGCCGCGCCGGCAGCGTGCTGCACCTGGGCCACCGGCAGGGTGAGGTAGGCCCCGAGCGTGTTGTCTCCATCTGGCCACGCCCCGGACCCGTTCGGCGTGGTCCATCGGACCCCGGCCTCGGTCCAGTCGGGCGCGGCCGAGTCGACCAGGCGCAGGTTCATGGCCCCGGGGACCTCGATGCTCAGGCACGGGCCCCCCTCGCACTCGACCCGGTCGCCATCGGCGAACGGAAACGTGATCCGGTACCCGACGATGCTGCCGGACGGCAGGATGGGATGGACGAACCGGAACAGGCCGCCCGAGCCGATCCCCGCGCCGGCGTTGACGACGTCGAGGCAGCCGAACGGGCCGTTGTTGTTGCGCGGCACGGTCACCTCGGCGATGGCCCCGCTGACCTCGATCTGGCGCGCGCCGCCGCTGGGGCAGAGCACGGGCGCGTCGACCGCGATGGCGTCGACCCCGGCACCGTCGCGGCCCGAAGCGCCGTCGGCCGCAGGCGTGAGCGGATCAACCCCGAACAGCAGGTCGCAACCGGTCGCGCCCGCGCCCAGCAGCGCCCCCACCCACCACCACCCCAGGCGCCGCGCTGCGCTCATCGACGCTAGGTTACCGCCCCCGCCGCGGCCTGGCGAGCCCCGACTCAACCGGCGACGACGTGGACCAGCCGGTACTTCTTCTTGCCGCTGCGCAGGAACACGTAGCTCGGGGTGCCGCGGTCGCCCTCGCCGACGACGGCGTCGACCGCGCCGGCGCGCACGTTGTTGACGTACACGCCGCCGCCGGTGATGAGCCGGCGTGCCTCGCCCTTGGAGCTGGCCAGCTCGGCGCTGACCAGCAGGTCGACCAGCGGCAGGCCGGCCGTCAGCTGGGCCGCGGTCACCGTGCACACGCCGACGTCGGCCCCGAGCGGGGCCAGGTCGTCGTCGCCCAGGCCGTCGAGGCTGCCGCCGAACATCACCGCGCTGGCCCGCTCGGCCCGGGCCACGCCGCTCGCGCCGTGGACCCAGTCGGTCAGGTCCTGGGCCAGCGTGCGCTGGGCCAGCCGCTTGCTGCGATCGGCGTCGTGGCTGGCCTCGATCGTCGCCAGCTCGCCGAGCGGCCGCAGCGAGAACATCTTGAGGAACTTGATGGCGCTGGCGTCGTCGACGTTGAGCCAGTACTGGTAGAAGGCGTACGGCGAGGTCCGGTCGGGGTCGAGCCAGACCCGCTCGCCGGTCGAGGTCTTGCCCATCTTCTGCCCGCTGGCGTCGAGCAGGAGCGGCGCGGTCAGGCCGAACAGCTGCGGCCCGCCGACCTTGCGCGACAGCTCGCAGCCGGCGGTGATGTTGCCCCACTGGTCACTGCCGCCGACCTGCAGCCGGCAGCCGTGCGCGCGCGACAGGTGCACGAAGTCCCACGCCTGCAGCAGCATGTACGAGAACTCGGTGTAGCTGATGCCCTGGTCGCGGTCCTCGAGCCGGCTCTTCACCGAGTCCTTGCCGAGCATGTAGTTGACCGTGAGGTGCTTGCCGACGTCGCGCAGGAAGTCGATGAACGAGATGGGCGCGAACCAGTCGCCGTTGTTGACCAGGATGGCCGGAGCCGGCCCGTCGAACGCCAGCAGGCGGCCGAGCTGGACCCGCATGCCGGCCATGTTGGCGGCGATGGTGGAGGCGCCCAGCAGGTTACGCTCGGCGCTCTTGCCCGACGGGTCGCCGATCATGCCGGTGGCGCCGCCGACGACGGCGATCGGGCGGTGCCCGGCCAGCTGCAGCCGGCGCTGGATGGTGAGCGGCACCAGGTGGCCGATGTGCAGCGAGCTGGCGGTCGGGTCGTGCCCGGCGTAGTGGGCGACGTCGCCGGCGGCCAGGGCCGCGCCCAGCTCGTCGGGGTGGGTCACGTCGGCGACCAGGCCGCGCGCCTGCAGGTCGGGGAGGATGTTGGCGGTGACCGTGGCGGGCATGACCGGGGCTCCCTCGTGCTACCGCGCGTACTCGGACGCGCGCGTCTCGCGCAGCACGACGACCCGGACCTGACCGGCGTAGGTCGCCTCGTGCTCGATCTTGCGGGCCAGCTCCTTCGACAGCATGAGCGCGCCGCCGTCATCGACCTTGTCGTTCTCGACCATGACCCGGATCTCGCGCCCGCTCTGCAACGCGTAGGCGCGCTCGACCCCGGGGTGGCCGGTGCACAGCGCCTCGAGGTCCTCGAGCCGCTTGATGTACGACGCCAGCTGCTCGCGCCGCGCGCCCGGCCGGGCCGCGCTCAGCGCGTTGGCGGCGGCGACGACGTGGTCGAGCACGGTCGCGGCCGCGACCTCGCCGTGGTGGGCGGCGATGGCCTGGCACACCTTGGGCGACTCGCCGTGGCGGCGCGCCAGCTGGGCCCCGACCTCGGCGTGGGCGCCCTCCTGCTCGTGGTCGACCGACTTGCCGAGATCGTGCAAGAGGCCGGCCCGGCGGGCCAGCTTGACGTTCTGGCCCAGCTCGGCCGCCATCAGCCCGGCCAGGTAGCCGACCTCGATGGAGTGGATGAGCAGGTTCTGCGCGTACGACTGCCGGAACTTGAGCCGGCCCAGGGCCCGCACCAGCTCGGGGTGGACCCGGTGCAGGCCGAGGTCGAACACCGCCTGCTCGCCGGCCTCCTTGCACACCTTGTCGACGTCCTTCTCGGCCTTGCGCACCACCTCCTCGATCCGGGTCGGGTGGATGCGGCCGTCGGCGACGAGGGCGGCGATGGCCAGGCGGGCGATCTCGCGCCGGACCGGGTTGAAGCACGAGATGGTCAGCGCCTCGGAGCTGTCGTCGATGATGATGTCGATGCCGGTGGCGGCCTCGAGGGCGCGGATGTTGCGACCCTCGCGGCCGATCAAGCGGCCCTTGAGGTCGTCCGACGGCAGCGGCACCACGGCGACGGTGCGCTCGTGCACGAACTCGCTGGCGTAGCGCTGGATGGCGGCGGCGACGATGGTCTTGGCCCGGGCCGACGCCTCGCGCTCGGCCTCGTCCTCGATGCGCTTGATCTCCCCGGCCACGCCGGCCAGCGCGGCCGAGCGCACCTCGTCCTCGAGGCGTTTCCTGGCCTCGGCCTCGCTCAGGCGGGCGACCTCCTCGAGCTTGCGGGTGGCCTCGGCCTGCGCCGCCTCGGCCTTGGCCAGCACGGCGTCGATCTGCTTGGCCCGGCCATCGGTCGACTTCTCCTTCTTGTCGAGCTCGCTGGCGCGCCGATCGGCGTCGCGCCGGGACCGGTCGAGCTCGCGCTCGCGGCCAGACAGCGCCTCCTCGCGCCCGCCCAGCTCCTGCTTGCGCTGGGCCAGGTCGGCCTCGAGTTCGCCCCGCAGCTTCTCGGCCTGCTCCTCGCGCTCGACCTGGCCGGCCCGGCGCAGCTCGGCCACCTCGGCGTCGGCGGCGGCGCGCAGCTTCTTGATCTCGGCCGCGGCCTCAGCCGCGCTGGCGCCGGCGTCGGCCGGCTGGCCACGCCCGAGCACGCGGCCGAGCACGGCGCCGACCAGGAGGCCGGCGAGCACGCCGGCCAGGACCAGGGCGATGGTCACGACGCCCCTCCCACGCTGGCGACGGGCCACACGCCGTCGGCGGTGGCGACGTGGGTCAGGGTGTGATCGAGCGGCCCGACCGGCACCGACGGCACCAGCTGCAGGCGCAGGCCCAGGCCGACCGCGAGGTGGGCCGGGCGCACCGACCGCGCCACCGCCAGGGCCCGATCGTAGAACCCCTTGCCGTAGCCGAGGCGGTGACCGGCTCGATCGAACGCCAGGCCGGGCACCAGGAAGCAGTCGATGTCGCCCAGCGCCACCAGCGGCGCCGCCAGCGCCGGCTCGCGCAGGCCAAAGCCACCCGGCACCAGCTCCTCGTCGTGGGCCAGCGCGAACACCAGCTCGCGGCCGCCGTCGACCTCGGCCACCCGTGGGTAGGCCAGGCGCAGGCCGCGCCGGCGAGCCAGCATGGCGATGGGGTGCGGATCGAGCTCGCTGCCGCGGGCGGCGTACAGCGCCACCACCGCCCCGGCCGGCATGGCCGCCAAGACGGCGTGGTCGATGCGCTGGGCCACCGCGGCCGACTCGGCGGCGATGGCCGACGGTGGCGCGGCGTCACGGGCGGCCCGCAGCTGCAGGCGGAGGGCGTGTTTGTGGGCGGCCAGGGTCACGGCGAGCTCCGGCATCACCGACCGCGCGTCCGGCGCGAGCCCGGTCGATGACGGCGTGGGCATCGGCGCGGGGTGTGGGTCGATCATGGCGGGCCATCTTGGGCGGCGCCGGGCGCCCGATCAAGGGCCAGGCCGATCAACCGCTTGCGATCGATCTCGGCCGCCACCAGGACGTCTGTGATATCCCGGGCGACATGTACCGCCCCGCCCCTGGCTCCTCCCTGCCACGTTCGCGCCCGGCCGCCCTGGCCATGGCCCTGGCCGCGTCGGTCGCCCTGGCCGGGTGCGGCGACGACAGCAGCGGCGGCAGCGTCGACGCCAACCCCGACCCGATGTTCGCCGAGGACCACCCGCGCATCTACCTCGGCCGCAACCGCGACCGCCTGGCCGCCGCCCTCACCGCCGGCCGCCCGGCGGCGATGCGGTTCAAGTCGATCGTCGACACCCAGCTCGACGGCGGCAACATCTACGCCTTCGCCGGCTGGTACGCCGCGCTGATGGGCCAGCTGACCGGCGAGGCCCGCTACTGCGCGGCCGCGGTGGCCCAGGTCGACGCCATGGTGACCGAGGACGAGACCCGCATCGCCGCCGGCGACAACCCCGGCGTCGCGTTCGACAGCTACCTCGAGGTCGGGCCGCTCGTCGGCGACGCCATGCTGACCTACGACTGGTGCTTCGACGTGGTGACCCCGGCCCAGCGCACCCGATGGCTGACCTGGGCCCACCAGGCGGTCAGCAACGTGTGGAACCCCGAGGGCGCGACCTGGGGCGGCCGCAGCGCGCCGTGGAGCGGGTGGTCGATCGACAACCCGTCCAACAACTACTACTACTCGTTCCTGCGCGCGACGATGATGCTCGGCCTGGCCGCGCACGGCGAGCTGCCCGGCGTCGACGCCTGGCTGACCCAGTTCCGCGACACCAAGATCGGCGCCCAGCTGGTGCCGCAGTTCGAGCGCGACCTCGCCGGCGGCGGCTCGCGCGAGGGCACCGGCTACGGCGTGGCCATGGCCCGGCTGTTCGAGCTGATGGACTTCTGGCGCGGCTCGACCGGCGAGGACCTGTCGCGCCTGACCGGGCACACCCGGGCCTCCATGCTGCACTTCATGCACAGCGTGGTGCCCACGCTCGACCGCGTCGCCCCCGTCGGTGACCACGCCCGCGACTCCACGGCCGAGCTGTTCGACTACCACCGCAACTACCTGCAGACCCTGGCCTACCTGTTCCCGACCGACCCCATCGCCGGCGAGGCCGCCAGCTTCCTGGCGCAGTGCTCGGTGCCGGAGATGGACCAGCCGTTCATGTACGTCTACGACTTCCTGTACGACGTGAGCGAGCTGACCGCCGAGCCGCTGACCGGGCTGGGCCGGGCCTACCACGGCGTCGGCACTGGCGAGCTGTTCGTGCGCTCAGCCTGGGACGCCGGCGCGACCTGGTGGAACCTCATCGCCGGTCCGTACAGCGAGAGCCACGCCCACCAGGACCAGGGCTCGCTCATGATCTACAAGGGCCAGTGGCTCGCGTACGACCCCAACGTCGACTCGCGCTCGGGCATCAACCAGGACGTCGACCTGCACAACCTGGTGCGGATCACCGACGCCAGCGGCACGGTGCGCATGCGCGAGGGCACGGCGTCGGCGCTGGTCGCGCTGCACCGCGGTGAGGGCTGGCTCCACGCCGCCGCCGACGTGACCGCGGCCTACGACGACAACCCGGCGGTCAGCCGCAGCCAGCGCGAGGTCGTGCACATCGAGCCCGACGTGCTGGTGGTGTTCGACCGGGTCGACAGCACCGGCGGCCAGCAGATCTGGCAGCTGTCGTCGCCGATCAACCCGACCGTGAGCGGCGCCCGCGCCACCTTCGCCGGCAGCGGGCACAGCCTGACGGTCGACCGGGTGCTGCCGGCTGGGGCGACGTTCTCGGTCCGCCCGTGGGCCGATGGTGAGTACAGCGGCGGCTATCGCCTCGACGGCACCGTCGCCGGCGGCAGCGTGCGCCACCTGCACGTGCTGTCGACCGACGGCGCGGTGACCTCGGTCGCCGCCGCCGATGCCGGCGGAAACCGCGGCGTGACCATCAACCTGACCGACGGCCGCACCGCGACCGTGCGCTTCTCGCCCGATGCCGTCGGCGCCACCTTGCAGATCAGCGGCGGCGTCGACGAAACGCTGGCGGCCGGCGTCGACACCCTGCCGGAGTGACGATGGCCCACGTGGGCGACGGCGTGACCGCGATCGCGCACGCCCACATGCGCCGACAGCGGCGCCGTCACGACCAGCACGAGCGAGGCTGGCCGAGGCGGCCGATCCGGAGCGAGAATGGGCGTGATGCGCTCATCGCCTGGTGTGGTGTCCTCTCTGCTCCTGTCGATCGCCACCACCGCGGCCTGCGGCAGCAACCCGACCACGCCGGGTCCGTGTGCCGGCGCCAACCCGGCGCCCGAGTGCAGCATCGCGTGTGACCCGGCGCCTGGCGCCACCACCACCTGCCCGGCCGGGTACCACTGCTCGCCCGACGGTGCGTGCACCGCGGTGTGCACCGCCGGCGGCGGCGAGTGTGGCACCGGCGAGACCTGCACCAGCGACGGCCGGTGCATGCCGGCGGACCTCGACGCCGGTCCGGCCGGGCCCGACGCCGACTGCCCCGACGTCACCTTCCAGGCCACCCGGATCACGCCGACGGTGCAGCTGCTGATCGATCAGAGCGGGTCGATGTCGGAGATCTTCGGCGGACCGACCCGCTACGCCGCCCTGCGCGAGGCCCTGGTCGGCACTGGCGGCGTGGTCACTGCCCTCGAGGACGAGGCGTACTTCGGCGCGACCCTGTACTACGGCGGCGCCGCGTGCCCGACCCTGACCGCGGTGTCGACCGGGCGCGCCCTCGGCAACGCTGGCGCCATCCGCACCCTGCTCGACGGCAACGGCCCGGCCAGCGGCACCCCGACCGGCGAGTCGCTGCAGGCGACGTTCCAGGAGATGGTGGCCAACCCGCCCCCGGCTGGCTCGCCGCCGATCATCGTGCTCGCGACCGACGGTGAGCCCGACGTGTGCGCCAACGGCAGCGACGAGGTCATGGGCCGCATGGTCTCGGTCGCCCAGGCCCAGGCCGCGTTTGCCGCCGGCATCCGCGTGTTCATCCTGTCGGTCGGCACCGACGTCGCCAACGGCCACCTGCAGGAGGTCGCCAACGTCGGCGCCGGCCTGGCCGCGGCGACGATGCCGCCGGCGGCGGCGCCGTACTACGTGGCGACCACCCCGGCCGCGCTGACGGCGGCGTTCCAGACCATCATCGGCGGCGTGGTGTCGTGCGAGCTCGACCTCGACGGCAACGTCGACCCGGCCCAGGCCGGCACCGGCACCGTGACCCTCAATGGGACCGCGCTGGGGTTCGGCACCGACTGGGAGCTGGTCGACGGCAACACCATCCGCCTCATCGGCGCCGCGTGTACGACGCTGACCACCTCGCCCGATCCGCAGGTCAGCGCCTCGTTCCCGTGCGGCGCGGTCATCGATTGACCAGCCCCGGCCGCCGAGGCTGACGCCCGCTGTAGGCGCAGCTCGCACCCGGCCGACCCGGCTCGACACCCCGCCGCGGGCAACCGGGACCGGGGCTGGCGTGTCCGGACCGGCGCGACCGGTGCGGTCCGAGGTCTGGAATCTTGGCACCACCTGCGGGGTTAGACCCTGGCGCCGGCTGGCGCGTCGAATGGAAGTGCTACTCTCGACGTAGGGGCGTGCGCATGGGCTCATCGATCCAACCTCTCGACCATGCGGCCCTGCTGGCCGGTCGCGCCGCGCCCACCCGTCGCCCCCAGCCGAGCGGAGGTGCCCATGTCGGACGCGCACGCTGATCTGTCCGCGGTTCGTGGCCTCATCCGCCGGGCCCGGACCCGGCTGCGCTTGCAGGGCGCCCTCGACGGCCTGGCCACCTCGGCCATCGCCGCCGCCGCAGTCGCGGTGGTGGTGGTGTTCGCGGTCCGGGTCGAGTGGCTCAGCGCCGGCCAGGGCACGATCGGCCTGCTCGCCGCGGCCGGGGTGCTCGTGCTGGGGGCGGCCCTCGGCGCGGCCCGGCGGCCGGGCGACGAGGCCATCGCCCGCCGCATCGACGACGCGTCGGGCCTGGCCGACCGGCTGTCGACGGCGATCGCGTTCGAGCGCGAGCTGTCTGCCAGCGGCACCGCGGCCGGCGCCGCCGAGCACGCCGAGACCCGGGCCCTGATGCAGGCCGCCATCCGCGACGCCGCCCGGGTCGCGCCGCGTGCCGACGTCGTCGCCGCCACCCCGTACCACCTGCCGCGTGACGCCCGCCCGGCCCTGCTCTTCGCCGTGGTCGGCGCCCTGGTGGCCGGCCTGACGGTGCCCTTGCCCGACCGCAGCCCGCGCCTGCTCGAGGTGCGCCCGGCCCACGTCCCGCCGGGGCATCAGGTCGACGTGATCGGCCGCAACCTGCTGGCTGGCGTGCGCGCGGCCGAAGTCGGATCGGCCGGCGACCCGCTGGTGGCCCCGGCTGGCCTCGGGTTGACCCTGCACGTGGCCTGGCCGGCTGACGACGTCCGGCGCTGGCTGCCGCTGAGCAGCCGCGGCCTCGAGGTGCGCGTGCTGGCCTGGAGCGCCACCACCCTGCGCGTGGTGATCCCGGACGCCGCCCCGATCGGGCCGGCCCGCATCTCCGGCGCCCTGCTCGACCGGGCCCTCGGCAGCGTCGAGGTGACCATCGTCGACCCCAAGGACGCCCGCTTCCACAAGGACACCGCGGTCCGCCTGGATGACGACGACCTGACCTACGCCAAGGCGTTGCTCGATGAGCTCAAGCAGACCGCGCAGCGGGATCAGGTCGAGGAGCTCGACCAGTTCGTGGCCAACATCGAGAAGCTGCTCGAGCAGGCCGAGCGCGGCGAGCTGACCAAGGAGCAGCTCATCGAGGAGCTACAGAAGGCCGAGGCCCAGCTCAGCAAGGGCGCCGAGCAGCACCCCGAGCAGATCGACAAGGACCTGGCCGACACCGGCAAGGAGCTGCAAAAGGACGAGCTGACCCGCGAGCTGGGCAAGGCGCTCGGCGCCGGTGACCTCGAGAAGGCCAAGGCCGAGCTCGAGAAGCTGGCCGACAAGCTCGACAAGAACGAGCTGACCGAGCAGCAGCAGCAGCAGCTGGCCAAGCAGCTCGAGAAGGCGGCCGAGCAGTTCGAGAAGAAGGAGGAGCAGCGCGATCAGAAGACCCAGCAGCAGCGCGACGAGCTGGAGAAGGAGATCCGCCGCCTCGAGAAGAAGAAGGACGAGGCCAAGACGCCCCAGGACCAGCAGGACCAGGAGCGTCGCCTCGACAAGAAGAAGCGCGAGCTGCAGCGGCTCGACAAGGAGGAGCAGGAGCGGCAGGAGTCGACCCAGCGCCGCGCGCTCAAGCGCCTGCACAAGGACCTCGAGAAGGCCGCCGAGGGCCTGTCGGGCAAGAAGCCCGATCCCAAGGACCAGCAGGACGGCAAGGACGGCAAGGACGGCAAGGACGGCAAGGACGGCAAGGACGGCAAGGACGGCAAGGACGGCAAGGACGGCAAGGACGGACAGGACCAACAGGGTGGCCAGGACCAGCAAGGCCAGCAGGGCCAGGACCAGCAGGGCGGCAAGCAGCAGGCCTCCCGCAAGCTCAAGGACGCCGCCGAGGAGACCGGCCGGGTCGATCAGGATCAGCGCAAGCAAGCGGCGCAGAAGCAGGTGTCGTCGCAGGTGTCCGATCTGCGCGAGGCGCTGCGCCGGGCCAAGCAGCGCGGCAGCAAGGGCGCAAACGATCCGTTCGGCCGTGGCCGCAAGCAGTCCGATTTCGCCCAGCGGGCGCGTGGGCAGAAGGGCTCGCGCCAGGCCTGGAAGCCCGGCCAGGGACAAGGCCAGGGACAAGGCCAGGGCCAGGGCCAGGGCCAAGGCCAGGGTCAGGGTCAGGGTCAGGGCCAGGGCCAGGGTCAGGGCCAGGGCCAGGGCCAGGGCCAGGGCGGCAGCGACTACGGCACCGGCCACGATCCGAACCTGACCGGCGACGCCACCGGCAAGAGCGGCGACACCAAGGACGAGGACCTGCAGGGCGTCCACGGCAAGGGTCCGTCGCGGCGCGAGACCATCCTGTCGGCCGCGCAGAAGGGCTTTGCCTCGCGCGCCTACCAGAACGTCTTCACCGACTACAAGCGCATCGTCGAAGAGGTGATGCGCAGCGAGAAGGTGCCGGCCGCGTACAAGTACTACGTCAAGCGCTACTTCACGAAGATCAAGCCCCACGCGATGGACTGACAAAGGCAGCACCATGACCCAGGCCGCACCCGCCCCCACCAGCACCACCTCCCCCGCCGCCGGCGCCGCCGCCATGTCGGCGCGCGACATCGAGGCCGCCGTGGCCGGCTTCTCCGAGGACCTGCGCCGCCTGCGCGCCGAGATCGGCAAGATGATGGTCGGCCAGGACGCCATCGTCGAGGGCGTCATCACCTGCCTGCTCGGCGGCGGTCACGCGCTGCTCGAGGGTGTACCCGGCCTGGGCAAGACCATGCTGGTGCGCACGCTGGCCGAGACCCTGCACGCCACGTTCTCGCGTATCCAGTTCACGCCCGACCTCATGCCGGCCGACATCGTCGGCACCAACGTCATCGTCGAGGACGCCGCCGGCAAGCGGTTCGAGTTCCAGCGCGGCCCGATCTTCGCCCACATCGTCCTGGCCGACGAGATCAACCGCGCCACCCCCAAGACCCAGTCGGCCCTGCTCGAGGCCATGAGCGAGGGCTCGGTCACCGTGGCCAAGCAGACCCACCGGCTGGAGAAGCCGTTCTTCGTGCTGGCGACGCAGAACCCGCTCGAGATGGAGGGCACCTACCCGCTGCCCGAGGCCCAGCTCGACCGTTTCTTCTTCAAGCTGGTGGTCGGGTTCCCCGGCCGCGACGATCTGCACACCATCCTCGACCGCACCACCAGCGACGAGGTGCCGCGGCCGCAGGCGGTGATGACCAAGGAGCGGATCCTCGAGATGCGCGACCTGGTGCGCAAGGTGCCGCTGGCGCGGGCGGTGCAGGACTACGCGGTGCGGGTGCTGCTCGGGACCCACCCCGAGAACGCCGAGGCGACCAAGACCTCCAAGCAGTACCTGCGCTACGGCGCCTCCCCGCGCGGCCTGCAGGCGGTGATCCTGGCCGCCAAGATCCGGGCCCTGCTCGAGGGCCGCTACGCGGTGGCCACCGGCGACATCCGCGCAGTGGCCAAGCCAGCGCTGCGCCACCGCCTCATCCTCAACTTCGAGGGCGAGGCGGAGGGCGTCGACCCCGACCACATCATCGACGAGATCCTGGCCAACACCAAGGACGCGTCGTAGCCCGCGCGCCATGGCCCTCCTCCGCCGACAGGCGCGCGCGGCCGCGCGCGTCCAGCCCCCCGCCTCCGCCGGCGCCCAGCGCGCCGCCGATCGCAGCGGGCTGTTCGACGAGCGTTTCCTCGGCACGCTCGAGCACCTGCACATGGTGTCGCGCAAGGTCTTCACCGGCGCGCTGCGAGCCGAGCGCCGGACCCGCAAGGTCGGATCCGGCATCGAGTTCGCCGACCACCGCACCTACGCCCGCGGCGACGACTTCCGCTACATCGACTGGAACCTGTACGGGCGGCTCGACCGCCTGCTGCTGCGCCTGTTCGAGGAGGAGGAGGACCTCTACATCTACATCCTGGTCGACGTGTCCGACTCGATGGCGATCGGCACCCCGCCCAAGATGCACTACGCCATGCAGGTGGGGGCCGCCCTGACCTACGTCGGCCTGGCCAACCTCGATCGGGTGGCGATCATCCCGTTCGCCGACCGCCTGCTCGGCCGCATGCCGCCGGCGCGCGGCAAGAACCGCATCTTCACGGTGTTCGACTTCCTGCGCACCTGCACCATCGGCGGCAAGACCGAGCTGGCCGAGTGCATGAAGACCTTCGCCAGCCAGAACAAGCGGCGCGGCCTGGTCGTGGTCATCTCCGACTTCTACGACCCCGACGGCTTCGAGGCCGGCCTCAACACCCTGCGCTACGCCAAGTTCGAGCCGTTCATGCTGCAGGTGTACGACCTCAAGGAGGCCTCGCCCGACCTGCACGGCGACCTGACCCTGGTCGACTGCGAGACCGGCGACGCCCGCGAGGTCACGGTGTCGCGCGCGGTGCTCGAGGCCTACAAGCAGGAGCACGAGCGCTACTGCCAGAGCCTCGAGACCTACGCCAGCAAGCGGGCCCTGCCGTTCTTCCGCACCCACACCGCGGTGCCCTTCGACGACCTGGTCCTGCGCATCTTCCGCTCGGGGGGGTTCCTGCGATGACACGGGTGGGCCCCACACCGCGACGACGCCGGCTCGACGACCTGGTCCTGCGCATCTTCCGCTCGGGGGGGTTCCTGCGATGACACGGGTCGGCCCCACACCGCGACGACCCCGGCCCGGCCACCTGGTCCCACGCATCTTCCGATCCGGCGGCTTCCTCCGATGAACCTGACCGGCCCCAT
>JAGPCO010000105.1 GCA_018058095.1 Kofleriaceae bacterium
CCGGCCACGGCTTGAACCAGCGCGGCTCGTAGTGGATGCCGTCGCCGGCCAGGAACTGATTGCCGACGAAGCCGGCGATGGCGCCGTCGACGAGCAGCGCCGCGCAGTTGTACAGCGCCTTCTCGAAGTACACCGGCAGGCCGACGGCGACGACCAGCCCGCGGGTCAGCGGGGCCAGCGCCTCGAGCTCGGCCAGGGCCTGCTCCTGCAGCGCTGGCATGAAGAACGCGTCCTCGCAGCCGTAGCCGGTGATGGCCAGCTCGGGCAGCAGCACCAGGCTGGCGCCCTCGGCCCGGGCCGCGGCGATGGCCTGCTCGATGCGGGCGCGATTGCCGTCCCAGTCCATCGGGGTCTGGTTCAGACAGGCGACGGCGACCTTGACCAGCTTCACGGTGGGCTCCAGCTCAGCGGTTGCGGATGAGATGCTCGACCAGCAGCGGGGCGATGCTGTCGACCTGCAGGAAGGTGCCACGCAGCTTGTGGGCGCGTGGGTGGCTGTCGGTGACGACGATGCGGCCGAGCAGGCCGCTCGCCTGCAGGCGGTCGAGCGAGTCGGCCGGGAACAGGCCGTGGGTGGCGATGGCGTCGATGGCGACGGCGCCGGCGTCGCGGTAGGCCCGGGCCGCGCTCAGCAGCGAGCCGCCTGTGCGGATCATGTCGTCGTAGATGATGACCTGCTTGCCGGCGACCTGGGCCGACACCCCGGTCACCTCGGTGGTGTCGCCGGCGATGCGGCGCTTGTACACGAACGCGGCCGGCACGCCGAGGTCGTTGGCGAGCGACTCGACCCACTTGGCCCGGCCGGCGTCGGTGCAGGCCAGCACGAAGTCGCCGCCGTGGCTGGCGGCCAGTCGGCGCGCCGCGGCCACCACCACCTCCTTGCCGTAGACGTGGACCGGGCGGATGCCGCCCTCGAAGTAGTGGGTGACGGCGCCGACGTGGAGATCGAGCAGGAAGACCTGGGTCCCGCGTGACGCCATCGGGATCGACGACAGCAGGCGGGCCCGGTTCTTGGCGGTGACGATCTCACCCGGCCGGACCGCGCGCTCCATGGTGCCGTAGCCGTAGAACGGCAGGACCAGGGTCAGGCGGTAGGCGCCGCCGGCGACCAGGCCACAGGCCAGGTCGTACAGCTCGAGCGTCTCCTGGTCGTCGATGGTGCCACCGAGCAGCACGACGTCGCGATCGGCCGGGTCGGACGTCAGCCGGTAGTAGTGCTCGCCGTCGGGGAAGGTCGTGCGATCGATGGTGCCGGCCTGCCAGCCCGAGGCGGCCACCAGGGAGGTCGCCAGGTACTGGTACGAGCTGGTCGCGAACAAGAGCGGCGTGGTCATGGCGTGCTCCGGCGCGTGGCCTCGGCGGCGGTGGCGGCGCGCGCCTGCGCCACCAGCGCCCGCTTGCGCTGCTGCACGTGGGGGTCGAGCCCGACCGGGTACGGCTGCGGGTTGAGGAAACGCCGGGTCCGCGCCGACAGCGCGGCCAGGTCGGCCGCGGCCCGGGCCCGGGCGGCGGCGAGGTCGGTCGGATCGAAGCCCGCCACCAGCTGGCCGGCCCGCAGCACCGGCACCAGCAGCTCCTCGGACCGGTCGTGCGGCCCGATCGCCTGCGCCCGATCGAGCTCGAACGGATCGCCCAGCGTGGCCGGGCTGGTCAGGCCGTGCTCGGCGTCGTAGATCACGTCGGCCAGCATGCCACCACCCTGGTGGTAGCGGCGCACCGCGAGCACGCCAGGGTTGGAGATCTTGATCGGCTGCTCCGACAGCTTGATCGCGTCGCGCCATTGCCCATCGTCGCCGCGCACCGCGCCCAGCTTGTACACGCCGCCCAGGGCCGGCTGGTCGGCCGCGGTGACCAGGCGGGTGCCGACGCCCCAGGCGTCGATGCGGGCGCCCTGCGCGCGCAGGCTGGTGATGAGGTGCTCGTCGAGGTCGTTGGAGGCGACGATACGCGCGTCGGGGAAGCCGCCGGCGTCGAGCAGGCGGCGCGCCTCGATCGACAGGTGGGCCAGGTCGCCCGAGTCGAGGCGGATGCCGGCCAGCTCGTGACCACGCGCGCGTAGCTCGCGCCCGACCTCGATCGCGTGGGCCACGCCGGTCAGCGTGTCGTAGGTGTCGACCAGGAAGGTGCAGTGCCCGGGCAGCGCGTCGGCGTAGGCGCGGAACGCGGCCAGCTCGTCCTGGTGGACCATGACCCACGAGTGGGCGTGGGTGCCGCGCACCGGGATGCCGAGCTGGGCCCCGGCCAGCACGTTGGAGGTGGCGGCGACGCCGCCGATGTACGCGGCCCGCGCCGCCGACAGCCCACCGTCGGGGCCCTGGGCCCGGCGCAGGCCGAACTCGAGCACCGGCGCGCCGGCCGCGGCCTCGCACACCCGGGCCGCCTTGGTGGCGATGAGGGTCTGGAAGTTGAGGAGGTTGAGCAGCGCGGTCTCGACCAGCTGCGCCGCCAGCAGCGGCCCGCGCACGCGCAGGAGCGGCGCGTGCGCGAACACCACGCGGCCCTCCGGCACGGCGTCGACGTCGAGTCGCGGCGCGAAGGTGCGCAGGTAGGAAAGAAACCCGGGCGGCAGCAGGGGCCGGCCGTCGCTGCCCTGCAGGCTGCGCAGGTAGCCGAGATCGTCGTCGGAGAAGCGCAGCTGCTGCAGGTACGCCACCGCGTCGCCCAGGCCGGCGGCGACGGCGTAGCCGCCGGCGAACGGGGCGGCGCGGAAGAACAGGTGGAACACCGCCTCGCGCTCGTGCTGGCCGGTGTGCCAGTAGCCGGCGGCCATCGTCAGCTGGTACAGATCGGTGAGCAGGGCCGGGCGGAGAAACTGCGGGGTGGCGCTCACATCGTGTATTATTTACACGAACAGAGTCGGCGTCAAGCCCGGGCCGGGCACGAACAGACTCCGGTTGGCACGTGCGGGCCGAGCCGGTACGGTCGGCCGATGTCACGCCCCCTGCCCGCTCGTCGCGCCGCCGCCCTGGCCCTCGCCGCCCTCACCGCCGGCTGCGTGGCCGACCCCGCCGACGGTGGTGCCGGCGACGGGGCCTCCGGCCCGGGCCGATCGCAGGTGGTGGCCGCGCCGGCCGCCGGCGTGGTCGACGAGCTGGTCCCGTTCTTCAGCGAGTACCTGGTCGCGGTGCCGCCCGCGCTGGAGGGGTTCGGCCTGTTCACCGTCCACGACGCGGTGCTGGTGCGCCGCCACGGCGTGGTCGAGCTGCGCCACTCGCTGCCGGCCGAGCTGCTCGGGCAGGTCACGTCGACCCGCTTCATCGGCAGCCTGGCCGACGACGGCGTCACCGCCGAGCTCACCAGCGAGCTCGGCACCGCGTCGTGCCGGATCGAGTGGCCGACCACCACCTGCACGGTGGCGGTGCCGGGCCTCTCCATCGACCTCGACGCGGTCGCCGCGCACCTGGCCGGGAGCCCCGACGCCGCGGCCCGGCTCGAGGTCGCGTCCAGCTTCGCGGCCGACCCGGTCGGCGTGCTCAGCGCCTACCTCGACCCGGCGTTCTGAGCGCGCCGGTCGTCGTGGCACCTGCCGGGCCCATCGTGGTGTGGGGCGAGCTGCTGTGGGACCGCTTCCCCGACGGCGCACGCCTCGGCGGCGCGCCGGCCAACGTGGCCTGGCACCTGGGGCAACGCGCGATCACCGGCGGCCGGCGAGGTCCCGCGCCCCTGCTGGTGACCCGGGTCGGCGCCGATGCCGACGGTGACGAGGCGGTGCGGCGCCTGGCCCGCTTCGTCGACCCGGCGCTGATCCAGCGCGACCCGGACCGCGCCACCGGCGAGGTCATGGTCAGCACCGACGCCGCCGGCGAGCCACGCTACCGGCTGGTGCCGGGCCGCGCGTGGGAGCACATCGCCCTCACCGCCGAGGCCGCCGCAGCCATCGCCGTCGCGCCGGCGCTGGTGTACGGCACGCTGGCGCAGCGCACCCCAGGCGGGCTGGCCAGCTGGCAGGCGGCGCTGGCGCTGGCGTCTCCGGGCTGCCTGCGGGTGTGTGATCCCAACCTGCGCCCGGGCCGGTTCGATCACGCCGCGGTCGCGGCCGCGCTGGCGGTAGCCGACGTGGTCAAGGTGGGCGACCGCGAGCTGGCGGCGCTGGGCAGCGAGCTGGGCTGGGTCGATCCGCTCGCCACCCTGCGCGCGCGATGCCGCCTGGTCGCCGTGACCCACGGCGCGGCCGGTTCGACCCTGTACCCGGCAGACGGCGCGCCGGTGCCGATCGCCGCCGTCGCCGCGGTCCCGGGCGGCGACGCGGTCGGCTGCGGTGACGCCTACCTGGCCGTGCTGCTCGACGCCCTGCTCGCCGGGGCCGCGCTGGCCGACGCCGGCGCCGCGGCCAGCGCGTGGGCCGCCATGGTCGCTGGCCACGTCGGCGCGACGCCGATCGCGACGATGACCCACATTATAGTAATATGAGTAAGTTGCCGATCTTGTATTGCGTTTGTGATTTATCAATTCGATATGGAGTGCAGATAATGTAAGATGCTTGAAGTTATGGTTTCTCGATCTGAGATCGGTGCCCGCCTCCGGGACCTCCGCGAAGCCCGTCGCTGGACCCAGGCAGAACTCGCGCAGCGGCTGGCGATGTCCCAGCCCCAGGTGAGCCAGGTCGAGCGGGGCCTGGCATCTCTCAGCGCCGAACAGCTGCTGGAGGCGCTCCGGGTGTTCAACGTCACCGCCGACCACTTCGCGCCGTCGCTGCGAGCAACCGTGGACGTCGCGCTCGGAAACGCGATCGCCCGCCTTGGCGCGAGTCAGCTCCGGGCCGACCACGAGGTCCTTCCGAGCGCACGCCTGGCCCAGGTCCACGAGGTGCTGCGCGAATCCCTCGTGACCGGCGAGGCTCGGCTGCTGGTGGCGCTCGCGCCAGTGCTCGCGAACGCTCCGCGGTCCGTCAACGCGGCCCGCCTCGCCTCCGAGTTGCATCCGCTCGGACTGGCACCACGGCTGTTCTGGTTGCTCGAACAGATCATCGTCGCCCTCCGCTCCGAGGCTACCCGTGCGCCGCTTGCCGTTGCCCGTCGGTACCGAGTCTCGGCCCAGCAACTCGAGCGCCTCTTGCGGTTCGGGGCTGGCCTGGTGGGAACAAACCAGCCCATCGACTCCCTCGATCCAGCCGGCGCGCCGTCTCCCTCGAAGCCGCTGCCCGACCCGATCGGGCGCCGATGGAGGGTGGCCAGCGCGTTGACCAGCGCCGACTTCGCGACGGCCCTACGGGAGGCCCGTGCGACCGCTTGAAGGGTTCATGCGCGACCTCGACGGCCGCTTCGCCGGTGGCCGACACCCGCGCCTGGGCTTGCGCCTCATCGGCTCGACCGCGCTGATGCTCCAAAGCAGCTACCAGCGCGGCACCAAGGACGTCGACGTCCTCGAGTCGAACGAGGTCGAGCCCGGCGCGCGTGCGGACCTGCTGGCGCTGGCTGGGCGGGGCACGGTCCTGGCCCTACGTCACGCCATGTACCTCGAGTTCGTTCCAGGCGGCATCCCGTTTCTGCCCCAGCAGCCGCGCTGGCACGTGGTCCCAGGCCTGGCCGACCTCCGCGGGTTCACCGTCGAGGTCCTCGATGTCGTCGATGTCGTCGATGTCGTGGTCGCCAAGATCGCGCGGTGGTCGGCGCTCGACCAGCAGGACGCGCGCGAGGTGATCGAGCGGGACCTCGTCCCGCATGCCCTGCTGGTCGACCGATTCCGCGCCGCGGTCGACTGGCTGGTCGGCGACGCACGGGCCAACCAGCTCCCCCGCTACGTCGACCGCCTGCACGAGCTGGAGGAGACGATGCTCGCGGTCGAGCCCACGGCCATCGACCTCCCGTCCTGGATCTGAGCGCCGGCGCGTGGTTGCCGGGACCGGCCCCCATCGCTATCGTCCGGCCGCGCCATGCCGCCCCGCTTCGATCGCTGGCTCGACCAGCTCGCGCCGTGGGGCCCGCGCCTGGTGGTGGTCGCGGCCACGATCGTCGCCGCGGCGATGTTCGCCGGCGTGTTCCGCGGCGAGCCGGCCGGCGACGATCTGACCTTCCACCTGGCCGAGGCGACCCGGCTGGCCGATTGCCTGCGCGCCGGTGACCTCGACTGGTGGAACCCGGGCGCCAACGCCGGCTACCCGTCGGCCTACTACTACCAGGTGCTGCCGCAGCTGGCGCCGGCGGCGCTGGCGGCGCTGACCGGGACCGAGGTCCTGCCGTGGTTCCAGCTCGGCCTGTTCGTGCCGCTGGTGCTGGCCCCGCTCGCGGCCTACCGCGCGCTGCGCACGCTGCAGGCCGCGCCGTGGTCGGCCGCCGGCGGCGCGCTCGCCTTGCTGGTGTGCGCGGGCGCGTCGCGCTGGGGCCAGGGCGCCGACGGCACGTTCTCCGTCGGCCTGTACACGCAGACCTGGGCCTTCGCCGCCCTGCCGCTGGCGCTGGCCCACGCCGCCCGCTGGATCGACGGCGATCGCCACCTGGTGGCGGCGCTGGCGTGGGGCCTGTTCGTCGGCCTGTGCCACCCGTTCGCCGGCATCGCCCTCGGCGTCGGCCTCGGCGCCGCCGTGCTGGTGATGACGCTCGGCGCCGCCGCGCGCGCGATCGACGCCGCCCAGGGCGGCGGTGGCGCCACGCTGGTGCGGCGCGTGCGCGCCGGCTGGGATCGGCTGATCCCCGGCTGGCGTGATCCGGCGCAGCCACCGGCGATGGCGGCGGCGCCCCCGCCGCGCCTCGGCGGGCGGATCGGCCGGCTGGTGCTGCTCGGCCTGCTGCTGGTGATCGGCGCGCTGCCGGCCTGGCTGCCGGTGCTGGTCGACTACGCCGCGTTCGGCGGCTTCCCGCACCGCGTCGCCGACGAGGTCGGCCCGGGCTTCGGCGGGCTGTGGGCCTGGCTCACCTCGGGCACGCTGCTCGACCACGGCGCCCACCACGGTCGCTGGCGCGTGCTGTCGCTGCTCCTGCCGCTGGCGCTCCTGGCTGGGCGCGGCCGCGCCCTGCCGTGGTTGTGGATCGCCGCGACGGCCTTCGCCGCCCTGCTCGGGCTGGGGCCGCACCTGGTCACCGCCGACGATCTGCTGCCGGCCGTGCGGTTCCTCGGCCCGCTCCAGATCTGCCTGGCGCTGGCCATCGGCGTCGGCGTGGCTGACCTGCTGGCCCGGCTGTGGCGGCTCGCCGGCGCGCGCGGCGGCGGCCTGGTGCCTCGCACCGCGCTGGCCGCCGGCGCCGGGGTGCTGGTGGTGCTGGCGCTGGTGCCGGCGCTGCGCCTGCAGCAGGCCCGGGTCCGGGTGTCGTCCGACTACCCCGGCATCCACCGCGACGAGATCCAGGCGGTCATCGACGTGCTGCGGCTCGAGCCGAGCGGGCGCAAGCAGGCCCGGGCCGGGACCGAGAACCACTGGTTCAACCAGCTGCCGTACGTCCACGCACGGCGCGAGGCGCTGCTGCAGATGGGCGGCGCCGCGCTGCAGTCGAGCCCGAACTACGCCTTCCTGTGGCAGGAGCGTGACCCGCTGCGCACGGCGTGGATCTACGACGCGCCGTACCTGACCTTCAGCAGCAACAACGCCGACAAGATGCCCGACGGCGAGCCGGTGCTGACCACGCCGACCTTCACCGTCCGCCGCCTGCCCGCGCCCGGCCTGGCCTCGCCGGTCGAGGTCACCGGCACGCTGCCGCCCGGCCGCTTCGCCGCGCGCAAGGCGGCGCTGGCCTGGCTAGCCGGCGCCGAGCCGATGCGGGACCGCGTGCTCGCCTACGCCGGTGCCGGCGGCCTGACCAGCCCACCGGCGGCCACGGTGCGCGGCGCGACCCGGTTGCCGCCCGGCGCTGGGCCCGACCTGCGGGCCGAGGTCGACGCGACGGCGCCGACGACGATCATGTTCCGCGAGAGCTGGCACCCGCGCTGGCGCGTGCACGGCAACGGCGTGCAGCTGCCGGTGCGCCGGGTCAGCCCCGACTTCTTCGCGGTCGACGTGCCGGCCGGGACCACCGTGCTGACCGCCGAGTTCGCGCGGCCGTGGTGGCTGTGGGGCGCGTACCTGGCGCTGGCCATGGTCCTGCTGGCCGGCTGGCTGATCCAGCGCGCGCAGTGGTGAGGACCGGCGCGCGCCTGGTGTAGCGTCGGGTCATGGCGATGACCCAGTCCCCCAGCGGCCTCTCGTTCGACGACACCCGCGCCGGCACCGGCGCCCAGCCGCAACGCGGCCAGACCTGCGTGATGCACTACACCGGCTGGCTGTGGGTCGGCGGCCAGAAGGGCGCCAAGTTCGACTCGTCGCACGACCGCGGCCAGCCGTTCTCGTTCCCGCTCGGCATGGGCCGGGTCATCCAGGGTTGGGACGAGGGCGTGGCCGCCATGCGTGTCGGCGGCGCGCGCACGCTCATCATCCCGCCCGAGCTCGGCTACGGCGCGCGCGGCGCCGGCGGGGTCATCCCGCCCAACGCCACGTTGTGCTTCGAGGTCGAGCTGCTCGACGTCAAGTAGCGCCGGCGTCGGACGCCGGCCCGGACCCTGGCGGCGGCGCGGCGTCGGCCGGCGGCGCGTCGGCGTCGGCCGGCGCGGGGTCGGCGTCGGGCTCCGGCGTCGCCTCGGTCGGGCCGACCAGGCCGGGCCGGGTCCGGGGCATCGGCAACACGACGCGGTACGCGGTCAGGCGCCACACGTCGTCGATCTTGGCCAGCCCGAAGCTGGCAGTGATCGTCGCCTTGTCGAACTCGATGAGCGCCTCGACCGAGGCCGAGTCGCCGCCCGGGCTCTTCTTGGAGCGGGTCACGGTGAGGACCTGCCGGAACGCGCCGAGGACGGCCCGCCGCTCGCGCTCGAGCCGCGCCAGCTCGGCGGCGGTGACCGAGCCCTGGAACAGCGGCGCTGCCTCCATCCACACCTGGTCGACCTTGTCCTGGTGCAGCTGGGACACGACCCGCTCGACCACCTGCCGGACCTCGGGCGGAGCCTTGACGCGATCCTTGCGCCGGTCCTCCCGCCGCTCGGTCAAGGCGACCTGGTCGAGCAGCTCGAAGGCGATGCCGAGCAGCTTCCAGCGCCCGTCGCTCCACTGGAAGCTGACGTTGCCGCGCGCCTTGCCGCGCTCGAACACCACCAGCAGCTCGACGTTGACCACCTTGCCGCTCGGGCCGCGGTGGACGTCGGTGCGGTTGACCGACGCGATCTCGCGGAACGCGCCCAGGCTGCCGGCGGCGTCATCCATGTCGCGTGCGAACGACTCGACCAGGGTCACCTCCTGGAAGCGCGGGGAGGCCTGGTCGTAGATCTGCTGGTACCTGCCCTCGCGCAGCTGGATCAGGATGGCCTCGGCCTCGCTGCGCAGGTCGGGCTTCTCGCCGCCGCGGCGGTTGAACAGGACGATGACGGCGATCCAGGTGAAGACCAGGATGAAGCCGACCAGCATGCTGCGCACCAGCATGCGCCCGCGCGGCGTGCGGGCCACCGCCGGCAGCGTCGACAGGCTCTCGCCGACGTCGGCCAGGCCGTCACCGAGCTCCTTGACGCCGTGGCCGAGGCCGAGCTTGGTCGCGCCGGGGATCTTGTCGACGGTGTCGCCGACCTTGGCCAGGCCGCCGCCGACCTTGGCCAGGCCGCCGCCGAGGTGACCCACGCCGCCCGACACCACCTCGCCGACCCGGTTGGCGGCGCGCTGGGCCCGCGACAGGTCGGCCTCGGCCGCGACCGGCGCCGGCACGGGCGCCGCCGGCATCGAGCTCGAGACGCCGCTGAGGTCGACCTCGATCGAGCCCGACGCCGCCGCGCCGGCGCCGGCCGGCGGCAGGCCGGTCGGGACGCCGCTGGCGGGGCCGCCCTCGCCGGCCGCGGCGGCGGCGATCCGCGCGGCCGGACCGGGCGCGCGCGCCACGTCGGCGGCCGGCGCCACCGCGTCGACGGCGAGCGCGACGGTGGCGCCGGGATCCACGTCGGGCGTCGGCCCGGACGATGGGCCGGCGTCGCCAGGATCAACGTCGGGCGGCGGCTTGGTCGACAACGGGGCTCACCTCGCTCACGGCGCGACCATGGCCGGGGCGTCGACCGCGGCGTCGACCGGCTCGGCGTCGACCGCGGCGTCGGGCGGCGCGGCGTCGGTGCGGGCGTCGGGCGGCGCCTGGCCTTCGGCGTACAGGGTCACGACCCGGGTCACCGTGCGATCGAGCACCGTGGCCGTGACGTTGGCGACGGTGCCGCTGCTGACCCCGTCCATGATCATCAGCGCCGGCCCGACCCACCAGACCCCGCCGGGCCTGGCCGTCGCCACCTGCGGCGCCGGCTCGTCCCAGATGACCGCGCCCGCGGCCTGCCGGATGGTCGTGTGCTGCGGTACGCACTCGTCGAAGCCGGCGCCGGTGACCGCCAGCGTGACCGCGACCATGTCCGAGCCCTGGAAGCCCGGGGTGATGATGGCGTCGCCGCCGTCGACGAACGGGACGAACACGTCGACCTGGCGGGCCGGGTCGTAGCGGACGATGCCGACGTCGAGGCCGGTGAGGGTGGCCCGGGTCTGCCCGGTCGCCTCGCACGCGTTGCTCGGGTTGGACGGGGTGCAGTCCGCGGTGCAGCCCGACAGCAGCAGCGCGAACACGCCGAGGCGGAGGCCCGGTCGGCCGGGGCCTGGCGCGGACGGAGCGGGCTGGTGACGGGGGGTGGTGGTCATGTGAAGAACCTCGCCACCACATTCTGCGCCACCTGCAGCCGGTACGCTGCGGTCGAGCGCACATCGTCGATCGGGCGGATGGCGCCGGCCAGGGCGGCCCGGGCGGCGTCGGCCGCGTCCCCGCCCGGCCCGACCCGGCGCCCGACCACCGCGGCCTCGACCGCGCCGACCCGGATCGGTCGGTCGGCCACGGCGCCGAGCGCGACCCGGGCCGAGACCACGCGATCGCCGTCGACGGTGATCGCCGCCGCCGCCATGATCTTGGAGATCGACTGGGCCCGCCGGGTCCCGACCTTGCGCCAGCCCAGGCGGACCCCGGCCGCCGGCACCGGCACGTGGACGGCGACGATCAGCTCGTCGGCGGCCAGCGCGGTGGTGCGGTAGCCGGTGCAGAACTGCCGGTACGGCAGGCGCCGGGTCCCGCGTGCCGACGCCAGCTCGAGCTCGGCGTCGAGCGCCAGCAGCGCCGGCAGGCTGTCACCGACCGGCGACGAGGTGCCGACGTTGCCGCCGACGGTGCCGCGGGCCTGGATCTGCAGGGCGCCGACCTCGCGCGCGGCCAGCGCCAGCGGCGCCAGCCGGGCCGACACCAGCGGGTCACGCCCGACCTCGAGCCAGGTCGCCCCGGCGCCGATGCGGACCCAGGCCGCGTCGGCGCTGGCGCTGACGCCGCCGAGCCCGGGCAGGCGCCACAGGTCGAGGATGCCGGCCGGGGTCGGGCGATGGCGCGCGCTCACCATCAGGTCGGTGCCGCCGGCCAGCACCATCCAGGCCGGCTGCGCGGCGCGGGCCGCCAGCGCCTCGGCCAGGTCGCGCGGGCGCAGGTACGTGGTCGTGGCCGACGCGGCCGACGCGGTCACGGCCGGGCCCCGCCCGCGCCGTCGAGCGCCGCCACCGCGTCGACCACCGCGTCGACGATGAGCTGGTAGCCGGTGCATCGGCAGATGTTGCCGGCCAGCAGCTCGCGCACGCGGGCCCGCAGCGCGGCCTGGCCGAGCCGGAGCGCGCCGGCGTCGACCAGGTGGGCCGCGCACACCGCGATGCCCGGGGTGCAGATGCCGCACTGCGCGCCGCCGCGCGCGACCAGCGCGGCCTGCACCGCGTGCAGCACCTCGGCGCCGGCGCCGCCCGCGCCCGCTCGGGCCAGGCCCTCGACGGTGGTGACCCGGCGGCCGTGGCACTGGCCGATCGCCACCAGGCACGAGTTGACCGGCTCGCCGTCGAGCAGCACGGTGCAGGCGCCGCACTCGCCCTCGCCGCAGCCCTCCTTGCTGCCGGTCAGGCCGAGCGGGCCACGCACCACGTCGAGCAGGCGGTCCCACGGCGAGCTCTCGACCACCCGCGGCTGGCCGTTGACGTCGAGCTCGACCTTCACGGCGTGCTCCAGCGCGGCGCCGAGGCGGCGACGACCTCGGGCAGGATCGGCAGCACGTCGAAGTCGCAGCCGAGCGCGTCGCGCAGGGCGTTGGCGACGGCGGCGCCCGGGCCGTCCATCGGGATCTCGCCGACGCCCTTGGCCCCGGCCGGCCCGTGCGGGTACGGCACCTCGACGATGATCGTCTCCATCTCCGGCGCGTCGGCGAAGGTGGGGACGATGCAGTTGGTCATGCTGGCGTTGCCGACCTTGCCGTCCTGGTACACGACCGACTCGAGCAGGGCCCAGCCCAGCGCCTGCAGGGTGCCGCCATCGATCTGACCCGCGACGATGACCGGGTTGATGGCCTTGCCGACGTCGATGGCGTGGACGCAGCGCTCGACCGTGACCTGGTAGCTGTCGAGGTCGACCGCGACGTCGACCAGGCACGCGGCCCAGCCGTACACCGGGTAGGCCGAGCCGGTGTAGGTGGCGTCGTCCCAGGCGATGCCGGGCGGCGGCTGGTACTGCACGGTCTCAACCAGCTCGCCCTCGGCCGCGACCAGCGCCGCCGCCTGCGCGACCAGATCGCCGCCCAGGCCACGCGCGCCGGCGTCCGCGCGCAAGCGATCACGCAGCCGGGTCGCGGCCTGCTCGACCACCGCGCCGACCACCATGCAGGTCCGGCTGGCCACGGTCGGGCCGCTGTCGGGCACCTTGCCGGTCGACGGGTCGATGACGTCGACCCGCGCGGCGTCGACGCCGAGCGCGCCGGCGGCGATCTGGGTGAAGATGGTGATCGCGCCCTGGCCGATGTCGGTCGAGCTCGACCGCACCTCGAACCGGCCGCCGGCGACCGCGGCCACCGTGGCCTTGCCGGCCAGCTTCTGCTCGCCCGAGCCGGTGAAGCCGGCGCCGTGGAAGTAGAAGGCCACGCCGCGGCCGCGCCGCACCGGCGCCCCGCTCGGGCCGACCCCGGTCGGGGCCGGGGCCGGGCCGGCCACGCCGCGCACCGCCGCCAGGACCTGGTCGGTGCCGACGCTGTGGGTCAGGACCTGCCCGGTCGCGGTGGTGTCGCCGCTGCGCAGGGCGTGGCGGTCGCGGTAGGCGAGCGGATCGAGCCCGAGCGCGCGCGCCGCCTTGTCGATCTGACGCTCGTAGGCGAACGTCGTCTGCGGCGCGCCGAAGCCGCGGAAGGCGCCGTGCGGCGGGTGGTTGGTCGCGACGACGCGCCCGCGCACCCGCACCACCGGGCAGCGGTACGGCCCAGCCGCGTGCAAGACGCCGCGCGACAGCACCACCGGCGACAGCGTCAGGTAGGCGCCGCCGTCCATGATCACGTCGACGTCGATCGCGACCAGGCTGCCGTCGGCGGCCAGGCCGAGGCGGTGCTCGACCCGGCACGGGTGGCGCTTGGTGGTGGCGGCGATGTCCTCGTCGCGCTCGTACACCATCTTGACCGCGCGCCCGGCCGCGCGCGCCAGCAGCGCGACGTGGGCGGCCAGCATCGACGGGTACTCCTCCTTGCCGCCGAAGCCGCCGCCGGTGACCGCCTGGGTGATGTCGACGTCGTCGTCGCCACACGCCAGCAGCGCCTTCATCGCCTTGTGCACGTAGTACGGGCACTGCATCGACCCGACGACGTGGCAGCGTCCGCCGCGCCACTCCGCCATCATCGCCTGCGGCTCGATGTACATCTGCTCCTGCGCCCCGGTCGCGTACGAGCCGACGATGACCTGGGCCGCGCCGGCCATGGCCGCCTCGAGCGCGGCGTCGTCGCCGTGGCCCTTGCGCACGAGGAACTGCTTGTACACGTTGTCGGCGCCGCGCAGGTGGACGTCGGCCCGCAGCGCGTCGTCGATCGACAGCACCGCCGCCAGCGCGCGCTGGCGCGGGCGCAGGGCCCGGGCCGCGGCGTGGGCCCGCGCGAAGGTCGGCGCGGCGACCAGGGCCAGCGCCTCGGCGTGGTGGCGGATGGTGCCGCCGACCGGCACCAGCGCCGGCTGGTCGTCCTCGATCAGGGCGATGACGTTGCGCCCGCCCATGGCGACCAGGTCGGCCGCGGTCACCACCACCACGTCCGACCAGTCGAAGGCCGGGTCGCGCTCGAACCCCTCGAGCACCCCGTGCGCGACCGTCGAGCGCACCGTCACCCCGAACCAGGCGCCGGGCGCGGGCAGGTCGTCGAGGTAGCGGGCGCGGCCGGTCACCTTGGCCACGCCATCGACGCGCGGCATCGACTGCCCGACCGGGCCGGTCGCGGTGGCACCCTGCATCGACGCATTGTCGACCGAGGCCACCGCGGGGTGCAAGGGCCCGACCGGCGCCATATGCTCCGGCCATGGGCATGCTCGAGGGCGCGATCATCGGAGGCATCGCCGGCGGCATCGCCGGCGGCGCGGTGGCCTGGAACCTGGTGCGCTGGCAGAAGACGTTCGTCGCCGCGGTCGATCGCGGCGACCACCCGGGCGCGCGCCGGCTGCTCGACAAGCACTGCCCGGCGCTGCCGGCCGGCGAGGTGCCGCTGCGCGCGCTCTTGCCGCAGCGGCACCGCCTGCTCGGCGCCTGGCTGCTGGGCGACCTCGCCGCCGTGCGCGAGCAGCTGACGCGCCACCGCGGCAGCGCGGCCTACCTGGCCAACGTCGTCGCCTACGGCCAGGCCATCCTCGCCGTGGAGGCGCCGATCGAGGCCGTCGCCGCCGCGGCCGAGCAGGTCCGCGCCACCGCGGCCGCGGTCCGGGCCGAGAGCAGCGCGCTGCAGAAGCTGCTGCGCGACCGGACCGACCTGCTGGCCCGGGTCGTCGACGGGCTGGTCGGAGGCGCGCCGGCGCCGAGCTCGGACCAGCTGCACCCGATGGTCAGCGCGGCCGGGCGCGAGCCGCTGCTGTCGCGCATCCTGTGGTTCCGCCTGCTCGCCGTCGGCGCCGACCGCAGCGGCACGCCCAACCCGCGCCTGCACGCGCTGGTGGCGGGCATGACCCGGCGCTTCGCGGCCTGACCGCGCCGGCGCTTACAGGTGCTCGGGCCGCGGCTTGCCGTCGACGAAGGCGTCGAGCGGCGCGTCGACCGAGGCCCGCCCGGCCACGACCTCGTCGTCGGCGAAGTCCTCCTCGATCTCCAGCTCGTCGAGCGCCCCCAGCTTGACCGAGCCGTCGGCCACGTGCGGCGGCGGCGTCGGCGGGTTGGGCAGCTCGGCCCGCTGCGCCGCGGCCTGGCCCGACAGCTGCGCGCTCACCTTCTTGCCGATGAGGCAGCCGGCCTTGACCGTGACCTCGAACGCCCGGCCATCGAAGTAGGCGTCGATCGCCTCCTTGATGTACCAGAACACGTCCTGCATCTCCTGGCCGGAGCCGGCGATGTGCTTCCAGTCGCCGAGCGGGCCGAACTCGATCACCGGCGCGAAGAAGAACTCGCGCGACGACCGGAACAGGAGCGTGAACTCCTCGACCTCGAACTCGCCGGCCAGGCCGGCCCGGCGGGTCCACTCCTCGAGCTGATCCACCGTCGGGTAGCCGGCGACGTGGCGCTCGAGCCGGGCCAGCGCGTCGGCGCGATCGTGCTTGGTCAGCACCTCGCGGTAGATGTCGTGGAACTCCTGGAACGTGCCGGCCAGCGGCAGGGTGCAGCGGACCTCGCCGCCCGGCTTGGTCACCCGGGCGAAGTCGCCCAGCGCGTCCTGCATGTTCGGCA
This sequence comes from Kofleriaceae bacterium, assembly GCA_018058095.1. Taxonomy (GTDB): domain Bacteria; phylum Myxococcota_A; class Polyangia; order Haliangiales; family Haliangiaceae; genus JABFXX01. The sequence continues at coordinate 15,660 of JAGPCO010000105.1, forward strand.
TGTCGGGGATGCCGAGGTTACACACGACGACGTCGTACACGTCGTTGGCGAACGACAGCTTGGGGATTGGGCTCTCGGTGCGGAAGAAGATGCCCTTCTTGCCGAGCGGGCCGAGGTCGGCCACCTTCTTGCGGGCGACGTCGAGCATGGCGCTCGAGGCGTCGATGGCGATGAGGCGGGAGCCCTCGCTCATGCGGCGCAGGATCTCGACCGTCGGGTAGCCGGTGCCGCACGAGATGTCGAGCACCTGGCCGCGCTCGGGGATGGACAGGCCACGCAGCAGCATCTTGCCGAAACGCGTCGCCCACACCGGGGCGATCTCGTCATCGTAGATGCGAGCCAGCTTCTCGACCTTGTGGCTGCGCTTGTGGACCGACACGGGCGCGTGCTGCAGGCCCGATCATATAAGGATGGCCCCGGCATGGCGACTACTTGTGGAAGCACGGCCGCTTGCAGGTACCAACAGCACCTGCTGCGCTGGGTTCCTTCACACTTTCGGGTAGTTACGAGGGGTGGGGCAGCTCGACCGGCGGCGGCGGGCGGCGCGCGAACACCAGCTGACCGGCGCCGGCGACGAACCCAGCGCCGATCAGCGCGGCGGCGAGCGGGTGCGCGGGCGCGGGCTGACCGTCGAGGCTGGTGATGGCGCAGGCCGCGCCCTGCTGGCGGAGGTCGTGGCCGCGGCGGGCCAGCTCGCCGACGAGCGCGGCCCGGGCCGGCGCGGCCACGTCAGGATCGGCCGGGAGCCAGACCAGCACCGACGCCAGGCCGCGCCCGATCCAGGCCAGGCAGGCGCCGCCCCAGGTCAGGACGGTGGCGCCGGCGGCGCGGCGCGGCGTGGTCTCGCCCTTGCTGCCCGCGCCCGCCGATGGCGCCGGCCACGGCAACACCGCGCCGTACGGGTTGGCCGGATCGGTCGCGGCCAGCGCCGTCAGCACCGGCGCGCTGGCGGCCGCGGCCGTGCCCTGGGCCCGCAGCAGCTCGAGCGCCTGCGGCCGCGCGAACTGCAGCGCGCCGATGCCGGCGACGAAGTGACCGCGGCGGATGCGGCCGGCGTCCTCGAGCGCGCGCAGCACCGGGTACAGCGCGGCGAAGCCGCCGGGCAGCTCCTCCAGCTCGGCGCTGTCGCGGCTGACCACGCCGTGCCGGGTCAGCCACTGCTCGGCCAGCGCGGTCATCCGCCGGGTCTGGTGGTCGAGGCTCGGCCCCGGCGGCGCCAGCGCCGGTGCGGGCCCGGTCGGCGCGGCGATCAGCGCCGCCACCGGGGCCAGCACCGACCAGCGGCCGTCGGCGGCGACCGGCACGGCGCGGCGCGAGCGGAAGCCGAGGCCGTCGGCGCCGAGCTGCGGCCGTCGCCCGCCGCGCCGCCCGCTCGCCGCCGCCGCCGCCGGCGCCGGCCCGGCCAGCAGCGCCCGCAGCGGGTGGAACGAGTCGTTGCTGACCAGGCCGCGCCAGGCCAGCGACCACAACGCGCGCACCAGCTCGCCCGGGAACACCGCCAGCTCGGCTCGGAGCTCGGCGAAGAACGAGGCGCCGCGCCGCGACAGCAGGTCGAGCAGCGCGCGCTCGCCGGCGTCGAGCTGGGCCAGGCCGGCGCGAGCGCGCTCGCGGTCGTGCAGCGGCCCGAGCTGGTCGGCCAGGTGCAGGGCGATCCGGCCGTCGCGATCGCCGCTGGCGCCGACGCCGACCCACACCACTTCGCCGGCCGCGGCCAGGGTGTCGAGGTCGTGCGGCTGGTAGCTGGCGACCCGCGCCGGCAGGAGCTCGCGCTCGAGCTGCGACACCAGCACCGGCAGCCCCTGCAGGCGCTCGACCGCGTCGAGCACGGCGTCGAGGCCACGCCGGCGGTGCACCACGCCGTGCCAGGCGTGGGCGAAGCGAACCAGGGCCTCGGGTGACGCCGGCGCCAGCTCGGCGCGCAGCCGGGCCAGCGATCGCGCGCGCAGGGTGCGCAGCACGTCGGGGTGGACGTGCTCGAGCGGAGGCGCCGGGCCGGGCGCGCCGCCGCGATCGGGCCGAAACTCGCCGACGACCAGCTCGTCGGCGCCGACCAGCTCGGCCAGCGCCGCGGCGACGTCGGCCGCGGTCAGGGCCGGGACCGGGTACCGCGCCTGCACCTCGGCCGCGGTGAATGGGCCGCGCCCGCGCGCGAAGCAGCGGACCAGCTCGCGCAGCGCGGCCGCGGCGTCGTCGCCGAGGTGGTCGCTCGGCCCGGCCGCGACGTCGAGCCCGAGCGCGGCGCGGTAGCGCGCGCCGTACTCGACCGGCAGGTAGCGCGGCGCGCCAGCGACCTCGACCCGGACCACCCGCCCGGCCGCCAGCAGGTCGGCCAGCGCCGGCGGCGGCGCCGCGTCGGCGGGCGCGCCCAGCTGCGCGTGCAGCCAGGCCACGTCGAGGTCGCCGCGCCGGCGCAGCAGGTCGTGCACGTCGTCGGCGCTGGCCAGCGCACGCGCGCGCCCGCCGACGCCGGCCAGCTCGTCCTCGAGCGCGGCCAGCACCGCCGGGTCGATCAGCTCACGCAGGGACACCTGGCCGACCAGCTCGCGCAGGCGGGCCGGATCGATGGCCAGCGCGGCGGCGCGCCGCTCGAGCGCCGGCACGTCGCCCTCGTACATGAAGCTGGCGACGTAGCCGAACATGACCCCGGCCGCGATCGGCGACGGCCGGGTCACGAACCGGTAGTCGACGCCGATGGTGCCGGCCGCGACCCCGGCCAGGGTCGCGACCAGCGCGGGCAGATCGAACACGTCGACCAGGACCTTGCGGTAGGCCTCGAGCAGGATCGGGAAGTCGCGCACGCGCTGGGCCGCGCGCAGGAGATCGTGGGCCCGGCGCCGGGTGTGCCACAGCGGGGCGCGTTGCCCGGGCAGGCGGCGTGGCAGCAGCAGGGCCCGCCCGGCCGCCTCGCGGAAGCGGCCGGCGAACAGCGGCGAGCCGGCCAGCAGCGCGGTCAGCGCCGCCTCGGCCTGGGCCGGGTCCGGCAGCAGCCAGGCCGGCGCGACGTCGGCCGGGATGGCGGCGCCCTCGGGCAACCGGAGGACGAAGCCGTCGTTGTGCGACACCACCTCGATGTCGACGCCGAGCACCCGCTCGGCCTCGTGCTGGGCCAGCAGCGCCCACGGCGCCAGCACCTGGGCGCCGAGCGGCGACAGCAGGCACAGCCGGCGCTCCCCCAGCGCGTCGGCCACCACCTCCACGACGATCGTGGTGTCGGTCGGCACCGCGGTGGCGGCCCGCTGGTCGGCCAGGTAGCCGAGCAGGACCTCCGCCGCCGGCGGGTCGAGGCCGAGGTCGCTCACCAGCAGGTGGTGAGCGGCGGCGGCCGGGAGCTCGCCCAGCCGGCGCGCCAGCGCCCCGACCCGCTGCCCGAACGGGTATGGCCGCATCGCGCTCTCGCCGCGCCAGAACGGCATCTTGCCGCCCTCGCCCGGGGCCGGGCTGACCAGCACGCGGTCATGGCCGATCTCGTCGATGCGCCAGCTGCTGGCGCCGAGCAGGAAGCGCTCGCCCACCGCCGACTCGAACACCATCTCCTCGTCGAGCTCGCCGATGCGGCCGCCGCTGCTGCGGCCGCGCCCGCGCGCCCCGGCCGCGCTCGGGTCGGACAGGTACACGCCGAACGTGCCGCGGTCGGGGATGGTGCCGGCGTTGGCGATGGCGATGCGCCGCGCTCCGTCGCGCGCCCGCACCAGGCCACGCGCGCGGTCGACGATCAGGCGCGGCCGCACGTCGGCCAGCTCGTCGAGCGCGTAGCCGCCGGCCAGCATGTCGAGCACGCCGTCGAAGGCCGGGCGCGGCAGCTCGGCGTACGGCGCCGCCTTCCGGACCCGCTGGTACAGCGCCTCGAGCGGCCAGTCCTCGACGGCGACCATGGCCACCAGCTGCTGGGCCAGCACGTCGAGCGGGTTGCGCGGATAGCGGATGGCCTCGATCGCCCCGGCCTGCATGGCCTCGATCAACGCGGCGCAGGCCAGCAGGTCGCCGCGGTGCTTGGGGATGATGAGCCCGGTCGACACCGCGCCGACCTGGTGGCCGGCCCGGCCGACCCGCTGCAGGCCGCTGGCGACCGACGGCGGCGCCTCGACCTGCACGACCAGGTCGATCGCTCCCATGTCGATGCCGAGCTCGAGCGTGCTGGTGGCGACCAGCCCGCGCAGCGCGCCGGCCTTGAGCTGGTCCTCGATGAACGCGCGCTGCTCGCGCGCGACCGAGCCGTGGTGGGCGTAGACCAGGGTCTCGCCGGCCAGCTCGTTGAGGGCCTGGGCCATGCGCTCGGCCAGCCGGCGCGAGTTGACGAACACCAGCGTGCTGCGGTGGGCCCGGACCAGCTCGAGCAGGCGCGGGTAGATGAGGTCCCAGTTCGACGGCGCGCGCGGATCGGCCTCGGTCTCCAGTGGCGCGGCCGGCGCGGCCGACGCGGCCGACGCGGCGGGCGGCACGGCCGCGCCGGGCGCGAACGGCAGCTCGAGGCGGAGGTCGAGCAGCTTGCGGCCGCTGGCGTCGGCGATGCGGACCGGGCGGTCGCCGCCGAGGAACCGCGCCACCTCGTCGAGCGGGCGCTGCGTGGCCGACAGGCCGATGCGCTGGATCGGCCGCCCGGTCAGGTGGGCCAGGCGCTCGAGCGACAGCGCCAGGTGGGCGCCGCGTTCGCTCGGCACCAGGGCGTGGATCTCGTCGACGATCACGGTGTCGACGGTGCGCAGCGCGTCGCGCGCGCCGCTGGTGAGCATGAGGTACAGCGACTCCGGCGTGGTGATGAGCAGGTCGGCGCCGCCGCGGTGGATGCGCCGGCGATCGCGCGCGCTGGTGTCGCCGGTGCGCACGGCGACGTCGATCGGCGCGGCGGCCACCCCGGCGGCGGCGGCGGCGGCGCGCAGGCCGGCCAGCGGCGTCATGAGGTTGCGCTCGACGTCGATGGCCAGGGCCTTGACCGGGGACACGTACACCACCCGGGTGCCGCGCCCCGGCAGGCGGGGCGCCGAGGCGCCGGCGGCGGGTGGCGGCGCCGGCGCGAACATCAGCCGGTCGAGCACGGCCAGGAACGCGGCCAGCGTCTTGCCGCTGCCGGTCGGGGCCAGCAGCAGCAGGTGCTCGCCGCCGGCGATGGCCGGCCAGGCCTGGCGCTGCGCCGCGGTCGGGCCGGGGAACGTCGCCGCGAACCAGGCGCGCGTGGGCGCCGACAGCACCGCCAGCGCGGCGGTGGCGCCCGGATCGTCGGCGCGCGGAACGTCCATCGCCGCGAAGTGTACGGCCACCGGCGCCGGCGCGGGCGGTACACTGCCGGCATGACCACGACGACGCGGCCGGCGCGCCGGTCCTGCCTCGGCCCCGCCCTGCTCGCCTTCCTCACCATCGCCGGTTGCGGCGGCGGCGACGGCGCCGCTGCCGACGCTGGCCCGGGCGGTGGCGGCGACGGCGCCTTGCCGGTGGCCGACGCCTACGTGCCCGGCTCGTGCGACGCACCGCCGACCTTTGCCGACGGGCTGAGCCCGACCCGGACCCTGCACGTGGTGGCCGGGGCCGCCGGCGGCGGCGATGGCTCGCTGGCCGCCCCGTTCGCCACGCTCGAGCAGGCCGCCGCCGTCGCCAGCCCGGGCACCGCCATCCGCCTCGGCGCCGGCGTCCACGCCGGCGGCGCGTTCCTGGCCGACCTGCGCGGCACCGCGGCCGCGCCGATCTGGATCGGCGGCGAGCCCGAGGTCACGCCGCGCCCGGTGATCGAGGGCGGCGGCAACGCCATCCAGCTGCAGCGCCCGGCCTACGTCGTCGTCCACGACCTCGAGGTCCGCGGCCAGACCAGCAACGGCCTCAACATCGACGACGGCGGCGCCTTCGCCGACCCGACCGCGGCCCAGTTCGTCGCCCTGCTGCGCCTGCACGTGCACGACGTCGGCGCCGGCGGCAACCAGGACTGCGTCAAGGTCTCGGGGGTCAGCGACCTGTTCCTGTACGACTCGCTCATCGAGCGCTGCGGCGGCGGCGGTTCGGGCATCGACCACGTCGGCTGCCACCGCAGCGTGGTGGCCCGCAACGTGTTCCGGGCCACCCCGGGCAACGCGGTCCAGGCCAAGGGCGGCTCGACCGACGTCGACGTCCGGCAGAACCGCTTCCTCGATGGCGGCACCCGCGCCGTCAACCTGGGCGGCTCGACCGACCTGACGCTGTTCCGGCCGCCGCTGTCGACCGTCGCCGGCAACGCCGAGGCGCGCCGGGTCCGGGTGTTCGACAACGTGGTCATCGTCGCCGGCACCAGCAACACGCCGTTCGCGTTCGTCGGCTGCGTCGACTGCCTGGTCGCGCACAACCTGGTCGGCGGCACGCCACGCTGGGCCGTGCGCGTGCTGCAGGAGACCAGCTCGCAGGGCGGCTTCACGTTCGAGCCGTCCGGCCAGGGCCGGGTCATCGGCAACACCTTCGTGTTCTCGAGCACCACGCTGGCGACCGCGGTCAACGTCGGCGCCGGCACCGCGGCCGACACCTTCGAGTTCCGCACCAACGCCTGGCTGGCCGAGGACGCGCCGGCGCAGTCGACGCCCGACCTGCCGGTGACCGAGACCGGCGCGATCATCGGCCAGCCGACCGGCTACGCCGCGCTGCTGGCCGACCCGACCGGCAATCACCCGCTGCCGGCCGGCAGCGCCGAGGCCGGCGCCGCCGCCGCCGTGGCCGAGGTGACCGGCACGCTGACCGGCGCGTGCCGGGGCGCGGCGCGCTCGATCGGCCCGCTCGAGCCGTAGCGGCTTGCCGAGCCGCGGCGCCGAGGTCGCCGAAGCCGCGACGCGTGCCTGGCGCCGGCGACCCGCTGTAGACTGCGCCGATGCACGCCGCCCGCGCCTTCTTCGACCAGCTCAACGCCGACTACCTCGTGGTGCACCGGGCCAAGGAGGACCTGTTCTGGACCACGTACATGGGCACCAGCGAGGACCACCCTGGCTTCGCCCGGGCCGAGCAGGCCTACAAGGAGTTCATCTCCAGCCCGGACCGCCTGGCGGCCGTCGAGGCGCACCTGGCCGAGGTCGAGGCCGCCCCGGCCAGCGCCGAGCGCGACCGCCTGCGCCGCGGCCTGGCCGGCTGGCGCGCGCTGTTTGCCTGCCACGCCGTCACCGACGAGACCGCGCGCGCGCTCGGCCACGAGCTGATCGAGGCCGAGTCGGCGCTGTTCGCCCAGCTGCAAAAGCGGACCATGACCCACCAGGTCGAGGGCGGCCGGCGCGAGGACGCGACCCTGAGCTCCCTCGCCACCAACATGCGGACCAACCCCGATCCGGACGCGCGCGCCAGCTCGCACCAGGCCATGCTCGAGCTCGAGCGCTGGGTGCTGGGGCACGGCCTGCTCGACCTGGTCCGGCTGCGCAACCGCCTGGCCCGCGCCCTCGGTCACGCCGACTTCTTCGCCTACAAGGTGCAGAAGAACGAGCAGATGACGGTGGCCGAGCTGTTCGCCATTCTCGACGACTTCGAGGCGCGCACGCATGGCGCCACCTTCCGCACCCTGCGCGACCTGGCCAGCCGGCACGGCGACGCCGCCGTGACCGGGCCGAACCTGCGCTACGTCACCGCCGGCGACGTCACCCGCGACATGGATCCGTTCCTGCCGTTCGGCCAGGGCCTGCGCCGGTGGGTGCACAGCTTCCGCCGGCTCGGCATCACCTACCGCGGCGCGGTGCTGCAGCTCGACCTGCTCGACCGCAAGGGCAAGTACCAGAACGGCTTCTGCCACGGCCCGGTGCCGAGCTTCCGCGCCGGCGATGGCCGCTGGGTTCCAGCCCAGGTCAACTTCACCGCCGACGCCAAGCCCGACCAGGTCGGCTCGGGGGCGCGTGCGCTCGACACCCTGTTCCACGAGGGTGGCCACGCCGCCCACTTCGCCAACGTGACCGAGGACGCGCCGTGTTTCTCGCAGGAGTACCCGCCGACGTCGATGGCCTACGCCGAGACCCAGTCGATGTTCTGCGACAGCCTGCTCGGCGACGCCGACTGGCTGGTCCGGTACGCCCGCGACGCCAGCGGCGCGCCGCCGTCGCGCGCCCTGCTGCGGCGCCGGCTCGAGGCGACCCAGCCGATGCGGGCGTTCGACGAGCGCGGCATGTTGGTGGTCGCGTACTTCGAGCGCGACCTGTACGCCCTGGCCGACGCCGAGCTCACGCCCGAGCGCGTGCTGGCGCTGGCCCGGGCCACCGAGCAGCGCGTGCTCGGGGTGTCACCGGCGCCGCGCCCGCTGCTGGCCATCCCGCACCTGCTCAACCAGGAGTCGGCCGCCTCGTACCACGGCTACCTGCTGGCGCACATGGCGGTGTACCAGACCCGCGCCTACTTCCTGCGCGAGCACGGCTACCTGACCGACAACCCGGCCATCGGCCCGGCCCTGGCCCAGCACTACTGGGCCGCCGGCAACGCGGTCAGCCACCAGGACACCGTGCGCGCCCTGACCGGTCAGCCGTTCACCGGCGCCGCGCTGGCCGAGGCCGCCAACCAGTCGGTCGACGAGGCCTGGGCCGAGGCCGAGCGCCTGATGGCGGCGGCGGCGGCGCGGGCCTACCCGCCGGCCTACCCCGACTCGCTCGACGCCACCATCCGCGTCGTCCACGGCGCCGAGCTCATCGCCGACAGCAGCGCCGGTGAGGACACGATGTGCGCCCAGTTCGAGGCGTACGTGGCGCGGGCGTACCCGACGCCGGCGCCGAGCCCGGCGGCGTAGGCCGGGCCGCTCAGCGCACGCCGAGCTCGACCCGGCGGATGCAGCTGGCCGACCGATCGGCGACGAACAGGACGTCGCCGGTCGCGCTGGCGGCGACGGCGTGGGTCGGGTGCCAGAACGTGCCGGCCACGCCGGCCGCGGCGTCGCTGTCGGCGCTGCCGTGCGGGATGTCGTCGAGCAGCGTGGCCTGCACGCCGGCGATCGACGTGACCGCAGTGGTCCGTGGGTCGAGGCGCCGGATCAGGTTGTTGTGCGAGTCGACCAGCAGCACGCCGCCGGCGTGATCGGGCGCCAGCGCGTACGGGAAGCGAAAGCGGGCGTCGGTGCCGCGCGCGGCGTCGAGCGCGCCACACTCGGGCGGCAGCACCGGGCTGATGTTCTCGCAGTAGTGGCGTGGATCGGCCGGGGCCTTGCCGGCGACGGTGGTGACCTGCCCGCTGGCGAGGTCGAGCCGGCGCACGGTCAGGTTGTTGGCCTCGGCCACCAGCAGGCCACCGGCGCCGTCGAGGGCGAGCCCGGCCGGCTTGTTGAAGGTCGCCTGCGCGGCCGGGCCATCGGCCGCGCCGAGCTGGCCGACCTGGCCGGCCACGGTGCGCACCGTTCGAGTCGACAGATCGACGGCGCGGAGGGTCTGGTTGGCCGAGTCGGCCACGTACAGGGTCGGCCCGACCGGGTCGTCCTCGTCGATGACCATCGCGCCCGGCCAGGTCGCGAACAGGCCATCGGCGCCGAAGCGGGCGTCGGCGCCGACGCCGTCGGTGCTGCCGGTCTGCCCGGCCATGCCGACCACGGTGGTGACCTCGAGCGTGATGAGGTCGAGGTGGCGGATGACGTGGTTGCCAGCGTCGGTGAAGTACAGGCCGTCGCCGCCGGGGGCCATCACCAGGTTGCGCGGGTTGTTCAGGCGGGCCGGGACGAGGGTGGCGCCTTGCCCCGTCGTGTCGTTGCTGCCGCGCACGGTGCCGATCCCGGCCACGGTGATCACCTCCATCGTCGCGAGGTCGAGCCGGCGCAGGGCGTGGTTGCCGCTGTCGGCCACGTACAGGTGCTGGCGCGCGGCGTCGAGCAGCAGCCCCTCCGGCATGTCGAACTCGGCGCCGCCCAGGGCCGGCCCGTCGGCGAACCCGGGCTGGTCGCCGTTGATGCCGGCCAGCGTGGTGATCCGCGCGATCGGGGCCGGTCCGGCCGCGTCGGCGCCGCCGCCAGCGTCGGCGCCGGCGTCTGGGCCGGGGGCCGCCCCGCAGGCGAGGGCGAACCACAGGCCGGCGAGTAGCCACCGAGTGGCGGTGGTGGTGCGGGGCGACGAGCGAGCGACGGCTGAGGCGGCGGGAGGCATGGAGTGCCTTCATGCGAAGCGCGGGCCACGCCCGGGCACCGTGCAGCCGGCAGGCGCCGCCACCGACGCGGCAGGTCGCGCCGCGTGCTGGCCGGTGCGGGCGCCTGGTCAGGGCAGCACCCGACACCCGCCCGGCCCTCGGCGCTACGATCGGACCGATGAATCGCCCCCTCGACCTCCCCTCCTCCCTCCGCCGGGCCGGCTCGACCGTGCTGGTCCTCACGCTGTCCGCGGCCGCCTGCAAGGGTGACGACAAGGCGGCCACACCCGCGCCCGGGTCGGCCGCGCCCGGCGGTGCCGCACCGACCACGACGCCGACCACTCCGTCGCCGACGCCGCCTGCGCCGGCCGAGGTGGTGGCCGACGCCTGCGCGGTGTTCACCGCCGCCGAGGTCAGCGCCGCCACCGGCCTGACCCTGCGCCAGGGCTCGGCGCCGGCGCCGAGCAAGACCGCCGACGGGCTGCCGATGACCTCGTGCGAGTGGCT
>JAGPCO010000106.1 GCA_018058095.1 Kofleriaceae bacterium
GCAGCTACACGGTGACCGCGAGCGCGCGCGACATCTCGGGCAACGAGGCGACGGCGGAGCGGACCTTCGTGATCGACAACACCGCGCCGACGCTGACGGTGAGCGCGACGGGGTTCTTCGTGCGGACCACGGGCGGAGGCGGCCAGGACTGGTGGACCGCAGCGGCTGCGCCCGTGGTGTCGGGCACCGTTGACGACACCAACATCGTGCGGATCGACGCCCTGCAAGGCGCCAGCGTGGTAGGCACCGTCGACCTGGCGCCTGGTGCCACCGCGTGGTCGCTGACGCTCAACCCGGGCACGGTGACGCTGCCAGGGGTCGACATCGCCTTCGTCGCGGTCGACGCGGCCGGCAACACCGGCCAGGTGATCCGCCGCCTCCGCCTGGATGCGACGGCGCCGGCGCTGACGGTGAACCCGAGCCCGGTGCGGTCGGAGCAGGCGGACACCATCTCGTATCCGACCGCGACGGCCGTCCCTGCGCAGGAGTACCTGACGACTCACACACATGCGGCGACCGGGCCAGACCTGGCGACGAGCATGGGAGGCACCTGCGCCGCGGTCACCAAGCACCTGTCCCTGCTGGGCGACGTCTCGGGCGCCTACATAAGGGAGCTGGGGGGCGCGGTCGGCGGTCGCAACCCGATCCGGTTCAACCTCACCACCAACGATGACGGCGTCGGGGTAGATCTGGCGCGCTCGCGCTTCCGGGTGGTGCACCGGACCAGCGGAGCGGTTGCCCTCGACTGGACGGCGATGCCGAACGCCTCTACTGTAGGCACCGCCACCAGCTACGCCGTCGACATGTTCGGCTGGGTGCTGGGCACATCGCTCCCCGTGATCCCCAACTTGATGACCACCGAGGGCATCTACGACGTGCGAATGGAGGTGTACGACCAGCTTGGCCGGCTCACCGCGGCGGACCGGTGCTGGGACCACCACCTCGTCGCGCCGGCGATGCGGACCGTCTCGACCGTGACCGCCGCAGGCGGCACCATGTCCGCGCTGGGACTCACGACCGCCAACCTGGCGGTGACAGGCGCCAACGGCAACCTGGCCGCGAAGTTCATGCAGCCGACCTCCATCGGCGCGTCGCTCATCGAGGTCCGTGTCGACAACCCGAGCCAGCACGCCGCCTACGTGACGGTTTCGCTCGGCGCCCCCTCGATGGTCGCGGTCTCCAATCAGTTTCGAAAGGGTCATGTCGTCGCCTCAGACGCCCCCTGGACGGCTTCGGAGTTTCAGCGCAACTGCACCAACTTCCCCGCGGTCTGCAACCTGATGACCCTCACGACCTACACCAGCGGGGTGGAGAGCGACACGATTCCAGGCAGCCTCATCCTCATACGCGTGTATGACGTCACGGGCTCATGGTTCGAGGTCGCCCCCTGCACCCTCGCCGAGGGGTGCGGCACCACCGGTCAGACGTACGAGTTTCGTTTGCCCGGTCGGGCTGCCTCCTTGCTCGAGAACAGTCCGCCTCGCAAGTACCTCATCGCGGTGATGACCGGTGCGGTGGCCAACTTCAGGCCGACGAACCTGGCACAGCCGTTCGCAGGCCCGTACGTCGACGCCGCGGGCGTGAGCGGTACCGCCGGTGTGGTCAACTACCCCGACCGTTGCACGCAGACCGACATCTCGAGCGACGGTGAAGATACTGTCTGCACCAGGCGGGGCACGTATACCGAGTACCAGGCGGCCAGGACCCTGACCTACGACCCCCTCGCCGATGTCAGCGTCTCCGGGGCGGCGGCGGCGACACCAACGCTGATCCCGGCGGCGCCGTTCACGAACGCGACCTTGCCGGGGCAGACCCCGGGATGGACCACTACCGAGAACAGGATCTAGCCATGCGCCGTATCATCGCCTCGCTTCCAGGGTTCGTGGCCGGGGTCGTTCTGGTGCTGTCGTGCTCCGACGACGCGCCCGGCTCGGCCGACGCCGCCGCGTGTGATTGCCCGGCGGCGGAGCCGCCGCTTCCGGCTCGCGTCTCGGTGGTCGAGACCTTGACCACCATCCCCGCTGGTGGGAGAGCCGGCAACTTTGCTCAGTGCCCCGCCGGTGCCATCGTCCTCACCGGTGGGTGTACGGGAGTCAACATCATCCAGCAGCCAGACGTGCTGCTGCAGTACTCGATTCCCGGCGCGCCCCAGGCCGGGTGGAGCTGTGGCTGGCGCAACGACTCCGCGGTGGCCGCGGAGGTCAAGGTGGTCGCCCATTGCCTCAACCCGTAGCCATAGCCGTCGTCGTCGACGGCTCTCGACGTCAGGCTGGCACCGGCCTAGCCATAGCTAGCTGGCTGCTGAACAACCCCTGCCGACGGGACGGGCTCCGTCTTTTCAGCAGGCTGCGAGATCAGAAATGACTAGCAGGATGCTTCTTCAGCATCCTGCTAGGCCGGCCGCATCGGGGGGCCAGCTCGGAACGTGCCCGGCCAAGGCATCCGCGAGGAACTTCGAGGCACCTCAGGAAGGGGTAGACGATGAAGCGAGCGAAGACTCTGTCAGGAGGCACATGGCTGATGCTGCTGGGCGCGTGTGGCGGTGGGTCTGACGGACCCTCCGGTGTTGATGGTGAGGATGGCCGGACCACGATTACGCTGACGGCCTATGCGACGGCACGGTTCGATGCCGAACAGCTTGGCGAGGTCGACCAAGCGCTGGTGCAGGACGGGGATGGCGCCTGGGTGGCGATGACCGAGAGTGGCGGCACGTACACCGCGCGGGTGCGTGGGCCGGCGTATGGTGTGGCCACGCTGTGTGTCGAAGATGGGCCCAACGGCAGTCGGTTCATCTCCGTCCAGCAGCGCACGCTCGTCGAATCGACCACGTTAAACGCGTTGGGGTGTCGCGAGTGTCGCGAGTGCTCGCTGATCCAGGTGTCCGGGCGAGCGACTGGCGTCACCGACAAGGGCGGAGTGAGCGGGACCTTCACGGCTTCCAGCCGTGAGATCGCCAGCCACAGGCTTGACGAGGCCTACGACTTCAGCCTGCCGCCAGGACCGACCGAGCTGGTGTCGATCACGATTCCGTACGCGACGGACACGCCGAAGCTGGTCGCGCGCACGCCCGTCCTCGACCTGAGGAGCGATGCGACCTTGAACGTCGATTTCGCGAGCGCGCGGGTGCTCCCAACCATCCCGGTCGCTGCGCCGACCGTGACTGGCTTCGGTGTAGCCACGACTCGGCTGATCGCGACGACTGGCGACCTGCTGATCCACCGAGTGGTCTCCTTCACTTCTCCTTTGGAGTTCGCGCAGCTCCCTCCGGACCTGGCGCGACCTGGGGACTCCTACCGGGTCGGGTTGCGCTGGACCGATCCGGTCGGTGACGGAACCAACCGAAACTGGTCGACCACGATTGCGGGGACGCAGGGGCCGTTCACCCCGACGCTGGCGCCACCGTGGAACGTGGCCGCGGCGGCGATCACCCAGGCGCCAAACCTCCGAACGATCCATCCCATCGTCGCCGAAGGCGCCGTGGCGGAGGCGCCGGCGACGATCGGAGTCACCGCGTTCGGAGTCGCGGAGGACGAACAGGCGGCGCTCTCCTGGGCCGTCGAGCTGTCCCCTGACTGGGTCACCCAGACAGGTTCGACTTCCTACACGTTGCCAGACCTCTCGAGCGCTCCGGGTTGGTCAAACCTGTATACGTTCGGTAGCTACGGCGGCGTCACCTGGAGCACGAACCGGGTCGAGCCGGGTTCGACGCCAGCGCTGACGCGCAGCGCGGGCAAGTCCGGGCGAACGGGGGAGTATTGCGGCGACGGCACCGTCAACGGGCCTGAGGTCTGTGACACGGCTGGCGACAGCGCGACGTGTGACGGCGACTGCACACCCGTGGTCTGCGGCGACGAGTTCGTCAATCTGGCGGTCGAGCAGTGCGACCCGCCGCAGTCGTTGTACTGCACGGCCATGTGCCAGCTCGAGAACCCGTAGCAGCCTGGGCGATCGTCGGTGTGCTGCCTGATCTCGGAGAGCCGCATCATCAAGGGGGCCGGTTCGCTCGGCTCGATGACGGGATTCGACGACGACTGGCAACTCACGGCAGCGGCCATCCTTGTGCACCGCTCCCCGGTGCGGCAGGTCGAGGCCGCCGGCCTGACCGGCCTGCGCTGGATCGAGCTCGCGGACTATCCCGAGGTGTAGGAGCCGCGCGGGCGGCGGCAGCGGTCGCCTGGCGCGGCAGGGCACGTAGTGCCGGCGCGTCGGTGCGGGTCAGATGGGATCGGTGCGGATGCGGACGAGGTCGGCCCTGAACGGGTCCTTGGTGTCGAGGCCATAGAGGTAGGTCTCGTCGGCTCCGACCAGGGTCAACAGCCCGGGGAGTTCCTCGAAGGTGGGCAGGGGCGCGGCGCGGCGCGCGCCGGTGACGAGGTCGAAGGTCAGGAGGCGATCACCGCAGTCGGGGCCGCCTTCGAAGGCGGAGGTGTTGAACGCGAGCAGGTCACCCGCGCGGACGCCGAGGCCGCTGGCGGGGCACCCGGATGAGGCGTGCGGCTGGGCGGTGCCCGGCAACAACGTCCAGTGCCGCAGGTCGCCCTGATGGTCGGAGAACCAGGTCGGCTCGCCCTGGTACCGATCGAACCAGGTGTCCGGGTAGCCGACCTCCTGCACGACATCGATGGGCTGATCGAACGCGAGCTCAGGGTAGTACCGCAGGGTCGAGTCGCCGGCGCTGTCCTCGAGCACGTACACCCCATCGGGCCCGCCGATGATGCCGCGCACGCTGACGCTGCTGTCGATCCGGACGGCCACCTGCAACGAGGGAGGTTCGAAGTCGGAGCGGACCAGGTGCCAGAGCGCCAGCCGGCCGGAGTCGTAGCCCATCACGTAGAAGGTGCGGTCGGACTCGGCGAAGAACAACGGCGAGGTTGGCGCTCGCTCGATCACCCGGACCGCCGGGCCGAGGCCGCCCGGGATGATCGCCCGCTGGTAGATGTCGGGGGTCGAACTTGGGTTGGCGCACTCGGTGTAGGTCAGGGTCACGTCGCGCTTGGTCACGTTGCAGAAGGCGGCGCCGACGATGTCGTCGATCGCCACGCTCTGGCCGGTCGCGGTGTCGTACCGGAACCAGGCCGATCCGAGGGCACCACCGGTGCAGCCGAGGTAGATCACGCCTTCGTGCATGAAGCTGGCGGTGACGCTGCGGTTGAGCTGGCCGCACACGTCGGTGGCCAGGCGTTCGATCCGGGGTCCGGGTGGGGGGGCGGCATCCGGACCAGACGAGGGGTCGTCGCCGCCACAGGCGGCGAACGCGAGCGCGGCGGCGGCCAGTCCCAGCGGGCGGCGCCAGATTGGGGAGGAGGAGGGGAGGAACCGTGGCATGGCGAACATCGAGCGGCCTTTCGTCGGGGCGCGGCTCGCCGCGGCCTCGCCTGGAGCCACCATTGGCTCCGGGCCGACCCGCGCGCGACCGCACCAGTGCGCGGCCTATCGGCCGGGCCTGCGTGCGGTTGCGTCGCGTCGGCCCGAAACGGGCCGAGGTCGTGGCCGCCGTCCGAGCCGACGCTGGTCACACCGGTGGCGCCGCTGAGCTGGTAGATGACGCGTCAACGGCAGCAGCCGCGGGGACGCAAGGTCTCGCGCTGTGAACGGTGTGGGTAGACCTGGGTGTGTGGGCGCTTGGCTCGAGTGCCGGGTGCGGACTCGCGCGAGGTCGGCGGCGCCGGTCCAACGACCTACCGCGGCCGCTCAGCTGCCGCGGTAGGTCGACAGGCCGAAGGGCGAGAGCAGGAGCGGGACGTGGTAGTGGGCGGCGCCGTCGACGACGTGGAAGGTGAACTCGGCGACGGGGAAGAAGTAGTCGGTGGTGCCGAGGCCGGCGTAGTAGGCCGCGGTGTCGAAGCGGATGCGGTACCAGCCGGGCGCGACCGGGCCGGCTGGCGTGAGGGTGCGCAGGCGGCCGTCGTTGTCGGTGTGGCCGGCGCCGACCGGGACCCAGGCGGCATCGTCGTCGCGCCGCTCGAGGCGGACCGGCACGCCGGCGGCCGGGCGGCCGCGCGCGGTGTCGAGCACGTGGGTGGTGATCATCCGACGCCGCCGATCAGCTTGCGCAGGCGCAGCCGGGTGATGGCGGCCTGCTCCTCGGCGGCGGTGCGCAGCTCGGTGGTGCGGTCGCCGGCCAGGCGGCACTCGAGCACGCCGAGCATGTCCTCGGCGCTGCGCCCGGTCGCGCACACGATGTAGATGAAGCCGTACTTGGCCAGGTACGCGTCGTTGCCGGCGGCCAGCTTCGCCGCCACCTCGGCCGAGGCGCCGGCGGCGCCGCGCTGCTCCTGGCTCGACCAGGCCGGGGCGGCGTCGTCGGCCTTGCGCTCGCCGATGCGCGGGTGGGCGGCGAAGGCCTCGAGCCAGTCGGCCTCGCCCAGGGTCCACCACAGGCGCTCCCCCAGGCGCAGCAGGGTCGGCTCGTCCTCGAACGGCCGGCGCTGGGCCATGGTCTCGGCCCACTTGCGGCTGCCGCAGCAGCGCAGGAGCGCCTCGGTCGCCTCGGCCACCGGCAGCGCGTTGAGGCGGGCCAGGCCGGGCTGCGGCGCCGGCGACGGCGTGCCCCACACCCGCAGCCGGGCCACGCCGCCGTCGGGGAACACGCTCAGGCGCAGGTGCGAGATCTCGCCGATGCGGCGCAGGTCGTCGAACAGGTGGCGGGTGTGCGGCTGCAGCGGGGTCGACAGCAGCTCGCGCCAGCCGGTCAGCTTGTCGGCCGGGGTGCCGGGCCGGTACACGCCCTCGACCACGCAGCGGCCGGGCGCGTTGCCCTTGAAGTGGCTGGTGTCGATCTCGAGCCGCTCGACGGTGCCGTACGCGGCCAGGCGGACGATGGCCCAGTCGTTGCCGGGGCCGCGCCGGCGCCGGGTCTCCCAGCCGTCGGCCATCGACCGCGACGGGCCGGGCTTGATGAGGTTGTTGCGCGAGCCGAAGAACATGTCGCTGCAGGTCTCGACCACCGCGCCGGCCTCGAGCGCGGCCAGGTCGGTCACCGCGCCGAGCGCGCGCTGCCGGTCCCAGCGCGGCCGGGCCTCGCCGTGGATGCGCAGCCGGGCCACGCCGCCGTCGGGGAAGATGTTGAAGCGGACGTGGGTGAAGCGCTGCTCGCCGCTGACCGCCAGGTAGTTCTTGCTGTCGCCGCGCAGCGGGGTGCGCGCGACCAGCTCGGTCCAGGTCGCGTCGGCCAGCGCGCGCAGGTCGAGCACGTCGTCGACGGTGGTGGCCTCGAGCGAGCACGACTCGGGGAAGTTGCCGCGGAAGAACGCGGTGTCGACGACGACGCCGCGGATGACGCCGGGCATGCCGAGGCGGATGACGCACCAGTCGTAGCCGGGCTCGCGCCGGCGCCGGGTCTCCCAGCCGTCCATCCACTTGCCGCGGTCGGTGTACACGCCCTCGCGCCACTCGGCCGGGTGCGGCCGCAAGAGCGCCTCCTTCTCGGCGAAGAACTCGTCGTTGCAGGCCAGGGCGGCGCCGCCGGCGGTGTCGACCGCGAGGTCGGGCAGGTCGGTCCAGGCGGGGGCGTCGGCGGCGGGCGGGGTGGTGCTCATAACAACAGTCCTCGGTCGGTGGACAGGACGTGGCCGCCGTCGTAGACGCGCTGGCCGCGCAGGTAGGTGGCGATGACGCAGCCGGTGAGGGCGGCGCCGGCGTACGGGGTGACCGGGTGCTTGTGGCGCAGCGCGCCGGGGTCGACCACCTGGTGATGGTCGGGGTCGAACACCACCAGGTCGGCGTCGCGGCCGGGGGCGATGCTGCCCTTCTTCGCCGACAGCCCGGCCAGGCGGGCCGGCGCGGTCGACATCCAGCGGGCCAGGTCGGCCAGGCCGTGGCCGCGCCGGCGCGCCTCGGTCCAGGTCACCGGCAGCGCCAGCTGCAGGCCCGACACGCCGCCCCAGGCCTGGACGAAGTCGCCGCTGTCGAGCGCCTTGAGTCCCGGCGTACACGGCGAGTGGTCCGACGCGACCAGGTCGAGGATGCCCTCGGCCAGCGCGCGCCACAGCGCCTCGCGGTTGCCGCCGCCGCGGATGGGCGGCGCGCACTTGTAGGGCGTCGCGCCGTCCGGAATCGTCTCGGCGAAGAAGTGCAGGTAGTGCGGGCAGGTCTCGGCGGTGAGCGGCAGGCCCTCGGCCCGGGCCTGGCGCAAGAGGTCGAGCGCCTCGGCCGCCGAGTGGTGGACGATGTGGGCGCGCGCGCCGGTCTGCCGGACCAGGCGGGTGACGAGCGCGATGGCCTCGACCTCGGCCGCCGGCGGGCGCGACGCCAGGTAGGTGGCGTAGCGGCGCGGGTCGGCCTCGGCCAGCGAGGCGGCGACGGCGTCGATCGGCCCGGCCAGCTCGGCGTGGACCAGCAGCGGCACCGCCAGCTCGGCCAGGCGAGCCATGGCCGGCACCAGCTCGGCCTCGCCGACCCAGCCGAACTCCTCGACGCCGGAGTCGATGAGGAAACACTTGAAGCCGCGCACGCCGTCCTCGACCATGCCGGCCAGCTCGTCGGTGTTGCCCGGCACCACGCCGCCCCAGAAGCCGACGTCGACCGCACACTGGCCCCGCGCCGCCTCGCGCTTGGCGGCCAGCGCGGCGCGGGTGGTGGTGGCCGGGATGGAGTTGAGCGGCATGTCGACCAGCGTGGTCGTGCCGCCGGCGGCGGCGGCGCGGGTCGCGGTCGAGAAGCCCTCCCAGTCGGTCCGGCCCGGCTCGTTGAGGTGGACGTGGGTGTCGACGATGCCGGGCAGGATGGCCAGCTCCCCCAGATCGTCGAGGGCGGCGTCGCTCGGGACGTCGTCCCAGGCGGTGACGCGGGCGATGGTGCCAGCCTCGCCGAGGTGGATGGCGGCCGGCTCCTCCCCGGTCGGCACGACCACGCGGCGGGAGCGGACGACGCGGGTGATGCGAGTGCTCACTGCAGCTTGGCTCCCTGCTCGATCCAGGCGCCGAGCTCGGCGCGCTCCTGCGCGGTCATGGCGGTGCGATTGAGGAAGGGCATGGTCTGGTTCACCACCGCGCGGTCGAGGATACGCGGCGCCAGCGCCTTGATCTGCTCGGCGGTCTCGAACTTGATGTTGTTGGGTGGGGCGACGAACATGGTGTCGGTCGGGGTGGAGGCGTGGCACGACACGCAGCGGGTGACGATGATCTCCTGGGCCCGGGCGAAGCCGACCTCGCCGTCGACCTTACCCAGCGCCGGCCGGGCCACCCGCGACAGCACGAGCAGGCCGACGATGGCGATGCTGGCCATGACCGCGGCCGGGGCCAGCCAGGCCTGGCGTGGCACCGCGTAGCGCACGTTCATGAAGTGGCGCACGCCGGCGCCGCCGACCATGACCGCGAACAGGATGGCCCAGCCCAGGTGGTGGCCATACGTGCTCGGGAAGTGGTTCGACACCATGATGAACAGCAGCGGGAAGGTGAGGTAGTTGTTGTGGATCGAGCGCTGCTTGGCCTTGATCGAGTAGCTCGGGTCCTGATCGCGGCCCTCGCGGGTGGCGGAGATGAGCTCGCGCTGCGACGGCAGGATGACCATCCACACGTTGCCGGTCATGACCGTGCCGATGAGCACGCCGGTCTGGATGTAGGCGGCGCGGCCGGAGAACAGCAAGGTGAAGCCGTACGCGCTGGCAAACAGCAGCGCGAACGACAGCGCGGTGGCGACCACCGGCGCGCGCGGGCCGAGCGTGCGCCAGATCAGGTCGTACACGGCGAAGCCGGCGACCAGGGTACCGGCCGACAGCAGGATGGCGGTGGTCGGGCTGAGCGCGCGCACCGACGGGTCGACCAGGAAGGCGGCGCCGTTGCCGTAGTAGACGATGACCATCAGGCAGATGCCGGTCATCCAGGTGATGCCGTTCTGCCACTTGAACCAGTGCAGCGGGTCGGGCAGGGCGCCCGGCGGCAGCAGCTTCTTCTCGACCTCGTAGAAGGCGCCGGAGTGGACCATGTAGATCTTGCCCTGCGACAGGGCGTGGTCCCCGGCCGACTTGACCAGGTTGCGGTCGAGCCAGTTGAACAGCATCGAGTTGCCGATCCACATGATCCCGGCGATCAGGTGGGCCCAGCGGAACACGACGTCGAGCAGCTCGTTGTGACGCAAGTCGGCGCAGTATATGCGCAAGCGCCGGCGGGCGTCGGGCCAGCCGGCCCGGATCGGGCGGGGGCGCGGCGCCCGGGCGCGCCGGCGTCAGAGCCCGCCGCCGAGATTCGGCCTGGCCCGCGACAGGCGGACCGTGGCCGGCGGTGCCACCGACAGTGGATCCTGCGCGCCGGAGAACACGCCCTGGCGAAAGGCGCGGCCGGCCGCGAGGTGGCTGTCGATGAGGACCAGCTCGCCGTCGACGCCATCGACCGGGGCGAAGGCATCGGCGAGGTCGGCCGGCAACATCGGCTCGGTGGCGCCGGTGGCGCCGGGCGGCAGCACCAGGCGCCAGGTCCCGCGGACCGCGGTCTTCTCGAGCGCCTCGAGGGTGAGCACCATGCCATCGACGGGCAGGCCGGCGCCGAGGGTCCAGGTCAGGCCGGACGGCGTCCCGGCGAAGCCGGTGACCGCGGGCACCAGCTCGGCGCCGACGTCGGCGACGGTCAGCGTGGTGCTGGCCTGGCCGAGCGCGGTCTCGACGCTGCGGATGCCGCCGTTGCCGTCGTAGATGAAGTAGCCGGTCAGGGTCCGGTCGCCGATGCCAGCCGGGTGCTGCAGCGCGGCGGTGACCGAGCTGCCGGTCGGCGGGGGCAGCGTCTCGGTGTTGCCACCGATGATGTTCGGGCCGACCGTCGCGAAGTGGCGGATGGCGACGCCGGTCGTGCCGGCCGGCAGGCCGCCCAGGTTGACGCTGAAGGTGCCGGGCGCGGCGTAGGTCCCGGTCACGGCGACGGTGGTGGCCGGGGCGACGGCGACGCCGGCCTGGAACAGGTAGCCGAGCTTGTTGCCGGGGGTGTCCCGGGCCTCGACCAGGAGCTCGCGCGGGGCGGCGCCACAGGCGGAGCGGATGTTGATCGGGACGGTGGTGGTGTTCGACTGACCGAACACACACGGCCCGACGACGCGGTAGTTGGTGGTGCCGGCTGGGCCGGCCGGGATGGTGACGATGCCGCCGGCCGACGTCCCGAAGCTGGTGGCGATGCCGGCCACGAGCTGGTCACCGTCCTCGACGGCGTGGAAGGTGGTGAGCTCGTTGCCGTCGACCACGGTGACGGTGCCGCCAGGCGGGACGGTGACGGTGGCCTGGCCGGCGGCGTCGGTGGTGGTGCGGCTGGTGACGCTGGCGCCGCCGGCGGCGTGGACGAGGACGTCGGCGCCGGGCACGAGCTGGGCCGTGTTGTCCCAGGTGTACGCGGTGACGGTGACGGTGACGCCGGCGGTGCTGGCGTCGACCTGCGCGGGGGCGTCGACGCCAGGGCCGGCGCCGTCGATCGGCAGGCCACCACCGGCGTCGGGAATGGTCGGGCTGTCACCACATGCGACCAGGCCCAGGCCGAGGGTCAGGCCCAGCGACATGCCGAGCCGGCGACGATTCGATGCACGAGCGGGGTGCGTGGTCATGGGTTCCTCGGGTAGAGCCAGCGGCGGGGTGATGTGACGGGGTGGGTGCACGATCCTGCAGGAAGCGCGGCCCACGCGACAGCGAGGCCGGCGCGGTCACCTCCGGCGCCGCGGCCGGCACCACGATCGGCGCGGGTGGGGCGACCGGTGCGCTCGGGGCGGTCGGGGCCCGGCGCGGCGCCGGCGCCGCCACCACCTCGGCGGCCGGGAACTCCGGGCTGTGGTGCAGCGTGTACATCGCGTGCTCGATGAGGCGGCCGAGCTGACGGTGGCACCACACCCAGAACAGGGCCACGCCGAGCGCGGCGCACAGGCCGAGCACGCCGAACGCGCCGACGTCGCCGCTGCCGAGCCCGTAGGTGAAGCGGTAGAACGTGTCGGCCAGCAGCAGCAGGGCCAGCATGCCGGCCAGGGTGCGCGCCTGCTCGCGCTGGCCGAGGTTGTCGACCGCGAGCGCGTACTGCCGCAGCAGGCGGACGATGGCGATGAGGCCGACGGCATAGGCCGCGGTGCCGTAGAAGACCCGACGCGGGATGAGCGCCAGCTCGTCGATCCGCGCCGGCATGGTGCCGGCCTCGAGCGCGGTGGTGACGTCGCGCAGCAGGCCGTACAGCCAGCCCCGGATGGCCAGGGACACCAGCAGCGCGACCAGGGCCACCACCGCGGCGGTCTGCGAGCACCGGCGCCGCCGCAGCTCGGCCAGGTTGCCGATGACGCCGGCGGCGAGCAGCGCCACCACCACCAGCGACAGCAGGTGCAGGCGGCCGGTCCAGGCCAGCGCCGACAGCACGTCGGCCTCGGTCCGGGCCTGCAGCCACAGCACCGCCAGCACCAGCTCGAGCGCGTAGCTGACCAGCATGAGGATGACGCCGAGGCGCATCAGCCGCAGGCCGCGCATCGGGCTCGAGCTCGACATGGCCCCGAGGGTAGCAGCCCTGCTACCCTGTTGCGGTGGCGGTCGACCGACGCGGCAAGCTGGCCGAGCAGCCCTTCACCATCCGGGTCACCCGCGACAAGGTGCTGGTGTCGTTCCGTGGCCGCCAGGTGGCGACGTTGACCGGGGCCCAGGCCGAGGCGGTGCGGGCGGCGGCGGCGGCCGGCGACGAGGCCCAGGTCCAGCTGCTGGTGGCCAGGTTCACCGGCAACTTCAAGCGCGGCAACGAGCGGCGCGGCGACGCCTGACAGCTCGTGACGACGGGCGGGCCTCGCCGGGGCGCGCCGCGGCGTGGTAGCACCGGGGTCCGGTGCTGCACGTCCACAACACGTTGACCAAGCGCAAGGAGCCGTTCGAGCCGGCTCACCCCAAGGTCGTCCGCATGTACACGTGCGGCCTGACCGTGTACGCGCCGATGCACATCGGCCACGCCCGCACGTACTGCTTCTGGGACCTGTTCCGGCGCTACATGGAGTACCAGGGCCGGCACGTCGTCAGCATCATCAACTACACCGACATCGACGACCGCATCATGGGCGCGGCCGGCACCGCCGACGGCTGCCTCGACGTGGCCGAGAAGTTCGCCGCCATGTTCCGGCGCGACTGCCAGGCCCTGCACATCAAGGAGTACGCGGCCTACACCCGCGCGACCGACTTCGTCGACGAGCAGGTCGCGCACATCGCCCGCCTGATCGAGCGCGGCCACGCCTACGTCGTCGACGGCGAGGTGTTCTACGACGTCGGCTCGTTCGCCGCCTACGGCCAGCTCAGCGGCAAGGTCGTCGACGACAACGAGGTCGGCGCCAGCGGCCGCGTCGGCGAGGACGTGCGGCGCAAGCGCAACCCGGCCGACTTCACGCTGTGGAAGCCGTCGCTGCCCGGGCAGCCGTCGTGGACGACCGGGCACCCGGCCTGGCCGAGCGGTCGGCCCGGCTGGCACATCGAGTGCTCGGCCATGAGCACGACGCTGCTGGGCGAGACCTTCGACGTCCACGGCGGTGGCATCGACAACCTGTTCCCGCACCACGAGAACGAGGTGGCGCAGAGCCAGCCGCTGTGCGAGCACCGCTGGGTCCGTTACTGGCTCCACCCCGAGCACCTCGACCTGCGCGAGGAGAGCACCGGCAAGAGCGTGAAGATGTCGAAGTCGCTCGGCAACGTGGTCAGCGTGCCGACCCTGCTCGGCAAGCTCGGCTACGACGAGGTGCGCTGGTTCTTCGCGACCACGCACTACCGCAGCAAGCTGCAGGTGGCGTGCACCGGCAACGACGTCAACTGGAGCTACGTCGAGCAGGCGGTGGCCGGCTACCAGCGCATCAAGCGCCTCTTGGCGGTGCTGCGCGAGAAGATCGGCGACCCGTCCGACCTGGCCGAGGCGGCCGGGGCCGGGCGCGGCGCGTACTTCTCGACCCGCCCGGCCGAGGGCCGGGTGCCGCGCATGCGCCACCTGTACGAGGTCGGCGCGTTCGCCCCGGCGACCCGGGCCTTCATCGACGAGTTCATCGCCGCGATGGACGACGACCTCAACGGCCCCAAGGCCTCGGCCGCGCTGTTCGGCTACGTCGGCGCGCTGTACGCCGCCGGCGCCGACAGCACGACCGACCGCGCCGCGCAGCTGGCGGCGTACCGGGCCCTGACCCGGCACCTGTGGGTGCTCGGCATCGACGAGGTCGACCCGGCGCTGTACCCCGAGCTGGCGGCCGAGACCGTGGCCAGCACCACGCCGGCGCAGACCAGCAAGGGCGGCGACGACGTGGTCGACGCGCTGCTGGCGCTGCGCGCCGCCGCCCGCAAGGCCAAGGACTTCGCCAAGGGCGACCAGATCCGCACGCTGCTGGTCGAGGCCGGCGTGGAGATCGAGGACAGCCCGCAGGGCACGCGCTGGACCCGGCGCTAGTCCCCTGGAAACGTGATTCTTCAGCGTCGGCGTGTCGCGCAAGCGATCGATCTCGCGGGCGAAACCCGTCGCCGGTTCTGCGAACGATCACGTTTCCAGGGGACTAGCAGGCTGCTGAGAAACGCCACGCAGGGGCGTTTCTCGCGGCCTGCTTCCGTGCCCGTGCCCGTGCCCGTGCCCGTGCCCGATCGCTCGCGCGGTGCCGGCCGCGACCGCCCAGCACCTCGGCGGTTTATGTGTCGCAAGTGTTCCGCGCGCCGTCACGGCTCGTAGCAGTACAGACGTGGCGCGTTGAAGTTGGTCGTCGGCGTGTTGCAGGGCAGCTGACCGATCGCCCAGAACAGGTGGCGCGATCGGCCGGTGAAGCCGTACTGGCCGATGGTCTGGGCCGGGTCGGTCCAGTTGTTACAGGTGTTGCCGACCGAGCCGGTCGCGCCGATCGTGGCCGAGCCGGTCCAGGCGAAGCTGTTGACCAGCGGGTAGCTGCCGTCGCCGGCTTGCCAGATGCCGGCGCGGTTGATCCCGGCGCCGATCTCGGTCCCGGTGCCGACCTCCTGGCCGTCGCTGCGGATGTACATCTGGGCGGCGACCAGCAAGCTGGCCGCGCTGATGGTGGTGGTGGAGATCAGCGCCCGGCCCGAGGTCACGCCCGACGGGCGGCTGTTGAAGCAGGCGGTGTCGGGTGGCAAGGAGCTGCTCACCGCATGGGGGGCGTTGGTGAGCCAGACCCGCTTGCCGGCGAAGCTGGGCGCGGCGGCACCGGCGGTGAACGTGTTCTGCATGCAGATCAGGCGGTACGTGCCGGTGCATCCGCCCAGGCCCGAGTCGCGCGTCCACAGCTCGGGCCCACCCATGGGGTTGCCGGCCAGGAACCCGTCACCGGTGTTGACCGTCCAGTCCTGGCAGCTCCCGCCGGGGAAGGTCAGCGCGCTGCCGTTGGCGGCGGTCGCGGTCGGCAGGTACGTGTTCGCGTCCGGCACGTCGAGGCCAAGCTCGTTGAAGCGGATCGGGTTGAGCACGGCGTTGCTGCCGGTCAAGGACGTGTAGCTCGACGCGAACACCCGGCCGTCCATGCGGACCCAGCCCGATCCGGGTGACATGCGGCCGCCGGCCGACGACGCCGACGACGAGATCCAGGCGATGAAGGCGTTGTTGCTGGTGTTGTTGATGCCGGCCGCGGTGGCGGTGTTGTTACACGCGGCGTCGTACGGGCCGACGCCGCCCAGGTTGAGGGCGTGCAGGGTCGAGCTGATGAACACCAGGTTGTTGTTGATCGGCTTGAACTCGCCGGTCGCCGTCATCGCCGCGTTGATGGTGACGGCGCAGCTGCGGCGCGGCGTGCCGTCGCAGGCGCTGCCGGTCCCGGCCCAGCTGGTGAAGAACACGCCGCTGCCGTTGGTGGTGGTGGCGGTCAGGGTGAGCGCGGTGCCCGGAGCGACCAGCTCGGTGCAGTCGCCCGGGCAGTTGATGCCGGGGCCGGTGATGGTGCCGGACGTGCCGTTGCGGACCACGTCGAGCCGGACCAGGCCGGTGCCGGTGATGCTGGCGGTGGTCGACCCACCGGTGATGGTGGCGGTCACGCTGCTGTTGAACGGGCCCGGCATGGCCGGCCGGATCTGGACCTGGGCCACACACGACAGGCCGGGGCCGATCGGTCCGGTACACGTGCCGGTGCCGGCGATCACGCCCGCGCTCCCGACCGACAGCACCGGCGTGGAGCTGGCGACGTCGCCGGTGTTGGTGATGGTCCACGGCAGCATCGCGCTGAGGCTGTTGACCTCGACCCCGCCGAACGCCAAGGGGTTGGGGGTGGAGGTCAGGGTGGCGGCCTGCTGCGCGGTGGCCGACAGCGCCACCGTCTGCACCCCGCCCGGCGTCGCCGACACCCCGAGCGACGCGGTGCGGCTGCCGCGGACGCTGGCGACGAACTGGACGCGGACGTTGCAGGACATGCCGGCGGCGAGCGGGGTGCCCGGCACGCAATCGCCGGCGACGCCGGTCTGGCGCACGAACTCGCTGGCCTGCGCGCCGGTGATGGCGACGGCCAGGTTGCCGCTGGCCTGGCCTCCCGTGTTGCTGACGACGAAGGTCCGGGTGGTCGGCATGCCGAGCGGGACGTTGCCCCAGGCGCCGCTGCCGGACACCGACAGGACGGCCGGCGTGACGACCTGGGCGCTCAGGCTGGCGCTGGTGCTGCCGCCGGTGGTGGCGCTGGCCAGGACCTGCCCCGAGCGTGCGCCCGCGGAGCCCACCCCGGCGGTGATCCGGACCGACACGGTGCAGGAGCCGGCGGCGTTGATGGCGGTGCCGGAGCACAGGTCGTTGACCAGCGAGAACAGGCCGGCATCGGCGCCGCCGACGCTGACGCTCACCGCCGAGGTCGGCGCGCCGCCGGTGTTGCGCAGGGTGAACAGCTGGGTCGCGAGCTGGCCCTCGACCACGACGTTGTAGTTGTGCGAGGTCGGCTCGAACGCGAGCGCGCCGGGCGCGATGCCGGTGCCGCTCACGGCGGCCATGACCGCACCGCTGCCCGGGGCCGACACGACGATCGAGCCGCTGGCCGGGCCCGGCGCGCCCGGGGTGAAGACGAGCGCGACCTGGCAGGTGCTGGTCGGGCTCAGCGTGGCGTTGATGCAGGTGTTGGTGCTGGTGGTGAACCCCGCGCCCGACACGGTGGTGGTGATCGGGCTGGTGGTGGTGCCGCCGCCGTTGGTGATGACGAAGGTGACCGGCGCGCTGCTCTGGCCGACGAGGATCGATCCGGCGCTGACGTCGGTGCGATCGATGCTGAGCATGCCCGGGGCCGCGTCCGGCGCCGGCATGGCGTCGACCGCGCCGTCGGGACCACCCGGCATGGCGTCGATGGTGACGCCGGCGCCGTCGATGCGGTTGGTCGGCCCGTCGGGCAGGACGTTCTCGACGTTGCCGCAGGCGGCGGTGGTGGCGATGGCGACGGACAGCAACAGACCCAGGCGTGCAGCGCGCATGAAGCTCCTCATCGACTCCCCTCCCCAGGGGTTGAGCTGACAAGTGTCGCCAATCCGGGCCGTCAACGCAACTTCACGAATTGACTAGTCAATTGTCGGAATCTGCACACTCGGGCGCCACCCCCCTGGACGCGACCGGCCGTCGGCCTTAGGAATAGGCCCGGAATTCGGGCCCTTGCGGTCCCGGTTGGGCCGCGCACGGGAGACACGGGAGTGCATCAGCCATGAGTGCGATCGCAGTCAAGAACCTAACCAAGACCTATGGCCGCATCCGCGCCCTGGCCGGGGTCACGTTCGAGGTGGGCGCGGGTGAGGTCATCGGCCTGCTCGGGCCCAACGGCGCCGGCAAGACGACGCTGATGAAGATCCTCACCGGCTACCTCGAGCCCGACGAGGGCGACGCCCACATCAAGGGCATCGACGTCATCGCCGACCCGCTCGCGGCCCAGGCCAAGATCGGCTACCTGCCGGAGAGCGCGCCGCTGTACGGCGAGATGCTGGTGCAGGACTACCTCGACACCATGGCCGCGCTGCGCGGCGTGGCCGAGGCCGACCGGCGCGCCCGGCTGCAGGACGCGGTGCAGGCGACCGGCTTGTGGGACCGCCTGGTCCAGCCCATCGGCACGCTGTCGAAGGGCTACCGCCAGCGCGTCGGCATCGCCCAGGCCATCATCCACCAGCCCGACATCCTGATCCTCGACGAGCCGACCACCGGCCTCGATCCGACGCAGATCGTCGAGATCCGCGACCTCATCCGCCGCCTGGCCGAGAAGACCACGGTGCTGCTGTCGACCCACATCCTGACCGAGGTCGAGGCGACCTGCGAGCGGGTGCTGGTGATCATGAAGGGCGAGCTGCGGGCCGACAAGAAGCTGGCGGAGCTGCGCAGCTCCAACGCCGCGGTGATCGCCATCGACGGCAAGGCCGAGGGCGTGGGCGACTTCCTGCGCGCGCTCGACGGCGTGACCGGGGTCGAGCCGGCCGAGGGCGACGCCGACGGCGCGTACCGGCGCTGGCGGGTGACCGGGGCCGACCGGGCCGAGCTGTGCCCGATGCTGTTCGAGGCGCTGCGCAAGAAGGACTGGCGTATCGGCGAGCTGCGGCCCGACCCCAAGACCCTCGAGCGCGTGTTCCGCGACCTGGCCGACCGCGGCGCGGAGGTGCAGCCGTGAACCACGTGTGGACCATCGCCCGCAAGGAGCTGCGCGGCTACTTCGGCTCGGCCCTGGCCCTGATCTTCCTCGCCAGCTTCCTGGCGGCGACGATGATCTTCTTCTTCTGGGTCGACAAGTTCCTGGCCCGCGGCGTGGCCGACGTGCGGCCCATGTTCGACCGCATGCCGGTCCTGCTCATCCTGCTGGTCGGGCCGCTGTCGATGCGGCTGTGGAGCGAGGAGAAGAAGGTCGGCACGATCGAGCTGCTCATGACCCTGCCGGTCGGGCGTTGGAAGCTGGTGCTCGGCAAGTTCCTGGCCGGCATGATCCTGGTCGCGCTGGCCCTGTTGCCGACGCTGGTCATCCCGTGGCGAGTCGCCGGCATCGGCGACCTCGACTGGGGCCCGGTGTTCGGCGGCTACCTGGCCGCGCTCCTGCTGGCGGCGGCCTACCTGAGCATCGGCATGTGCGTGTCGGCCCTGACCGACAACCAGATCGTCGCGCTGCTGATGACCTGGGTCGCGCTGGCGCTGACCTACGCGCCCAGCCTGGTCGGGCGCGGCAGCGACGTGTTCGCCGTGCTGATGCACCAGCTCGGCATGGGCACGCGGTTCGAGAGCGTGGCGCGCGGCGTGCTCGACCTGCGCGACCTCGGCTACTACGGCAGCCTGGTCGCGGTGTTCCTCGGGCTCAACGTGCTGCTGCTCGGGCGGCAGACCTGGAGCCACGGCGCCCGGACCCGGGCCCGGCGGGTGGCGGCGGTGGCCACGGTCGGCCTGCTGGCGGCCAACGCGCTCGCCCTCAACCTGTGGCTGGCGCCGGTGGCGCGGGCCCGGCTCGACCTGACCGAACACGGCGAGTACAGCCTGTCGGCCACCACCAAGCGCATCGTCCGTGGGCTCGACGAGCCGCTGCTCATCCGCGGCTACTTCTCCGACAAGACCCACCCCAAGCTGGCGCCGCTCTTGCCACGCGTGCGCGACCTGCTCGACGAGTACCGGGTCGTCGGCGGCGGCAAGCTGCGGGTCGAGCTGATCGACCCGAGCGACGACGAGGACGCCAAGCGCGAGGCCAAGGAGCGGTTCGGCATCGAGCCGCAGCCGCTGCAGTTCGCCAGCGCGACCGAGCGCTCGATCGTCAACGCCTACTTCGCCATCGCCATCAGCTACGGCGACCAGACCGAGACGCTCGGGCTGATGGACCTCATCGAGGTGCGCCAGCTCGACATCGGCGACCTGTCGATCAAGCTCAAGAACCTCGAGTACGACGTGACCCGCTCGATCAAGAAGGTGGCGCAGGGCTTCCAGAGCCTGCCCAACCTGTTCGCGTCGATGCCGGGCAAGGCCGAGCTGACCGCGTACCTGTCGCCGGCCGACCTGCCGCCCAACTGGAAGGACGCGCCGGCCCTGCTGCAGAAGGTGGCCGACAAGCTCGGCAAGGACGCCGCCGGCAAGCTGAGCTACCAGGTGGTCGAGCCGAAGACCGAGGCCGAGATGCAGGACCTGGCGACCCAGTACGGCATCGAGCCGTACGTCAACCCGCTGGCCCGCAAGTACGTCTACTTCGCGCTGCTGCTCAAGGTCGGCGACCGCCTGGTCCGGGTGGTGCCGCCCGAGGAGATCAGCGAGGCCGCGCTCGAGGACGTGCTGACCGACGGCCTCAAGCGGGCCGCGCCCGGCTTCACCAAGGTGGTCGGGTTGTGGCAGCCGCCGGCGCCGCCGCAGCAGCCGCCGATGATGGAGGGCATGCCGCCGCAGCCGAGCCGGCCGCCGCAGAGCTTCGAGGAGCTGCAGCGGCAGCTCGGCAGCAACTACGAGGTGCGACCGGTCGACCTCGGCAGCCGCGTCGCCGACGAGATCGAGGTGCTGGTGCTGGGTGGCCCGGCCGACCTCGACGCCAAGGCGGCCGAGCACGTCGACCAGTTCGTGATGCGCGGCGGCGCCCTGGTGGCGCTGGCCGGCCGCTTCCGCCTGCAGCCGTCACCGACCGGGCTCGGCGTCGAGAAGGTCACGACCGGGCTCGAGCAGGTCCTGACCAGCTGGGGCGTGAGCGTCGGCGACGAGCTGGTGCTCGACAAGAAGAACGAGTCGTTCCCGGTCCCGGTCCAGCGCGACATGGGCGGCGGCATGATGATGCGCGAGCTGCGCGAGCTGCCGTACCCGTTCTTCGTCAAGATCACCGGCGACGCGCTGGCCGACGGCAGCCTGATCACCGGTGGCCTGCCCGGCGCGGTCATGCACTGGGGCAGCGTGGTCAAGGCCGAGCCCAAGGTGGGCGACACGGCGCGCAAGGTCGAGGTGCTCATGCGCTCGAGCGGCGGGTCGTGGCTGTCGAGCTCGACCCAGGTCCAGCCCGACTTCAAGGCCTTCCCTGACACCGGCTTCGCCGCCCCGGGCGCGCTGCCGGCCGACAAGAAGGGCGCCCAGGTGATGGCGGTGGCCATCACCGGCGCGTTCCCGAGCGCGTTCGGCAAGGCGCGGGCGGCGGGCAGCGCCGAGGCGCCGGCCGACGCGGCCGGCGGTGGCAAGCTGCTGGCGCGGTCGCCGGCCGACACCCGCATGGTGGTGTTCGGCTCGTCGTCGTTCGTCAGCGACGACGTGCTCGGGTTGGCCCAGCAGCTGGGCTCGGACCTGGCCCTGTCCAACCTGCAGCTGGTCCACAACGCCATCGACTGGGCCCTGGCCGACACCGATCTGCTGGCCATCCGCGCCCGCACCACCGGCGCGCGGGCGCTGACCCTCGAGGGTGACGCCCGCCAGAGCTGGCGCAACATGACGATGGGCCTGGCCGTGGTGGTGCTGCTGGTGCTGATCGGGGCGATGTGGCTGCGCCGCCGTGGCGTCAAGCCGATGATCGCGCGCGCCGCCGCCACCACCACGTCGAGCTCGAGCAAGGAGGACGTGTCGTGACCCGCTTCAACAAGTTCCTGCTCGGCCTGTTGGCCGTGCAGGTGGTGCTGATGGTGCTCATGCTGTCGCGCGGTGAGCCGACCGCGCCGGCCAAGGCGGTGCCGGTGCTGGCTGGCTTCGACGCGGCCAAGGTCGACAAGCTGACCATCTGGGGCGAGCGCGACGGCGCGCCGGCCGCGGGCAGCGGCAGCGATGCCAGCGCCAGCGCCGACAAGCCGGCCATCGAGCTGGTCAAGGACGCCACCGGCTGGGTGGTGGCCAACTACCACCGCTACCCGGTCAAGGACGACAAGATCACCGACCTGCTCAGCAAGCTATCGGCGATGAAGGCGTCGGCGCCGATCGCCACCGGCGCGACCCGGCAGCAGCAGCTCGGCGTCACCGCCGACAAGTACCAGCGCAAGCTGGTGCTCGGCGCCGGCGGCAAGGACACCACGGTGCTGCTCGGCGAGCCGGTCGGGCGCGGCACCGCGGTCCGCGTCGGCGACGACAAGCGGGTGTTCGGCATCAGCGGCCTGACCTCGTGGAGCGTCGGCGCGGGCATCCTGCAGTGGATCGACACCACGTACCTCGACCTGCCGGCCAGCGACATCGGTCGCGTCACGGTCGCGCGCGGGGCCGACACGCTCGAGCTGGTGCGCACCGACGGCGGCTGGCAGGTGCTGCAGAACGGCATCGCGGTGGTGCCGGGCGCGGGCGAGCAGGTCGACGGCGCGGAGATCGACCGCCGGGTCGGGCAGATCGCCAAGGTGTACCTGAGCGCGCCGGCCGATCCGGCGCGCGACGTCAGCGCGCCGATGGCCACGGTGTCGGTGTGGAAGCAGGCGGCGGCCCCGGCGCCGGTCGATCCTGCGGGCGCGGGTAGCGGCAGCGGCAGCGGCGCGGGCAGCGGTAGCGGCGCGGGCAGCACCACGGTCGGCTTGCCGGCGCTGGTGGTCGACGTCCTGGCCGACGCTGACGGCAAGACCTACTGGCTCAAGGAGCGCGGCAAGACCACGGCGATCACCATCGATGCCAGCCGGGTCAAGGACCTGATCGAGGTCACCCGCGCCGCCGTCGTCAAGGTGCCGTCGGCGCCCGCTCCGGCGCCGGCCGCGCCGCCTGGGGGCATGCAGCTGCCGCCGGGCTTGCCGCCGGGCCTGATGCCGCAGTAGCGGGCGCCGTCGCCGCGGGTTACGGCTCGCCGTCGTCGCTGAACGCCATCGGGTAGCGGACCAGCAGCGATTCGCCCTCGGTCATGGGCGCGAACTCGACCGAGTAGATGGTCTCGCGCAGGCAGGTCGCCAGCTCGGGGTCGGTCAGGAGAGCCGGGCTGGCCTCCGACAGCTCGGCCTGTTCGATCAGCGTGCCGACCTCGGGCTCGCCGGCGATGGTGAGGGCCAGCTCGATCGTCCCGCCCTGGTGGCCCAGCCGGGGCAGCGCCTCGCTGTAGCACTCGGCCAGGAGCGGGATCACCGCCCGCACCGCCTGCTGGATGCCGGCGCGGCTGAGCTGGCCGGAGATGGGCAGGTGCGGCTCACGCGGGGGTTCGCGCGTGATGCGGCGCGGATCGTCGTCGGGGGCGGCGGCCACGGCCGCGTCGACGCCGGTGCGGGCAGCGCGCGCGGCGGCGATCCGGGCCAGCAGGCTGGCGCGCGCCGCGGCGTCGAGGCGGCGCAGCGGGACCGGCTCGGCGCCGGCGTCGGACAACGCCGGCGCGGTCGGCGCGGAGGCGCCCGGGCCGGGGAGCGCAGGCGCGGCGCGGTCGGCTACGGCCGCGGGGCTCGGGGCCGGTGGCGCCGCGCGGTGGCGGGTGAAGTAGAGCCCGGCGGCGGCGCAGCCGGCCGCGGCCACCGCGGCCAGCACGATCCGCGTCGGCGTCAGCGCCACCTCAGCGCTCCGACCACAGCACGAGGGCGGCCAGGTAGCGCGGCTGGCCGGCGGGCCGCAGTCGGCCCGGCAGCTCGACGTCGTCGATCGTTGCGTGCTCGCGCATGGCACGAGGATACCCGCCCGGGCTGGCGGGCGCGCTGGCTACGGGCTCTCGATCCCGAACAGGTGATAGGCCGGGCAGTAGCCGCTGGCGCCGGTGGCCAGCGGCAGCGCCGACACGCCCATCATCACGCCGGCGGTGGTGTCGGACAGGTGCTGGTCCGACGACAGGCCCCAGATGCCGGCGCCGAGCAGGGCGACGCCGGCGACCAGGCGCACGGTGCGATCGATCGGGCCGACGTTGCGCGGCAGGCCGAAGATGGTGCGCGGACGGGCCTCGGGCGCCGGCGGCAGCGCCTCGGGCTGCGCGGCCGGCTCGAACGCGGCCAGCCGGAGCGGCCGGACCGCCGGGGCAGGCCGGGCCGGGAAGGCGGTGAGGTCGAGGCCGAGGTCGAGGCTGTCGGCGTGGGCCGGGGCGGCGCCGAGGGTGGCGGCGGCGGCGATGAGGAGGGCGGGGACGAGGACGGTGCGCATGGCGAGGGCTCCTTGCCACGGCCGGTCATCGCCGTGGTCGCAGGTCCAGAGCCAGGCCGTGGCGGAAGGATTCAGGCCGGTGGTGTGGCGTGGCGTCGCAGGCCGGTCGCTACTTGCAGACCACCATGGCCGGACCCGCGCCCTCGAGCTCACACGCCCTGGGCGCCTTGCAGCCCGCGGCCGCGCAGGCCTTGTCCTTCTTCGAGTAGCACTTGCGCCCGACCCGGTAGAAGCAGGTGTCGCGGTCGCCCTGGTACTTCCAGCCGCCCCACTTCTGGCCCTCGGAGTACTCGCCGTCCTGCTTGGCCAGCGCACGCTGCTTCTCGGCCGCCGTGGTCACGCCTTCGGGGTCGGCGGTGGTGCTGCCGCACGCGGCCAGCAGCGCGGACATCACGACCACGACCCACCCTGCTCGACGACGGATCACGCGCTGCATGGATGCGACATCATGCCATAGTCGGGCCGGTGTCTGAAGACGACGATCGCGCGCGCCAGCGCCTGCTCGCGCTCGAGCGCGAGGTTCGCGCCGAGGCCGAGGTCAAGGCCGCGCGCAAGGCCGAGGCGCTCGAGCGAGTCCGGGCCCGGCGCGCCGAGCAGGAGGCCGAGCGTCAGGCCCTGCGCGACCGCCAGGCCGCCCTGGTCAGCCGGCGCGCGCCCGTCGCCGCCGAGCGAGAGGAGGACCCCGACGCCGACGCCGACGACCGCCTGGCCGGGGTCGGCCGTGGCCTCGAGCTGGCGCGCCGGGCCGACGACGTCCGGCAGGAGCTGAGCAAGCCGCGCGCGGCGAACGAGAAGTCGTGGGCCATCTCGGCCGGGGCGTCGTTCCTGGTCGGGCCGATCGGCTGGCTGTACGCCGGCAGCTGGCGCGAGGCCATCCCGGCCTCGGCCGGGTACCTGCTGGCGGCGATGATCCTGCGCCTCGTGCCGACGTTCCTGCTCATGCCGGTGATGATGGTGGCGATGCCGCTGTCGGGCCTGGCCGGGCTGGTCTACGCGATGCGCTACAACCGCAACGGGCGACGCATGCGCCTGTTCGGCCCTGACGCGCCGGCGCGGCGACTGCCGCCCGGCAAGGGCGGGCCCGGCGCGGGCAAGGCGCTGCCACCGGGCAAGCCGCGGCGCTGAGCCCGCAGCACGGGGGTCAGAACACGTCGAGCAACACGCGGGTGCCGACGACGATCGCCGGCGTGGCCTCGCGGTTGACCACGGCGACCTCGGCCCGGGCGTGCAGGTCGAACAGCGGCGTGCGGGCGCGGCCGATGGGCGTCAGGCGCAGGCCCAGTTCCGTCGAGAACACCATGCCGACCTTCCGGTCCTCGCCGGCGCCCGGATCGATGGTGAGGCCGGCGCCAAGGCCGATGCTGACCGGGCCGACGCCGTAGCCGACGCCGAGCCGGGCCTGGCCGCCGCCGGGCTCGAGCCAGGCGATGCCCTCGGCCTGCACGCTCAGGCCTGGGCGCTCGCGGGTGCGCGGCGCCAGCTCGGCCCGCAGCTCGGCGTAGACCTCCTCGGCCAGGTCGCGGCCGATCTGGCCCAGGTTGGACGCGGCGTCGACCACGCCGCCGTGGGCGCGCACGTGCGCGGCCAGCTTGGCGCGCAGGCGGTCGCGCACGAGCCCCTCGAGGTCGGGCACGATGGGGACACGCAGGCGGTACAGGCCGAGCCCGAACGAGACCCCGGCCAGGGTGGCCTGGGGTTCGAAGCTGGAGCCGACGGCGGCGCCGACGAACGGGCCGATGGCGATGGAGCGGCGCAGCCGGCCCGTGATGCCCTGGGTGAGGCGCTTGATCAGCGCGCGCTCGACGTCGAGCGACGAGCCCAGGCTACGCACCCGTTCGGCCAGCTCGCGCACACCGGGCGCGGCGGCGCCGGGGCGAGGCTGGGCCGAGGCCGCGCCCGGCGACAGGGTGAGGGCCGCGCCGGTGGCGGCGAGGAGTGCGAGGAGGCGAAGGCGGCGCATGTCCCAGAGTGCCAGCAACGGCGGCGGCGGTGGACAGGGGAGGGATGGCAATTGGTGGCAGCCGGGGGCGAGGTTCCCGCTTGCACCGGGTTGCGTCAAAGGTGGCGTCCACCTCCACGTCGCCGTCGCCGTCAAGGTCCACGACTACGACCACGACCACGACTACGCCTACGTCCCGGCGGCGAGCCATAGGCAAATGCACGTCACCTGGACGATCGCCAGGTAGGGGGCTGCGGCTGCGGCTGCGGCTGTGGCTGTGGCTGCGGCTGTGGCTGTGGCTGTGGCTGTGGCTGTGGCTGTGGCTGTGGCTGTGGCTGTGGCTGTGGCTGTGGC
>JAGPCO010000194.1 GCA_018058095.1 Kofleriaceae bacterium
GCTACATCGTCGCCGCCAACCACGCCAGCCACCTCGACACAGGCCTGGTCAAGCACGCGCTGGGCGAGCAGGGCCCGGGCCTGGTCGCGCTGGCCGCCAAGGACTACTTCTTCGACGATCCGGTCCGCCGGATGTACTTCGAGAACTTCACCAACCTGGTGCCGATGGAGCGGCACGGCTCGCTGCGCGAGTCGCTCCGCCTGGCCGGCGAGGTGCTCCGCGCCGGCTACATCCTGCTGATCTTCCCCGAGGGCACACGCTCGGACACCGGGGTCATGACCGACTTCAAGCCGTCGCTCGGTTACCTGGCGATGTCCAACCGGTGCGGCATCCTGCCCATGTACCTGGCCGGCACGCACGACGCCATGCCCAAGGG
Source organism: Kofleriaceae bacterium (assembly GCA_018058095.1). GTDB lineage: Bacteria > Myxococcota_A > Polyangia > Haliangiales > Haliangiaceae > JABFXX01. The sequence continues at coordinate 377 of JAGPCO010000194.1, forward strand.
CCGCATGCTGCCGCGGCGCGGCGCCGAGGTCTCGGCTCACGTCGCCCCGTTCCTGTCGTACGCGCAGGTGGCGGCGCTGGCGGCCGGCCGGTCGCGCGCCGAGGGCTACCGCGCGGTGGCCCACCAGGTCGAGGCGACCATCCGGCGCGCCGCTCCGGCCGACCACGCCTGGACTCTGGGCGAGGCCGGCCTCACCCCCAAGCTCGAGTGGGACGAGCGCCAGGCCGGCGCGGCGCCGCCCGGCCCGGGGCACGGTGACTCCGACGATCGGGATGAGCGCGGCGAGGAGGTGTCGCCGTGACCGTCGCCAGCAGCGGGCACGTCGTCGTCACCGGTGGCACCGGCTTCCTGGGCGAGCAGGTGTGCCGGGTCCTGGCCGCGCGCAAGGTGCCGGTGGTCGCGCTGGCCCGCACCCGGTCGGACCTGCTCGAGGACCTCGGCGTCGGCCTGGTCCGCGGCGACGTCCTGCAGGGCGAGGAGCTCGACAAGGTGCTGGTCGGCGCGCGCGCCGTGTTCCACCTGGCCGGCGCGGTGTCGCGCGATCCGGCCGACGCCCAGCGCATGATGCGGCTGCACGTCGACGGCACCCGGCGCGTGCTCGAGCGCATGGCCGCGCACGGCGTCGGGCGGATGGTGCTGGCCTCGACCTCCGGCACCATCGCCGTGTCCAAGGACGAGGTCGTCCTCGACGAGACCGCCGGCTACGCGACCGAGCTGGTCGCCGGCTGGCCGTACTACGCGTCGAAGATCTACCAGGAGAAGCTGGCGCTCGACCTCGGCGGCAAGCTCGGCCTCGAGGTGATCGCCGTCAACCCGACCCTGCTGCTGGGGCCGGGCGACCGCCGCCTGTCGTCGACCGGTGACGTCCGACGCTTCCTGCGCCGCCAGATCCCGGTGGTGCCGGACGGCGGCATGTCGCTGGTGGACGTGCGCGACGTGGCCGAGGCCACCGCCAACGCGCTCGACGCCGGCCGGCCCGGCCAGTGCTACCTGATGGGTGGCCCCAACTGGCGGATGAAGGAGTTCTTCGCCCGCCTGGCCCGGGTCAGCGGCGTCGGCGCGCCTCGCCTGCGCCTGCCGTCGCGCCTGAACCGCTTCGGCGCCAGCGTGGTCGAGGAGCTGTACCGCCGGTCGGGCAAGGAGCCGCCGGTCGACCGCATCTCGGTCGAGATGGCCGAGCACTTCTGGTGGCTCGACAGCAGCAAGGCCGCCCGCGAGCTCGGATTCACCGCCCGCGACCCCGGCCTGACCCTGCACGACACCGTCGACTACCTGCGCGCCGGCCTCGACTGAGGCGGGCGCGCTCGGAGCCAGGCGGCGCCCGCGTTCACGACGCGCGTGGCGGCAGCGCGCGCGCCACCGGCGGGGCCTGGTCGAGGCGGCGCGCACGACGGGTCAGGACCGCCAGCGTGGCGAGCAAGCCGACCACGAACCCGAGCAGGGTGAAGTACACGATGAAGCGGGCCGCGCCCCGGCGGGTCGCCAAGGTCGCGCCGCTGGCCAGGTCCGGTCCGGCCAGCGCGTCGGTCACGACATAGGCGATCGCCGCCACCACGCCGCCGACGGCGACGGCGATGGCGAGCCGGCGCAGGCGGCCCCGCCAGTCGAGCAGGTCGGGGGCAGGGTGCTCCACGTCCGGACCATACGTCAGGTCGCGGCGTCCCTTTGCGCCCGGCTCGCCCACGCGTGGGCGCGCCCGCTTGCGCGCACGCGATGACCACCCGGACCGCGCAGCCGGCCGCGCAGGCCAGGTCGACCACGACGTCGTGTCGAGGGCTTGCGGCTGGCCCGCCGCCTGCAGCGCGGCGGGGCATCATGAAGCGCACCAACAAGAAGCTGGCCCTTTCCCGTCAAGACCTCCACAGCCTGTCGACCGTCGGCGGCGGCGCGAGGACGCTGCCCGACGACTTCACCAAGACCATCGGCTGCGACGTCACCAAGGGCTGGTGCGCACCATCGATCGCCTGCCCGACGGTGTGGTGCGAGACCGTCATGGGCTGCGCCGGCTGAGCGGGCCGCGCCGGGCCGCTCAGCGCTGCCAGGGCCGCTTGCCGAACAGCACCTTGGCCGCCTTGAGCAGGAAGCCGAAGGTCTTGGTCTTGTACGGGTACCACCAGATCTCGCGACCCATCTTGATCCGGTCGTAGTTGACGTGGCGGGTCTCGCACAGGTCGCGCAGGCCGATGACCGAGTGGGTCCGGCCGATGCCGCTCTGCTTGACGCCGCCCCACGGCGTCTCCGGGAAGGCGAAGCTCGACAACACGTCGTTGATCATCACCGTGCCGGCCTCGAGGCGCTCGCCCAGGCGGCGGGCCCGGGCCACGTCGCGCGAGAACACGTACGCGGTCAGGCCGAGGTGCGAGTCGTTGGCCAGCGCCAGCGCCTCCTCCTCCGACCGCACCTTGATGATCGGCATGACCGGGCCGAAGATCTCCTTGCGCGCGACGTCCATGTCCTGGCGCACGCCGGTCAGCACCGTCGGCGGGTAGAACTGGCCACGCCCGGCCGGGCGGGTGCCGCCGCAGGCGACGGTGGCGCCGGCCGCGACCGCCTTGTCGACCAGGCCGGCCACGTGCTCGACCTGGCGGTCCCAGGCCATGGCGCCGACGTCGACCTCGGTGTCGCCGTCGCCCTGCCGCAGCGCCGTGGTCTCGGCGACGATGCGCTCGACCAGCTGGTCGTGGATGGCCTCGACCGCGTAGACCCGCTCGACCGAGGCGCACACCTGGCCGCTGTTGGCGAAGGCGCCCCACACCAGGCCGCCGACGGTGCGGTCGAGGTCGGCGTCGGCGCACACGATGGCCGGGGCCTTGCCGCCCAGCTCGAGCGTGCACGGGATGAGGCGCTCGCCGCACGCCGCCGCCACCTTCTTGCCGGTCGCGACCGAGCCGGTGAACACGCAGAAGTCGATGCCGGCGTCGATCAGCGCGGCGCCGGCGCCGCCGCGCCCGGTCACGATCTGGACCAGGTCGGTCGGGATGCCGGCGGCGTCGAGCAGCTCCTTGGCCTTGAGGGCGATGAGCGGGGTGATCTCCGACGGCTTGAGCACCACGCCGTTGCCGGCGATGAGGGCCATGATGGTCTCGCTCATCGGGATCGAGAACGGGAAGTTCCACGGCGCGATCACGCCGATGACCCCGCGCGGGACGTAGTGCAGGTAGCTGGCCCGCTGCTTCATCAGGTGGAGCGGGATGGCCTCGGGCGCGAGCTGCTTGGGCGCGTGCTTGCAGAAGTACCGGGTCAGGTCGGCCACGACCAGGATCTCCATCCCGAGCGCCTCCTGCCGGGTCTTGCCCATCTCCTTGACCAGCAGGTCGATGACCTCCTCGGTCCGGTCCATCAGCACCTCGGCGAAGCGGCGGACCCGCTTGCACCGGGTCTCGAGCGGGAGCTGGCCCCACTCGCGCTGGGCGGCGCGGGCGCGCGCGACCGCGGCGCGGATCTCGTCGGCGCCCATGTCGGGCACGTCGCCGAGCGGGACGCCGTTGGCGGGGTTGATGCTGACGATGCGTCCAGGAGCGTGCGAGGTGGCGAGCGCGGAACCCATGGCCGGCAGGCTAGCACCGGCGCGCTCGGTCGGTGGCGACGTTCGCCGGGCAAGACGCGCCGGGCCGTGGCGGGTGCCGGCGCCAGGGCGGCCCGTGGCCGCGGCTACGGATCGTCGTCGATCTTGACCAGGGTCGGCTGCTCGGAGATGACGATGCCGACGTCGGTGTGCTCGGCCGACAGGCCCATCTCCTCGTACAGCCGGCGGTACTCAAGCGGCAGCGGGGTGAACTTCTGTGCCACCTCGGCCCGCGGCACGAACAGCTCCTCGCGCCGGCCGTCGCCGATGTCGCGCTTGAGCACCAGCTCGCCCGACATCTTGCTGCGCTCGCGGATCGTGCGCACCAGCGGGCTGAGCGCGGTCAGCACCGCGTCGACCGCCAGCCGCGGCGAGGGCAGGGTGTCGACCGTGTGGTTGCCGGCCCGCAGCTCACGCAGGGTGCGGGCGCCGCGCAGCTCCATCACCGCCTCCGCCACCGCGTCGCCCAGCCGCTTGACCTGACCGACGTCGTCCCCGGTCAGCGGCGCCTCCTCGCTGCCCGCGTCGGCGCCGCCGTCGAGCGCCGTGCAGGCCACCGCCCCCTTGTCCTCGACCAGGCGCCAGCCCGGGGACGGCTTGGCCGGGTTCTCGCGCAGGATCAGGGTGGTGACCGTGCCGGTCCGCTCGAAGGCGATCAGCGCACACCGGTCGAGCGCGACCGGCTGGGTCTTGGCCCCGCCGAACATCTTGCGGCGCGGCAGCTGCAGCGTGATGCCCGGCATCAGGGCCTCGAACTTGACCGGCGCGGTCCAGATCCCGGTCAGCGCCACGTCGAAGGTGGCGACGAAGCGGCCGGCCGTCGCTACCGCCTGGGCGGTCGGCGCCGCCGCGCGCGCGTCCCACGCCACCGCCCAGGTCGTGCTCGGCAGCTGGTGCTTCTCGAAGAACGCGGCCAGCGCCTGGCGCACGCGGGCGCCCAGGCCGTCGGCCGAGGCCTCGGCCTCGAGGCGGGCGACCTGGGAGTTGATCTGGGTCCGCTGCGCCGCGACGGTGCTGTGCACGCCGCCCAGCACCTTCTGCGCCACCAGCTGGATCGGGGTCGCCCCGCGCCCGGCCGACGGGCCGAAGCTGGCGATGCTGGCGCTGACCGACTCCTCGAACTCGGCCAGCCGGGCCAGCTCGCGCTCGGCGTTGCGCTTGGCGTCGCGCGCGCGCTCGCGCTTGTCGTCGAGGTCGGCGATGGGCGTGTACGCGGCGGCGGTCGCGTCGACGGCCGAAACCAGCGTATCGATGAAGTTCTCCTCGAGAGGGAACGGCGAGCCATCACCGTACCTGTACATGCCGCCAGCATAACACCGACCCGCGAGCGCACCCCGGCCGGGGCCGGGTCTATGAGCGCTTCGATAAGCGAACTGGTGCCCGTCGGGTCGACCCGGTTGGCCGCGCCGCGCCGCGGGCTGGCTTCAGTAGTCGGCCAGGACGCCGACCGAGATGGCGATGGCGTCGACCAGCTGGCCCGAGCTGAGGAACTGGGTGTCGCGCCCGCCGACGTTGCCGTCGGGGGCGTCGGCCGCGGTCTCACCCAGGAAGAAGACGTCGCCCTTGAGGTTGATCTGCAGCTTGTCGAACACGCCCCACACCTTCTTGTCGTCCTCGGCGACCGACAGCACCGCCAGCTTGCCGCCGACGGTGATGTTGCGGACCGGCGCCAGCTCGCGGTCGCCGGTGAAGTAGGCGCCGGCGGTCGACTCGGTCTCGTAGTAGAAGGCGTCCTTGAAGAAGGTGGCGGCGCTCTGCTGGTGCAGGCGGGCGCGCAGCCGCAACAGCAGCGACGAGCCGACGTACTGCGAGTAGGCGGCCTCGACCGTGCCGGCGTTGACGCCCCAGGTGTCGCTGTACCCGCGCAGATCGAGGTGGGTCGCGGCGCGCAGCACCGGCAGGAACTTGTTGAGGCGCACCGTCACCGCCAGCCGGGCCCGCACGTCAGGGATGGTCTCCTGCGCCTCGATGTCGCCGATGCGGACCCGGCGGTACGGGTTGCTCTGGAACCCGCGCAGGACCGAGCCGAAGCCGGACAGCTGCAGGTTCAGCGTCGGGGCCAGGTTCTGGGTCACGGTGGCCTGGGCGGTGTCGATCGACAGGTCGCGCCACACCGTCGTGCCCATCGTGTCCTCCCCGAGGATCACGTTCTTGGCGCACGGGTCGAGGCCGGACAGGGCGCGCCGGGCCAGCGGCGTGACGTCGCCGTTCTCGCGGTCGCACACGCTGTCCATGTTGTGGGCGTACGACACGGCCAGGTTGGTGTTCTTGCCGGGCAGGTCGATGTTGCCGCCGCCGCCGAAGGTGATCGAGATGTAGTCGCGCTCGACGCCGATGGAGCCGGCCAGGCTCAGGGCCGAGCGCCGGCCCTTGAACTGCAGGCCGAGCGAGCCCTGGTGGCGCACGTCGGAGAAGGTGGTGGCGGTCGACACCGCGTCGACGGCGTACACGGTCGCGGTGGCCCCGCTCACCACGTCGGTGGCGTAGCCGAGGTCGAGCCCGACGTGCTCGCCGAGGTCGGTCCCGACCGCGAACTGCGGATGGATGACGGTCAGGCCGCCGAGCCCACCCTGGCGGCTCTCCTGGTACCAGGTGGTGGTGAGGTCGACGCGATCCTCGGCCGCGGCCGGGCGCGAGGTGAGGGCCACGCCGACGCCGGCCAGCGTGCTCAGCGCGGGCAGCCAGCGGCGTCGCGGCGCCCTCAGTTGCACCCGCAGCCTCCACCGCCGGTGCCGCGCCCGCCGGCCGCACCTTCGCGGTTGCTGTTGACGTGCTCCTCGCCGGCGGTGTCCTGGCCGTCCTCGTCGAACACCATCACCTGATCGGCCAGGAACTCCTTCTCGCTGGCGCGCACGGCGCTGCGGCCACACCCGCCCGCCAGGACGGCGACGACGATCGCGGCCGCGGTCAGCACGCGACGGAGGGAGGCAGGGGCGGAAGGGCGCATGGTCGGCTCCATGTTCAGAAGAAGATGGCCAGCCCGGCCGACAGCTCGAGGCCGTTCGAGGCCTGGTCGGGGTCGAACAAGGTCCAGTTGCGGGCGTCGAGGCGCACCGTGATCTGCTTCTTGAAGCTGACCTCGAAGCCGCCGCCGGCGACGAGGGCCATCAACGTCTCCTCGGGATCGATGAAGTTGTCGGCCTTGGGTCGGATGTGGGCCGCGCCGATGCCGACGTTCAGGAACGGGGCGACGTGTGCGCCCGGGACCAGCCGCAGCGTCCAGCCCAGGCCCCCGGTGAAGATGTCCTTCTCGGCCCGCGGCGACAGGCCGGCGAACGCCTCGATCGCGAAGTGCGGGTCGATCAGCCAGGCCGGGCGCAGCAGGAACATGCCGTCGGAGTCGAGCGCCCCGGCCGAGAAGGAGATCTCGACGTCGGCGTACGGCGCCGGCGGCGGCCCCATGGTGGTGCGCTTGATGCCGCGCCAGGCCCGGCCGAAGAAGCCCGGCTGCTCCTGCTCCCCGACCTCGAACGGGAAGACCAGCTCGCCGAAGATCCAGCCGGTGGTGCCATCGTCGAGCCGGACCCGGAACCAGTAGCCCTTGGTGCCGCGCTCGACCACCTCGAACACGTCGCCGCGCTCGGCGTCGTAGATGGCGCGGTAGCTGCTGCCAGGCCCGGTGTGGACCGGGGCCTCCTGGGC
>JAGPCO010000107.1 GCA_018058095.1 Kofleriaceae bacterium
TGGGGACAAGGGTTTTCGGCGGAGTGGCGACGATTTCCGGGACGGCGCGGCCGTGTGCGGCGTGGACCGGCCCGGGCGTCGGCTGAAGCCTCCTGCTGTGGACAGGCGCAGGGCGTGGCGCGGGTGGAGACGGGCGTGGAGAGGGGGCAGCGCCTGCCCACAGCAGTCCGCCCGGGCCTGGGCCCGCGGACCCTGAGGGGTGTTTCCACCATGGACCGTGACCCAGACACCCCGCTTCGCCGGCGTCTGGGACGGATTCGAAAGAATCCGGTTGGGAAGCCACCATAGTCCCCGGGGGGACCGCTGTGGGCAGGCGCCCGGCTTCGCCGGGCGTCAGCGCCCGGCTTCGCCGGGCGCCTGTCCACAGCGCGAGGCCGAAGGCCGACCCCGGGGCGATCCGAAGTCGTTACGGGGTCGGACTCCTGGCCCCTGGCCAAGCCCGGGTCGGGCCCGGCATAGTAGGGCACACGATGGATCGCTCGCACGTGTACCTGGTCGTCGCCGCGGCGGCGCCGGCGCTGATCGCGATGTGGGTGGTCGACCGGCTCGACCGCAAGCGGCCCGAGCCGGCGTCGCTCCGGCGCAAGGTCGCCGTGTTCGGCGCCCTGTCGGTGATCCCGGTGCTGATCCTCGACGGCATCCTGCTGGCGGCGCTACGCGGATCGCTCGAACCCGAGTTCACTTACAACGGCGCCATGTTCAAGGCCTTCGTCGCCGCCGCGGCGGTCGAGGAGCTGTGCAAGATCGGCGTGATCTACTGGATCGTGTGGCGCCGGCCCGAGTTCGACGAGCGGCTCGACGGCATCGTCTACGCCAGCCGGGCCGGGCTCGGCTTTGCCTTCGTCGAGAACATCCTGTACGTGCTGGTCGCCAGCAAGGGCGGCATGGAGCACGCGCTCACCGTGGCTGGCCTGCGCGCCGTCCTGGCCGTGCCTGGGCACGCGATGTGGAGCGCGATGATCGGCTACTTCGCGGCCCGGCGCCGGTTCGACCGGACCGGCCCCGGCTTCGTCGGCGGCTACCTGCTGGCCGTGGCCATGCACGGCGCCTACGACTACGCGGTGTTCGCGCAGGCGCCGCTCCGCCTCGAGGGGTACGGCGACCTCGGCACCGCCCTGCTGGCCGCGCCGCTCTTGCTGACCGTGATCGCCTTCCTCATCGTCCGCGCCATGGCCCGCACCGCGCTCGCCCTCGACGACGCCCAGCACGCGCAGACCCCGCACCCGCCACCGGGCCCCGGCCCGACGCCGAGCTGGGCCTGACCGCGGCGCGGCGCCCGGTCACAGCCCGAGCGCGTCGCGCCAGGCCCGCTCGCTGGTCAGGTCGGATCGGGCCACGCCGTCGAGGATCAGCACCGGCAGCGTCGTCGGCGCGCCGGCGTGCGACAGGCGCTCCTTCGCCGCCCGAACGGCGGCGACGCAGTCGGGCAGGTCAGCGCGCAGGCGCGGCAGGTCGAGGCCCGCCTGGCCGGCCGCGGCCTCGACGCCGACGCAGGTCTGGCCCTGCGCCAGGCAGGAGGCCGGGTCGGGTCCAGACGCGGCGTGGAGCGCATGGTCCATCGCGAGGAAACGTCCCTGGCGATGGGCCGCGCACGCCCCTGCCGCCGCGGCCATCGCGCTGCTCTGGTCCGGCGCGACCGGGATCCACACCACGCGCAGCGACAGCTGCCAGCGCCGGACCACCTTCATCACCAGGGCTCGCGCCACCACACACGCGTCGCAGCCGTATTCGTACGCGACGACCGCGGTGTGTGGGACGCCGTCGCGGCCGGTGGCCGGCGCCCCGGCGATGATCCCGGCCAGCGCGTCGGCGTCGATGCTCCGACCGGCCGACGTCGGCCCTGCCGCCTCGGCGTTGACCACGGCGCGCTCCTGGGCGGCGGCGTCCAGAACCGGTCGGCCACCCATCCGCGCCAGCAGGTTCAGCACCTCGGCGCGGTCACCGGGGCTCCACCGGCTTGGCGGCGCGTCGCGGATGACCTGATCCATCTTCGTCAGCAGCGCGACCCGGGCGGCGTTGGCCTGGTCGTCATCACCATCGATCGCGCGCAGGTCGAGCGCCAGCCGCATCAGGTCGATCGCCTCGAGCGAGAACTCGGAGGCGTCCTCGTCGAGCTGGCTGCTCATGAAGGTCCGGCGGTAGGTCTCGTGATTCACCCCCAGCGTGTGGGCCCACTCGTGCACGAACACCACGAGGCGCCGGTGGCGCAGCGCCCGCTGGTACAGGGGTTCGCTGCGAGCGTCTTCGCGGTACTTGAACGTGGCGGCCAGGCGGGCCTGCAGCTCCTCGCTGTGCAGCTCGCGCAGGATGATGTGCTTGCCCAGCAGCCGGGCCGCGCCGAGCTTGTCGATGGTGTCGGAGTCGACCGCGGCCCGGCCGACGTAGCCGATGACCCAGTCGGCGCCATCGCCACCGTCGAACGAGGCCAGGTCTCGCGCCAGCGCCGCCACGTCGGCGTGGGTGGCGCGGTACGGCCAGGCGTCGATGGTCAGGGTGATCGTCGCGCCGAACTCGCGCTCGACGTACGCGGTGGCCTCGGCCAGCTGCTCGGCGATCTGCTGCCGCCACAGCGGCCGACCGCGGTACGAGTCGTCGACCCAGACCCGGGCGGTGAACGCGTGAGGGGTCCGCTGGGTCACCACCCGGGCACCGCGGCTGGCCGCGACCTCTGCACCGGCCTCGAGGCTGGGCCGATCGACCGGCCCGGCCGCCTTCCCGCCGCACCCGACGGCGCCGACCAGGTAGGCGACGACGAGCAGCCCGCGCCAGGTCCAGGCCCTGCTCCCCGGCGTCATTGCTCCACGCCCAGGCACAGGTACGGGCAGTAGTAGCCGCAGCTCCCGTTCGGGCAGTTCTCATCGCAGTTCTTGCGCTCGAGCCCTGCCCCGCACGACTCGTAGGTATCGATCACCGCCTGCCAGCACGAGGGTTCGTTGTTCTCGTACGGGCACTGGCTCTGGGCCGTCGCCACCGCGCTGGCGATGGCCTCGTCCGTCAGGCCCTCGCACTCCCCGAACCGACGCTCGACGATCTCGGCGAACGTCATACACGCGGCAATGACCTCCCCGCGGCCGGCCCGCTCGGGTTCGGCGCAGCCGAGGCTGGTCAGCAGCAACGTGCCAGCGGCGATCTGTCCCCACGAGCGCTTCATGTGTCCCCCTCGGCGAGCGGGGCTCGCCACCGTCCGGTCGTTGCGTGGCCACGTCGATGGTCGAACGTTCCCCGCCATACCGCAAGCGCCTGACGCAGCCCGGCGCCGCGCCGGGCCTGACGCAGCCCGGCGCCGCGCCGGGCCTGACGCGCGCCCCGGCGCGCGAAGGCGGTGCGCGCCGGTCCTACGGCGATGGCGTCGCGCAACTCGCCGGGTCTCCCAGGTCGCATCCACGACGTCGCATGTCGGACACCTCGGATGGAGGCGCCCCGAGCGCCGCACCGAGGCGCGCCGCGGTGCCGCAGCTCTTCGCCAGGCCGCCCTGGCACGCCTTCTGATGGAAGGCGAACGCCCTCGCCGGCGCCACGGTCATGCCCCAGCCTTGCTCGGCGGCTTGACCGAGCAACGCGCAGCTCGTCTCGTCGTTGAGGTCACACCCGGCGGTGAGCGCGTTGATCGTCGCAGCGGGGTCCTTGCCGAGTGTTGGGTGTTGCTGAAGTGCCTGAGCGAGTTCGAGGCATGCCTGGGCTTGCAGGAGGTCACAGCCCCGCGCCAGCCAGCGGACGCCCTTGTCGAGATCCGCGGCGACACGAACCCCGCGCACCAGCGCCAGCCCCAGGTTCAAACAGCTGGTGGCGTACCCGGCGTGGCAGTTGATGCTCATGAGCTCGAAGCCACGGGCGACCTCGCCGGGGCCACGGATGCCGTCTGCGAGCGCTCCAGCGAGCCTGGCACACGCCATCAGCACCTGACGACGACAGCTCGCTTCCAGACCCGCCAACCATCGGGCCTCGGCGTCGGGTGATACGACCGGACGCGGCCGACCGACCGCCTCGCAGAGAACCGGATGCCCGAGGTCGCACCCCCGCTGGGCGGCGGCGCGGGCTGCTACTCGGTCACCCGGTCCGCCCTCACGGTCCACGTGCATCTCGACCGCGTACTGGCAAGCCTCAGCGCCGCCAAGCCGACAGGCCTTTTCGAACTGCGCTCGCGCCGCGACCGAATCACGTGGAACACCCCGCCCGTGCCGCAGTCGACCGGCCAGGTTGAAGCAGGCGATTCCGCTGTCGAGCTCACACCCGCGCCGCCACAACGCGATCCCGCCGATTTCGTCCTTGGCAACGCCAGTGCCGTTGACCATCAAGAGGCCCAGGTCACTACACGCGCTGCCGTCGTCGAGTCCACAGCCGACCTCGAGCAGGCGAGCGGCGGTGGCGAGGTCGGGCCGACCAGTGACCTGGCCGCTATCGTGGAAGTCGGCAGCGATCGAGCAGGATGCCTTCTCGCGCTGGATTCGGCATCGATGCTCCAGTTCGGCGACGGCCGACTCGCAGCGCGGGCCCGGGCCGTCGGCGCAGGCCGTGGTGGCGGCCGTCGCGACCCGGTCGAGGGGCTGAAGGGCGGCCGGGCTCGAACCATCGCCTCCTTTCTTCACTGCGACCGGGACTGGCCGACTGCAGGCCGCCACCAAGGTGATCGCCAAGAGCCAGGCACACTGCATCGAGGCCGACCGGGACGCTGCCACTGCCACCTCCCAAGTGTCCGCCGTGCAGCGCTCGCCGACAAGCAGCCGGCGTCGGTCACGCCGCGGCGGCGGGTGGCGGCGGGGCGCGCAGGATCGAGGTGGCGGTGACGGCGGCGCAGGTGATCGCGCCGACCAGGGCGAGCGGGCCCCAGGCGGCGTGAGCGCCGGCCAGGCCGGGGAAGGCGAGGAAGAAGCCGGCGCCGCTGACGAGGCACAGGGTGATGGCGACCCACGTGCTGCGCGCGACCTGGTGAGGGTGGCGGCGGGCGGCCAGCGCGCCGGCGGTGAAGACCAGGATCGCGGCCAGCACCAGCGCCGACGCGAAGGCCAGGGTGCCGGCCAGCTCCCAGGTCGAGGAGCCGCGCAGCCAGCCCAGCGTGCCGCGCCGGCACTCGCCGTCGAAGCAGTGCCGGCTGCCGCGCGGGCCGATCAGGATGCCCGGATCGACCTGCCACCAGGCGCCGACCTGGACCGACAGCGCGGCCAGCGCGGCGCCGACCAGCGCGACGGCGACGGTGATCCAGCGGCGGGTCGAGGTCATCGGGGCGCGGATTCTGACCACGGCCCGGCGCCGCCGGCAACGCCTAATGTAGGTGGCGCGGGTGTGCCGGTTTTTCGCGTCACCCGGGCTTGAACACCTACATCGGCCTTGGAAAGACTGGCCAGGTTGTCGCGCCCAGCCCCCCTGCCCCGCCCGCGCCGCGCTGGTCACCCCCTGGTGATCGCCGCGCTCGTGCTGGCGTCGGCCACCGCACCCGCCGCCGCCCAGGCGCCGTCGGCCGCGCTGGTCGATCAGCTCCCGGTGGTGACCGCGGTCCACTCGGTGGAGGCCGCGCTCGGTGGCCTGACCCGGTGGTTTGGCGGCGCCCGCTGGGCCGAGGTGCTGGCCGGGGCGGTGTCGGCCGAGGCCGCCGCCGCCCACGCCGCCGCCGCCAGCCTGTCGCCCGACCTGCGGGTCCTGACGGCGTCGCCGGTGCCCGGCACCGAGAGCTCGGGTTTCGGCTGGCGCGACGACCCCAAGAACCAGCGCCGCAAGTTCCACAAGGGCACCGACTTCCGGGCCGACCGTGGCACGCCGGTGTTCGCCGCCGGCGCCGCCACCGTGGCCTTCGCCGGCCACAAGGGTGGCTACGGCAAGTGCGTGTACCTCGACCACGGTGGTGGCGTGGTCACGCGCTACGGCCACCTGTCGGCCATCACCGTGCGCACCGGCGACACCGTGCCGGCCGCCACCCTCATCGGCAAGGTCGGCGCGACCGGGCGCGCGACCGGCCCGCACCTGCACTTCGAGGTCCGCCTCGACGGCCGCGCGGTCGACCCCAACCTGGCGCTCGAGGTCGCGCGCCTGCAACAGGTCGACGTCGCCGCGGCGACGGTGGCCGCGGCCGGCCTCAGCCCCGAGGCCTCGGCCCGCGCGCTCGACCGGCACGACCGGCGCAACCGCCGGACCAGCGCGGTGACCCGCCCGGCCCGCGTCGGCGGCCCCGAGCGGTCGCGCGCATTGTGGTGAGCGCGGCGCCGGCCCACCCGCCGGCGGCCTGCCACGATCTGCCCGGCGCCGGCCCGGCCCCGGCGCTTGCGCGCGCGTCCCGCCGGGGTTAGACACGCGCGATGGCGCCGCACGACCTGGCTCGACGCTACGTGGCCTGGCTGCGGCGCTACGCGCTCGGGGTGCTCGCCGCCAGCGCGCTGGCCCTGGCCGGCGCGGTCTACCTGGTCGCGTTCCGCTTGCCGCTGCGGGCCGACTTCTCGTACCTGCTGCCGCAGGACGCGGCCGCGGTGCGCGACCTGCGCCGCATCGAGGGCCGGGTGGTCGCCAAGGGCACCGTGCTGGTCGTCGTGCGCGCGGCCTCGGCGCCGGCCCAGGCGGCGGCCACCGCCGCGATGCTCGAGCGGGTGCGCGCGCTCCCGGCCGGCCTGGTCGAGCAGATCGAGGCCGACGACGCCGAGACCCGGGCCTTCCTGCGCGCCCGCAAGTTCCTGTACGTCCCCGTGGCCGAGCTGACGGCCGCGCGCGACGCCCTGCAGCGGCGGGTCGAGGCGGCCAAGCTGGCGGCCAACCCGCTGTACATCGAGCTCGACGACCCCGATCCGGCGGCCGAGGCCGCGGACCGCAAGCAGCTCGACGAGCTGCGCGCCAAGCGAGACGAGGCCGAGGCCCGGCTGGCGCGCTCGGCCAACGTCAGCGCCGACGGCACCGTCGGCCTCATCGTCGTGCGCACCGCGTTCGGGGCGACCGACAGCAGCCACGGCGCGGCGCTGCTGGCGGCCCTGACCGCGGCCCGGTCGGTGGTGCGGGCCGCGCACCCCGGAGTGGAGATCGGCTTCGCCGGCGGCGTGCCGACCGCGGTGGCCGAACACGACGCGCTCCTGCACGGGATGCTGCTGTCGAGCCTGGTCACCGCCGTGCTGGTCGCGCTGGTGCTCATCCTGTACTTCCGCAGCGCGACCCTCCTGACCCTGCTCACCGTCAGCCTGGCGACCGCCACCCTGGTCGCGTTCGGGGTCGCGGCGCTCACCGTCGGCCACCTCAACGCCGCCACCGCCTTCCTCGGCGCCATCATCGCCGGCAACGGCGTCAACTACGGCATCCTGCTCATCGCCCGGTTCCTCGAGGAGCGGCGCCGGCACGAGGTCGACGACGCGCTGGCGGCGGCCATCGTCGGCACGCTGCGGCCGACCGCGGTCGCCTCGCTCGGCGCGGCCATCGCCTACGGCTCGCTCGCCGCCACCAGCTTCCGCGGCTTCGCCGACTTCGCCATCATCGGCGCGGTCGGCATGATCCTGTGCTGGGTCAGCGCGTTCACGTTGCTGCCGGCCCTCATGCTGCGCCTGGGCCGCGACACCCGCATCTTCTACGGCGACCCGTTCCTGGGCCGCCTGCTGGTCCGGCTGCTCGGGTTCCGCCGCCCGGCCATGGTCGTGGCCGGCGCCCTGGTGGTGGCCGTCGGCGCCGGCGCGCTGGTGTGGCGCTACGTCGCCGCCGACCCGTTCGAGTACGACATCAAGAACCTGCGCTCGGCCGGCGCCGAGGCGCAGGCCGCGCGCCACTGGACGGCGGTGTCGGACCAGCACTTCGGGCGCGGCATCAGCGGCAAGACCTTCGTCGCCGCCGACCGGGCCGACCAGGTGCCGCGGATCGTCGACGCCCTGCACGCGCTCGACGCCGGGGTGGCGGCCGATCACCGCACGATCGGTGCGGTCAGCTCCATCCTCGACGTCATCCCGCCCGACCAGGAGGCCCGGCTGGTGGTCCTGGCCGAGCTGCGCGAGCTGCTCGACGACCCGGCGCTGGAGGCGCTCGACGACGGGCAGCGGGCCGAGCTGGCCGCGCTGCGCCCGCCCGACGAGCTGCGCGCGATCACCGTGGCCGACCTGCCCGAGGAGATCGCCGGCAAGCTGCGCGAGAAGAACGGGCAGGTCGGCCTCCTGGTCGCGGTCCGGCCCGACCTCGCGGTCGACGAGTGGAACGGCCACGACCTCATCCGCTTCGCCTCGGCCATTCGCCGGCTCGAGCTGCCCGGCGGCGAGACCGTCACCACCTCCGGCTCGAGCGTGATCTTCGCCGACATCATCGGCGCCATCGAACGCGACGGCCTGCTGGTGACCGCCGTCGCCGCGCTCGGCCTGGTGCTGATGGTCGTGCTGGTGGTCGGCCGCAACGTGCGCTCGTTCGCGGTGCTGACCGGCACCGCGCTCGGCACCCTGGTCATGGTCGCGGTGTGCGCGCTGCTCGGGCTCAAGGTCAACTTCCTCGACTTCGTCGCCCTGCCCATCACCCTCGGCCTGGGCATCGACTACGCCATCAACATCGCCCACCGCGCCGGCAAGGAGGCCGATCTCGAGCCGGCCGCGGTGCTGGCCACCAGCGGCAGCGCGGTGCTGGTGTGCTCGCTCACCACCATCATCGGCTATGGCTCGTTGCTGGTCAGCGAGAACCTGGCCATCCGCGGCTTCGGCTTGGCCGCGCTCATCGGCGAGATCACCTGCCTGGTCGCCGCCCTGGCGGTGGTGCCTTCGATCGTCGTGTTCTGGCGCCGCCTGCGCGCGCCCCGGCCGAGCCCCGAGCAGGCCGGTCCCCCGGCCGCGGCCGCGGCCTGAGCCAGGCCTCGACCGCACCCCGAGCAGGCTGCTGAAGAAGCAGCCTGCTAGTCATTTCGATCTCGCAGCCTGCTGAAAACACGGAGCCCGTCCCGTCGGCATGAGCCGCCGGCACGGGTTTTTCAGCAGCCTGCTAGCCGACGCCTGACACCTGCGTCGCCGCGCCGGCCGCAGGCGCCGTGGTAGCGTCCGGGCATGGCCCGACCCCCTGCCAAGAAGATGCGCTGGGACCGCGTGATCCTGCTGATCGTCGTCGTCGCGGCGATCGGCGCCGGCGGCTACCTGATCTTCAGCCACTGACCTCGGCCGCCGAGACGCCGCCGCGCTCGATCGGGGCGCGGCGCCGTGGCGTCCGCTCCGGCCCGACGTGGGCGCACACCCGACACCGCAAGGTCGTTGGCGCCGCGGCCATTCGCTCGAACGCCCACAGCATCGACACGTCAGTTGCCGCCGGCCGGCTCCTCGCCGTCAGCCGTCGCCGGGGCTGCCTCGCACCGGACCACGATCTCACCGGCCTCGACGTCGACGTGGGCCACGCCGCCGCCGGCCAGCTTGCCGAACAGCAGCTCGTTGGCCAGCGGCGCCTTGAGCGTGCTCTGGATGAGCCGGGCCATGGGCCGGGCGCCCATCGCCTTGTCGTAGCCACGCTCGGCGAACCAGGCTCGGGCCGCGTCGCTGACCTCGAGCTGGACCTTCTTCTCGGCCAGCTGGCCGTCGAGCTCGTCGAGGAACTTGTCGACGACCTTGCGGATGACGGCGGGCGGCAGCGACGAGAAGAACACCGTGGCGTCGAGCCGGTTGCGAAACTCGGGCGTGAACACCCGCTCGAGCGCCTTCTTGCCGTCCTTGCTGTCGCCCACGGTGTCGCCGAAGCCGATCCGGCCGGCCGCCAGCTCGCGCGAGCCGGCGTTGCTGGTCATGATGAGGATGGTGTTGCGGAAGTCGGCCTTGCGGCCGTTGTTGTCGGTCAGCGTCGCGCTGTCCATCACCTGCAGGAGGATGTTGTAGATGTCGGGGTGGGCCTTCTCGATCTCGTCGAGGACGATGACCGAGTACGGGTGCTTGTTGACGGCGTCGGTCAGCTGCCCGCCCTGGTCGAAGCCGACGTAGCCGGGCGGCGCGCCGATCAGGCGCGACACGGTGTGCTTCTCCATGTACTCCGACATGTCGAAGCGCAGGAACTCGACGCCGAGGGTGGCGGCCAGCTGCTTGGCCAGCTCGGTCTTGCCGACGCCGGTCGGGCCGGCGAACAGGAAGCAGCCGGTCGGCTTGTTGGGGTTACCCAGGCCGGCGCGCGACAGCTTGATGGCGGTGGCCAGCTGCTCGATGGCGGCGTCCTGGCCGAAGATGAGCCGCTTGAGGTCACCCTCGAGGTCGGCCAGCTTGCTCTTGTCGGTCTGCGACACCGAGCGCGGCGGGATGCGGGCGATCTTGGCGACCACGTCCTCGATCAGCGGCGGGCGGATCTCGTCGGGCCGATCGGCCGGCGCCATCAGGCGGACCTTGGACCCGGCCTCGTCCATGACGTCGATGGCCTTGTCGGGCAGGTGCGAGCCGCTGATGTGGCGCGACGACAGCTCGACCGCCGCCACCAGCGCGGCGTCGGTGTACTTGACGCCGTGGTGGGCCTCGTAGTGACCACGCAGGCCCTTCAAGATCTCGATCGCCTCGGCGATCGACGGCTCACCGACGTCGATGCGCTGGAACCGGCGGGCCAGGGCGCGGTCGCGCTCGAAGCTCTGCCGGAAGTCCTTGAAGGTGGTCGAGCCGATGCAGCGCAGCTCGCCGTTCGACAGCGGCGGCTTGAGGATGTTGGCGGCGTCCATCGTGCCGCCCGAGGTGGCCCCGGCGCCGATGATGTTGTGGATCTCGTCGATGAACAGGACCGCGTCCTTGTCCTCGACCAGGACCTTGAGCACCGCCTTGAGCCGCTCCTCGAAGTCGCCCCGGTAGCGGGTCCCGGCCAGCACCGCGGTCATGTCGAGCGAGTAGACCTTGGCCGTCCGCAGCGGCTCGGGCACCTCGCCGGCGACGACGCGCAGGGCCAGGCCCTCGGCCAGCGCGGTCTTGCCGACGCCGGGCTCGCCGACCAGCAGCGGGTTGTTCTTGCGGCGCCGGCACAGCACCTGGATCATCCGCTCCAGCTCGGGCGCGCGGCCGATGAGGGGATCGATCTTGCCCTCGCGCGCGCGCGCGGTCAGGTCGACGCAGAAGGCCTCGAGTGGGTTCTTGCCGGCCGCGCCGCCGCCCTCATCGTCGTCGTCGGCCCCGGCCGGGCGCGAGCGCGGCACCACCCCGCCGGCGGCCTCGGCCTTGGCCACGCCGTGGCTGATGTAGTTGATGACGTCGAACCGGGTGATGCCCTGCTTCTCGAGCAGGTACACCGCGTGCGAGTCACGCTCGCGGTACATCGCCACCAGCAGGTTGCCGGTGGTCATCTGCGCCCGCCCCGCACCCTGCACGTGCATGGCCGCGCGCTGGAAGACGCGCTGGAAGGCCAGGGTCTGCTCCGGGCCCGACTCCTCCTCCTCGGGCAGCGCCTGGACGTGGTCCTCGAGGAAGCCCTCGATGTGATCGCGCAGCTCGACCACGTCGCCGCCGCACTTCTGGACGATGTCGACCAGCGACGGATCGTCGAGCATGGCCAGCAGCAGGTGCTCGAGCGTGAGGTACTCGTGCCGGCGCCGGCGCACGTCGGTGACGGCGCGTTGCAGGGTGGCCTGGAGTTCGGGGGACAGCATGGTGGACCTCGGGGGCTGCTGGCGCGGGCGCCTACTCGGACGGCTCGATCGACAGCTGCAGGGGGTACTCGTGCGCCTTGGCCAGCTGCAGGGTCTTGCTGACCTTGGTCTCGGCGACCTCGTGGGTGTACACGCCGGCGATGCCGACGCCGCTGACGTGGACGTGGTTCATGATCGCCAGCGCGTCACTCTCGCTGCGGTGAAACACGCTTTGCAGCACCCAGACCACGAACTCCTTGGTCGTGTAGTCGTCGTTGTGCAAGAGGACCTTGTACAGCGGCGGCTTCTTGGTCCGGGTCCGCTCGTCGAGCGCGAGCCCGGTCTGACGCTCGCCGCTGCGCCGGGGTGGCGCCGGGGGTT
Source organism: Kofleriaceae bacterium (assembly GCA_018058095.1). GTDB lineage: Bacteria > Myxococcota_A > Polyangia > Haliangiales > Haliangiaceae > JABFXX01. The sequence goes on from JAGPCO010000107.1 coordinate 11,879, forward strand.
TGTCGTCAGCAGCTCGGATGTCGATGGCCATGGGTTCACTATACGGGAGAGCGCCACGGCAGGTGTACGGCCGGCCTGGCCAAGGCGCACCCGGCATTTCGGGCAGGTCGGCGGCGCGAGGCGCGCAGGCCGAGATCGGGCCCGGTCGCCTGGGCCCGGCCGATCGGGCCCCGGGCTCAGCGCGCGCCGGGTCCGGGCGGATCGACGACGTCGTCGCGCAGCACGACCTGGCGGCTGGTGCTGATCAGGACCTGCTGCGCCGCATCCTTGATGGCGGCGCGGATGGTGACCACCGTGCCGGGCGCCGGCGGCGGCGGGAACGCGGCCATCACCGCGACGTCGCCCAGCCGCTCGAACACCCCCCCGGTCAGGACCGTGGTCGAGTCGCGCCGCGTCGGCTGCTCGATCTCGATGCCGAACGGCGCGCCGCCAGCGTCGACGCTGGCGTAGTTCACGTACAGCACGTCGCGGAACGGCACGCCGCTGAAGTGCACGCCGACCCAGACGTGGTAGCCGCCCTGTGGGCCGGCCACCAGCTCGGCCGGGTCGCCGTCACGCAGCTCGACGAAGCTGTCGAGGCCGGTGCCGAGCACCAGCGTCGGGGTGGCGGCGTCGGCGCCGTCACCGCCGCCGCCACCGGCGCCACACGCCGCCGCCGCGGCGACGAGGAGCCCGAGGGCCGAGGCGCGCAGCAGGGCACGGAGACAGCACATGCTGGATTGATACGACCACGCCACCGCGCTGGCAACCAGGGGCCGCGGCGCCGACCGTGCGGTCGATCACCGCAGCCGGCCGGATCAACCGCCAGCGGCGTACGCCGCCCCGGCGGCCACGACCAGGAAGCGGGTCGTGCGCGCCGCCACGGTGACGGCGACGAAGGTCGGAAACCGGATCTCGAGCGCGCCCGCGACCAGGCTGACCAGCAGGTGGGGCGGCAGGCCGAACAGCGCAGAAGCCCCCAGCACGGCCAGCCGGCGCCGCCTCCAGCCGGCGACCCGGGCCTTGGCCTTGGCGACCGGTCGGGCCAGCCAGCGCAAGTGGGCGGCGCCGTGGCCGAGCTGGAACAGGGCGCAGAACGTCAGGCTCTGCCCGAGCGCGGCCAGGGCGCCCAGGCCGAGCATGGTCGGGACGTCGGCCACCACGGTGGCGGTGGCGATGACCACGAGCTCGGCGTTCATCAGCGGGAACACCCCGGAGATGAGCCCGACCAGGAACAGGGCGCCGTGCAGGCCGAGCGCCTGCTCGAGCGTTTCGATCATGAGCCGGCCACGACCGAGGTTAGGGCCCGCCAGGGGGCAACTCAATCGTTCTCGCGAACGATCCATCCCCGGGGGCTTCGTGGCTCCGCGGTCACGTACCGCCGGGTATGCTCCCTCGTCGCGCCGCGCCCGCGCGGCGCCTCGCCCGCGATCCTCGATCGACTCGTTCATGAGCGGCCCTTACCGCGCCGGCCGCCCGCCCGGCGCGGCGTCGACGAGTTGGGGTAGAGTCCGCCCATGCTGACCGCCGAGACCACCCGCGCCTGGATCGACGAGCGCTACGCGTCGTCGATCGTCCCGACCCTGGTCGACTACATCCGCATCCCCAACAAGTCGCCCGGCTTCGACCCGGCCTGGCGCGAGAACGGCCACATGGAGCGGGCGGTCGAGCTGCTGGCCGGATGGGCCAAGGCCCACCTGCCCGACGGCGCCACCCTCGAGGTCGTGCGCCTGGGCGAGCGCACGCCGATGATCGTCATCGACGTGCCGGCCACCGGCGGCGCCGCCGGCGACACCGTGCTGCTGTACGGCCACCTCGACAAGCAGCCGGAGATGACCGGCTGGCGCGACGGCCTGGGGCCGTGGACGCCGGTGCTCGAGGGCGACAAGCTGTACGGCCGCGGCGGCGCCGACGACGGCTACGCCATCTTCGCGTCGCTCACCGCGCTCGGCGCGCTGCGCCGCGACCAGCTGCCGCACGCCCGCTGCGTCATCCTCATCGAGGCGTGCGAGGAGTCGGGCAGCGGCGATCTGCCGGCCTACATCGACCACCTGGCGCCGCGCATCGGCACGCCCAGCCTGGTGGTGTGCCTCGACTCCGGCTGCGGCAACTACGAGCAGCTGTGGTGCACGACCTCGCTGCGTGGCCTCATCATCGGCACGCTCGAGGTGTCGCTGCTGCGCGAGGGGATCCACTCCGGTGACGGCTCCGGCGTGGTGGCCTCGAGCTTCCGCGTCGTGCGCAGTTTGCTCGACCGGCTCGAGGACGCGTGCTCGGGCGCGATCAAGCCGCTCGAGCTGTACGTCCCCATCCCGACCGGGCGGGTCGAGCAGGCTGCCCGCGCCGCCGCCGTCCTCGGCGACGAGGTGTGGGACAAGTTCCCGGTCCAGCCGGGCACCCGCCCGGTCCAGGCCGATCCGGCCGAGCTCATCCTCAACCGGACCTGGCGACCGGCGCTGTCGATCACCGGGGCCGACGGCCTGCCGGCCATCAAGGACGGCGGCAACGTGCTGCGGCCGCGCACCACGCTCAAGCTCAGCCTGCGCGTGCCGCCGCGGCTCGACGCCGACGCGGCCGAGCGGCTGGTGCGCGAGCTGCTGACCAAGGATCCGCCCTACGGCGCCCAGGTGCGGTGGACCAGCGACGACGCCAGCGCGGGCTGGGACGCGCCGGCGCTGGCGCCGTGGCTCGAGCGTGCGCTCGAGGCCGCGTCGACCCGCCACTTCGGCAAGCCACCGGTGATGATGGGCGAAGGCGGCTCGATCCCGTTCATGGGCATGCTGGGCGACAAGTTCCCGGCCGCGCAGTTCCTCATCACCGGCGTGCTCGGCCCGGGCTCGAACGCGCACGGCCCCAACGAGTTCTTGCACCTGCCGACCGCCAAGCGGCTGACCATGGTCGTCGCCGACGTGCTGGCCGAACACGCGCGGCGTTAGCCGGGCGCTGAGAAACGCCGCGCGGCGGCGGTCCTCGCGCTCTGTTCCGTGCCCGTGCCCGTGCCCGTGCCCGTGCCCGTGCCCGACGTGAGCGGACGTCACGGGCCGCCCCTGCAACTCTCCTCCGTCGACGGTGTCCACGCCATGATGCAGCGACCAGAGCCGGTGTCCCGCGGCGCACGCCTGTCGACCCTCCTCGCCCTGGCCCCGTGGTGGTCGATCGCCTGCGGCGGCGCCACTACACCCGGGGTCGCGCCGGCCGCGGTTCACGCCCCGCAGGCGCCCGTCGCCACGCCGCCCGCGCGCGCCCTCACCGCCGTCGACCTCGGGCCGGCGTGGACCGAGATGGAGTGCGCCCCCGGCGCGGCCGAACGCCGGCTGGCTGCGGCCTGCGCGACGCCCGGCGTGAGCGGGCCGGCCTGCGCGCCGCTCACCATCGACGGCGAAGAAGCGTGGGCGCGCTGGCGCCTGGCCGACGACCGCCGCGCCGGCGGCGACGCGCTCGGAGCGGTCGCGCTCGAGGTCGACCTGACGACCACGCTGAACGCCGACGACGTCGCGCGGGCACCGTGGCGGGTCGGCCAAGACCGCCTGGTCCGTACCTGGCGCGACGCGGCCGCGGCGCCGGCGTGCCGGCAGCGGCTGCGGGCCTGGCTCGACGACACGCACCAGCACGCCTGTCACCTCGACAGCCCGGTCCGCTTCGGCCCGATCGGCCCGGCCTGCCAGGCACTGGCGGCGGCGCGTTGCGCCGTGCGCGCCGCCGACGCGGCCGACCTGCCGCCGCCCGAGCGGGCCGCGGTCCTGACCGAGCTGGCCTTCGCGCCCGAGCGCGGCTGCGTCGGCACCGCCGCGCTCGCGGCGTCCGCGGTGCAGGCCACGCTCGACGCCGGCGATCGCGCCGGAGCCGAGGCGCTGCGCGCGCGTGCCCAGCGCGACTTTCCGCCGACACCCATCCGCGCCTGCTACCCGTGCGAGCCGCGCCGGCCGCGTCTGCCACCCGTGCCACGCCTGAACCTGACCGCGCTGACGGTCGGCCCCGGCCTCGACCGCGAGGTGGTCGGCCGCGCTGTCCGGCGCGACCTCGGCGCGATGAACGCGTGTGCCCAGCGCCGCCAGGCCACGCGGCCGGACCTGCACGGCACCCTGGCCCTGACCTTCACCGTCGAGGCCGACGGGCGCGTACGCGACGCCGCCGGCCGCGGCCTCGACGCCAGCGTGGCGCTGTGCGTGGCCGCGCGTGCGCGGACGCTGCAGCTGCCGGCGCGGGTCGGCGGCGCCCCGGTCGCGGTCGAGGTGACGCTGACCCTGCCGGCCGCGCCGTGACCGGCCGCGATCACACCATGGCGCGGGCGCGGAACCAGGCCAGGGCGTCGGCGATGGCCGGCTCGAGCGGGCCGGGCTGGTAACCCAGCTCGGCGATGGCGCGTGCGCTCGAGAACTGGAAGCCGCGGGCGAACGCGAACCCGGCCTTGGCGCTGTTGAGCACGGCGCGTCCACCACGATCCTCGACGCGGTCGCCCCACCAGCCGAGCGCGCGCACCAGCGGGCGCGGCGCCGGCCAGCGCGGCGGCCGCACCCCGGCCACCGCGGCGATGTGCTGCATCACCTCGCGGTAGGTCAGGTTGTCGCCGCCGAGGATGTAGCGGCGGCCGCGCTGCCCGCGCTGCCACGCGCCGATCATGCCGAGCGCGACCGCGCGCACGTCGACGAAGTTGTTGAGGCCGGTGGTCCAGCCCGGCACCCGGCCGGCCACCACGTCGACGATGAGCTTGCCCGAACTCGGCCGCACGTCGCGCGGGCCGAACATGTAGCCGGGGTTGACCACCACGACGTCGAGCCGGTCCGCCGCCGCCAGCACCCGCTCCTCACCCTGCCGCTTGGTGATGGCGTAGCCGTCGGCCAGCCCGTGCGCGCCGAAGTTCCAGCGGGTGTCCTCGTCGCACGGCCGGCCGTCCTCGCTCAGGCCGACCGCCACCGTCGACGAGGTGTGGACCAGGCGCGGCGCTCCGGCGGCGATGACCGCCTCGACCACGTGGGCGGCGCCGACCACGTTGCCCGCGTGCAGCGCCGGGGTGACCACCCGCTCGACCCCGACCTCGGCCGCGCAGTGGAACACCACGTCGACGCCGCGGCAGGCCGCGGTCAGCTCGGGCACCGAGGCCAGATCGCCGGCGACCCAGGTGATGGGCAAGTCGGCCAGGTGATCGACCCGGGTCGAGCCGCGCCGCGTCGCCCGCACCTCGTGCCCGGCCGCGACCAGCGCCGCCGCCAGGTTGGCGCCGAGCAGGCCGCTGGCGCCGGTGATCAGGGCCCGCGCCACGCGCCGTCTCCTTCGAGCTGTCGGACCGAGACCGCGTCGATGCCGTCGGCCAGCCGCCAGCCGCCAGCCGCGGTCTCGATGATCTCGCGCTCCTCGCCCAGCAGCTCGCGCAGGGTGGTGCGCAGCCGCTTGATCGCCACGTACAGCGTGTTGCGGTGGCGCAGCGGGTGGTACTCGCGCCCGCCCCACACGCCGAGGAACAGGGTCTCGGCCGGCACCACCACCCCCTGCGCCTCGACCAGCGCCGCCAGCAGCTCGCACGCCAGCGGCCGACCGCGGTCGACCCGGATCTGGCCGTCGACGTTGACGGTGATGACCGCCCGCGCTGGCTCGACCACCAGGCGGTGCGCGCCGCGCAGCCGCTCGAGCTCGCTGTCGCCGACGACGCGCACCCCGGCTCGGCTGGCCACCCGGACCCGCAGGCCGCTGACCAGGCCGAGCGCCGACAGCAGCGCGCGCACCCCCGGCGCAGGCGCCTGCTCGCCCAGCGCGGCGGCGACCATGCGGCCCTCGTAGTGGCGCAGGTCGGGTCGGGCCCCACCCAGGGCGCTGGCGATCGGATCGCCGCGCCGGACCGCGCGCGCCGCCCGCGCCAGCTGGATCAGCGCCACCACCCGCGGGTGGCTGGTCGCGGTCGCGACCTGGTGGGCCCGCTCGATGAGGTTGCCGAGCTCGGTGCCGTCGTCGCCGCGCGCCAGCAACGCCAGCGCGCGCAGCGCCGCCGCGCGCGCCTCCATGCCGCGTCGCCCGCGCTGGCTGTAGTGGTCGAGCGCGACCCCGGCGGCCTGTGCAGCAACGACGAGGTCGCCGCCGTGGAGCTCGACGAAGGCCCGCTCGCTGGCCAGCATGGCGGTGCGTGCGGCCCGACCGAACGTGAGATCGACTTCGGCCGGCAGCAGCAGCGTGTTGGTGGTGGGCGGACCCGGCTGCGACACCGTGTCGAGCTGGACCCGGGCCAGGCCGAGGTCACCCTCGAACGCGGCGATGCGGGCCAGGATGATCGACGCCGCCAGCACCGTCTGCTCACCGGCCCGGGTCGACGCCAGCGCGGCGTCGACGGTGGCCCGCGCCTCGTCGTGGCGCCCGGCCTCGAGCAGCGCCTCGGCGTAGCCGACCCGGCCGTGTGGACCGAGGGTGCCGAGCTCGGCGATGCTGGCCGAGCGGGCCAGGCGAGCGCCGACCTCGATGGCCGCCGGCACGTCGCCCGCCGCCAGCTCGAGGCGGATGAGGTAGTAGCCGGCGATGGCGCCGATCACGTGGTCGGCGTGGACGGTCAGGCTGCTCATGGCCTGGGTCAGCTCGGCCCGCGCCGTGCCGAGGTCCCCGGCGTGGTAGTCGACGACCCCGCTGTAGAACGACAGCGCGTGCTCGCGCAGCGCCCCGGTGGCCGGGCCCTTGGCCAGGACCCGGTCGACGCAGGCGCGCGCGCCGACGATGTCGTCGCACTCGGCCCGCGCCAGCATCTCCAGCATGGCCAGCAGCGCGTCGAGGTCGTCGAGGTGGTGGCCGGCGATGGCCTCGGCGGCGGCCCGGGTCGCGGCGATGGCCTCGGCGAAGCGCTCCTCGACCAGGTACGACATGGCGAGCGACCAGCCGAGCCGGCCGACCTCGCGCGGCGACGACAGCGCGTGCTCGCTGGTGATGCTGGCCAGCACGGTGCGGGCCCCGCTGGTGAAGCCGCGCAGCGTCGACACGTCGGCCAGCTCGAAGCCGGCGTGCATCTGCTGCGGCCGGGTCGTGGCCTGGGCCTGGGCCCGGCGGAAGTGGCCCTCCGCCTCGCCGAGCCGGCCGCGCCGGTGCGCGATCTCTCCGGCCAGCAGGAGCCAGCGCACCGCCGCCTCGCCGTCGCCCTCGGGCAAGGTCGACAGCATGTCGGCCGCCTCGGCGATGGCGCCGCGCCGGACCAGGATCCGCACGACGAGGAGCCCGATCTCCCGCCGGGCCGAGGTGAGCGAGCCGGCCAGCTGGCGCAGGTCGTCGAGCAAGAGGTGGTGCAGGCCGGCGGCCGACACCGCGCCGTAGCCGCGCTGCGCCGCCTCCCACGCGTCGTCGAGGTCACCGGCGCGGGTGAGGTGGTGCACGACCTCGACCACGTCGGCGCCATCGACGCGGGCCTCGCCCCGCCCCTGGTACAGCTCGGCCAGCACGCGATGCCCGGCGGCCAGCTCGCGCCGGGCCGCCGACCGCACGGCGGCGTCGCGGATGAGGTCGTGCACCATCACCTGATCGCGGCTGGAGTCGACCAGGAAGCGCCGGGTCAGGTCGCGCACGGCGTCGGCCCCGGCCAGCGCGTGCGCCTCGTCGAGGCTGATGCGGGTCCGCGCCACGCCGAGGGCGATGAGCAGGGTGCGCGCCCCCGGGTCGAGCTGGCGCAGGGTGTGGTCGAGGCTCGAGCCCTCGGCGCCGCCGTCGCCGGCCAGGTCGCGCAGGACCTGGAACGGGCTGCCGCCGGTGCGCTCGAACACCGCGCCCGGATCGGGCGGCGGCGTGTCGAGGCGCTCGGCCAGGCGGGCGACCAGGGCCTCGGTGTCGCCGCGATCGAGCGGGCCGAGGCGGTAGATCACCGGCGGTGGCGTGCCGGCCGGCAGGGCGATCTCGACCTGCGACGCCGCCAGCAGCCGGCTGCCGCGGACCCGGCGCGACAGGAACCCGAGGATGCGACCGGCCTCGACCGGATCGAGGTGGTGCAGATCGTCGATGAACACCAGCGACGGCCGGAGCTCGAGGGCCCGCGCCGCCGCCAGCAGATCGTCGTCGGGCGCCATCGCCCCGGCCGAGGCGAGCTGGGTCCGCGGCCGGCGCGCACCGGCGGTGGCGGCCAGGCTGGCCAGCACGTGTTCGGCCGCCATCCCGGGGTGCACGCTGACCAGCAGGCCGGCGGCGTCGGCCCAGCGCGGCCGCCGGCGCAGCTCCTCCACCACCCGGAACACGAACTCGCTCTTGCCGACGCCACCGACGCCGTAGACCAGGTGCAGGGTCTCGTCGTCGATGTGGGCCAGGGCCCGAGCCAGCTCGGCGCCGCGGCCGACGTAGGTCGGAACCGAGCGCGGGAAGATCGGCATCGGCACCACCGACGGGGCGCGGGTGCGACGCGGACGGCCTTCGCTGCTGCGCTCGGACACGGCGCTACTTCACCACGGCCGACCCGGCCCTGTCAGCCACCGGCGGCGACGTCACCGCTACCAGTTGGCGCGGGCGGTCGACGCCGCCTGCGCCGCGACCCGGACCGGGTCGGGCACGACGTCGGCGGTGACCAGCAGGTGGGTCGGATCGACGTAGCGCAGGCGGCCGTGGGCGTCGGTGGCCTCGAGCGAGAAGTGCAAGTGCGGCGCCGCGGTGCGGATGCCCGACTTGCCGAGCGTGCCCAGCACTTGCCCGGCCACGACCTGGTCGCCGACCACCAGCTCGGCCGCGACCGCGTCGAGGTGCATGTACGAGGTGAACAGGCCGTCGGCGTGGGCGATGCGGACGTAGCGCCCGCTGCGGCCGTCGCGGCCGTCGCGCGAGTGCTCGACCCGCACCACCTGCCCGGGCGCGACGGCCACCACCGTGCGACCGCGCGGCCCGTCGAGGTCGAGGCCGCAGTGACCGCGCCCGCACTCCGACCGCTCGACCCCGCGTCGCTCGGCGCCGAACGAGCGGGTGCCGCGCACCGGCACCAGCTCGGCCGCGTCGGTGACCGGGTGGATCCAGGGCGGGATGGCGCCGAGATCGACGGTGCCGTCGGCCTTGCGGGGCGTCGGCACCGGCGGCGTGGCCGGCGGCAGCAGGGCCTCGGCCGCGACCATGCCGGTCGACACGTCCTCCTCGATGAGGCCGACCTCGTCCAGGCCGGCCGCTGGCAACGCGGCCTCGACCTCGGGCGTCGGGCGCAGCACGGCCAGCGCCGCCGCGGCGACCAGGGCCGCGCCGGCGGCGAGGCGACGGCCGTTCGGCCAGGCCGGCCGCGTCGACGGGCGCGGGCTGGCCATGGGCTCCGGCGCGGTGGCCACCGGCGCCAGCGGCGTGTCGCGCTGCGGCCAGCAGGTCGCGCAGAACTGGACGACGCGGCCGCTGGCGTTCACCGTGGCGCGGCCCTCGCAGAGGTCGATGGCGAGCGTGCAACGGCTACAGATCGCGATCACGAATCGATGCTAGCAACCGCGCCGGGATCGGACGACCGTGCGCGCCACGATTCCAGCTGTGCAGCGTTGTCGTACACGGCGGCACATGCCGCGCCGCCGGGTCGCCACACCGACGACGATCTCACCTCAACGGCGGCTCATGACGACGAGGTGGCTGGCCTTGCTGCCATCCGGATAGCCGAAGCGGATCGGCATCTCGCGCGCCGGCTGCTGGCGAAACAGCGCCGACCACTCGCGCACGACCCGGCGCGAGGCGTTCATGTGCGCCGAGGCGTAGCGGCCCCAGGTGGCGTGGCCGAGCGCGCGGCCGGCCAGGAAACGCGGCGGCACGCCGGTCGCGTCCGACACCATCCACGCCGCGTGGTCGAGCAGGTAGGTGCGGATGGTGGAGAAGCCCTCGTAGTCGAGCAGGTAGCTGGCGGCCTTGGTCATGGCGGCGACGTCGCCCTTGGCCTGCAGGTGGCGCAGCACCCCGGGCGTCCTGGCCAGGTGGGCGTCGTCGAGGTTGGCAATGAGGTGGCGGTAGACGCGCACGCGATCCTGGCCCGGCGTGCGGAAGGTGATCTCGACGTTGCCGAAGGCGCGGTTGCGGCTGCGGCGCTGCGCCGACGACGGCGTGCCGATGGCGGCGACCGCCGCGGCGTCGAGGTACCGCAGGGAGCCGTCGTCGGCGACCTCGAAGTAGCGCACCGCGACCGGCTCGAGCCCGGCCAGATCGAGCGCGACCAGGCCGAAGATGAGCTGGGTCGGCAGGTGGCCGGCCCGCATCGCCCCGACCAGGTGCTTGGTGTACGAGAACTTCACGCCGTACAGCAGGTCGAGCTCGGTTCGCACCACCTCGAGCGCCCGGGTCAGGACCGCGCCGCGCACGACCGGCAGGGTGCGGGGGTCGCCCGCCGGCTCGAGGGACAGCGTGGTGATCTCGTCGGCGTCCGGAAAGACCACCAGCGCGGTGGTGAGGTCACCGCCGGCGAACGGGTACACCACGCGGCGCGGCACCGAGGACGGCACGACGCCGGCGAAGAAGGCCCGCGCCGGGGCCAACCACCTGCCGGCGAAGCGCGCGCGGATCCGCCCGACCGCGCGGCAGTGCGGGTCCACTACCGTGGCCGGCACGAAGGCCGGCAGCTCGCCCGCCCCACACGCGCCGACCCGCAGCAGCGCGCGCGCGTCGTCGATGAAGTCGACCGCGGCGCCCGCGGCCTGGCTGGTCGGCGCCGGGGCGGCCGCCACCGGCAGGTCCTGGTCGGCCCGCGCCTGGCCGGAGCCGGCGAGGGCGATCACGACGGCGGTGACCAGGGCGAGCGGGGCGGTCGCGGCGGGCATGCCGCGGGACGATTGCCACAGGCGGCGGCCGGGTTTCAAGCCGCAGCCGGCCCGTTCAACGCGCCGGCGCCGGCCGGTAGTCGATGACCAGCACGCGGTCGTCGCGCCGCACCGTGAGGCGGACCGGGCGCACCGTCGGCACGAACCGGGCGCCGAGGTCGGCGCCGTCGCGCACCGGGCGATCGTCGAGAGCCAGCACCGCGTCGCCGCTGCGCCAGCCGAGCGCGCGCAGCAAGGCGACCGGCTCGAGATCGCCGACGACGAGGCCATCGACGCGGCCACCGGCCACCCGCGGCCGCAGCGGCGCCGCGGCCAGGGCGGCGACCAGGGCGGCCGCCCGGTCCGGCCCCACCGTGAAGCGGCGGCCGTCCTCGCTGCACGCCACCGCAGGATCGAGCTCGTCGCCGCGACCGGGGCAGGCCGCGCGCTCGACCGGCGCCACCGCCAACGCGACCCGGGCCGCCAGCCAGCCGACCAGCCACAGCCGGACCTGATCGCGCTGGGCCTGGGTCGCCAGCTCGAGGGTGACGGCCAGGTCCGGGCCGCGGCCATCGATGCGCAGGACCGGGCTCGGCAGCGCGGTGCCGACGGCGAGCTGGACCTGGTCGACGTCGCGGCCGCTGACCTGGGCACGCGCCCGGTCGCCGCCGTCGACGAGCTGGGCCCGGACGACGACGAGCGCCGGCACATCCTCGTCCGCCGCGCCGGCCGCGTTGCCGGCGCGGGCCGGCGCACGCGCCACCAGCGCCAGCCCGGCCGGCCGCAGCCCCGTGGCCAGGGCGTCGATCTCGCCGGCGGGCGCCGCCGCTCCCACCGTGATGCGGCCGCCAACCGTGCCGGCCAGCACGCCCGGGGCGATGCGCGACAGCGCCTGGCACGGGTCATCGTCGCCGGCCAGCAGCACGCTCCAGCCAGCGCCGCGCCGGACCAGCAGCGCCCTGGGCGCGCGCAAGACGGCGTCGATCAAGCAGCGCCGGTCGGCCGGCAGGATGGCCAGGGCGGCGCGCGCCAGGTCGCCGACCCAGGTGCCAGCCAGCCGCCGCCCGTCGACCGCGAGCAGCAGGTCGGCCGGGTCTCCGTCGGCGCCACCGGCGTGCGCGGCCAGCCGGCGGATCGGATCGGCCGTGCCCCCGCCGCAGGCGCCGAACCCGATCGTCGCGCTGGCGGCCAGCAAGGCCGCCACCAGCCGATGCAGGCCCGCACCGGGCGCGCTCGGCGCGATCAGCCTCGGCGCAGGATCAGGCATCCGCTCTACCCTAGCAGGCCGCGCCGGCGGACGCGGCCGGGCTCAGTGCCGGGCCGACCGCGAGCTGAGCCAGTCCATCAGGGCGAGCAGCACCCCGGACACGACGAAGGTCAGGTGGATGATCACCATCCAGCGCAGGGTGTCGTCGGCGACGGCGGCCCCCGCGTCTGGCTTGCCGAGCGCCATGAAGATCTTGAGGAGGTGGATGCCGGAGATCGCCACGATCGACGCGATCAACTTCATCTTGAGGCCAGAGAAGTCGACGGTGCCCATCCAGTCCGGGCGATCGGCGGTGTCGCCGATCTCGAGCTTGGACACGAAGTTCTCGTAGCCGGAGAACAGGACGATGAGGAGGAGGTTGGCCGCGAGCGACAGGTCGATGAGCGTGAGGATCGCCAGGATCCCCTTCTCGGCCGACATGGTCAGGACCTGGGGCACGTAGTGCACCAGCTCGCGCACGAAGATGACCATCAGCATGGCCAGGCTGACGACCAGGCCGGCGTACATCGGCGCCATGAGCCAGCGCGAGGCGAACAGGCCACGTTCGAGCACGGATTCGACGGACGGCTTCTCCGACATGGGCGCTGCTTCCTTCCGCGAGGGGCGCGGCCACCTTGGGGGCGATTCGAGAAAAGGCAAGGCCGGACCGGCCGGGTTCGGCGCCGCGCTGAGGCACCGCCGGCATCGGCGCTACACTGGCGCGGATGGACGATGACGCGCGGGCGCGACGGATCCTCGCCACCTCCCCGCTGGTCGCGGTGCTCGGCATCCACCACGACCTGGCGCGCCCGGCCGGCTACGTGCCGGCGTACCTGCACGAGCACGGCTACGAGGTGCACGGAGTCAACCCGGCCCTGGCCGGGCGCGTGTCGTGCGGGCGCCCGGTGGTGGCGACCCTGGCCGACCTCGAGCTGGGCGGCCGCCGGCTCGACCTGGTCGACGTGTTCCGCCGGACCGAGGCCATCGCCGACCACCTGCCCGAGCTGCTCGCTGCCCGGCCGCGGGTGGTGTGGCTGCAGCTCGGGCTGCGCCACGACGCCGTCGCCGCCGCGTTGACCGCGGCCGGCATCGAGGTGGTGCAGGACCGCTGCACGCTGGCCGACCACCGCCGCTTCGGCCTGGGCCGGCCGGCGGCCTGAGCCGCTAGCAGTCCGACCCCGTATTCTAGGTGCCGGGACGGTCGGACGCGCTCAGGCCTCATCGCGGCGAGGCACCGTCATCGCGCGCGTGGGGGGCGTGGAGGGCGGCGGTCCAGCAGCTCGGCCGGGTCGATCGGTCCGCCAGCGCGGAGCCAGCCCTCACGCGCGAGCCAGGTCTTCGGAGCGCTCAACGGGGAGCCCGCGGGAGGCGGCGACCCGTCGATGCCCCAGACACCCGACTTCGTCGGGTGCCATCGTCCCGACGACCACCGGTCGGGCTCGAAGAAGCGCAGGCGCTGGCGTAGCTGGCCGGGATTGGCTCGCCAATCCCGGATCGAATGGCTCACGTGGTTGAACAGCACGTAGCGCAGGGTGTTGCGCATCTGCGTCGGTGAGGTGACCGGGCGCGCGTGGTAGCGGTCGGCGAAGACCCGGCCGCGCCGGGCGAAGGCCTTGTTCCAGCCGCGGGCCAGGCGGATCGCCAGGCCCTTCATGCCGCGCGAGAGCGCGGTGTCATCCTCGGCCTCGACGATGAGGTGGAGGTGGTTGCCCTCGAGGGCGTAGTGCAGGACGCGGAAGCCGGTGACGCGGGTGTGGTCACGCGCGCCGGTGAGGGCGCGTTCCAGGACCTCGAGGCCGGCGCGGGTGCGCAGCCTGGGCAGGGTGTCGACGGTGCGCAGGCTGACGTGGTGGACGGTGGTCCTCGCGAAGCGAGGTCTCCGGCAGCGCTTGACCGAGTTGCGGTGCTGCATGGGCGGACGGCCGCGCCGGCGCCGCCGCGGCCGCCGTGGCGGCGTGGTGATGCCGCGCACGAGGTCGTCGAAGCTGACCTGGGCCCCGGCCGGCACGGCGTGGCGACGTCGGTCGCTGCGGGGGCGAGCGGTGGGGGGAAACATTTAGGGCTTATATAATATCGCGACGATGATGTCGAGGGATTTCGGCGGAGTGGCGACGAGGGTGCAGACCCCGGCGGGGGTGTGCGGCGTGGACCGACCCGGGCGTCGGCTGAAGCCTCCTGCTGTGGACAGGCGCAGGGCGGG
>JAGPCO010000108.1 GCA_018058095.1 Kofleriaceae bacterium
GACCACACCCGCGTCACCGGCTTCCGCGTCCTGCACTACGCCCTCGAGGGCAACCACCTCCACCTCATCGTCGAGGCCAACGATGACACCGCGCTCTCGCGCGGCATGAAGGGGCTGGCGATCCGCCTGGCCCGCGGCTGGAACAAGGCCTTCGCCCGGCGCGGTCGGGTCTTCGCCGACCGCTACCACGCCCGCCCGGTCACCTCGCCGACGCAGATGCGCAACACCCTGCGCTACGTGCTGTTCAACCACGTGAGTCATTCGATCCGGGATTGGCGAGCCAATCCCGGCCAGCTCCGTCAGCGCCTGCGCTTCTTCGAGCCCGACCGGTGGTCGTCGGGACGATGGCACCCGACGAAGTCGGGTGTCTGGGTCATCGACGGGTCGCCTCCTCCCGCGGGCTCCCCGTTGAGCGCTCCGAAGACCTGGCTCGCCCGCGAGGGCTGGCTCCGCGCCGGCGGGCCGATCGACCCGGCCGAGTTGCTGGACCGACGGCCTCCACGGCCTCCACGCGCGCGATGACGCGGCACAGCCGCGTTTGCAGCGACCTGCTACAGCATCGCCCGCCACGCCGTCAGGATCTGCACCAGCAGTGCCAGCCGGTGCCCGGCCCGACCGGGTGCCAGCGGTGCCGGTGCCGGGCCCAGGGTCGCGGCGTAGGCATCGAGGCTGCCGAACTTGCGGCTGGTCAGGCGCTGCGCGGCGGCGCGTACGTCGATCCACTCGTCGACCACGCCGCCGTGTTCGGCCCACAGCCCGACCGGATACGGGCCCCACGACGCCAGCACGTCGCCGGCGCGCCCGAAGCCCGACCAGCGCGTCAGCACCTCGGCCACCGGCGGCGCCGCGGTGATGGCCTCGGCCAGAAGGCGGGTGTGGTACGGCGTGCTCGGCGACAGCGGCCGGCGCGGCGCCGCCAGCGCCGCGAACGTCGCGCCGGCATCGTCGGCGGCGCGGCCGGCCCGGTGCGCGACCCACTGCACCAGCTCGTCGCCGCGCCGGCTGGCCAGCGGCGGACCGGGCCGCGGCGGCCGGGCCGGCTCACCGGCGGCCGGCTGGTACGGCCAGGCGTTGGCCTCGCCGACCACGGCGACCACCTGGTCCCAGCGCTCGCTGATCGCCGCCGGGAGCCGCGCCGACATCGGCACCGGCGGGCGGGCTCGACGCTGGCGCGGCGCGCCGTCGTCGCCCTTGCGCGCGAGCTGGGCGTCGACCATGGCCCGGAACGGCACCAGCAGGGCGCGGAAGCGCTCGGCGTCGCCCTCGAGCGCCCCCAGCACGTGCATCAGCGCCTCGATGGTCGACACGAACGCGTCGTCGGGCTCGCGCCGGATGCGGTACTCCGACGGGGTCGGCGCGGCGAAGGCGTAGCGCGGCAGCTCGCGCAGGCAGGCGCTGTCGCGCACGACCGTCTTGGCCTGGGACCAGGTCCCGTCGACCACCACCAGCGTGACCGGACCGGTCGGCGGGTCGCGCAGGATGTCGCGCGCGCCCGGCCCGGGGTACAGCAAGATGGCGGGGCGGGACGGGTCGTTCAGCTCGGCCGCCAGCGCCGCGTCGTGGTCCCAGGTCCGTCCGACCCGGAGCACGGCCTGCGGCAGGGCCAGGCTGGCCATGCGGGCGGTGCCGATCGGCATGTCGCGCTCGCGCGGGTGCTGCAGGATCACCACCCGGGTCCGCGTCGGCAGGCACGGGATCGACGCGCAGTAACACACGCTGGTCGGGCGCCGGCAGCGCAGGCAGCGGGGCCGCGGCTCGCGCGCCGCCGTCGCGGCGGCCGCGGCGGCGGCATCGGTCGTGTGCGGCGTCACCACCGCCCTACCCTACTCCGCGCCCGCCGGCCACGCCGCCCAGCCGGGCAGGACCCGCACGATCCGGCCCGGGCCGAGATCGACGACGCCGAGGCGACCATCGGCCCAGCGCACCAGGCCCCGCCGGCCGCCGCGGCCGAGCGCCAGCAGGTCGGCGTCGGCCACCACCGGCGGCAGGCGCGCCCGGTCGCGCGGGCCGGGCCGGGCCCAGCCGCGCAGGTCGACCAGGGCGCCGCGGCGCGCCGCCCATGCCAGCCACCAGGCGTCATCGACCGTGCCGTCACGCTGGTGCGGCCGGCGCAGCCTCGCCGGATCCGGCCCGGTCAGCGCCCGCCGGATGAACCCCTCAGGCAGCCGCACGGCGTGGGCCTCGACGGTGTGCGCCAGCCCCTCGGGCCACACGTACACCCCGTCGAACAGATCGCGGTGCCCGAGCACCCGCGCCGGCGCCCCACAGTCGAAGCGGCAGCTCGCGCACGCGCCATAGGCCTCGTACAGCGCGCCGCGCCGCAGGTAGGCCACCACCGCGCGCCGGCGGGTCGGGTCCCACCGACCGACCAGGGCCTGGGCCCGTGGGTAGCGGTTGGGCGCCGCGTCGTCGAACCAGTAGCCGACGGCGCGCAGCCGGCGCCCCGGGCTCATCGCGTCGGCACGGGCTGGAAGCCCTCGAGCGTCGGCGAGAAGGCCTGGACGGCGCTCATGACCCGGGTCGCGACCGGCGCCGGCGCGTACACCTGGATGCGGCCGGCGCTGCCGCCGCCGCCGCCGGCCGAGCCCTGGCCGTCGCTACCGCCGGCCGTGGGCGGCATCATGCTCCCGCCGTTGCCGCCGGTCCCGCCACCGAGCTGGCCGATGCCGCCAGGCGCCGCCTGCGCCGCCCGCCGCCCGTCCTCGCCGGCCAGGCCGACGCCGTCGTTGCCATGGGTGCCGCCACCGCCGCCGCCGCCGTTGGCCCACAGCGCGGCGGTCGCGCCCAGCACCACCCGCGCCCCCTGGACGACCACGTAGCCGCCGGCGCCGCCACCGCCGGCAGAGAGGACGGACACCTGGGCTCCCTCGGTTTCGTCGTAGCCCGGGCGCCCGCCGCCGCCGCCGGCGTCGATCGATCCGTTCACCGTCACCACCCCGCGACACGCCACCAGGATGAGGCCGCCGCCGCCACCGCCACCGAACCCGCCGCCGTTGACCACCGTCGGGCTCGAGCCTCCTGGCCCGCCCAGGAAGGCGTTGAGCACCAGCGGATTGACGAACGTCCCGGCGGTGCCGGCGGTGCCGGTTCCGGCCCCGCCGAGGCCGCCGTTGGTCTTGAAGCCCGAACCGGACCCGCCCCGCGACGCGCGCGACGCCGGCGTGCCGAACGCCGCTGCGATCAAGCTCGGGCCGCCGCCGGGCCCGTCGTCCACGCCGTTGGCCGACACGTCGATGTTCCCGTCCATGACCAGGTTGACATCGGCGACCAGCGCGACCGGGTTGGGGCCGGTGTAGACCACGCTGCCGGGCACGTTGAGGTTCCGCCCGCGCACGACGCAGATCGGGGCCGCCCCGCTCTGCGCCACCATGCCGCCGCTGCAGGTCGCGGCCAGGCCGGTGTCGTAGGTGCCGGCGGCGATGGTCACCACCCCGGCCGGCGCCTCGACGTCACAGACGCCGGGCAACCACACCGGGGCGATCGTCGCGCAGCGCGCCGGCGTCGCGGTGTCGACACAGCCGAGGTCACAGGTCTCGACCGAGCCCAGGCCGCTGCCGTCAGCGGCGCACTGCTCGAGCTGGTCGCCCACGCAGCGGGTCGAGCTGGCCTCGCACAGGTTGCAGCCGGCGGCCAGGTCGCTGCACCCGGGCGCGCCGCAGGCGACGGTCACCGCGCCGTCCCCGGTGCTGTTGCAGCGCACCGCGGTGCTGGGGTCGCTGCAGCTGAGGAACTCGTCGGGCGTGCAGGTGGTGACCGCGTCGGCCGCCCCGGCGTCGGCGCCGCCGGCGCAGCTGCCCCCGGTCGAGCACCGTCCCTCGGCGCTGCAGGTCAACCCACCCGGGCAGTCGCCGTCGCTGGCGCACGCCACGGTGCAGCTGGCGACGTCGACCTTGAAACAGCCGGCAGCCGGGCTCACCAGCGCGGCGGCGACCAGCGCCGCGCCAAGAAGGTGTGGGCCCACCGGCGCTCGCCGCGGCGCCATGGTCAGAACCGACCGCCCAGCACGGCGGCGGCACCGCCCGCGGTGGGGACCAGCGCCATGGCCGGGCGCTCCTGGCCGCGCCGCGACAGCACGTACAGCACCGCGCCACCGACCACCAGCACCCCCGAGGTGGCGGCGAAGATGACCGCGTTCCGGTTGGCGGCCTCGCCGTCGGCCTCGAGGCCGAGCGCGATCTCGCTCGAGCAGCCGGTCGCACACGCCTCGGTCAGCGCCTCGGCCTTCGACGAGCCCTGCGTCGCGAAGTAGATCGCGCCGACTCCAGCCAGGCCACCCGCGGCCAGCCCGCCGATGCCGCCCCACTTCATCCAGCCACCACCCGGCGCGGCGTCGCCCGTGCCCACACCGCCACCATCGGCGGGCCCGTCGGACGCCCCGGCGGCCGCTCCGGCGCCGGTCCCCAGGCCGCCATCCCCGCCCGTACCGGCCGCGCCGTCACCACCGGCACCACCCCCGCTGGCACCATCGCCGCCGCCAGCGCTCCCGCCGGTGCCCGCGGTGCCCGCGCTGCCCGCGCCGGGCTCACCACCCGCCCCACCGGTCGCGCCCGTGCCCGTGCCCGTCGACACCGGCGGCAGCTTGGCGACACAGGCCTCCATCTCGGAGATGCGCTCCTTGACCTTGGCCAGGTTGGGCGCGTCGGGCACGCGCCGCACGAAGGTCTTGTAGAAGGTCAACGCCTGCCGGCAATCGCCGCCGAGCCGGAAGGCCTGGGCGATGTTGTAGAGGAAGCCGGGCTGATCGGTCAGGCGGTAGGCCTCCTTGAAGTCGCGCACGGCGGCGTCGTACTCGGCCAGGTCGAAGTGGCGCTGGCCGCTGGCCTCGAGCGCGGCCGGGTCCGACGTCGGCGGTGGTGCGGGCTGGGCCGAGGCCACGCTGGCACCGGCCAGGGTGAGGCCGAGCACCATCGCGTTCTGCCACCGGCGTCCCTGCTGTCGATCGTTCGTCATCGCCGCTCCTTCACGCTTGCTGTGTTCCTGTCGAGGGTCCCACACGCCGGCTCACCGCTTCGTCGGCAGGACCCGGACCGTGCCGTCGTCATCGTCGTCGGGTGGCGGCCTGGTCACGCCGGAACCGCTGCCCGGCCCCGGCGAGTTCCGGCGATCACCACCGTGGCGATCACCACCGTGGCGGTCGCGCTTGCGGGCGTCCGGCGCTGGTGCGGCGTCGACCGGGGGCGGCACCGTCACGCTGGCGTCGACCGCCAGCGCCGGGCTCATCGCCGCGTCGGTGGGCGCCGCGGCCGGTGCGATCGCGGCATCGGCGACCACGCCCGGGGCCAGCCCACCGGCCGGCGCCGCGGGCGTCGACGCCGAGCGCCGGGTCGCCCGGGTCGCCACGAAGGCCACCACGCCGACCGCCACCGTCGCCACCAGCAGCAGGGCGATGGTGCGGACGGTGCGGCCACGCCGGGGCGGCGCTGGCGCCACCGCGCTGGCCATGCCGGAGGTGAGCGCCGGCAGCGCGGCCGCGCCCGGGGAGGTCCCGCTCGCCGCGCCGCTCGCCGCACCGCTGCCCGCCGTGGCGCCGGCGACGACCGAGCCGATGGCGAAGCCCGGCATGGCCATGCCGCCGACCACCGCGCCGGCGCCGGTGGCCAGCGCCCCGCCGGCGATGAGCTGGCGCTGCAGCTCGCGCAGCGCCATGCCGACCTGCTGCAGGCTCGGCCGCTGCCCGGCGTCCTTGGCCAGCAGCGCGAGGATCAGCGCGTCGAGGGCCGCCGGCAGCCCGGGCCGCCAGTGCGACGGCGGCGGCGGGGTCTTCTGCAGGTGGGCGACGATCATCTCCATCGCCGATGGCTCGTCGAACGGCAGCTGGTGGGTGACCATCTGGTACGCCATCACCCCGAGCGCGTACAGGTCGGTCCGGTAGTCGACGCCGCGTCCGCGCGCCTGCTCGGGCGACATGTACGCCGGCGTGCCGAGCAGGAAGCCCGACCGGGTCCGCTCCATCCGCTGCTCGTCGGGGCCCATCAGCTTGACCAGGCCGAAGTCGAGCAGCTTGATCAGCGGGCGGGCGCCCTTGACCTCGACCAGGAACAGGTTGTGCGGCTTGAGGTCGCGGTGGACGATGCCCTTGTCGTGGGCGGCGTCGAGCGCGGCGCACACCGCGAGCAGGATGTCGCACACCTCGTCGAGCGGGATGACGCCACGCGCCAGCCGGCGATCGAGGCTCTCGCCGCGCAGCCACTCCATGGCCATGTACTGCCGTCCGTCGGGCAGGCCGCCGAACGCGAACACGTCGACGATGTTGGGGTGGCCGATCTGGTTGACCGCGCGCGCCTCGTTGACGAAGCGGTCGATCGACTCGGCGTCGCTGCACAGCTCGCGCCGCAGCACCTTGATGGCGGCGCGCTTGCCGATGACCGGGTGGATGGCGCCGTAGACCTGGCCCATGCCGCCCTGGCCGATGAGGCCCTCGATGCGGAAGTCGCCGACGAGCGTGCCGGTGCCGAGGATGCCGAGGTCGACCCCGGCCATCGACGCCATGGTCGGCGCGCCGGCGGGCGGGTCGGGCGGACACATGGGGCGAGTATACGCGAGGCGGCCTGGCAATCACCTCCCGCGGGTAGATGCCCGGCCTGCCTCGGCGCGACTGCCTAGCCAATTTGCGCGCACAACCAGGGCCAATGGCGCGCGCAGGCAGGGCCAAGCCTCGCGCACACCGGCGCCGGTCGGCACCTCCGGGTCAGTAGCCGTGCTTGCGCAGCGACACGCTGGCGACCATGCCGAGCGCGGCCAGGAAGGTCAGGACCGAGGCGCCGCCGTAGCTGACCAGCGGCAGGGTGATGCCGACCACCGGGGCCAGCCCGAGCACCATCGCGATGTTGACGGCGGCGTGCCAGAAGATCATGGCGGCGACGCCGACGCAGATCACCGTGCCGGCGCGGTCGCGCGCCGACAGGCCGACGCCGAGGATCCACAGGATCAGGAACAGGTACAGCACCAGCACCACCAGCGAGCCGGCAAAACCCCACTCCTCGGCCCAGACCGAGAACGGGAAGTCGGTCCAGTGCTCGGGCAGGAAGTCGAACTGGTTCTGGGTGCCCTCCTGGTAGCCCTTGCCCCACAGCTGGCCCGACCCGACCGCGAAGATGCTCTGCTGGGTGTGCCAGCCGTTGCCGGTCGGGTCGGCCGAGGGATCGAGGAAGGCCAGGATGCGATCCTTCTGGTAGCCGTGCATCGTCTCCCACAGGATGGGGATGGCGAGCAGGCCGATCAGCGTGCCGTGCAGCATGGGCCACAGGTTGACCACGCACAGGTAGCCGACGCTGACGGCGATGAGGGTCATCAGCGTCGCGGTGCCGAGGTCGGGCTGCAGGCCGACCATGCCGATGGGCACGGCCAGCGCTCCCAGGCGCAGCGCCACCTGGCGCGGGCTCGGCTTGTGATGTTCGGACTCCTGCAGCATGCGCGCCAGCACCAGGATGATGGCGATCTTGGCCGGCTCCGACGGCTGGACCCGGAACGAGCCGACGTCGATCCAGCGCGAGCTGCCCTTGGTGATGACCCCGACCAGCTCGACCACCAGCAGCAGGCCGACCCCGCCGGCCAGGGCCAGCCAGGCCAGCCGGACCAGGCTGCGGTAGTCGATCATCGTGAAGGCGGCGAACACGACGACGCCGATCGACATCCACTTCACCTGCGAGTCGAACTTGCGGTGGTAGCGGGTGCCGTGGGTGGCGGAGTACAGGTTGAAGAGGCCGATGGCGGCGATGGCCACCACGGTGATCACCAGCGGCCAGTCGACGCTGGCCCGGAATCGGCGCCAGCGGGTCGCGCCGATCTGGGCGCGTGGCAGGTCGATGGCCAGCCGGCTCACGGGCGCGCTCCGGCGCTGCCGCTGCCGCTGCCGCTGCCCGCCGCGCTGCCGGTGCCGACCGGGGGCCGCGCCGGCGCCGGCGGCGCCACCACCGGCGGCGGCTCGAGGCCGACCTGCTCGGCGCTGCGGCGCAGGGCGTCGCGCACCCGGGCCGCCTCGTCGGTGCCGGCCCGGCTGGCGCGGGCGCTGGCGCCGGGCCGCACCTTCTGGAAGTAGCCCTCGATGATGGAGCGCGCGACCGGCCCGGCCACCTTGCCGCCGGAGCCGCCGTGCTCGATCAGCACGACCACGACGAGCTCCGGCGCGTCGGCCGGCGCGTAGCCGGCGAACCACGCGTGCGACTGCGTCGGGTGCCAGCCGTCACGCACCACCTCGTCCTCCTTCTTGCGCGGGCGCTTGCGCACCTCGGCGGTGCCGGACTTGCCGGCGATGGTCACCACCTCCGAGCGGGCGTACTCGTAGGCGGTGCCGCCGGCCTCGCCCACCACCTTGACCATGCCGCGGTGGAGCAGGTCGAGCACGTCGGGCGGCGTGCGCACGGCGTTGGCGATCTTCGGCTCGTACGCGTACAGCACGCGCCCGTCGGCCGCCTCGACCCGCTCGACCAGCTGCGGCACGTACAGGTTGCCGTTGTCGACCAGGGCGGCGTACGCCATCGCCACCTGCAGCACGGTGACCTCGACGTCGCCCTGCCCGGTAGCGGCGTTGGTGGCGTAGCCGACCTTGTAGCGGGTGCGCTGCTCGTACCAGGCCTTGGTCGGGATGCGGCCGGGCGCGTCGGCGCCCAGGCCGATGTTGGTCGGCGCGCCGAAGCCGTAGGCGCGCGCCACCTCGGCCAGGCGGTCGATGCCGACCCGCTCGGCCAGCTTCCAGAAGTACACGTTGCACGAGTGCTGGATCGCGCCGACGAGGTCGAGCCGCTCGTGGCTCGAGGTGCAGCGAAACGTGGTGCCGGCCAGCTCGTAGCTGCCGGTGCAGAAGATGGGCTCGTCCTCGGCGGCCTGACCGTCCTCGAGGGCGGCGATGGCGGTGACGAACTTGAACACCGAGCCGGGCGGGTAGGTCGCGCGCAGGGTCTTGTCGATGAACGGCTTGCGCGGGTCGGACGTGAGCAGGGCCTCCTCGGCCCGGGTCAGGTGCCCGGTCATGACGTTGGGGTCGAACGACGGCTTCGACACCAGGGCCCGGACCTTGCCGGTACCGACCTCGATGGCCACCACCGCGGCGGCCTGGTGCGGCGCGACCGCGCGCTCGGCCAGGCGCTGCAGCGTGGCGTCGAGGGTGGTGATGACGTTGGCGCCGGGCACCGGGGCGATGACCCGCTCGCCCTTGATGAGGCCGGCCGCGGTCGCCTCGTCGAGGCGCTGGCCGCGGGCGTCGACGGCGTAGCGCTCGATGCCCTTGGTGCCGCGCAGGTAGTTGTCCCACGCCGCCTCGAGGCCGTACCGCCCGACCAGCTCGTCGGGCGCGTAGCCCTGCTCGGCCAGGCGATCGAACTCGCCGCTGGTCATCTGCGTCATGTAGCCGACCGCGTGGGCGGCCAGGTCCCCCTGCGGGTAGGTCCGGTACGGCTCGTGCCGGACCTCGACCCCGGGCAGGCGGAACCGGGCCTGCTCGATCAGCGCGGCGCGATCGCGGCCCTGGTCCTCGAGCACCAGCACCGGCTGGCCGGCGCTGCGCTTCTTGCCGCCGGCGATACGCTCGTCGACCTTGCCGACCTCCTCGTCGGTCAGGCCGAGCAGGCGGACCAGCTCGGCCCGGGCCTCGGTGGTCAGCTGGCGCGGCACGACGTAGACGCTGTAGGCCGGGCGGTTGGCCGCCAGCGGCACGCCGGCGCGGTCGAGGATCTTGCCGCGCACCGACGGCAAGTAGCGCTCGTGCACGACGTTGGACACGGTGCGCTGGAAGTAGGTGTCGCCGCGCACCACCTGCAGCTGCCACAGCCGCCCGGCCAGCAGCAGGAACACCAGGCCGACCACCAGCAGGGCCCAGCGCAGGCGCCGGCTCAGCTCGATGGCGCCCTGGCCGGCCCCGGGCGCGCCGCGCAGGATCATGGCGCCAGCCCCTCGAGCGCGGCGTCGCGCTCGCGCCCGGTGCGGGCGAAGGCGGCGTCGATGCGGCGGTACAGGCCGAGCACGACCGGGCCGAGCAGGCCGGTGGCCAGGCCGACACCGGCGACCCGGGTCAGCTCGACCCCGGCGGCGGCGCCGCGGAGGCCGTGGCTCACTCGCAGCAGCAGCAGCAGCAGCGACGAGGCCACGCCGACGAACACCGCGAACGCCACGGTCATGGTCGCGCCGCGCACCAGCAGGCGGCGGTGCACGCCGTGCGCCAGCAGCGTCGACAGCGCCGCGGTCAGGGCCAGGAGGCCGGGCGGCGCGCCGGAGATGAGGTCGGCCAGGTAGCCGAGCACGACTGCGCCGGCCATGGCCGGGGCGACCGGGCCGCGCGCGGTCAGGCCGAGGTAAGCCGCGGTCAGGGCCACCACGTCGGGCACCAGCACCGTCGACACCGGCGCCGGCAGCAGGCGCCACACGCTCGACACGACGACGGCCAGGAGGTAGGCCACCGCGACCACGGCCGCGGTCCGCATCAGTACGGCCTCCGCCCGGTGGCCGGGCCCGAGCGCCGCGTCCCGCCGGCGTCCGGGTCCGGCGGCGGCGGCGGCGCCAGCAGCACCATCACCGCGCGCAGCCGCGACGGGTCGACCGCCGGCTCGACCTCGACCTGCTGGAACATGCCGGTCCGATCGCCGACCTTGCTGACCGTGCCGATCGGAATGCCGGCCGGGAACTCGGCGCCCAGGCCCGAGGTGACGACGGCGTCGCCGAGCTGGGCCGCGGTGCCGCTGGTGTCATCGCCAGCCGCCTGCTCGAGCCACTGCAGCTTGCAGGCGTAGCTGTCGGCCCGGCCGGCCCCGGTCAGGATGCCGCGCGCGCCGGTGCGCGGCAGCACGATCTCGATCGACGACGACGGGTCGGTCACCAGCATGACGTCGGCGTAGGCGCCGTACACCTTGTCGACGCGGCCGACCAGGCCGACCGCGGTGATGACCGGCATGCCGGGCGAGACCTGGCCGGTGCCGCGATCGATGCGGATGCGGACGACCCGGAAGAACGGCGACAAGGGCGCGCCGATGACCCGGGCGCCGACGGTGTCGGCGTGGGTCCGCCGCTTGAGCACCGCCAGCTGTTCGAGCGCCTCGACGTCGTAGGCCCGGCGCGCCATCGCCGCCAGCTCGCGGCGCAGGCGCTCGTTGTCGCCGCGCAGCTCGCGGTTCTCGTCCTCGACGTCGATCAGCGCGACGTAGCGCGACCACAGGCCACCGAGCCCCTCGACCACCCAGCTCACGCCGGCCGACAGCGGCGCGGTCACCCGCAGCAGCGCCTGGTCGATCGTGCCCGGCTCGCCGCGCCGCACGCTGGCGCGCAGCACCAGCGCCGGCAGCAGCACCAAGAGGCCCGCCGCCACCCAGTCGAGCAGCTTGCGCCGGGTCATGGATCGCCTCGATCCGGGATCGCGCGGGCGCGGCCGGCCGGGGGCCTACCGCAGCGCGATCTCCTTGAGCAGCGACAGCTCGTCGAGCACCTTGCCGGTGCCGAGCACCACCGCCAGCTGCGGGTTCTCGCAGACCATGACCGGCAGGCCGGTCTCCTCGCGCAGCAGCACGTCGAGGTTCTTGAGCTGGGCGCCGCCGCCGGACAGGACCACGCCCTTGTCGACGATGTCGGCCGACAGCTCGGGCGGGGTGCGCTCGAGCACCGAGCGCACGGCGTCGACGATGGCGTTGACCGGCTCGCTCAGCGCCTCGCGGATCTCGTCGGAGTTGACCACCAGCGTCTTGGGCACGCCGGCGACCAGGTCGCGGCCCTTGACCTCGACCGACAGCGGCTCCTCGAGCGGGTAGGCCGAGCCGATCTCCTTCTTGATGATCTCGGCGGTGCGCTCGCCGATGAGCAGGTTGTACTTGCGCTTGATGTACTGGACGATCGCCTCGTCCATCTTGTCGCCGGCGACGCGGATCGACTTCGACAGCACGACGCCGGCCAGGGCGATGACGGCGACCTCGGTGGTGCCGCCGCCGATGTCGACGATCATGTTGCCGGTCGGCTCGGTGATGGGCAGGCCGCCGCCGATGGCCGCGGCCATCGGCTCCTCGATCAGGTAGACCTCGCGCGCGGCCGCGGCCAGGGCCGAGTCGCGCACCGCCCGCTTCTCGACCTCGGTGATGCCCGACGGCACGCTGACGATGACCCGGGGCCGGACCAGGGTCCGCCGCTGGTGTGCCTTCTGGATGAAGTAGCGCAGCATGGCCTCGGTCACCTCGAAGTCGGCGATGACGCCGTCCTTCATGGGCCGGATGGCGACGATGTTGCCCGGCGTGCGGCCGAGCATCTCCTTGGCTTCCTTGCCGACCGCCAGCACCTTCTTGGGGCCTCCCGACGAGGCCTGCACCGCCACCACGCTGGGCTCGTTGGCGACGATGCCCCGGCCCTTGACGAAGGTCAGCGTGGTCGCCGTCCCCAGGTCGATGGCCAGGTCATTCGAAAACATCCCGTAGACCCAATCGAAGAGCATCGTTGTTGGTCCTGCTGGCCTGCGGGGGGAAACGCGCGCCGAGGCGCGCGCATTGCGGAAATCGCTGGGAAAACTCGGCTCGGCAGGGGCCGCCGAGCCGGGGGGGAAGTAGCACGCGCTCGGCGGGGGGTGCAAGCGGGAAGTCCGGGCCGGCCCCCAGGGCGGCCCAGGGGGCCGTGGGGACCGGAACGGCCTGGTCGCCACGCCGGCCCGGCCTCAGATCTGGCCCCGGCATGGGCACGGCATGGGGCACGGCAAGAGCGGGTGGAATCCCTTCCCGGGTCCGGGTGTCCTGGGTAGGATGCGCCGCCTCGCGCCGCAACCCCGCGCGAGCCGGAGCCGCATGCTGGAAGACACCAGAAAACGAGGCGCGTCGATCTTCATCTACGTGATCTTCGGGATCCTGATCGCGATGTTCGTCATCAACTTCGGCCCGCAGTCCGGAGGCTCGCAGAGCGGCTGCTCGGGCACCAGCGCCAACATCCCGCTCAAGGTCGGCAAGACCGACGTCAACATGACGGCCTGGCGCTGGGCCTTCAACTTCTACAACATGGGTCAGGGCTCGCGCATCGAGAAGACCAAGCTGGCGCTCGACAGCCTGACCCGGCGCGAGCTGCTGCTGGCCGAGGCCGAGCGGCGCGGCCTGATCGTCGACGAGACGATGATCGATCGCGAGCTGGCGCACGGCTACGTGTACATCGGTGGCCGCCGGCTCGACGCCCGCGGCGCGTTCTTCGCCAAGGAGGGCGAGACGCCGTACTTCTCGGTCAAGAACCTCAAGAACTGGGTCCAGGGCTTCGGCATCTCGTTCGCCGCCTTCAAGACCCAGCAGAAGCGCGAGATGCTGGCCGGCCTGGTCGCCGAGCTGCTGCGCGGCTCGGTCGCGGTGTCGCGCGACGAGGCCCTGGCCGAGTTCCTGGCCGACGGCAACACCGTGACCTTCGACGTCGTGAAGTTCCTGCCGGCGCTGTACGAGCAGGCCATCGTCCTGACCCCGGCCGACCTCGAGCGCTTCGCGGCCAGCCACGAGGCCGAGATCAGCGCGAAGTACAAGACCGACGAGCGCCTGTACAAGGGCACCAAGGCCAGCGTGAAGCTGCGCCAGATCTTCATCGCCAAGGCGGCGCCCGCGCCGGCGCCGACGCCGGCCGGTGATGGCGCTGGCAGCGGTAGCGGTGACGGCAGCGCGGCCCCCGTGGCCCCCGTGGCCCCCGTGGTCGAGGCGCCTGACCTTGGCAAGGACAAGCTGACCGCGGCCCGAGCCGACCTGGTGGCCAAGAAGCAGACCTTCGCCGCGCTCGCGGCCGAGCTCTCGACCGAGGCCGCCGACAAGGCCGCCGCCGGCCTGCTCGGCTGGCGCCCGGTCGAGGCGCCGCGCCTGGGCGACACCGCGCTGGCCGAGGCGGTCAAGAAGCTGGCCGTCGGCGACGTGTCCGAGGTCATCACCACCAGCCGCGGCTCGTACCTGCTGACGGTCGAGGACAAGCGCGAGGGCGACCTGACCTACGAGCAGGTCAAGCTCGAGCTGGCCGACGAGCTCGCGCGCGACACCTGGGGCAAGGAGGCGGCCAAGCGGGCCGCCCTGGACGCGCTGGCCGAGGCCAAGAAGGCCGGCAAGACGCTCGATCAGCTGTACGAGCAGCAGATCAAGTTCGACTTCGAGCAGATCCTCAACGACCCGTCGATCCCGCCCGAGACCAAGCAGCGGATGATCGAGACGCTGATGAAGAACCAGACCGGCGCGCTCGAGTGGACCAGCCAGGACATCCCGGCCAAGGGCGGCGGCAGCGCCGACGGCTCGGCCACCGGCAGCAACGACGGCTCGGCCGCCGGCAGCGCCGCCGGCAGCGCGGCGACCGCCACGGTGACCACCCCGGCCGCCCCGGCCGCGGTCGCCACCCCCATCGTCGCCAGCACCGACGATCTGCCGGCGTTCGGGCCCGTCGCCAAGCCCAAGCGGTCGCGGGTCGGCCCCATCCCGCGCACGCGCGGGCCGCTGACCGACGTCGGCACTTCCAAGGAGGTCGTGCGTGCCCTGTTCGACGAGCTGGCGCCCGGCGCGGTGGCCGACCGGATCTACGAGGCCGACGGCAACTACGTCCTGGTCCAGCTCGTCACCCGCGACCTGCCCGACGAGAAGGTGTTCGACAAGGACGCGGCGCGGCGGATCGCCCAGCTGCGCGACCTGCGCGGCGAGGAGCTGGTCAACGCCTGGCTCAAGGACCGCTGCGACGCCCTGGCCAAGGACGACAAGATCAAGCCGGCGGCCAGCCTGCTGCGGCAGGAAGACGAGAAGGGCAACGCCCTGCCGCCGAGCTACCGGGTCTGCGAGTTCTAGCAGGTGCTGACAAACGCGGCGCAGCCGCGTTTGCAGCGACCTGCCCCGCGCCCGTGCCCGTGCCCGTGCCCGATCTCAGGGTCTCCGGCGCAGGCGAGTCCGGATCGAGCGGTGCTTGGGGGCCGGGAACGGGCAACTCGGTCGCGCGCGCGGCCGATCCATCCCCGGGGGCTTCGTTGCTCCTCGGTCACGTACCGACGGGTATGCTCCCTCGTCGCGCCTTGCCCGCGGGGCGCCTCGACCGCGCGCATCGATCGACTTGCCCGTTCCCGGCCCCTTACTCGGCCGCGCCCGACGAGGTCGGCTGATCACCGTCGACCGGCGGCTGCACGTCGGCGGCCGGGCAGCTGGCCTGCGGCGGCATCGACTCGAGCAGCTGACACACGTCCATCCCGCAGCCCTCGGCCGCACAGGCCGCCTCGGCCGACGGGAAGCAGCAGCCCTTGGCGATGGTGCACTGGGCCGGATCGGTGTCCGACTGCGGCGTCGATCCCTCCGGGCAGGTGGCGAGCTGGGTGTCGCCGCCACCACCACCGCCGGGCGGGATGGTGTCGGCCGGCTTGCTCTTGCTGCAGGCGGCCAGGCCGAGGCCGAGGGACAGGGAGAGGACACCGAGGGCGAGGAGGCGGCTGGGCTTCATGCCGGGAGAACGCGCCGACTGGGCCGGCCTTACAGCAGCGTCACGGCGCCGTCACGGCGCCAGGGTCGCGCGCACCAGCACGCTGCCGTCGGCCGCCAGCAGCTCGAGCGTGGCCCCGCTGCGGCGGTAGCGGGCGACCTTGCCCAGCGCCCGCACGTACGCGCCCTCGGCCTCGATCCCGTCGGGCGCGTTGCCACACGCCAGCTCGGTGACCCCGTCGATGGACAGCGCGACCGCGGCGGCGCCACCCTGGCGGTAGGTCCCGCCGAAGTTGTTGCACACGCCGTGGCCGGTCAGCTTGCCGTCGGCGAACTTGAACGTCATCCGCGCCGTGTGGGTGCTCGCGACCACGCCCGTGCCGTCGGCGTACCCGGTGACCCGCCACGCGGTGTTGGCCACGCCGTCGCTGGAGGCCGACGTCGGCGCGGCCGGCGTCGGCGCGGCCGGCGTCGGCGCGGCCGGCGTCGGCGCGGCCGGCGCGAAGCGCGCGAGCTCGGCGCCGCTGGCATCGAGCAGCACCAGCTCGCCCGCGTCCGACCGGTGGCCGGCGACCCGGGCCATCATCGCGCCGTACGCGGACTCCAGCGTGTTGCGCGGGTCGTCGCAGTCGAGCTCGGTGACCTCGCCGATCGTGAACCTGACCGCCGTGCCCTGACCGGCCAGCGTGCCGGCGACCGTGTTGCAGCCGTTGCTGCCCTTGAACGTCGCGCCGTCGATGGTCAAGCCGACCGGCGCGGCCAGCGCGCCCGGCAACGCGGCCAGCGAGCGCAGCTGCCAGGCGCCGTCGAGCGTGGCGCGGCTGGGGCTGGTGGCCGGCGACGGTGCGGCAGCGGATGGCTTGGCCGTGGGCGCGGGATCATCGCTGGCCGGGGTGGAGGCGCAGGCCAGGGACAGGGCGAGGGTGGACACGAGGGCGACGAGCTTCGACACGGGCGGCATCCTGGTGACGGGTTGTCCTTGCACCAACGCACCGCCCGCCGACGCGGTCTGGACCGAACCGGGTTCAGCTCGCGACCTCGGTCACCGCGTCGACGAACGCCGCCAGCATCGTCGTCAGGTCGGGCAGCGGGATGGTCAGCGGCGGGCACAGGTAGGCCACGTCGCCGAGCGGGCGCAGGTACAGCCCACGCCGGCGCGCCGCCTCGCGCAGCGCCGGGCCACGCGCGCCATGGTAGCCGCCGTCGCCGAGGTCGACCGCGCCGATCATGCCGAGCGCGCGCGGCCGGCGCACGCCGGGCACCCCGGCCAGGTGGGTGATGGCCGACGCAATCCTCTCGGCCCGCGCGGGGATGCCGGCCAGCACTGCCTCGTCGCGATAGATCGATAGCACCTCGCGTGCGACCGCGGCGCCGAGCGGGAAGCCGCAGAAGGTGTGGCCGTGCAGCAGCGCGCGTGGACCGACCGGCCCACCGGCGGCGCGGAAGCCGTCGTAGATGCGCGCCGTCGCCAGCGTCGCCGCCATCGGCACGGTGCCGGCGGTGAAGCCCTTGGCCGTGCACATCAGGTCGGGCGCGACCCCGGCCAGGTCACACGCCCACATCGCCCCGGTCCGGCCGTAGCCGGTGAAGACCTCGTCGGCGATGAGGAACGTGTCGACCGCGGTCGTCGCCGCCCGGACCCGGCGCAGCACGTCGGCCGGGTACAGCCGCATGCCGGCCGCGCCCTGCACCATCGGCTCGACGATGACCCCGGCCAGCTCGCCCGCCCGCTCGTGGATCAGGCGCTCGAGCTGGTCGGTCACCTCGGCCCAGCCGTGGGCGTCATCACGGCCCGGCGCCGGCGCGTGCACCACCTCGAACAGCAGCGGCGCGAAGGTGTCGAAGAAGCCGCCCAGCCCGGCCACGCTGGCGGCGCCGAGGGTGTCGCCGTGGTAGGCGGCGGCCAGGGTCAGGAAGCGCTGGCGCCTGGGCCGACCGTTCTGCTGCCAGTACTGGAACGCGATCTTGAGCGCGGCCTCGACCGCCGTCGATCCGTCGTCGGAGAAGTGGACGCGGGTCAGGCCGGCCGGGGCGACCGCGACCAGCTCGGCCGCGAGCGCGGCGGCGACCGGGGTGATGGTGCCGCCGGCGCCGACGTGGATGAGGCGGCTGGCCTGGTCGGCCAGGGCCGCGCGAAGGCGCGGGTGGCCATGCCCGAGCGTGGCCGCCCACCACGACGAGATGCCGTCGAGGTAGCGCCGGCCGTCGGCGTCGGTCAGCCAGGCGCCGTCGGCGTGGGTCACCACCAGCGGGTCGGCGCCGTCGAGCACCTCGGGCGCGGTGTACGGCGGCCACAGGTGGGCCCGGGCCGCGGCCAGCGCCGCCGCGCGCGCCGCGCCGGCCTCTTCCGCTTTCTCGGCGTATGCGGCAGCGTCAATCGGCCCGCTCACTGTCGGTTCGGGCGGCCGTTGCTCCGCGGACCGGGTGTCTTGATTGGGCGCGCGGGCCTCGCGACACGCCGAGCCGTGTCGTGCTCGAAGCGCGCGTACCCGTGCCAACAGGGCCGGTTAACGCTCCTCGCGCATGCTGCCGACAATGCGAATGTCTCCACGTCAGGCTCGGCTGCGTCCATGAGGTAGCGCTAGTTGAGTTTCCTGCACATAGGACTCAGCCCGTGCACAGTAGTCGGGCTACCGCCTAGTTCAGGTGTCGCCTTGGCCCATGTCTCAAGTCCCACAACGAAGCTTCTGGTAGGGCACAAAATCACGCTATAGGTCCCTCCAGATCCGCCCTGGAGCGGCAGATTCACCATGCTGGTTGTAACCCCAGTCGACCACTCGCCCTCAAAGGCACACACTGCGCCAATCGCATTGACACGTGCGCCTGACCGAGCGCGCAGTCCGACGATTGCCTTTCCACTGGGACAACCCAACTCAAAACCCTGGCCACCACCCGACGTGCCGCCGCCGTAGTCCACGAGGCTTCCATACACTTCCTGGTCAGAGGCATTCAAATCGCCTTCGAGGACCACAGAACCGAAGGGACCGAATCCGTTCGCTCGGCGAGTGCAGGATCCTCCGACCGAATCCAACTCTGCGCCCGCATTCCCCCATAGGCTTATTAGTGCGCCGTAGTCCGGACAATACCCGACAGTAGACTTCATCGTTGCTCCATTGATTGTTCCGAACTGGCCGTACAGGTACGGATCTTCAATCGTGGCCCCGTCAAAATCCCTACAAATGAATCGGATCGAGTCCACGGCGCCGCCGTGACGCCCGACTGCTCCTACAACTGCGTGTCCGGTGGGGCAGACTCGGTCGACCCAGTTCACTCCACCTGCGCCACCGATCCCTGTCAACGAGTTGAACCCATTCCACAGGTTATTTTGCAAGTCCGTGTCGGAATCACAGCCAACAAACAGGCCTTTCACAACACCTCCAGTTAGGCCTCGAAACCCCGCCACCGACTCTCCGGCAGCGCAGTTTTTCGTAATTGCCGTCCCCGTGGCGGTTCCGATGAGTCCACTGTTCGTAGAGTTTGAGCAACGAAATCGCAGCCCGTTCAACTGCGTGGTGCTGGAATAGCCCGTCGCTCCAATGACCCGTGTCCCGACAGGACACATCGTACGATAGACTCCGCCGCCGCCCCCACCGAGCCAGGGCAACTCGACTTCTTTGACGCCAACATCGTTGTCATCAGCACCGAATCCATCGTAATCGAGGATACAATCTCCAATCTGCTCATTCACGCTGAATTCGAATGGGATCACGCCCTGATCGCCAGTGTGAGCGAATCCCTGACGATGGGCCACCTCGTGCATGATAATCTCAGCAACTCTCCCCATCGACTCAGTGAGGATGTCTGAACTGTCGATGGTAAATACTTCGGGATTGGGCCCCCCAGTCCAACTCAGCGTGTTTGTGCTTCCTCCGCCCCCTGTAAGTTCTGCGCAATCGATATAGGATGAAACAGCGCGCATCCGCGAGATCATGTCTTCTGGCGTATAGTCATGCGCCTCATACAGAGTAACATTCTTCAGGCACTCTCGCACTTGCGACGACCCAATTCTCGAACCAATATAGTTGACCGCATTGGTCAGATTGGTGCGATGAGTCGCAGTACAGCCAGGTCCAAATGTCAAACTACCGTTCAACGACTGGTCTATGGTGACGAGGCCATCTTCATCCGTCGCGCGGGCATCGGGCGCGCCCACACCTTCACCTTCGGAAAGCGTTTCAGCCACGCAACCCGACAGAACGAAACCAGTAGTTATCAATAGCCAGTTCAGCTTCATTGTGCTCATTGTACAGATCCCTTCAGATTCATTCTCCAGAACTACGACGTCGCGTCTGTGACTCGATGCCCGCGCCCCAACAGGCGAATAGCATAGTTCCTCAGACGACTGCAGAGTTCATTCTCCAGCAGCCTGTGCGACCAGTAGGCAGCGACCAGTGACAACGTCAAGCAAACCAAAACGAAGTCGAGTCCGGTTGTCATTGGGCCAGTCCAGTGTCTGGCAATCATTGTTGGAATCACGTGTACGAGGTACATTGAGTAAGAAACGTTGCCCAGCCAAGAAAGCCACCCGGGCACTCGCAGGGTATGCGTCTTAGTGTAGAGCGCAAGGGCTAGGACAAGGATGATCACCGGACCACCCCATCGAGTCAACCCGTGGCCGTGGCGGAAATCAGCTGCATATTGCCAAACAACTAGCCCCACTGCCAATGAGGCGAAGGTCGCCGCCAGCCCGTGGTCTCGCAGCTGAAACCTGCTCAGATACAGGTGGGCGATCACGGCACCTGCGAGGAACTCCCAGATCAGCGGGCTCGAAATGATGTTCAGGTATCCCGGCAGTCGATAGTGATTCAGAGCATCCAGGCTGAGACTGCCCTTTATGAGAAGTGGGACCAACACTAACCCTGCTATACCGACACCATATAGAACCACCCAGCGCGCTCTCGCCCAAAGCATCGAAAAGAAGAACAGCAGGTAAAAGTACAATTCGAATGTCAACGACCAGCCGACGTACAACAACGGGTAGCCAAAGAACGGAGCGTCGGACTGCGGTTGGACCGGCTGAAAGGACAGTGTGTATAGCCACTCTTCCCCGTTCGTATCGAATGCCGGGTTCTTCAGCTGTCGAGTCGCTGCCCACATTGCCAGCGTCCAGATGAAATACGGCGGGACGATGCGCGAAAGCCGTCGTATCACGAAGCCAATTGGATCGAGGCTACCGCCTACCCCCGCCCTCGTCGTATAGACCATGATGAATCCGGAAAGGACGAAAAACAGGTCCACTCCGATCGCGCCCGGATCGAATAGGCGAGGCCCCAACGAAAGGTACTCCGGGCCCGTGAGGAAGTGTTGATAGTGATACCCCACCACCAGCAAGACGGCGAGCCCCCGCAGGCCTTGTACAAACTCCAACCGTCTAGGACTCTCCACACGCCGTTCGTACCACAGGCACGGCAAGCACGGTCCACTAGCCCCCTGGATCCGGGGTTCCTCGGCGTCGGCGTGTCACGCAAGCGATCGATCTCGCGGGCGAAAACCGTCGTGAGTTCTGCCAACGATCACGTTTCCAGGGGACTAGCTAGCAGGCTGCTGAGAAACCCGTGCCGGCGGCTCCTGCCGACGGGACGGGCGTTGTGTTTTCAGCAGCCTGCGAGATCGAAAATGACTAGCAGGCTGCTTCTTCAGCAGCCTGCTAGCGCCGGCCTGGCTCCTGAGCTGGGCTGTGGCCGCCAACCGCAAGTGGCGGCCGTTACCGGCCTGGGCCTCACTGCCGCTTGGGGCGGCCGTTGGCCTGGGCGCCGGGCGTCTTGAACGACAGCGGCGCCACCCCGACCCGCATCGGCGCGCCCATCAGGCGGGTGCACTCGGCCGCGCCGCACTTCGGGCAGGTCGCCGGGTCACCGAGGCGCACGTTCTCCTCGAACGTGTGGTGGCACTTCTCGCACTCGAAGTCCGACATCGGCATGAGCGCCAGCATACCACTCGCGGCCGAGGCCGCGACCGGCGTCGGTGCCGCCGGGTATGCTGGGTCGATGCCTCCGTCCGAGACACCGCCGCCGCTGCGGCTGCCGCTGGCCTCGGGCCGCAGCGGCTGGCGCTCGCGCGCGCTGTTCGCCGGCCTCATCGCCCCGGCGTCGCTGGCGCTGGTGTGGGTGGTGACCGTGGCCGCGCCGGCCCTCGACGTGTTCTTCGACCTGCCGTGGATCGGCGACCTGGCGGGTGCGCTGATCGGGCTCGGCCTGGCCGGCACGGGCTTCCTGATCGCCGCCAGCACGCTCGAGCTCGGCGCGGCCCAGCGCGCCCTGCCGAGCGACGTCGTCACCGTGCCTGCCGACGGCGCGGCCGCCGCGGCGCCTGACGCCGGGACGACGGCTGGCGCCGGCGCGACGATGCTGCTGCGCGGCGGCCAGCACGGCGGCACTCGCCTCGACCGCGCCGCGCTGGCCAGCCTGGCCGTGACCACG
The DNA here is from genome assembly GCA_018058095.1 of Kofleriaceae bacterium. GTDB lineage: Bacteria > Myxococcota_A > Polyangia > Haliangiales > Haliangiaceae > JABFXX01. The sequence goes on from JAGPCO010000108.1 coordinate 21,776, forward strand.
CCCGCCGGCGCGTCCGGGCCGACCGAGCTGCGCCACGGCGATCGCCTGCTGGCCAGCGCGATCAGCGCCGACGAGCGGCGCGGCCTCGACGCCGCGGTGCGGGTGATGCGCGCGCTCGCAGCACGCGGCGGAAACGGCGCCGCGCCGCCCTACGCGCCCGCGCAACCGGCCGACGCCGTGCTGCGATTGCTGTGCGGGTCGTGCGGCGCGCCGGCCACCCCGGACGACGCCGACGTGGTGTCGTGCCCGGCCTGCGCCGCCGCGGTGCCGGTGCCGGCCGCGCTGCGCGCCCGCGTCGTCGCCGGCCGGCTGGCCAGCACCGTCGACGCCGCCAACACCCGCGCCCTGGCCCGGCTGGCGACGTTGCCTCCAGCCGAGGCGGTCGGCTGGCAGGTCCGGCTCGGCGGCTGGGCCATGGTCGCGGTGTGGCCGCTGCTGTACCTCGCGCTCGGCTACCTCGGCGAGCGCCGCAGCTGGGGCAACGCGGCGCTGGTGCTGGTCATCGGCGTGAGCGCGGTCATCGCGCTGTACTACGCCGTGTTGCCGCGCCTGGTCGCGCGCCAGGCCTTCCCGGTCCTCGTCGGTGAGCTGGCGGCGCGACGGCACGACGGCGTCGACGCCTGCCGCACCTGCGGCGCGCCGCTGCCGGCGACGGCGGCGTCGCCACGCGCCACCGTGGTGCGCTGCGCCAGCTGCGACAGCGACAACCTGGTCGGCGCGCACCTGGTCCAGCCCGACGCCGCCCGCGCCCTGGCCCAGTCGGCCCAGGCCCTGCTGCCGGCGCTCGCGCACTGGCGGGCCGACCTGCGCCACGCCCGCCAGCGCCAGGTCGTCGCCGTGGTCGTGCTGGCCGCGGCCATCGCCGGCTTCGTCGCCACCGCGCCGGCGGCGCGGGCCCAGCGCCGCGCCGCCGTCGCCGAGGCCAGCCACACGCGCGCCACCACGCGCTGCCGGGCCGGCTGGCTCACCGCCTGCAACGAGCTGGCGCCGGCCGAGGCCGACGCCCTGCTCGCAGCCGGCTGCACCGGCGGCGCCGACCGTGCCTGCACCATCCAGCGCACCGTGTGCCGACGCGCCGCCTGGCGCACCCTGCCCGGCTGCCAGGCCGCGGCGGCAGCCGCGCCGCCCGCGCCGTGACCACCACGCCTGCGCGCGCTACGATCGGCGCGATGGTGGAGCCCGATCGGTCCGAGCCCCGCTACCTCGCCCTCCACGGCGAGCTCATCCGCGTGTTGCGCCCGGCCGAGGACGCCGGCGCCACCGTGCTCGACCCGACGCGCGGCCTGGTCCGCTACGGAAGCGGCCACGTCCCGCTCACCGTCCTCGACGACCCGGCCTGCGACGAGCTCGACGCCGCCACCTTCCGAGCCCGCTGCCTGGCCGCGCTGGCCGCCGCTGGCGCGCCGCCGGCACGGGTCGCCGCCGTCGTCGCCGACCTCGACGCGCCGTGGGCCCACCCGGCGGCGCGACCGCGCGCCCCGCTGCGGCGCCGGGTGGCACTGCGCGCTCGCGCCCGCGCCTTCCGGTTTGCGCCGGGCGTCGACCGGGTCGACCTCGGCTGGTCGGCCTCGCAGACCGACGCCGGTGACGAGGTGTTCTGCGTGGTGCAGCAGGACCGGGCCGGTGCGGTGACCCAGACCTTCTTCGCGCCGGCCGACGGCGGCCCGGTCGCCGACGTCGAGCACCTGCGCGCCCGCCTGGCCACCGCCTACTTCGACCTGGAGCAGGCCGCGCTCACCACGCTGACGCGCGCGACCACCACCGACGACACCGGGCAGTCGCTCGACGTGCTCGAGCGCACGCTCGGACCGACCGACGGCGACGGCGCCGTCATCGTGCCCGGCTGTCGCCCGTACGACCTGGCGCTGGCCGACGTCGGCGGCTGGCACCTGCTGCACGCCCACCACCGCCGCGCCCAGGCCACCGGCGCGGCCCACCTGCTGGTCGGCGTCGAGACCGGCGACCCGACCTGGCGCGACGCCGACGTCACCTTCATCGAGCACGCCGCCGACGCCGCGGCGGCCGAGATGGCCGTGCGCGCGCTCGGCTGCCAGCGGCCATCAGCGCCCTACCAGCGCTACTGGGTCGCCGTCGTCGACGCCCACGATCGCGACCAGCCCTTCACCGAGGTGCTGTATCACCCCGCCGCGGCCTGGCTGGCCGGGCGCGACCGGGGTGACGCCGCTACGCCATCCGCGCCTTGAGGCCGGCGTCGATGGCGTCGAGGAACTGCTCGGTGGTGAGCCAGGGGTGGTCGGCCCGGATGAGCACGGCCAGGTCCTTGGTCATCTTGCCGCTCTCGACGGTCTCGACGCACACCTTCTCGAGGGTGTCGGCGAAGCGCACCACGTCGGGGGTGTCGTCGAACTGGCCGCGGTAGTGCAGGCCCTGGGTCCAGGCGAAGATCGACGCGATCGGGTTGGTCGAGGTCGGCTTGCCCTTCTGGTGCTCGCGAAAGTGGCGGGTCACCGTGCCGTGGGCGGCCTCGGCCTCGACCGTCTTGCCGTCGGGCGTGAGCAGCACCGAGGTCATCAGGCCGAGCGAGCCGAAGCCCTGCGCGACCGAGTCGGACTGGACGTCGCCGTCGTAGTTCTTGCACGCCCACAGGAAGCCGCCGTCCCACTTCATGGCCGAGGCGACCATGTCGTCGATCAGGCGGTGCTCGTAGGTCAGGCCGGCCGCCTTGAACTTGTCGGCGAACTCCTGGTCGAACACCTGCTGGAACAGATCCTTGAAGCGACCGTCGTACTTCTTGAGGATGGTGTTCTTGGTCGACAGGTAGACCGCGACCTTGCGCTGCAGGCCGTAGGTGAAGCACGAGCGCGCGAAGCCGAGGATCTGCTCGTCGACGTTGTACATGCCCATCGCCACGCCGCCGCCGGTGAAGTCGTACACCTTGTGCGTGACCGGGGCGCCGCCGCCGGCCGGGGTGAAGGTCATGGTCAACGTGCCGGGGCCGGTGACCACGAAGTCGGTCGCCTTGTACTGGTCGCCGAAGGCGTGGCGGCCGACGATGATCGGCTTGGTCCAGCCCGGCACCAGGCGCGGCACGTTCTTGCAGATGATGGGCTCGCGGAAGATGGTGCCGCCGACGATGTTGCGGATGGTGCCGTTGGGCGACTTCCACATCTCCTTGAGGCCGAACTCTTTGACGCGCGCCTCGTCGGGCGTGATGGTCGCGCACTTGACGGCGACGCCGTGCTGCTTGGTCGCGTTGGCGGCGTCGACCGTGACCTTGTCGGAGGTCGCGTCGCGGTGCTCGATGCCGAGATCGAAGTAGCGCAGATCGACGTCGAGGTACGGCGCGATCAGCTTGTCCTTGATGAACTTCCAGATGATGCGGGTCATCTCGTCGCCGTCCATCTCGACGACGGGGTTCTTCACCTTGATCTTGGCCACGGCTGGGGTCCTTTCGCGGTCCTGGGCGCCCGGGCGCGGGCACGTGCAGGGACGCGGCGGTTTTACCGGTCGCCCCGCGTCGGCGCAACACGCCGGGGCGCTGTGGCATAGTGGCCCTCGACATGCAGGGATCTGAGGAGAAGCAGGGCATGGCGCCGCCGCGGCGCCTCATCGGGGTGTCGGTCGTGGCGGCGATCGCGCTGGTCGCGCTCGCCGCCGCGCCGGCCGCGGCCCAGGCCAAGAAGCCGGGCGAGATCCAGGTGTCGGAGGCCGAGCACCTGGTGCCGCCGCAGGGCGGCGCGTACGAGGTGCCGATCCACGCCGGCTCGGTCTGCATCCTGTCGTTCCCGGAGAAGATGGCGGCCAAGGCGCTGACCTCCAGCCCCGACTTCGAGATCAAGGGCTGGGGCGACGACGGCGTGGCGGTGCGGCCAACCAACGCCAAGGCGGCGCCGGCCACGCTGGCGCTGGCCACCGCGTCGGGCTCGATCAAGATCAACGTCACCCTGCGGGTGGTGCCGGCCAGCCAGCCGGCGCTGACGCTGGTCCGGTTCAAGGCCGGCAGCGCCGACGAGGCGTTCCGGGCCGCGGTCGAGGCCGAGGTGCAAAAGCGCACCGCGCCGATGCAGGCCGAGCTCGACCGCGCCAAGGCCGGGCTCGACCAGAAGGTGCGTGACCGCGCCGAC
>JAGPCO010000109.1 GCA_018058095.1 Kofleriaceae bacterium
CGGCGGTCTGCATGCCGGGGATGGGCGAGATCGAGGTCGCGCCGGCGGCCTCGCGCCCGTACGGCCAGCCGGTCTCGAGGAACAACACGACGTTCTCGCCGTCGACGGCGGTGCCGAGCGTGGTGTCGGCGCCCTCCTGGAAGGTCAGGCTGGCGCACGGCACGTCCTGCCAGGCGGCGAAGCCGGCGCGCACCGCGGCGCGGACGTCGGCCAGCGGCAGATCGGCGCTGCCGGCGGCGTTGATGCGGTACGTCACCGGCATGACCGCGGCCGGCCACACCATGCCGTTGGTGGTGAAGTACGGCGCCGGGGCCTGGGCCGGCGGCACGTACACCATGGCGCTGCCGACCTGCGTGCCGGGCCACTTGCCCTGCCACCAGCCGTACACGCGCTCACCCGGGCCGTGGTCGTTGCGGCGCAAGAAGAAGCGGGCGCGCTCGCCGACCTGGTAGCTCGGCATGCCGACGATGATCTGGACCGCGTCGCCGAGCGCACCGCCGGGCTGGACGATGGTGACCGGCGCGGTCAGCGGGTCGTCGGGCCGGATGGTGACGACGGTCTCGAGGCCGGTGTGGTCAAGCCGCCAGCGAGCAGCGACGGCGGTGACCTCGCCGTCGACGATCCGCTCGGCGCCGGCCGCCAGCTCGGCCGGGCCGAGCGGGCGGATGATCGAGGCGCGGGCCGGCGCCGTGCTGGCCAGCGCGGTGGTCATCGCGGCGGCCAGGGCGAGCCGGGTGGCCCGGCCGGGCCGCGCGGTCACCGCGCCGCTCGCCGGCGCGGGCGCCGGCCGCGTGTGGCCAGGCCGAGCAGGCCGAGCAGGGCGAACGTGCCGGCCGCGCTGGCGCCGCTGCTGCTGGAGGTACAGCCGCAGCCGCCGCCGTCGCCGTCAGCGCCGGCCACACACTGGCCCAGGCTGTTGCAGGTCTGGTCGCCGCCGCAGTCGGTCGCCATCCGGCAGTCGAAGGTGCAGCTGCCGCGGTCGACGTCGCAGTACTCGCCGACGGTGCAGTCGCCGTTGCCGGTGCAGGCGCCACCACCACCGCCGCCGCCGCCGTCGGGCACGGTTGGGTCGGCGTCGGGCAGCGGCACACCGGCGTCAGGCGTCCCGCCGCCACCGCCACCGGAGATGACGGCGCGGATGATCCAGTCGCCGGGGACGTTGAACGGGGGCGGACCGACGATCACCCACGTGCTGAGCTGGCTGGCGTAGATGGAGTTGACGCCCGGGGTCAGCGTGCCGTCGCCGTCACGGGCGATCGACGGGAGGTTGTTGTGCTGGAACTGGATCCCGACCCGGAACCGGGCCGGCACGTTGACCGACATGCCGGTGAGATCGATCTCCTGCATGGCGGTGTTGGACCCGGTCAGCTGAAAGTCGCCCGAGAACAGCTCGGCGCCGGGCGCGATCCCGCCGGCGGTGTCGTCATAGACATGCAGGGTGATGGTCTGCTGGGTGGCGGCGCCGCCGAACAGGAAGCGGACCCGCTGCAGGGTCGACGCGGCTGGCGCCGTGAAGGACGAGGCACCGATCTCGCCGGCCTCGAAGCCGGCCTGGAAGCCGACCGAGGACCCATCGACGAAGCCGTCGTTCTTGAGCTCGGTCTGGGCCCGGGCCAGGCCGGGCGCGAGCAGACAGGCCACGACCAGTAACGCCGCGTGTGCGTTCATCCTCATGGCCGCCAGGATAGCCCGGCGGCGCCGGCGACTGCCAGCAAACGCCAACGCGGGGGAGGCTCAGAACGCGGTCGGGATCACGGTCACGGTCTGGGTGTTGATGTGGGTGGCCACCACATCCGGCCCGCCGTCGCCGTTGACGTCGCCGCCGACGATGACGCGGTCGGCCAGCTGGGGCAGCGGCACGAACACGGGGTCGGCCAGCGAGCCGTCGGCCTGGCCGAGCAGCACCGCCAGTGCCGGCTGGCCGCCGGGCTGGGTCGCCACCACCACGAGCAGGTCGGCCCGCCCGTCGCCGTCGTGGTCGGTCGCGGCCATGGCCGCGGTCACGCCATCGACCGGCTTCGGCTGTGGGGCCAGGAAGGCGCCGGCGCCGGCCCCACGCGCCACACCGGCGATGGCCGCGCCGACCTGCACGTAGAGAAGGTCGTTGGCGCCCTCGCCGTCGACCTGAGCGATCGACACCCCGTCGGTCGCGGTGGTGACCGGGGAGGTCAGGAAGGTGAAGGTGGTGCCGACGTTGGGGCTGAACAGCTGGAGGCCGCCCGGTCCTGCAGTGACCACGTCGGACCGGTTATCATCGTCGAGCCGACCGACCGCCATCGCCACGGTTGGCTGGATGAACTCCGAGCGCTGGCTGGTCAGCGCCAGGTCGGTGCCCAGGTTGAGGACTCGGAGGGTCCTGACTCCTCCGACGACCACGTCATCGCGGCCGTTGCCGTCGACGTCGCCGAGGTAGACGCCGAACGGCTGAAACGTCGCGCCAGAGTCCCCGACGATGGTCTGGGCGAAGCCGACCTCCTGCCGCAGCACCCGCGTGTTGTCGGGTCCGGCCACCACGTAGTCGGCGCGGTTGTCGCCGTTGAGGTCACGCGCCAGCAGCGCCACGCCGACCACGGTCTGGCCCGACAGCGCGGTCGGCGCGAACTGGCCGGCCGCCAGCGGGTGGCCGACGAGCTGATCGCCGATGAGGTAAACCAGGTCGAGGTCGCCGTCGGCGTCGAAGTCGGCCAGCTGACCGTCGTAGGTGACGTCGGTGCCGATGACGCTGGTGGTCGGCCCGAAACAAACCTCGCCCGGGTCGCGCCGGCCGTCGCCGCAGGTGGCGCCGCCGCCGCCGTCGATGGCGCCGCCGCCGTCGATGGTGCCGCCGCTGTCCCCGCCGGCGCCGCCGTCGGGCGCCTTGTTGACGCTGCCACACGCCGCCAGCGTCGCCAGCCCCAGACTCGCCCACCCCCGCCTCGAGTGCGTCTTCCCCTGCTGCATGCCGCGACGATACCAGGGTTGACGGCGGCCTCCGGTGATACGTGCCACGCCGGCGCCAGCGCCGACGTCACCAGCGGCAGCGGCTGGCGGCGTCGCGGCTGGTGGCGGCGCGCACGCAGCGCTCGAAGGCGCGGTCGGGCACCTCGTTGCGGCAGCGGTCGATCCAGCGATCGATCGGCGTGACCAGGAAGGGGTCGGCCTGCGGGTCGGCCGGCAACCCGCGCAGGTGGGCGACGATGGCCGCGCAGTCGGCCACGCCGAGCTGGCGACCGCACCCGGCCAGGGCGTGCCGGCTCGTCGCCGCCAGCATGCAGGCGCCGTCGGCGACGCTGACCGGGCTGGCCTGGCACTCGGCGACCAGCTCGCGCTGCAGCGCGGCCCGCTCGGCCGGCTCGGCGTAGTTGCCCAGCAGCAGGCCCGTCAGGTGCTCGGCGACCGCGGCGCAGTCGGCCCCGGGCGGGCGCACGCACCGCTGCGACAGGCAGACCAGGCCGCGGTCACAGGTGCCGTTGCCGTAACACTCGCCGCGCTCGCCGCCAGTCGGCGGTGACGAGCACGCCGTCACCAGCACGCCCACCAGCAGCCAGGTGCGTGCCATCACGGCCGCCGCCTCGCCCGCCGGCGCCGGCTCCGCAGCAGCAGCCCGAACCCGAGCCCGACCGGCAGCCCGAGCGGCGGCGCGCCGTCGCCGGCGTCACAGCAGCCGCCGCCGTCGCCGCCGGCTCCGGCCAGGTCGTCGGGCCAGCACACCCCGCTGGTCGACACCGCGTCGAGCGGCAGGCAGGTGAAGGCGTCGGGGCAGCCGGTGGTCGGCACACCGACCAGACAGTCGTCGGAACACAGCTGGTCGCGGCCGTCGTCGACGCACAGCTGCGACCCGCACCCGCGGTCGCCGTCGCAGGCGTCGCCCAGCGCTGCGGCCCCGGCGGCGATGACGCAGCGGCCGTCGCCGCCGCAGGTGCCGGCCGAGCACGGCACGGTCGGCCCACACGGCGCGCGTTTGGTCACCTGCACCGTCGCTCGCGACACGCCGCCCAGATCGTCGATGACCCGGGTCTCGAGGTCGAGCACGCCGTCGGGCACCGCGGCCGGGATGGGCAACATGTACAGCGCGGCGGCGCCGGCGTCCTGCCGGACCCAGCGGGTCCCGTTGATCCACAGCTCGACCCGCCGCAGCGGGCGCCACGGCCCGACCTGTACGAACACCGTCTCGCCGTCGGCCAGCGTGGCCGCCGCGGCCGGGTAGGGGATGGTGACCTCGGCCCCGCCGGTCGGCGCCGCGCCCTCGCCGAGGGCCTCGGTCAGGCTGACGTGGGTGTTCTGGCGCTCCCCGCACTTGCACGGGCGCGCGCCGTCGAACTCGCCGCAGGTCAGGTTGAGGTGGGCGAAGTACTTCTGGCCGCAGCCGATGAGGTAGGTCATCGGATCGCGGCAGTCGAAGGCGTGGTCGAGCCCGTACACGTGGCCGGCCTCGTGCGCGGCGGTGGCGCAGATGTCGAGCACGTTGCCGTCCTGGTGGACGTTGGCGAAGGCGAAGGCGATGACCCCGACCTGGGCCGAGCAGTCGGCCGCGAGCGGGGCGATACCGAGCGTGCCGGCCATGAGGCCGAGCTCGGCCGGGGCGCCGGCGACCATGACCTCGACGTGGGCGTCGCCGCCGGCCGGCTCGGTCGTCACCACCTCGACGCCGTACGGGCGGTAGGTCGCCTGCACGCAGGCCACGACCTGGTCCCACGCCGGGTCGGGCCAGGCGAACGCGCTCAGGGTGCCGGGCACCGCCGGGATGGTCGACTGGTTGGCCGTCGCGCTGTTGCCGTCGGTGCCGACCGCGCAGCCGCCGGCGCACCGGTTGAGGTACAGCACGTCGGGGCCGAGCCGGTCGCGCCGGCGCGGCGCCGGGTCGACCACCACGTAGTCGAGCGGCCGGGCCTCGGCCTGCGACGTGTCGCCCGGCTCGGCCGCGGCCCGACCGGGCGCGCTGGCGGCGCCGAGCGCGCTGGCGGCGCCGAGCGCGATCAGCGTGGCGAGGGCGTCGCGGCGGCGCATGCAGCGTCAGGGTAGCACGGGCCGAAACGACGACGGCCGCCCGATCCGGGGCGGCCGTGAGGGGCAGCGCGGGGCAGGCCGTGCGCTACAGGCTGAGCTTCCAGTCGAGCAGCGTGCCGGTGTCCTGGGCCGCGGTGTCGACCACCTTGAGGGTGTAGGTGCCGTTGCGGCTGCTGCCGAGCTCGGTCGCGCTCAGGCTGTAGGTGTTGACCAGGTCCTGGGCCGAGCCGCCCTCGGCGTTGTGCAGCGTCTTGATCTCGCGCCCGTCGCGGAGCAGCTTGACCACCAGGTCGCCGCGCCAGGTGTGCTTGATGTTGACCGAGACCGAGCCGCCGCCGGTTCCGGTGGCGCCGGTGACCGCGAGGTCGCTCGACACGCCGGTCGGGTTGTTGTCGGGGATGGCGGCGTTGGGCGCGGCCGCGAAGTCGGTGCCCGGGGTGCCGCCACCGCCGCCGCCGCCGGTGTCACCGTTGACGGACTTGTTGAGCAGCTCGCGCACCTTCTCCAGGCTCACGCCCGGGTTGCGCCCAGTGTTGGAGGTGGCGGCCTTCTTCGGCGCCCACATGAAGTCGGGGTGGCTGTCGGCCGAGTCGCTGCACCAGCGACCGCCGATGACCTTGCCGTAGGTGCCGACCTCGAGGATGTAGTGGTAGCTGTCCGACGACAGGTAGTCGGTCATGGCCAGGACCCGCTTGGACGCGCCGCCCTCGACCACGTACTCGACGTTCGAGCGGACCTCGTACAGCTTGCGGGCGCGCGAGTTGAACGACCAGGTCGAGCCGGAGGCGCCGACACACTCGTTGGCCTTGGCCGCGGTCACCTCGTCCTGCTGGGTCACCTCGTAGCTGTAGATCGGCTGGTTCCACACCTCGGCGCCGGCGGTGCGGTCGAACGCGATGGCCTGGTCGGCGATGCCGAGGAAGTTGGCCAGCACCACGTGCATGGCGCCGGGGTTGGTGTCGTTGCACTCCTCGTTGGCGCCGCGGTTGATGTTGTCGGGCGTGAACTCGTCGGCGTTGCAGCGGCCGCCGAGCATGAGGGCCTCGTTGCGGTCGTACACGGTCATGATGAGCGCGTGGATGTCCGAGCGATCGAACGTCACGCCGTTGACGGTGACCGGGTTGATGGCCTCGGGCTCGAGGATCGAGGCCGGGGTCCAGGCGTGGCACAGGCCCCACCAGCCGGCCGGCGTGCGGTCCGGGCCCCAGCCGTCCTGGCCGCCCGAGCACTCGTCGGTCTGGCCGTTGCTGTCGTCGTCACGGCCGTTGTAGCCGTTGCTCATGTACTGGAAGTTCTGCGAGTGCCACTTGGCGGCCGGGCCGGCCTCGGCCAGGTACGCGTCCCACTCGGCCTTGGCCTGCGGGCCGCAGCGGCGGCTCGGCTGACGGGCCGCGCCCGGGGTGTTGTTGAAGGCCTGGTCGTACTTCTCGAGGGGCGACTTGACGCTGGCGCCTTGCCACCGGTTGTTGGTCGAGCCCTCGGCGCTGGGGAAGTAGGTCTCGGTCCAGATCGGGTTCATCGTCGCCGGCGCGTTCGGGAAGCGGCTCTTCCACACCGGCTTGTCGAGCTTGCCGGTGCGCGGCAGGTCGGCCAGCTTGTACTTGAGGTTGTTGGCCAGCCGGGCCGGGTCGTTGGTGTAGTCCCAGGCGTCGGCCTTGCCGTCCGACGGCGCGTCGGTCGAGCAGTCGATGTCGCCGGGCTGGCACTCGTCCATCTCCTCCTCGGTCGCGCAGCCGGCGGCGACCGCGGTGGTGAGGGCCAGGGCCGAGGTGAGGAGGGTGCGACCGAGGGTGGGCAGCGAGGACTTCATGGCGGGCTCCGGGGCGGCGGTTGGTGTTGTCCGGCCCTGGAGCGACTTCCGTGCCACCCCGGACGAGGGGTGATCGACCGACGGGCCTGGCTGATCCCGAGGGGTTGCCGGTGGTGCCTGCTGTCGCCGGACGGCTAGTCCGATAGCCGGATCGTGGCGTCCGCCGTCGCCAGCAAGTGCGCGTCGACGCTGAGGTTGCCGGGGGGCGCAGGTGTTGCCGGTTTTGTCCGGCGGCTGGTCCGGCGCCGGGCCCCACCGGCCTCAGGCTGCGAGGTCGACCACGTCCGGCAGGTCGTCGCTCGTCGCGAACCGGCCCCGCTCGGACCGCACCACCCGGCCCATCGCCACCGTCGGGTCGTGGGTGAAGAACAGGCGACCGCCGCGGCTGACCAGGTCGGCCAGCAGCGCCTGCTTCTCGTCGACCAGCAGCTCGGGGTAGCGGTCGTAGCCCATGGTGACCGGGACGTGGACCCACGGCCGGCCGGGGATGAGGTCGGCCGCGAACACCACCGGCCCGGCCGGCATGGCGATCTCGGCCAGCAGGAGGCCGGGGGTGTGGCCGTGGCTGTGGTGGAAGCGGATGCCGGCCGGCAGGGCCGGGCAGGTGTCACCCTCGACCAGGACCAGCCGGCCGCTGGCGGTCAGGAGTGGCCCCAGCTCGGGGATGAAGCTGGCGCGGTCGCGCGGGTGTGGCGCCTGCGATCGGCGCCAGGCCTCGGCGCCGACGACGAACTGGGCGCGCGGGAACACCAGGGTCGGCGCCGCGCCGTCCGCCCAGGCCGACAGCAGGCCGCCTGCGTGATCGAAGTGCAGGTGCGACAGCACCACGGTGTCGATGTCGTCCGGGCCGAGCCCGAGCCGGGCCAGCCCGGCCAGCAGCACGTGCTCGGGCTCGACCACGCCGTAGCGCTCGCGCAGCGCCGGCGGGAAGAACGCGCCAATGCCGGTCTCGAACAGCACCGTGCGGTCGCCGTCGCCGTCGGTGTCGCGTAGCAACAGGCAGCGGCACGCCAGCGGGATGCGGTTGTGCTCATCGGGGGCGATCCAGCCCTCCCACATCGGCCGCGGCGCGTTGCCGAACATGGCCCCGCCGTCGAGGCGCTGCGAGTTGCCGAGGACCGAGGTCAGCGTGCGAGCCATGCCCGCGAGCTTACGCGATCGATGCCGCGCCGCGATCTCACTCGATGATCGACAGGCAGCACCCGTTCGAGCAGTACGAGCCGGCTGGGCAGGCCTGGTCGGTGCAGCTCTGCACGCCGCCCGGGCACACGTTGTTGCCGCCGCACGAGGCCGGCAGGTCCGACGGGTCCTGGCCCGGGCACAGGATACACATCGCCGGATCACACGCGTTCTCGCACGTCGTCACCTTGGTGCACGACGGGCAGGCCATCGGATCGCCCAGGGTGCCGTCGTTGCAGTTCGGGGCGGTGGTCGGGTTGGTGATGACGTCGCGACAGTCGTTGGTGGTGGGGTCACACACCGTGCAGCAGCCAAAGCAATCGCAGCCCGGTGGCACCAGCGGCCGGCACACGTCGAGGCACTGCTGCGACTGCGCGTCGTCGCACGCGGCCGGGTCGTACTGGTTGGCGCCGATCGGGCAGTCCTGGACGGTGGCCGCGCCGAGCAGGCAACACACGTGGATGTCGCAGCCGTCGTTGCCGGCGCCGCTGTTGCCGTCGAAGAAGCAGTCCTGCTTGACGGCGTCGATGTTGTCGCCCGGGATGCCGGTGGCGAAGCTGCCCTCGTCGCGGTCGAGCGGACCGGTGCACTCGGGGTCGAAGCCATCGCTGCGGCCGTCGCCGTCGTTGTCGACGCAGTCGGTGCACTCGGTCGCGCCCGGCACGCACCCGGCCGGGGTGATGGCGTCGGGCAAGGTGGCGGGATCGGCGTCGGGGGCGTTGGGGTCGGCGTCGGCCCCGCTGCCGGTGGGTGCGTCCGTGCCGGCGCCGCCACCTCCGTCGTCGCCGCACCCCATCAGGGGGCTCGAGGCGAGGAGGCACAGGGCGATTCCGGAGAGCAGGCGAGTGGTCATCAGGGGGCTCCTTGGGGCAGGTTCGTCAGCAGAGCGCGGGCGTCGGCGGCGTTGTCGCCGCGCGGGTGACGGCGCAGGTACAGCTCGAGGGTCGAGCGGGCGGCGGCGTGGTCGCCGCGGTCGTGGGCCAGCCGGCCGAGGGCGAACAGGGCCAGCGGCGCCCACCGGCCCTCACGCATGGCGAGGCGGCGGTACAGCTGCCCGGCGCGTGCCGGGTCGCGCGCCTCGAGGCCGGCGGCCTGCTCGTACACCGCTTGATCGGCGCGCTCGGCGGCGGCGCGCTCGGACTGGCTCGGCGCGGGCGCGGGCGTGGGCGTGGGCGTGGCGTGGTCCTGGCGTCGGGTGGTCGAGGCCGGCTCGTCGGCGAGATCGGGCGCGGGGCCGGTCGGGCCGGTCACGGTCTCGGCCGCGGTCGCCGTCGCGGTCTCGCCCGGCAGCCCGGTGCTCGACCAGCGCCCGCCGGCGCGGACCTCGGCGTGTTGGCCGCGGTGCACGACCTGGACGACCCCCTCGCTGACGGTGAGGTCGACCACGTCGCTGGCCGAGCGCAGCACCTCGAAGCGGGTGCCGACCACCCGGATGGTGGTGGCGCCGGCCTGGACCACGAACGGTGGCCGCCCGGCCCGCGGTGCGACGGTGAACTGGGCGCCGCCGCGCTCGAGCACCGCGGTGACCCCACGCTCCGAGCTGCCCGTCAGCACCAGCGTCGAGGTCGGCGCGACCGCGACGTGGGCGTCACCGAACGACAGCTCGGCCGGCGACGCCCCGGTCGCCACCCGCGATGGCAGCTGCTCGCCGGGTGCGGCGTCGAAGGCGCCAGCCTCGCGGGCGACACGCGTCCCGCCGTGGCCGCGGGGCCACACCGCCAGGGCGATGCCGGCCAGGGCGATGCCGGCGGCGGCGACGAGCGCCAGGTGCCAGCGCGGCCGGCGTGGCCCGGCCACGACCGGCTCGGCCCGATCGGCCCGCGGCTCGTCGCTCAGCTCGGCCAGGACGGCGCGTTCGATGCGGGCCCACGCCACGTCCGACAGCGGCTCGATCGGCGGTCGGCCCAGGCGCTGGCCGTGTGGGCGGTCATGGTCGCTCATGGCGCCTCCGACAGCATGGGCGCGGCCGCATCGCCGAGCTCGGTCAGGTACGACGCCAGCACCGGATCCCGCTTGGCGCGGACCATCAGCGCGCGGCGTGCGCGCCAGACCCGGGTCTTCACCGCGACGCGGCTGGTGCCGGTCAGCTCCGCCACCTCGGCCACCGGCCGGCCGTCGATCACCACCAGCGCGAACGCCACCCGCTGCGCCGGGTCGACCCGCTCGAGCGCCTGGTACAGGCGGCGGACCGCGTCGCGCAGCGCCAGCTGCTGCCAGGCCGACGGCTCGTCGCTCACCACGTCGTCGGCCAGGTCGAGCGGGGTCGTGATCGGGCGGCGGCGCGAGATGTGAGCCCAGGCGACGCGGGTGCCGATGACGCAGCACCAGCGGGTCAGGGTGCTCTCGCCGCGGAACCGCCCCAGCGAGCGGAAGATGGCGACGAACGCCTCCTGCAGCAGGTCCTCGACCTCGTGGTTGGTGCCGACGATGCGGTAGATGGTGCGGTGGACCACGGCGCGGTACTGCTGCATGAGCGCGCGCTGGGCCACGCGGTCCCCACCCGCGGCGCGCTGCGCCAGGGCGAGGTCGACCGGCTGGGCGATGGCAGCTGACACCGGAGATACGGTGGGGGATGCGACCCCGTCGGTTGCATCCTTGTGTGGATCATCGGGATGCACACGCCGGGGGCGGATCAGAAGGCGACCTCTGCCACGACCCCGAGGCGTAACCCGGTGTTCGGACTGGTGAACCTGGTAGGGCGATCACCTACATCGGGCGGCGCCGACACCCACACGCCGCCGCTCACCTCGGCCCCAAGCCCCCAGTGCCCGAGCAGGTAGGTGGCGCGGGCCAGCCCGCCAAGCTCGAGCGCCACGTCGGGGAGCGAGATGACCTCGGCCCCGCTCGTGGCCTCGAGGTTGGTGCGCTGGATCGCCAGTGAGGGCCCGGCCGCCACCGCCCAGCGCGGTCCGAGCCGCTGCCGCCAGCCACCGCCGAGCTGGATCGCCAGCCCACTCCAGGTCCCGCGCAGGTTGCCGCGGCTGACCGAGGTGCCCGGCGCGAACACGCCGGTGACCTCGACGAAGGCGCCGTCCCCGCCCGCCCGCACGCCGATCCCGAGCCCCACGCAGGTGCGCGCACCGACGTCGCCGCCGGCGAGGCACGCGCCGCCACCGACGCTGGCGATCACCTGGGGCGGCGTGGTCGCGGCCTCGGTCCGCGCTGGTGCGGTCACAGGCGCCGGGAGCGGCGCTGGGGCCGTGGTGGTCGTCGTGGTCGTCGTGGTCGTCGTGGCCGGCAGGCGCAGGATGGCCTTGAGGGAGAGCGCGGTGGCCGCCGCCCCCGGGCCATCGTCGTCGTCGCCGCGGCGCGGGCGCGCCTCGGCCCGACCGTCGGCGACCCGGATCACGCGAAGCTCGTCGGCGTCGAGCCAGGCCACCACGTCGGCGCCGAGGCTGGCGCCGAGCAGGCGGGCTTCGTCGTCGCGGCCGACCGGGCCGACGACGATGAGGACCTCGATCGGCCACGGGGCCAGGGCGGCGCGGACGGCCCGCTCCAGGTCGAGCGTGGGGCCGACCAGGGCCAGGCGGGCTGGGACCGCGGCCCCGGCCGCCGGGGGTGGGGCGGCTCGTACCACGGCCGAGGCCACCCCACCCGTCACGGTGACGGCGGCGGCGAGGAGGGCGCGGCAGCGCGCGCGTGCAGGTCGGGCCGCGCTCACTCTGGACACGGGTCGACGATGGCCGGCCCATCGTGGCTGAAGCTGACCGAGCGGATGCGCGTGACGTGCTCGAGCAGGGCGGCGTCGAGCTCGCGCGTGCGCGCGCCGAACGGATAGGCGAACGAGGTCACCGGGTAGCCGTCGGCGCGCAGCTCGTCGATGCTCGGCAGCGCCTCGTCGCGCAGGTAGGCGGCCAGGCCGCGGGCGTCGACCACGTCGGGCGCGCGCAGGTGGTCGCGCGCGTGGGCCTCGACCGCGTGGCCGTCGCTGGCGAGCGCGCGCAGCTTGGCCTTGCCGTCGTCGGTCCAGCGGTAGTAGCGGGTGACGAAGAAGGTCACGCGCGCGCCGTACTGGGCCAGCATGGGCCGGGCCGCGGTCCACGCCTCGATGTCGGAGTCGTCGATCGACAGGGCCAGGCCACCGCCGCTGCCGCCGGCGCCCAGCTCGGGGTAGGTCAGGAAGCGCAGGCCGCGGGCGGCGGCGCCGGCCAGGACCGCCTCGAACACGGCCCAGCTCACGGTCTTGCCCGGGCGGTGGGTGAACAGCTGCAGGACCTCGCCGCGGGCGGCGGCGCGGTCGAGCCCGGCCTCGATGCTGGGCAGCGGGTTGTCGGACGCCTCATCGATGCCGACCGCACAGAACAGGCGGCGATCGTCCCAGCGGTAGTACACCTCGTCGAGCGCGTCGACGTCGACCCGGCCACACCCGGCCGGCGTGACGGCGAGCACCGCGGCGACGAGCGCCACGAGCGCGGCCCGGCCGGGTGGTAGGGTGCGGTCATGTCGACGCGCCTCGCGTTGCCGCCGGTCGCCGTCGTCGGCGCCGTCGCGCTCGGGCTCGGCTGCCGCGGTCCACGGTCGACCACGGCCCCGCGCGACCTCGTGCGGCGCGAGCTCAGCCTGCCGCTCGGGCACGCCGCCGCGACGCTGGCGGTCGAGGCGTCGATCAGCAGTCGCACCGCCGGCGCCCCCATCAGCGTCGCGCCGGCCGCCGAGTTCGGGGTCGCGCCCGACGTCACGGTCGGGGTCGGCCACGGGACGTGGCCGCTCGGCGTGGTGTCGGCCGGAGGAGGGTTGTGCCTGACCGGTCGGGACCACGGCTGCCCGCAACCATACGCCAACCTGACCCTCGACGCCCGCTGGCAGGTGCGACCGGGCGACCTGGCGCTGGCGCCGCGGGCCCGCTTCGTCGTCGAGCAGACCGATCCATTCCTGCCCGGGCTGGCGCTGGGCGCGCTGGCGCGCTGGACCGGCGGCCGCTTCGCCGTCGAGACCGACCCGCACCTGGTGCTGGGCCTGCTTCACCGCGACCTGGGCAACCGGTCCCGGCTCCGCGTGCCGGTGCTCGGCAGCGTGCAGCCGACGCGCGGCTGGGCCATCGGCCTGCGCACCGGCGTCGACGGCGAGCTGGCCACGTTCAGCGAGACCTTCGCCGTGCCGGTCGCGCTCGAGTCGACCGTGCGGGTGACCCCGGCCATCGACCTGTGGGGTGGCGTCGGCTTCCGCGCCCTGCTCGGGCCGCAGAACCAGTTTCGCGACCGCGCGCTCAGCCTGGCCGTGCGCTGGCGCTGGGCCCAGCCGATGCGGCGGCCCGCGGGCGCGACCGCGCCGCTCACCGCACCGTGATGGCGCCCTCGATCATGTCCATCGCGCACGCGTAACGCACGACGCCCGGACGCGGGAAGGTGGCGCGGACCACCACCGGCGTGCCCAGCGGCAGCGGGGTCGACGAACGCACCCCGTCGACTGTCATCACCACCTCGGTCGCGCAGGTGCGCTCAGTCCGGCGCGTGAAGCGCAGTTCGACCCGACGGCGGGCCGGCACCGTGACCGTGGCCGGGACGAAGCCAGCCTCGGTCACCTCGATCGCGACGCGGAACGGCGCGGCGGCGCGTGGCGCGGCCGGGCGCGGCGGCGTCGGGACGGGCGCGGTCGGCGGCGCGGTCGGCGCCGGGGCGGGCGCGGTCGGCGCGATCGGAGCGTTCGGGCCTGGGGCCGGCGGCGCGACCGCGGCCTCGACGGCGCGGACCAGCGCGGGCAGGTCGGCGCCGGCGCTGCGCTCGAGCACGACGCGGCCGCGCTCGTCGACGACCTTGACGTGGGGCAGGTTGAAGCCGCCAGGCGTGAGGTGGGTCGCGGCGGCGGCGCTGTCCCAGTCGACCACGTCGACCCGGCGCAGGGCGACGCGATCCGGGTGGCGGCGGACCAGCTCGACCAGCTGCGGCTCGAGCACCTTGCACGGCCCGCACCACGCGGCCCAGAAGTCGTAGACGACCAGCTTGCCGGTGACCGGGGCGAGCGTCACGGCCGCGCCGGCCGGGCCAACGTCGGCGACGTCGAGGCCTGCGGTGTCGACCGTCGGTGGGCCGTGCGCGTCGTCGTGCGCGTCGCCATCGCCGTGGTCGTGCCCGTCGCCGTGGTCGTGTTCGTCGCCATGGTCGTGTTCGTCGCCATGGTCGTGTTCGTCGCCATGGTCGTGTTCGTCGCCGTGATCGTGCCCGGCGTGGCCACCGGCGGCGGCCGGCCGGCCGAAGGTCCAGCTCGCGCCCAGCTCGACCAGCGCCGGCATGTCGAGCTGGCCGCCGACGACGTGGGTCACCACTGGCGCCTTGAGCGCCAGGTCGAGCGAGGCGGCGGCGGTCGGCCGCCAGGTGACGCCGGCGCCGACCAGCACGTCGAGCCGGCCGCGGTTGCCGTCGTCGGTCGGGACCATGCCATGCCAGCGCTCGGCCTGCTCGACCTGCACCTCGGCGCCGCCGCGCATCTGCCAGCGCGGGCCGTGGCCGCGGCGGAAGCCCAGCCCGGCGGCGTAGCGGTCGCCGGCCTGGTAGCCGTGGCCGCCCTCGTAGACGACCTGCTGGGTGAAGGCGAACCCGCTCACGGTGAACGCGCCGAGCGGTCGGGCCAGCTCGACCGAGAACACCGGATTGACCGTGCCGGCGCCGAGCTGGATGTGCTGGTGCGCCACGTCCATGGCCCCGAGCGCGAACGGATCGGGCTCGGTCGCGCCGAGCGGCACGGTCAGGCCGGCGGCCACGGCCAGCCGGCCGCCCAGCACCGGCGCGGCGTAGCCGGCCAGCAGCATCGGGTCGCCCAGCCCGGCCACGGTCTCGTTGCGGTGGTGGATGCCGGGCGTGACCAGCTCGACCTCGGCTCCGGACAGGTCGAGATACCGGATCGAGGTGGCGACCCGCTTGAACGGCACGACCACGCCGGTCGACCAGCGGCGGGTCAGGCCGACGTCGACCGCCAGCCGCCCTTCACCGACGGTGAGAGCCTGGTCATGTACCAGGTCGATCTCGCCGCGGCCGACCGCCGCCTCGTGATCGTCGTGCTGGGTGGTGACGTAGGTCATCAGCCAGCTCAGCCGGGCCACCACCTGGCCCGGCCCCAGGCCGGCGTCGCTGACCTTCCCGACGGGAAGGTTGGGGTTGCTTCAACCCGCTCAAGCGCCGCCGGCGCGGGCCCAGCGCGGATCGCTGGCCAGGGCCACGGTCGCGACGAGGATGATCCCGATCCGCATGCGCCCCACCGTAGCAGCCAGCGGCGCCGGTGCCGAGGTCACGGCCGGACCACGCCGCCGCCGACGACCTCGCCGTTCCACTTGGCGCGCAGCGCCTGCTGGTAGTCGCTCAGCGCAAACTGGTGCGACACGTACGGCACCAGCTCGCCGGCGCCGAGCCAGGCCTCGATCTGGGCCAGCCGGGGCGGGCGCAGGCCGGGGTCGTTGCTGGTGGCGATCACCGTCGGGCAGCCGAGCACGTCGAGGCCCTTCATCATGATGAGGTTGGTCGGCAGCTGGTTGGCATTGGGTGCGCCGCGCTGGCCGCGGCCGGCGGCGACACCCGGGGTCGAGGCCCAGCCGACGATGAGGAAGCGGGCGCCGAAGCGGACGCAGCGCAGGGCCTCGAGCGACAGCTCGCCGCCGACGCCGTCGTACACGACGTCGACGCCACGGCCACCGGTGAGGGCGCGCACCTGCTCGCGGAACGGGCGCAGCCCGCCGGCGGCGTCGCGCTCGGCCGCGACCACGTCGTCGGCGCCCAGCGTGCGCACCGTGTCGAGCTTGGGCCCGGCCCGGCCGACGGCGATGACCCGGGCCCCGACCCGCTTGGCGATCTGCACCGCGGCCAGGCCGGTCGCGCCCGACGCGCCGAGGATGAGCACGGTCTCGCCGGCGGCGAGGCGGCCGCGGGTGAGCAGGCAGTGGTACGCGGTCTCGTAGCTGCCGAGGATGCCGGCGGCCTGGTCGAACGACAGGTCACCTGGGATGGGCCGGACCGCGGGCGCCGGCGCCACCGCGTAGCTGGCGAAGCCGCCCCAGCGCTGGTACGGCCCGCTCGAGCGCGGGCCGGTCAGGAACGGATCGACCACGACGGCGTCGCCGACGGCGTGGCGCGCGGCCGCGCTGGCGCCGACCCAGGCCACCACGCCGGCGTACTCGAGGCCGGGTGTGTACGGCGGCTCGGCCACGTGCTGGTACTGCCCGCTCATCATGATGAGGTCGACCCAGCCGACCGCGGCGGCGCGCACGGCGATGACCACGTCGTCGGCGCCGAGCTCGGCCGGGTCGGGCGGCGCCATCGGCTCGAGCTCGACGTGGTGGGCCAGCGCGTCGAGCGGGTCGGCCCCGAGCGCGCGCACGACGACGCGGTGGCCCGGGCCGAGCGTGGGCGGGCGCGAGGCGGCGCGGCGGCGTGGGGCCGGCGCCGGCGCGGCCGTGGTCACGACGCCTCGGCCTGGCCGCCGGCCAGGGGCGACTGCTCGCGGGTCGACAGGAAGCGGACGTCGGGCCAGTCCTGCTGGGCCCGGCCGAGCTGCCAGTCGTTGCGGGCCAGGAACACGGTGGCGCCGTCGTGGTCGGTCGCGATGTTGTCGCGGTTGGCGTCGGCGAAGCGCTTGACCAGCTTGTCGTCGTCGGCGTCGACCCAGCGCGCGCGCTCGAACGAGGTGCCCTCGAAGTGGCACGGCAGCTCGTACTCGGTGCGGATGCGGTCGGCCAGCACGTCGAACTGCAGGGCGCCGACCACGCCGACGATGTAGTCGCTGCCGAGGTACAGCTTGAACACCTGGGCCGCGCCCTCCTCGGCGATCTGCTCGAGCGCGCGGCCGAGGTGCTTGGCCTTCATCGGGTCGTCGGCCCGGACCCGGCGCAGGTACTCGGGCGCGAAGCTGGGGATGCCGGTGAAGTGCAGCGGCTCGCCCTCGGTCAGGGCGTCGCCGATGCGCAGCGTGCCGTGGTTGGGGATGCCCATGATGTCGCCGGCCCAGGCCTCCTCGGCCAGCTCGCGATCGTTGGCCTGGAACAGCATGGCGTTGTGCACGCCGATGGCCTTGCCGGTGCGGGTCACGGTCAGGCGCATGCCGCGGGTGAAGTGGCCCGAGGCCAGGCGGACGAAGGCGATGCGGTCGCGGTGCTTGGGATCCATGTTCGCCTGGATCTTGAAGACGAACGCCGAGACCTTGTCCTCGGTCGGCGCGATCGGCCGCTCGCGCGCCGGCTGCGGCCGCGGCGGCGGCGCCAGCCGGGCCAGGCCGCGCAGCAGCTCGCGCACGCCGAAGTTGTTGACGGCCGAGCCGAAGTAGACCGGGGTCAGGTGGCCGGCCTGGTAGGCCTCGAGGTCGAACGCCGGGGTCAGGGCGCGGATCATCGCCACGTCCTCGCGCAGCTTGGCGATGGCGCTCTCGGGCAGGCGGCGGTCGAGCTCGGGGTCGTCGAGGCCCTGGCACACGATCGCCTCCTGCAGGTACTCGCCCTTGCTGCGCTCCATCAGGTGCAGCTCGTCGGCCAGGAGGTCGTAGCAGCCGAGGAACTCCTTGCCGGCGCCGATCGGCCACGACGCCGGGCACACGTCGAGCGCCAGGGTCTGGGCGATCTCGTCGACCAGCTCGAACGGGTCGCGTCCGTCGCGGTCCATCTTGTTGATGAACGTGGCGATGGGCACGTCGCGCAGCCGGCACACCTCGAACAGCTTGCGGGTCTGGGTCTCGATACCCTTGGCGGCGTCGATGACCATGACCGCCGAGTCGACCGCGGTCAGGGTGCGGTAGGTGTCCTCGGAGAAGTCCTCGTGGCCGGGGGTGTCGAGCAGGTTGAAGGTGCGGTCCTCGTACTCGAAGGTCATGACCGAGGTCGTGACCGAGATGCCGCGCTCGCGCTCGACCTTCATCCAGTCCGAGCGGGCCCGGCGGCGGTCGCCGCGCGCCTTGACCGCGCCGGCCATCTGGATGGCGCCGCCGAACAGCAGCAGCTTCTCGGTCAAGGTCGTCTTGCCGGCGTCGGGGTGCGCGATGATCGCGAAGGTGCGACGGCGCGCGATCGGCGCGGGCAGGGCGGGGGCGGACATGGCGGGGCGGACTCTACCGGAAATCCGGGCTGGTGGACGGGGCCGCCCCTGGTGCGACCGTGGCCCGGGCGGCGGTGCGACCGCGACGCCGCCCCGACGCCGCAGGTGGTGCCGGCTGTCAGCGGCCGGGGCGGGCGCGGCCGGGCCGCCTGGCGCAGCCTGGAGGCATGCGCACCCCGCTCGTGCTCGTCGCCGCTGCGATCGTCGGGACCGCCACCGCCTGCTCGACCAGCCAGGGGTGGTACCTGCACGCGCCGGCGCGGGCCGACCTCCGCACCAGCCTGAGCGCGACCGGGGTCGACGCCGCGCTGGCCGCGGCGCGGGCGACGCGGGCCGAGCGCGGCTCCCCCATCACCCTGACCAGCGGCGAGGGCCACGAGCTGGCCCTGGCCCGGCTGCACGCGCGGGCCCACCTCGAGGGGCCGCTGGCGCTGACCGAGCTACGCCTGACCTTCCACAACGACGAGGCGCGGGTGCGCGAGGGGCGCTTCACCGTGACCCTGCCCGACGGCGCCAGCGTCAGTCGCTGGGCCATGCGCGTGGGCGGCGCCTGGACCGAGGGCGAGGTGGTGCCGCGCCTGCGCGCGCGCCAGATCTACGAGGTGTTCCTGGCCCGAGGCGTCGACCCGGCGCTGCTCGAGCACGACGTCGGCAGCCAGTTCTCGGCCCGGGTGTTCCCGATCGCGGCGGCCACGGCCGATCGCCCCGGCGAGTGCGAGCTGATCCTGAGCTACACCCAGGTGGTCACCGCGGCGGCGCCGTACCACCTTCCGCTGCGAGGACTGCCGATCATCGGCGATGTCGACGTGGCGGTGACCGGGGCTGGGCCGGCCCAGGTGGTGCGGGCGCGCGACTGGCGGCCCGACCACGACCTGGTGCTACCAGGGCCGGTCGGGCCCGACGCCGTCGGCGCCGGCGACCTGGTGGTGGTCCGCCTCGACGCGCCGGCGGCGGGGCCGGGCCTCGCCACGGCCGCGCCGCCGCCGCACCTGCGCATCCTGGTCGACGCCAGCGCGTCGCGCGCGCTGGTGTTCGCGCGCCAGGCCGACGCGGTGATGGCGCTGGCGGCGGCGCTGGCGGGCCACGGCGGCACCGTCGAGATCGCCGCGTTCGACCAGCGGGTCACGCCGCTGTACGCCGGGCCGGCGGCGGGCGTCGACGATCGCGTGCGTGCGCGCCTGGTCGACCACGGCGCCCTCGGCGCGGGTGATCTCGAGCGGGCGCTGCGCTGGGCCGGGCGGACCGCCGGCGCGCCGCCGCGCGTGGTGCTCATCGGCGACGGCGTCGCCACCGCCGGCGCGCGCGCCCCGGCCGGCCTGGCGGCGGCGGCGGCGGCGCTCGGCCGGCTCGACGCGCTGCCGGTCGGCCACGGCGGCGACGGCGCGGCGCTGCGCCGCCTGGTCGCGGCCGGCCAGGCGCCGGGTGTCGTGCTGGGCGCGGACGAGGCGGCGGCGCGCTGGGCCGAGCGACTGGCGACGGCGGTGGCGACCGCGCAGACCGTGGCGGTGGCCGGCGCCGAGGTGGTGTGGCCGTCCGAGCTCGTCGCGACCCAGCCGGGCGACCCGGTCGTGCTGGTGGCGCGCTGGCCGCGCGGGCAGCGACCGGGGGCGGTCGAGGTCAGGCTGGGTGGCGCGGCGCCGGTGCTGGTGCCGGTGCGGCCGGTCGCGCCGGCGCTGGTGACCCGGCAAGCGGCGCAGGCCGAGCTCGACGCGCGCCGGCGTGCCCTGCCGTCGGTGCCGGCCGCGCAGCGGGCCGCCGCCGAACTCGAGCTGGTCGGGCTGGCGGTGCGCCACCGCCTGATCGGCCCAGAGGCGTCGCTGCTGGTGCTCGAGAGCGAGCGCGACTACCGCGCGTTCTGCCTCGATCGGCACGCGCTGGCGGACGTGCTGGTGGTCGGCGCCCATGGCGTCGAGCAGGTCGATCGCTCGCCCGGCGTGACCGTGCTGCCCGAGCTCGACGGCACCTGCCTCCAGGCGTCGGGCGGCGACGACGAGGCCCGCGCGCCGGCGCCGCCGCGCGGCCCCGACCATCCGACCGGCTCGGTCGATGGCGTGCTCATCGATCGCACGAGCGGGGACCCGCTCGCTGGCGCCACCGTGGTGGTGACTCCCAGCGCCGGGCCGGAGCTGGTGACCATCAGCGACGAAGCCGGCCGCTGGCGGGTCGACGACGTCGCGGCCGGCCGGGCCATCGTGCAGGTCTACTACACCGACCTCCAGGTCCGGCTCGGCCCGGTCGTGGTCCGCGCCGGCGCGGTGACCTCCATCGGCACCGGGCCGAGCGCGGCCAGCGCGCGGCCGCGCGGCGGCCTCGACGAGCCGGCCGTCGATCCCGGCCTGGGCCTGGCCCCAGCGGGCGCGTCCCCGACCACGGCCGGCGCCGTCGCCATCGACGCCAGCGCTGGGACAGCGGGCGAGTCCATCGCCATCGCCGCGCGAGCTCCCAGCATCGATCCGACTCGATCCGAGCTCGCCCGCTCGCCCTGGCTCGACGCCGCGCCCGGCTCGCGTCACTACCGTCGCGCCGCCGAGGCCCACCTGCCGGCGCCGTGCTGCGAGCGCGCCGCGCCGCCGCCGCCGCCGCCGCACCATGGCCCGTTCGCCGCGGTCGTGCGCGCGCTTCGGCGCGGCGACGCGGCGGCGGCGCTGGCGCTGGCCGCGCGCTGGCGCCA
Organism: Kofleriaceae bacterium; assembly: GCA_018058095.1. Lineage (GTDB taxonomy): Bacteria > Myxococcota_A > Polyangia > Haliangiales > Haliangiaceae > JABFXX01. The sequence continues at coordinate 20,654 of JAGPCO010000109.1, forward strand.
GGGCGCGCCGACCGACGTGCTGGCCCTGCTGGCGCTGGCCGAGGCGCTCGAGGTGGGCGGCTACCCGGCGCTGGCCGCGCGGGCGCTCGGCTCGATCATCGATCTGTACCCGACCAGCGCCGAGCGGCTGCGGCTGGCGGCCGAGCGGCTCGACCGACTCGGCGCGGCCGGCCAGGCGCTGGCCCTCGAGGCGTTGACCCGCGCCGCCGCCGAGCGGCCCGATCACGTCGGCGGGCGCCGCCTGCTCGCCTACGCCCAGCTGCGTGCCGGCGACGCCGAGGCGGCGCTGGCCACGCTGGTCGCCGCCTTCGTGCAGGCCCGGGACGACCACGACGGCATGCAGCAGCGCCTGGTGCGGGCCGATCTGGCCATCGTCGCCGCCGCCGCCGTGCGTGCCGCGCCGAGCCGTCGCGCCGCGGTGCTGGCGTTGATCGGCCCGACCGGGGCGACGCTGGCCACCACGCCGGAGCAACGCGTGACCCTGAACTGGGAGAGCGAGGCCAGCGATCTCGATCTGCACGTGCTCGATCGCCACGGCGGCCACGCCTGGTACCAGGCGCCGGCGCTGGCCAGCGGCGGCGGCCTGCTCGGCGACGACACCTCGGGCCTGGGGCCGGAGCAGGTCGTGCTGCCCGGCGTGGGCGCGGCCGGCCCGTACCGGCTGCGCGCGCAGTACTTCGGCCGCGGCGCGATGGGCACGGGCCTGGGTACCCTCCACGTCGTCAGCCACGACGGCGCCGGCCGCGTGGTGCAGGAGCACCGGCCGCTGGTGATCATGGCCGAGGGCGCGTTCGTCGAGCTCGGCGCGCTGGCGTGGCCGGTCTTCGGCGACGACCGACCGGGCGGCGCCCGACCGGTCAGCGCCGCGGCAGGCCGGGCTGGGCCAGGCGGACCTGGTACAGCCCGGTCCGCGCCGTGATGTACAACGTGCGGTGATCGGCGTCGCCGAAGGCGCAGTTGGCCGGCTGCTCGGGCACGGGGATGACGCCCCAGCGCGCGCCCGCGGGTGACCACACCTCGACGCCGGCGCTGGTGGTGACGAACACGTTGCCGGCGACGTCGACGGCCAGGCCGTCGGGGCCACCGGCGGTCGGCGTGAGCACGCGGCGGTCGGCCAGCGCGCCGCCGGCGCCGACGGCGAACGCGTACAGGTTGCCATCGGCGGTGTCGGCCACGTACAGGGTCGCGCCGTCGGGGGACAGGCCGACGCCGTTGGGCCGGGCCGCCGCCGCGCCGCGGTGCTCGGCGGAGAGCGCGCCGCTCGGGGCCAGCCGGAACACGCCCATGAAGCCCAGGCTCGACGGTGTGTTGCCGAGGCCGTACGGCGGGTCGGTGAAGTACACGGTGCCGTCGTCGGCGACGACGACGTCGTTGGGCGAGTTGAGCGGCTGGCCCTCGAAGGTGGTGGCGATCGCCACGCCGTCGCGGGTCACGCTGCGGGTGCCGTGTTCGGCGGCAATCAGCACGCCGGCGCCGTCGACCGCCAGCCCGTTGCTGTTGCCGCTCGGCATACGCAGCGGGGTGGGCGGCCCGCCGCCCGGGACGAGGCGAAAGATCGTGCTGGCCGGGATGTCGGAGAAGACCAGGTCGCCGCTGGCCTCGCGCCACTGCGGTCCCTCGGTGAACTGGAAGCCGCCGGCGACCAGCTCGACCGCCCCGACGCCGAGCAACGGGTCGACCGGCGGCCCAGCGTCGGCTCCCGCTGTCGCCGCGTCGGCGCCCGTCCCCGGCGGGGCGTCGGCGCCCGGGCCCGCGCCGTCCTCGCCACAGCCGGTGGCGGACGCGAGGAGGACGAGCGTGGCGAGGGCGGTGTGGGGCTGGACCATGGCCTGACAGTCGCGGCCCGCCGTCGCGGGGTCAAGCCGTACGGCCGGTCGGCATGCGGACGCGCGGTGTCCTGCGCTACAACGCGGGCGATGTCGACCCGCACCATCGAGACCTTCGCCGGCCTGCGCTGTCACCTCATCGTCCCGGCCGGGCCGGTGCGCGCCGCCGTGGTGCTGCTGCACGGGTTCGGCGCGCCGGGCGACGACCTGGTCGCGCTGGCCGACTACCTCGACCTGCCGGCCGGCACCGCCGTGGCCTGCCCGGAGGCACCGCTCGCGCTGTCGGGGCTGTACGGCGACGCCCGCGCCTGGTGGATGATCGACCTCGAGGCGCTGCAGCGCGATCAGATGCGCGGCGTGGTGCGTGATCGCTCGGCCGAGGTGCCCGACGGGCTCGAGCCGGCCCGGGCCGCGGTCGACGGGTTGATCGATCAGCTCGAGATCCGCCTCGGCCTGGCGCCGGGTCGGGTCGTGCTCGGCGGCTTCTCGCAGGGCGCCATGCTCAGCCTCGACGTCGCGCTGCACCGCACGACGGCGGCGGGCGGCGACGGCACCGGCCTGGCCGGGCTGGTGCTGATGTCGGGCACGCTGCTGGCGCGTGATCGCTGGACCCCACGACTGCCGCGCCTGGCCGGCGTGCCGGTGTTCCAGAGCCACGGCCGGTCGGACCAGCTGCTGCCGTTCGCGGTGGCCGAGCACCTGGCCGACCTGCTTCGCACGGCCGGGGCCGGGGTCGAGTGGCAGGCCTTCGCCGGCGGCCACGAGATCCCACCGCCGGTGCTGGCCGGGGCCAGCCGGTTGATCACCCGCGCCCTCGCCGGTTGAGCCGCGCCAGCGGGCGGCGCGCCATCGCTGCGCGCCCACGCACGTGGTTTCGCAGAACTTGCGGGCCTGTCAGGTTAGGGCCTGCGCCCAACGAGGCCACACGCCTTCAGGGCCTGGCCCGTGGCTTGAAGCAGCCGGGGCCATGAAGCGTATCGTCATCGTCGGCGCGGGCACGGCGGGCACGACCATGGCCAACCGGCTGGCACGCCTGCTCCCGGCCAGCTGGCAGATCTTCCTGCTCGATCGCGACGACGTCCACGTGTACCAGCCAGGGCTGCTGTTCCTGCCCTTCGGCGCCTACCGCGACGACGAGCTGACCCGGCCGCGCACGCCGCTGGTCGACCCGCGGGTGCGCCTGCGCCTGGGTGAGATCGAGCGGATCGCCGTCGACGAGCGCCGGGTCTACCTGGGCGGCGGCGAGACCCTGTCGTGGGACCACCTCATCCTCGCCACCGGCAGCCGCATCGTGCCCGAGGCCACGCCGGGCCTGACCGAGGCTGGCTGGCACAGCACCGGCCACGACTTCTACACGCTGGCCGGGGCGCACGCCCTGCGCGCCGCGCTCGACCGCTTCACCGGCGGGCGCATCGTCATCAACATCGCCGAGCTGCCCATCAAGTGCCCGGTCGCGCCGCTCGAGTTCGCGTTCCTGGCTGACGCCTACTTCACCCAGCGCGGCCTGCGCGACAAGGTCGAGCTGGTCTATGCCACCCCGCTCGAGGGTGCCTTCACCAAGCCGGTGGCGTCGCGCCTCCTCGGCGGCATGCTGACCGCACGTGGCATCGACGTGGTCGGGGACTTCGCGGTGTCGGGTGTCGACGGCCACCGCCGCCGCATCAGCAGCTACGACGGGCGAGAGCTCGACTACGACCTGCTGGTGTCCATCCCGAGCCACGCTGGCTCCGAGCTGATCACCCGGTCCGGGCTCGGCGACACCGGCGGATGGATCCCGACCGACCGCCACACCCTGGCCGTGCCGGCCGCGCCTGGCGTGTGGGCCCTCGGCGACGCGACCGACCTGCCGTCGTCGAAGGCCGGCGCCGTCGCCCACTTCCAGGCCGACGTGTTGACCGAGAACCTGCTGGCGGCGATCGATCAGCGCCCGCTGCCAGCGGCGTTCGACGGCCACGCCAACTGCTTCATCGAGACCGGCCACGGCAAGGCCATGCTCATCGACTTCAACTACCAGACCGAACCGCTGCCGGGGAAGTTCCCGCTGCCGGTGCTGGGCCCGTTCTCCTTGCTCGAGGAGAGCGCCATCAACCACTGGGGCAAGCTGGCCTTCAAGTGGATCTACTGGAACGTGCTCCTGCCCGGCAAGGAGCTTCCGCTCGACCACCGCATGCTCATGGCCGGCAAGTCCGCCGCCTGATCGAAAGGGGCCCACCATGCCGACCTCCACCCAGTCGCCACGCTCCGCCACCCCGCCGGCCACCCCCCACGGCGGGGCCCACCACGGTCCGCCGGGCCAGGTCGACCTGACCCCGGTGCTGGCCCGCCTCGACGCCATGGCCGCCCAGCTCGGCTACCTGGCCGATCGGCAGCACAAGCAGGCCGAGATGATCGCGGAGTTCACGCCGATCGCCCGCCTCGCGCTCGATCACGCCATCACCCGGCTCGCGGCCCTCGAGCAGGACGGCACGGTGGCCTTCCTGCGCGAGCTGGCCGCGGTCGGCCAGCGCATCATGACCGGCTTCTCCCCCGACGACGTGCGCCAGCTCGGCGACGCCGTGGTCGGCATCCTGCAGACGGTGCGGGCCATGACCCAGCCCGAGGTGATGGCCATCGCCGCCGACGCGACTTCGGCCATGGTCGACGCCGACGCGGTCAAGCCGCTCGGGCTGTTCGGCATGGTCCGCGCGACCAAGGACGACGACGTGCAGAAGGGCATGGCCATCCTGCTCGAGGTGCTGCGCCGGGTCGGGCGCGGCGCGGGCGCGCTGGCCGACAAGCGCCAGGCGTCCGACACCCGCAAGGCGCGCCTGGCCGAGCTGCTCGGTCCGCGCCGCAAGCAGCTCGGCATCGAGCGGCCACGCCTGCCGGCCGGCCCGCGCCCGACGCCGGCGGCCCGGCCCGCGCATGGC
>JAGPCO010000110.1 GCA_018058095.1 Kofleriaceae bacterium
CACCACCGCCACCGCCACCGCCACCGCCGCCACCGCCGCCACCGCCACCGCCACCATCGAGGAGGGCGAGGGTGGCGTCGATGGCGATCGCTGCCAGCTTCGGCATGCCGAGCCCGCGCAGGCCGTGGGCGAGGGCGCGAGTGTCGCCGGTGCGCGCCACGTGCGAGGCGGTGACCACCGCCAGGATCCGCAGCGCCATGGCCAGGCCGGTGAGGGCGCCGCTCTGGTTGAGCCGCAGGTCGAACCAGCGCAGGTCGAGCGTGACCCAGCGATCCGTCGCCGGGTCCTCGGCGAACAGGGCGTAGCCGAGCACGATCACCAGCGACAGCGGCACCAGCTTGCTGACCTGCCGGACCAGGCGGCGCGCGCCCAGCCCGAGCCCGAGCCAGGCCGCCATCATCACCAGCCCGATCAGCCCGACCTGCCACCAGGCCCGGACCAGGAACGCGCCGACCGCCACCACCAGCAGGAACCCCACGCGCGTGCGGGGCCCGCCCGGGAAGGCGCGTGGCGGCGAGAGCATGGCCGCAGCGTACTCTCAACCCGCTGTCACCGCCGCCACCGGCGCGCTAGGGGGTGTCCCGAAATTGGCGTTGACGTCGACGTGGTCGTCGTCGTGGACCTTGACGGCGACGGCGACGTGGACGTGGTCGCCACCTTTGACGCAGCTCTCAGATCACCTTCGCGAGCATGCAACGACACCTTCGAGCAGCTTGGCGCCAGGTTGGTAGCGCTCCTCGGTGATGAGCTTGCGCAACTTCACGACGTCGAGCGAGGCCGCGTACTCCATGGCTTCGCCACGAGCGATCTTGTAGCGGTTGGCGCTGTCGGCTTCGTGCCAACGGCCCGCACCTTCGGCGATGTCGCGCACGACGGACTCGGCGGCTTTGGTCAACTGGTCCGCGCGATCGGCATGGCCGCGCGGCAAGACATCGACGAAGTCGTAGACCAAGGCAAGAACTTCGATGGCTCGTTGATGGACGTCGAGACGCTGGAAGCTGGTGCATGCCAAGTGCAACGGCCGCGCGTCGCGGTGGTTGCGTCAAAGGTGGCGTCCACCTCCACGTCGCCGTCGCCGTCAAGGTCCACGACCACGACGACGACCACGCCGACGTCAACGCCAATTTGGTGCGCCCCCTAGTCCGGACCGAGCGGAGCCGTCGAGGGTCGCCGAAGGCGGCCCCCGTCGAAAAGAGGTGCACGGGGACAGTGCCACGGTGTCGCTGGGGACGGAGCTGCGCTTCCCGTTCTGCTCGGACGGCGTCGTCATGTGCTGCTGTACCCGCTACGGCGATCGCTACCAGAGGGTCGACGGGCGCTGGCGCTTCGTCGCCCGCGGCGAGCACACCATGTGCCGCTGAGCGGCGCCGTCGCTCAGGCGAAGTCGGGCGGGGCGGCCAGGCAGTAGGTGATGGCGCCGGCCAGGTCGGCCGGCGGCAGGCCGCGCCACAGCACCCACCACTCGGCGCCGGCCAGCGACACGCGGTGCATGCCGTCGCACTGCTCGCGGTACCAGGGCGTGATCGGGTTGTCGGCCCGGCTGCGCCAGAACAGGCGCGGGTGGTCGGCGATGAGCGCGCGCCACAGGTCGCGGCCGATACCCTCGCCGCGGGCGATGGTGGTGACCGCGAACTTCGACAGGTACGGCCCGAGCGCGGTCGGGGTCATGACCGCGGCGCCGCGGTAGTCGTCGGCCAGGTAGATGCCCGACACCGGGCGGTCCTCGAACCCGGCCACCAGCGGCTTGCCGAACGCCTCCTCGACCAGGGCCCGGACCCGGGCCCGGTCGACCTCGGCCCAGCCGCCGACCCGGGTCACCACGCTGCCCTTGCGCAGGAGGGTGCCGGCGCCCTTGACCGTGAACAGCTCGCGCATGAGGTCGAGCGCCGAGGTGACCGAGACGGTGAAGCGGTGCGGGATCCGCGCGAACAGGCGCTCGACCTGGGCCAGCAGGCGGCGCTGCGCCGCCGGCAGCGCGGGCGCCAGCGCGCTGGCGTCGCTGGTGCTGACGTCGACCATGGACACCACGCGGCCGCCGCTCGGCTGCAAACCGGACCGGCGGCCGACGAAGATGAGCTTGGTGGTGGCCAGCCGGCTGGCCAGCTCGGCCAGCGCGTCGAACCGGCCGGCCTCGTCGCGATCGCCGTCGGCGTCCTCCAGCAGCGGGCACAACGCGACCACCCCGGCCCGGACCGTGGCGGCGACGCGATCGGGGGTGACCACCAGCGCCGGCACCTCCGGCACCAGCGCCGCCGCCATACGCTCGGCGTTGCGGCGGGCGGTGCGCGGCCCGAGCACGCCGAACACCAGCACCGGGTGCAGGCCGAGCGCGTGCAGGTAGCGCAGGCCGGCCACCAGCGCGTCGACGCCGTCGTCCATGACCGGCTCGGCGACGTGGACGATGGCGAACTGCTCCGGGTGCTCGGACTGGAACAGGCGCAGGTACTGCTCGGCCTCGCTCGGCCGGCCGATCGAGGCCAGGAAGCGCAGCACCAGGTCGCGCGGCGTCAGCGCCGCTGGCTCGCCGGGCATCACGGGGTGGTCCTCACGAGCCGAACAGGACGCGGGCGTACAGGTCGACCGCCCAGCCGAGGTCGTCGATGCTGACGTACTCGTCGGGCGCGTGGGCCTGGGCGATGTCGCCCGGGCCGATGACCACGGCCGGGATCCCGGCCGCCTCCCACAGCGCGGCCTCGGTCCAGAAGTCGAGGCTGGTCTGCTTGGGCATGGGCGCGCCGATGACCCGGGTGATGCCGGGGCCGTCGCTGCACGAGAACGGCGCGTGATCGAGGACGGTGGTCAGCTCGATGGCCGGATCGATGCTGCGCACCATCGCCGACAGGTCGCGGTCCCACATCTCGCGCTCGAAACCGGGCCACGGCCGGATCGAGAACAGCAGCTCGGCGTCCGTCGGCACCACGTTGAAGGCGACGCCGCCGCCGAGCTGGGCCAGGTTGAGGCACAGCCCGGTCATGCCCTGGGCGCCGTCGTCGAGGCGGTTGCGGCCGACCTCGTCGAGCGCGACCGCGAGCCGGGCCAGCTGGGCGATGGGGCGGGGCAGGTGGTCGGCGCGCGACGAGTGGCCGCCCTGGCCGACCAGGCGGGCCCGGTGCGCCAGCACGCCGCGGTGGGCCACGCCGAGCTGGCGCGAGGTCGGCTCGCACACCACCGCGTGCTGGACCTGGCCGGCCCGGGCCGAGGCCAGGAAGTGGCGGATGCTGGCGGTGCCGCGCTCCTCGTCGCCGGAGAACAGCAGGCCGGCGTTGCGCGGGCGGGCCCGGCCGAGCGCGGTGATGGCGGCGGCGATGGCGCCCTTGATGTCGCACGCGCCCAGGCCGTAGACCATGCCGCCGGAGATGGCCGCGGTCCACGGGTCGCGGGTCCATCCGGTGTTGGCCGGGACGGTGTCGATGTGGGCGTTGATGATCGTGTCGGGCCGGCCCCAGCGGGCGAACAGGTAGGCGCCGGCCCCACCCGCGGCGCGCGGGGCGTCGACGATCACGATCTCGTCGGGCCCGGACGGCAGGATGAGCGGGACCAGGGCCTCGCACAGCTTGCGCTCGTTGCCGCCGATGCCGTCGGGCCCCGGCTGGTGGCTGCGCAGGGCGATCAACTGGGACAGGAGCTCGGCGGCGCGGACGGCCTCTTGCGTACTCACGGCGCCGCATCATGCCGCACTCGGCCGGCCGGTGCGCGCGCCGGCGGGGTGATCCGCGCGCCGCGGCCTGCGGGTGGGGGGGAGTGGGGCGGGGTGCCCGTGAGCTGCGCACGGGCGTGGCGGCGCCAGGTCGGCTATGGTCGAGGGGTGACCCAGGCCCCGCAAGAACACCAGCCTCTGATCCGCCGGATCCTCGGCGCGAACTACCTCGAGCTGTCGCTGTCCCGGCTGCGGGTCGACGAGGAGCCGGACGTCGCCACCGTGGTCAAGGTCAGCGTGAACGAGGCTGGCCAGCCGGTCGAGGTCGACGGGCGTGGCGTCGGCGTGGTCGACGCGCTGTTCGCCGGCCTGCTCGGACGCTACGCGGTCGAGTACACCTCGCTGCGTAGCATCGACTTCGCCGGCTTCTCGGTGTCGGCCGACTTCGACACCAAGAAGAACAAGACTGGCCTCGACGCCGTCGGCACGGTGACCATCGACGTCACCAACTCCGAGGGGCGGCGCTTCACCTTCTCCGACGCCTCACGCTCGGTCACCGCGTCGACCGCGCGGGCGGTGCTGGCGGTGGTGCAGTACTTCGTCAACTCCGAGCGCGCCTTCATCACCCTGTACAACGCCCGCAAGGACGCCATCAGCCGCGGCCGCGACGATCTCCTGTCGCGCTACACCGCCGAGCTGTCCGAGGTGGTCGAGAGCACCAGCTACACCAGCGTCATCGAGGGCTTCCGCAAGGAGCGCGGGTAGCGCGGGTCGCGCCGCAGCGCGCGTCGGCCACGCGCGCTTGACGGGTCGGATCGCGCACGGGACACTGACCGGGTCGCGTGTACACGCCTGGCCAGGTCATCGGTAACTATCGCGTCCTGGCCAAGATCGGCACGGGCGGGATGGGCTCGGTCTACCTGGCCGAGCACCCGCTGATCGGCAAGAAGGTCGCGCTCAAGGTCATCCACAAGGAGCTGGCCGGCAACCGTGAGGTGCTGCAGCGCTTCTTCCAGGAGGCGCGCGCGGTCGGGATGATCGGCAACGAGCACATCATCGAGATCCACGACTTCGGGCAGTCACCCGAGGGCGATCACTTCATCATCATGGAGTACCTCGAGGGCCAGACCCTGGCCCAGGCCCTGGTCCGCGAGGGCCGCCTGGCCACGACCCGGGCCCTGCACATCGCCGCCCAGATCGCCACCGCGCTCGCCGCCGCCCACGGCGCCGGCATCATCCACCGCGACCTCAAGCCCGACAACATCATGCTGACGAGCCGGCTGGGTGACCCCGAGTTCGTCAAGGTGCTCGACTTCGGCCTGGCCAAGGTGCTCGAGAGCAGCGCCCAGCTCACCGCCGTCGGCGTCGTGCTCGGCACCCCGCAGTACATGTCGCCCGAGGCGTGCGAGAGCAAGCGCCCGGTCGATCACCGGACCGACATCTACGCGCTCGGCATCCTGCTGTTCCAGATGGTGACCGGGCAGCTGCCGTTCGACGGCCAGAGCATGGGCGAGGTGATGGTCAAGCAGGTGACCCAGCTGCCGCCCGGGCCACGCGGGCTCACGCCCGAGGTGCCGCCGGCGGTCGAGCAGATCATCCTGCGCTGCCTGGCCAAGCAACCCGACCTGCGCTTCCCGACGATGCTGGCGCTGCGCGACGCGCTGGTCAACCCGGACGCTTACCTGGTCGGGAGCCCGCTGCCGATGCCGGCTCGATCGGTGCCGCCGGGCTCCGCCGGGGTCGACGCCCGCACGGTCATGGCCTACGCGGCCCAGCACCAGCCGGCCGCCGCGCCGGGCGCGCGCGTGCTGCCGCTGCCGGCGCCCTCGATGTCGAGCCAGGCGACCATGCTCTACGCCGGCGCGCCGCAGGTGGGCCCGGCCGCGGGCAGCGTGGGCGGCCCGCCGATCGGCAGCGTGCCCATCCCGATCGTCGCGCCGCAGAACCAGACCATGGTGCTGGCCGACCCGGCCGGGCCGCGGGCGGCGCCGCGCCGGACCGGCCTGTGGCTGGCGCTCGGCCTGATGATCGCGGTGGTGGTGGCGGCGACGGTCCTCGTGCTGTCGTCGTCGAGCCGGAGCGAGGACGGCGACGAATCGGGATCCACGGTGATCGCCACCGGCGGACCGGGTCAGCGGGCCACGTCGGTCGACGGCGCAGGGTCGGCCCTGGCGGGGGACGCCGGGGCCGAGGTCGCCGGCGCGGTGCCGGCGCCCGCGCCGACGGACGCCGGCGCGGCTGGGGCGCCGGCGGCGGACGCGGCCCCGCCGCCCGGCGTCGCCGACCCGGTGATGGCCACCGCCGGTGCGGACGCCGCTGGCCCGGGTGCGCCGACGGTCCAGCTCTACGTCCTGAGCCAGCCGGCCGGGGCGCAGGTCCGCGGCGCTGGCGGCGTGGTGCTGGGCAAGACCCCATTCCAGCTCGTGGTGCCGGTCGGTCCTCTCGAGCTCGAGTGGCGCCTGGCCGGCCACCGCACCACGCGGCGCTCGCTCGACGTCACCGCCGAGCTGTCCGAGGTGACGATGACGCTGCCGCGGCGCAGCCCGCGCCCCGGCGGCGGCAAGACCGGATCCGGGCCCGGCGGCGACGGCCTGCTCGACCCCAACGATCTGTGAGGCGCGGGCGCGGCCGGCGCCGGTGCTTGCGCGATCGCGCCGGGTGGGCGAAGGTACCGTGTGTTCATCGCCGTCCTGGCTGGCCTGGTCGCCACCATCGCCGCCGCCCTGGTCGTGCGCGGCCAGGCCCGGCGCGCCGCGACGGCGGCCCAGGCGGCGGCCCGGGCGCGCGCCCAGCGCGAGGCCGCGGCCGAGGCCGAGGCGACCCGGCTGGCGGCGCTGGCCGAGCACCAGGCGGCGATGACCGCGGTGCGACAGGACGTGGTCGCGGCCCGGCGCGAGCAGCAGCAGCGCCTGGTCGACACCGGCCGTCGGCTGGACGGGCGGGCCGAGAAGGTCGCGGCGGCCGAGCGCAACCTGGCCCGCCGGGTCGGTGAGCTCGAGGCCCGGGCCGAGGCCATCGACACCGAGCACCGCGAGCTCGACGGCCGGCGTGATCGCAGCGCCGGCCTCGACGACGACACCCGGCGCCGCCTGGCCGAGGCGATGTCCCAGCTCGAGGCCCGAGCCGGCGCCAGCCGGGCCAGCTTGGTCGACGCGCTCGGCCGGGCCTGGCTCGACGACGCGCGCGCCGCCGCCGCGGCCCGGGTCCGGGCCATGGCCGACCCCAGCGCCGGCAGCGATCCGGCCGTCGATCGACAGGCCCGCCGCCTGCTCGAGATCTCGGCCGCGCGGTACCAGAACCACTTCCTGACCGAGCGCAACGCCTCGTTCCTGCGCCTCGGTGGGCAGGTGGTCTCGCTCATCACCGGCGAGGAGGGCCGGCTGCACCGGGCCATCGAGGCCGCGGCCGGCGTCGCCCTGCTGGTGTCCGACGACGGCGAGGCCATCCGCCTCGACGGCCTCGACGGCGTCGGCAAGGAGGTCGCGCGCCGCGCCATCGGCAAGCTGGTCAAGCGGCCCGACACCGTCGCCGAGGCCCGCGCCGACGCCGAGGCCTGGGCCCTGCGCTTCCGCTCGACCCTCGAGCAGGAGATCCGCGCCCTGGGCAAGAAGGCGTTCTCGGTCCTCGGCGTGAGCAAGGCACATCCCGAGATCGTCGAGCTGGTCGGCGCCCTCAACTACCGGACCAGCTACACCCAGAACCAGTGGCTACACGCGGTCGAGTCGTCGTTCCTGTGCGGGATGATGGCGGCCGAGCTCGGCCTCGACGAGAAGCTGGCCCGGCGCGCCACGCTGATGCACGACATCGGCAAGGCCCTGACCCACAAGATCGAGGGGTCCCACGCGGTCATCGGCGCCGACATCGCCCGGCGTCTGGGTGAGGCCGAGGTGGTGGCCAACGCCATCGGCTCGCACCACGCCGACGAGCCGCCCAGCTCGGCCTACGCGTACCTGGTCGCCGCCGCCGACGCGATGAGCGGGGCCCGGCCGGGTGCACGGCGCGAGCAGGACAGCGGCTTCTCGACCAAGGTCGAGGACCTCGAGCGGATCGGCCGTTCGCGCCGCGGCGTCGATCGGGCCCACGCCGTCCACGGCGGCCGCGAGCTGCGGGTCTACGTGCGCGAGCGCGAGGTCGACGACCACGGCGTGATCGAGCTGTCGACCGACATCGCCGCCCAGATCGCCGAGGAGATGACCTTCCCCGGACAGATCAAGGTGACCGTCATCCGCGCCTTCGAGGCGGTTTCGACCGCGTCCTGATCACGCTGCACGTACGATTTCGACAACTTACATGCCTACGTGGGCGTCTCACGTAAAGGTAAGGGTTGCCATTGACAGGTCGGGGAGGCCCCTCCATAGTCCGCCTGTTGGCACGCACTCTCACCTTTACGTGAGAGTTCGGACGTCGGACTTCCATCGTAGGCCCCCCATGCCGCCCAGCCCCCGCAACCCCGCCCTGTCACCGGCCAAGCTGATGCGTGTTGGCGAGCTGGCCAAGGCGGTCGGCAAGACCGTGCGCGCCATGCACCTGTACGAGGAGCTCGGCCTGCTGGTCCCGGCGTCGCGGTCCGAGGGTGGCTTCCGCATGTATGGCCAGGACGCCATCGATCGCATCCACTGGATCGTCAAGCTGCAGGCCATCGGCTTCACGCTGGCCGAGATCCAGGGCTTCGTGCGCGACTTCGAGCACGCTGGGTCCGGCCGCGAGGCGACCGATCGCGCGCGCTCGGTCTTCAGCGACAAGCTGGCCCAGATCCGCGAGCAGGTCATCCAGCTGCAGGTGATCGAGAACGACCTGCAGGAGGCGCTGCACTACCTCGACTCCTGCCAGGCCTGCAGCGAGCACGCGCCGACCGAGTGCGGCACGTGTGATCACCACGGCCACACCCGGGCCAAGGCCCCCCACCTGTTCGCCGGCCTGTCGCGTCGCGCCGACGGCCCGAACGCTGGCGGTGACGGCAAGCGCGAGCGCGAGTTCGACGTGCCGGTCCGCGTCCTGTACCGCGAAGGAAATTAGATGCCGTCCACGAGCCCCACCACGCCGTCCACGCCCATGCCCACGCCGTCCACGCCCGTGCCGTCCTTCACGTCCGCCGCCTCGTCGGCGCCGCGCATTGCGCGCCGCCTGGTCCAGGTCGGCGCCAGCGAGGTGTCGCTGCCGATCTTCATGGACAACCACTCGACGACGCCGGTCGATCCGCGCGTGGTCGACGCGATGCTGCCGTACTTCACCGAGGCGTTCGGCAACGCCGCCAGCCGCAACCACGTGTTCGGCTGGACCGCCGAGGCCGCGGTCGACCACGCCCGGGCCCAGGTCGCGGCCCTCATCGGCGGCGACGGCAAGGAGATCGTGTTCACCTCGGGCGCGACCGAGTCGAACAACCTGGCCATCAAGGGCGCCGCCGCCTTCTACAAGAAGCAGGGCAACCACCTGGTCACCGTCACCACCGAGCACAAGGCCGTGCTCGACACCTGCAAGCGGCTGCAGCGCGAGGGCTTCGAGGTCACCTACCTCGACCCCGACAAGGACGGCCTGGTCACGGCCGAGCAGGTCGCCGCCGCGGTCACCGACAAGACCATCCTGGTCAGCATCATGCTGGCCAACAACGAGATCGGCGTGGTGCAGCCGCTGGCCGCCATCGGCGCCGCCATCAAGGCCAAGAACCCGCGGACCCTGTTCCACACCGACGCGGTGCAGGGCGCCGGCAAGGTGCCGTTCGACGTCGAGACCTGCAAGGTCGACCTGTGCTCGCTCACCGCCCACAAGATGTACGGCCCCAAGGGCGTGGGCGCGTTGTGGGTCCGGCGCAAGCCGCGGGTCCGGCTCGACGCCCAGGTCGACGGCGGCGGGCACGAGCGCGGCATGCGCTCGGGCACGCTGGCGGTGCCGCTCATCGTCGGCTTCGGCGCCGCCGCCGAGCTGGCCCGGCTGGAGATGGTCGACGAGGCGGTCCGGCTCGGCCGCCTGCGCGACCGCCTGCACGCCGGCATCAAGGCGCGCGTCAGCGAGACCTTCGTCAACGGCTCGATGGCCCACCGCCTGCCAGGCAACCTCAACATCTCGTTCGCCTTCGTCGAGGGCGAGTCGCTGCTGATGGCGCTCAAGGACGTGGCGGTGTCGTCGGGCTCGGCCTGCACCTCGGCCTCGCTCGAGCCGAGCTACGTGCTGCGCGCCCTCGGCGTCAGCGAGGAGCTGGCCCACACCTCCATCCGCTTCGGCATCGGCCGCTTCAGCACCGAGGGCGAGGTCGACTACGTCATCGACCTGGTGACCCGCTCGGTCGATCGCCTGCGCGCCCTGTCGCCGCTGTGGGAGATGCACCAGGACGGCATCGACATCAACTCCATCCAGTGGACCCCACACTGATCGGCGCGGCGCGCCTCCGATCCCCCACGCTGACCTCTGTTCGATCCGCACTTCCGGCCTGAAGGCCGCTGACCCCAGGAGACGACCATGGCCTACTCAGACAAGGTGCTCGACCACTACGAGAACCCCCGCAACGTCGGTTCGCTCGGCAAGGATGATGACGAGGTCGGGACCGGCCTGGTCGGCGCCCCGGCCTGCGGCGACGTGATGAAGCTGCAGATCCGGGTGGTCGACGGCAAGATCGCCGACGCCAAGTTCAAGACCTTCGGCTGTGGCTCGGCCATCGCCTCGTCGTCGCTGGCGACCGAGATGATCAAGGGCATGACCCTCGAGCAGGCCGAGCTGATCAAGAACACCCAGATCGTCGAGGAGCTCAACCTGCCGCCGGTCAAGATCCACTGCTCGGTCCTGGCCGAGGACGCCATCAAGGCGGCCATCGAGGACTACCGCAAGAAGCAGGCGCAGAAGGCCTGAGCCGGTGCCGGAGCCGCGCCAGAACCAGCCCGAGACGAGGGACGTCATGAACAGCCACGCCACCACCACCTCCGCCAGCAGCGCCACGGCCGCGCCACCGGCCGCCGCCCCGGCGCGGGCCGCTGCCTCGATCGTCATCACCGAGGCCGCGGCCGAGGAGATCGCCCGGCAGCGGGCCAAGCGCGGCACGCCCGAGGCCCGCATCCGCGTCGGCGTGCGTGGCGGCGGCTGCACCGGCTTCTCGTACGTCTTCGAGTGGGCCGATCAGCTGCGCCCGACCGACCGCGAGTTCACCGCGCACGGCGTCGGGGTGGTGGTCGATCCCAAGAGCCTGGTCTACCTGGCCGGCATGACCCTGAACTTCGTGCGCGGCATGATGGGGCACGGCTTCAAGTTCGAGAACCCGAACGCCAAGGGCGCGTGTGGGTGCGGTGAGTCGGTGCAGTTCTGATGGAGGCGCGCGCCGTGTCCGTCGATCCGTTCGTCCTGTTCGGGCTGCCCCCGGGGTTCACCCTCGACGCCGGCGCGCTCGAGCAGGCCTACCACCGCCGCAGCCGGGAGGTGCATCCGGACCGCTACGCGACCGCGCCGGCGGCCGAGCGAGTGGCCGCGCTGGCCAGGGCGCGGGCCCTCAACGACGCCTACGTCACGCTCAAGAAGCCGGTGACCCGGGCCGAGTATCTGCTGGCGCAGGCCGGCGTCCACATCGGCGACCACGAGCGCCTCGACGAGGGGTTCCTGCTGCAGATCCTCGAGCAACGCGAGGAGCTGGCCGAGGCCCGGGCCGCCGGTCGCCTGGCCGAGGTCGAGCGCCTGGCCGGCGCCATGCGGACGCGCCGGCGCGAGCTGCTCGACGGGCTGGCGCCCGGGTTCGAGCGGGCCGGCGCGGCCGACCCGGCCCTTCGCGCCGCCGCGCTGAGCGAGCTCAAGCGCACGCTGATCATGCTGCGTTACCTCGACCGCTACCTCGAGGAGTGCGACGCCGCCCTCGATGACGACCCGGCCGCGGGCTGAGGCACGACCCATGCTGCTGCAGATCGCCGAACCCGGGCAGTCCAAGGTCAAGGACGCGTGCGCGACCCGCGCCGTCGGCATCGACCTCGGCACCACCAACAGCCTGGTGGCCATCGCCGACGACGGCAGCCCGCGCGTGCTGGCCGACGACGATGGGCCGCTGCTGCCGTCGGTGGTGAGCTACGACGGGGAGCAGATCCTGGTCGGCCGCCCGGCCCAGGCGCGCGCCCTGGCCGCGCCCGCGGCCACGGTGGCGTCGGCCAAGCGGCTCATCGGCCGGACCCTGCGCGAGGTCGGCGCGATCGCCGCGATGTCGCCCAACCAGCTGGTCGACGACGGTCGGGTCATCTCGATCGCCGTGCCCGGCCGGGCCCCGGTCACGCCGATCGAGGTCTCGGCCGAGATCCTGCGCGCCCTGCGCCGACGGGCCGAGGCCACCCTGGGCGGGCCGGTCGACCGCGCGGTCATCACCGTCCCGGCCTACTTCGACGACGCCCAGCGCCAGGCCACCCGCGACGCCGGGCGCCTGGCCGGCCTCGAGGTGCTGCGCCTCCTGGCCGAGCCGACCGCGGCCGCGCTGGCGTACGGGCTCGACCGGGGCTCGCGCGGGCTGTACGCCGTGTACGACCTCGGCGGTGGCACGTTCGACGTGTCGCTGCTGCGCCTGGTCGACGGCGTGTTCGAGGTCAAGGCCACCGGCGGCGACTCCGCGCTCGGCGGCGACGATCTCGATCGCGCGATCGCCCGCGCCGCGCTGGCCCAGGCCGGGATCGAGGTGGCCAGCGTCGACGCCGCCGGGCTCGGCGCGGCGACCGCGGCGGCCCGCGCCGGCAAGGAGGCGTTGACGGCGAGCGAGACGACGACGCTCGAGCTGCCGCTCGATGGTGGACGGGTCGTGCGGGTCCCGCTCGATCGGGCCGGCCTGGGCGCGCTGGCGCAGCCGCTGCTCGACCGCACCGGGCGGGTGGTCCGGCGCGTCCTCAAGGACGCCGAGGTCGATCCGGCCGAGCTCGACGGGGTCATCCTGGTCGGTGGCTCGACCCGGTCGCCGGTCGTGCGCGACTACGTGCGCGGGCTGTTCGGGCGGGAGCCGCTGTGTGACCTCGACCCCGACCAGGTGGTGGCGCTCGGCGCCGCGGTGCAGGCCCACGCCCTGACCGGCGGCCTGGGTGAGGTCACGCTGCTCGACGTCGTGCCGCTGTCGCTCGGGATCGAGACCATGGGTGGCCTGGTCGAGAAGCTGATCCACCGCAACACCACGATCCCGGCCGGCGCGACCCAGACCTTCACCACCTACGCCGATAACCAGACCGGCTTCGACCTGCACGTGGTCCAGGGCGAGCGCGAGACCGTCGACGCCTGCCGGTCGCTGGCCCGCTTCACCCTGCGCGGCATCCCGCCCATGGTGGCTGGCCAGGCCCGGATCGAGCTGACCTTCCTGGTCGACGCCGACGGCCTGCTCAAGGTGATGGCCAAGGAGCTGGTGTCGGGGCAGGCGACCGAGGTCGAGGTCAAGCCGAGCTACGGCCTGACCGACGAGGAGGTCGAGCGCATGCTGCTCGAGTCGTTCGAGTTCGCCGAGGCCGACCTGGCCGAGCGCAACCTGCGGACCGAGCGGGTCGAGGCCGAGCGCATCCTGGCCGCGACCCGCGCCGCGTTCGCCCACCCCGGCGATCTCCTGAGCGACGACGTGCGGGTGGCCGGCCTGGCCGCCATGGCCGCCCTCGAGGCCGCCATGGCCGGGACCGACCACCTCGCCATCCGGGCCCGGGTCGAGGCGCTCGACCTGGCGACCAAGCCGTTCGCCCAGGCGCGCATGAACGTCGCCATCGGCGCTGCCATGCACGGCCGGGCCCTGGGCGACGTCGAGCAGCAGCTCGGCGCCAGCTCGGTGCCTGCGCCCCAACCCCCGACGACCTGAGCCATGCCGACCATCACCTTCAAGAACCCGCACGGGCCGCGCTCGTTGCCGCTGGCGATCGAGGTCGCCCCGGGCACGACCATCCTCGACGCCGCCGAGGAGCACGGGGCCCGGGTCGGCCACGCCTGCGGCGGCAACCTGGCCTGCTCGACCTGCCACGTCTGGATCGAGCACGGCGCGGCCTCGCTGCCCGACATCTCGGACGCGGAGAACGACATCCTCGACCGGGCCTTCGACGTGCGGGCCGAGTCACGCCTGGCCTGCCAGTGTCGGGTCGGCACGGCCGATCTGGTGGTGGAGATCACCGAGGAGAGCCACAAGGCGTGGCTCGACGAGAACCCGGACGTCCGGCGCCGCGGGGCGTGACCGGGGTGGGGCGCCGGGGCGCGCCCCGCCCGTCGCGGCACTTCAATCGACCAGCTTGAGGTGGCTGGGGCGGGCCTTCTTGCCGTCGGCCTCCGACGGGCGCCGGGCTCGATCGGCGGCGGTCGGCTCGGGCGCGCCGGGAGCAGCGTCGGCCTCGGCCGCGGCCGGCCCGTCCTCGTCCCGCAGCACGGCCGGGATGTCCTCCGGCCAGACCATGCCGCGCTCCTCCCCTTCGACCACCGCGGCGTAGACCCCGGCCCAGGGCAGGCGGCAGAAGAAGGCGCGGCCGCCGAAGGTCAGGGTGCCGGAGATCGCGTGTTCGTCGACGGCGAGGTCGACGATGGCCGGGCTGAGGCGGTAGCCAAACCGCAGGACCAGGCGCGGGTTCCCGGCCAGGTGGGGCGGCACCTCGACCTCGGGCCGGCGCGAGTCGACGTGGACCAGGACCGCGCCCTTGTCGAGCAGCTCCTCGACGGCGGACCGCTTGTCGCGCGCGCTGTGGTCGTCGAGCCGCATGGTGTGGGCCGGCTCGACCTCGGCGCTGGGGCGCCCGATCAGCGCGACGAAGCCGTCCTCGTCGAGCAGGCCGGCGTCGACCGCGTCGCGGATGACCGCGGCCGGGCGGTCGGTCATGCCCTTGGTCACGCGCTCGACCAGGCGCTCGCACCGGGCGGCGTGGCGCAGCACCGCGCCGTGCGCCTCGAGCGCGCCGAGCTCACCGCTCCGCCAGCGCGCCAGCACCCCGTCGAGCTCGGCCAGCGACGACGCGACCCGGGCGTGGATCATCGCCGTCACGACGGCCTGCAGCCGCGCCATCTGCTCGGGGTCGGGGTCGCGCATGCAGGCGGGCTTATCTCGGTCCTCCCCCGAGGTCAAAGGCAAAGCGGCGGTGAAATCCGGGCGGCGTGACCTCGGCCCCGGCGCGGGCCGGTCACCCCGCCGCGAGCGCGGGATCGACCAGATCGGCCAGCAGCGCGCTCACCGTGGCCGGCGTGGGGATGGCGACGAAGCGGGCCAGGTCGACCACGGCGGTGACGACGCGGCCGTCGGCGCAGTGCAGGCGCGCGCGCCGGCCCGGGTCGGCCGCCTCCGGCGCCGCCACGCGCCACACCTGGTAGCGGAAGTCGATCGACTTGCCGCCGAGCCGGGCGATCGCGAGCGACACCTCGGCGGTGTCGCCGAAGCGCAGCGGGCCACGGAAGTCGCACTCGGCGCGCACCGCCGGGAACCCGACCCGATCGCGGTCGAGCAGCTCGGCGTAGGCGGCGCCGCCCAGGCGGGCCCGCCACAGGTCCTCGAAGCACAGGTGGAAGAAGTGGAAGAAGCGCGGGTAGTACACGATGCCGGCGTGGTCGACGTCGGCGAAGCGGACCGGGAGCAGCGTCGCGAACGCCACCTCAGCGTGCCCCCGCCTCGGCCCGCGGCGGCGGCGCCGGGCGCTCGAGCCGCACCCCACACGCCGCCGGCACGCCGGGGCAGGGCGGGGCCAGCTTGTCGAGCGTGATCGTCACCCCGACCCGGGGGTACAGCTCCTGGATGCGGCGGGCCATCTCGCCGGCCAGCGCCTCGAGCAGGCGATAGGTCGACCGGGTGCCGATGCCGACGACGATCTCCGACACCTTGAAGTAGTCGACCGTGTCGGCCAGGCGGTCCGACGCGGCGGCCGCCGCCAGCGGCATGGCCAGCTCGAGGTCGACCCGGAACCGGCGGGTGCCGCGCCGCTCGGCCGCCGAGTAGCCGTGGTTACCCTCGAACTCGAGCCCGCGCACGAACACGCGATCGCCGGCGCTGCTCATCGCGGATCCGTCCGGCTCACCGCAGCCGCGGCGCCGCGTCGTCGTCGGCCTCGGCCGCTCGCTCGGCCTGCACCTTCTGCATCTTCTTCTTGATCATCTGCTTCTTGAGCGGCCCGGCGAAGTCGACCAGCAGCTTGCCGGTCAGGTGGTCGAACTCGTGCAAGAGGCAGCGCGCCAGCAGGCCCTCGGCCTCGATCTCGAAGGTCTGGCCGTCGATGCCCATCGCCCGCATGCGCACCTTGAGCGGCCGCTCGACCTTGATGTAGACCTGCGGGAACGACAGGCAGCCCTCCTCGGAGTCCTGCTGCTCGTCGCTGGTCCACAGCACCTCGGGGTTGATGAACGCCACCGGCGGGTCGTGCTCGCCGCGCCCGGCCAGCTTGGGCTCGACCAGGAACATCTTGGTCGGGTCACCGACCTGCAGGGCGGCGATGCCCAGGCCGTTCTCGGCGAACATCGTGTCGCTCAGGTCGCGGTACAGGGCGAGCACCCGGTCGTCGATCGCCGTCACCGCCGCCGCCGCTTGGCGCAGGCGGGGGTCGGGCCAGATGACGACGGGGCGGACGGCCATGCCCGACACCATACGAACGGGTCTGGGGGGTGTCAACCGCGGCGCCGAGGCCGGCCGGAGGCCCGCCTCCAGCCGGGCCGGCCTCGGTGGCCGGCGCGTGGTGTGCCTGCGCCGGCCTCTAGCAGGATGCTGAAGAAGCATCCTGCTAGTCATTTCTGATCTCGCAGGCTGCTGAAAACACGGAGCCCGTCCCGTCGGCAAATGCCGCCGGCACGGGTTTTTCAGCAGCCTGCTAGCTGCTTCTTCAGCAGCCTGCTAGGTCGCCAGCGGCAGCCGGAGCGTGAACGTGGTGCCAGCGTCCGGGTCGCTCGCGACCTCGATCGTGCCGCCATGCTGCTCGGCGATGGTCAGGGCCAGGGCCAGGGCGAGGCCGGGTCGCTTGCTCGGCTGGGTCGGGCCGAGCGCCACCCGGGCCGGGAAGAACGGCTCGAACACCTGTGGCAGCGACGCCGGTGGGATGGCCCCGCCGCGGTCGTGGACCCGCACCCAGCCGGTGGCAGGCCCCGCGGTGGCGCGCCCGGTCTCGACGGTGGTGGTGCCGCCGCCGGGCATGGCCTCGCGGGCGTTGCCGAGCAGGTGGCGCATGGCCTGGGACACCAGGTCGGGGTCGGCGTCGATCGGCAGCGGGCCGGCGTCCGGGCCGAGGTGGATCGGGTGGGTGGTCGAGGCCGTGGCCTGGCCCACGAGGTCGGACACGAGGGCGCCCAGGTCGCAGCGGCGCGGGCGTGCCGGCAGGCGTCGCCCGAACGCCTGCAGCTGGCGGGTCAGGGTCGCGCCGCGGTCGAGGGCGGTCCGGGCCAGCGCCAGGTCTTCGCGCAGCTGCGCCGGCAGCTCGGGTGCGCCGGCCAGGAGCTCGAGCTCGACGCTGAGCGCGGCGAGGATGTTGTTGAGGTCGTGGGCCACGCCGCTGGCCAGGCGCGCCAGGGCGTCCCGGCGGCGCGTCGCCTCGGCGGCCGCGCCGCCGTCGGCGTCGCCGGCTGCGGTCCCGGCTGGTTGGGCTTCGATCTCGGCCACCACGGCGCAGGATGCCGGGCCACCTTCCGGCGGGCAAGGCCCGGCGCCGGCCGTTGACATCGCTCCGATCGGGGGCCATACATCCCCGGCCATGGCCGCGACCGACTCCGCCGGCGCGGGTGTGACCCGCTACTCCGAGGCCCGCCTGCCGACCCCACACGGCGAGTTCCGCGCCCTGGTGTACCGGACCGGTCGGCCCGGTGGCCCTGGCGCCAGCGCGGTCGGCCTGGCCGACGAGGAGCACGTCGCCCTGGTCGCCGGGGACGTCACCGGGGAGGCCGTGCTGGCCCGGGTCCACTCGTCGTGTTTCACCGGCGAGGTCCTGCACAGCCTGCGCTGCGACTGCCGGCAACAGCTCGACGCCGCCCTGGCCCGGATCAGCCGCGAGGGGCGCGGCGTGCTGGTGTACCTGGTGCAGGAGGGGCGCGGCATCGGCCTGGGCAACAAGCTGCGCGCCTACGCCCTGCAAGACGCCGGGGCCGACACCGTCGACGCCAACCTGCAGCTCGGCTTCGACGCCGATCTGCGCAGCTACGACCTGGCCGCCGCCATCCTGCGCGACCTCGGCGTGACCTCGGTCCGCCTGATGACCAACAACCCTGACAAGATCGCCGGCCTGTCGCGCGCTGGCGTCCCGGTGGTGGCGCACGAGCCCCACTGGGTCGAGGCTGGGGCCGAGAGCAGCCAGTACCTCGACGTCAAGCGCGCGAAGCTGGGACACCTCGCATGAGCACCAACCTGACCGACGCCCTGGTCAAGCAGACCCTGTCCACCGTGATGTGCCCGGCGTTCGAGCACGACATCGTGTCGTGGCGCATCTTCCGCGCCGCCGAGATCAGCGGCGACAAGGTGCTGGTCCGCCTCGACTGGCCCAGCCACGCCTACCCGCTGGCGGCGCGGCGCGAGGTGCAGCAGCGGGTCGAGCAGGCGCTGCGCGGCGCCGGCGCGCGCGAGGTGGTGGTGATGGGCGAGGTCGTGACCGCCCACATCCCGGCCCCGAGCGAGAAGGCCATCCTCAAGGGCGTCAAGAACGTCATCGCCGTCGCCGCCGGCAAGGGCGGGGTCGGCAAGTCGACCGTGTCGGTCAACCTGGCCCTGGCCCTGGCTCGCCACGGCGCCGCGGTCGGCGTGCTCGACGCCGACATCTTCGGCCCGTCGATCCCGACCATGCTCGGCCCGGCCACCACCCCGGCCCGGGCCGCCGGCGACCAGCAGATCGTGCCGGCCGTGCACCACGGCCTGCCGGTGATGTCGGTCGGCTTCTTCGTCGACAAGGACGAGGCCGTGGTCTGGCGCGGGCCGCGCGTACACGGCCTCCTGCAGCAGTTTCTCGGCGGGGTGCAGTGGGGCGAGCTCGACTACCTCATCATCGATCTGCCGCCCGGCACCGGCGACGTCCAGCTGTCGCTGTCGCAGCTCATCTCGGTGACCGGGGCGGTCATGGTGTCGACCCCGCAGGAGGTGTCGATCGTCGACGTGGTCAAGGCCATCGCCATGTTCGACAAGGTCGAGATCCCCATCCTCGGCGTGGTCGAGAACATGTCGTTCTACGCCTGCCCGGCGTGTGGCCACCACGACAACATCTTCAGCCACGGCGGCGGCAAGCGCCTGGCCAAGGAGCTCGGCCGCGACTTCTTCGGCGAGATTCCCATCGACACCCGCATCCGCTTCGGCGGCGACGCCGGCGTGCCGGTGGTGGTGGCCGCGCCCGACTCGGAGAACGCGCAGCGCTTCATGCAGCTGGCCGAGAAGGTCGCGCTCAAGATCGCGGCCGGCGTGTTGTCCAAGCCCAAGCGCGGCGCCCGCCTCGCCGTGATCAAGTAGCCCCGGCCGGATCGCCGGGCAACTCGGTCGCGCGCGCGGCCGGCCCCTTACAGCTCGATCTGCATGCCGAGCTCGACCACGCGGTTGGGCGGCAGGTCGAAGTACGCGGTCGGCGGCTTGGCGTTGCGCGACAGGAACGAGAACAGCACCTTGCGCCACAGCGCCATGGGCGCCTTGCCGCGCGACAGCAGGGTCTGCCGGCCCAGGTAGTAGGTGGTGTCGTCGCCGTCGGTGTCGAGCCCGCGCTGGCGGCAGCGCTCGAGGATCTTGGGCACGCGCGGCTGCTGCATGAAGCCACACCGCGCCACCACGCGGTAGAAGCCCTGGCCGAGGTCGGTCACGGTGATCGCGTCGTTGCCGGGCACCCACGGCGCCGGCTCGGTGTTGACCGACAGCAGCACGACCTGCTCGTGCAGGACCTTGTTGTGCTTGACGTGGTGCAGCATCACCTGCGGGATACCGTCGGCCGACGACGCCATGAACACCGCGGTGCCGCGCACGCGCGGCAGGCGCTTGGTCTCGGGATCGTCGAGGAACAGGTCGTCGGGCAGGGTGGCCTGGCCGAGCGCGCGGCCGAGCTCGAGCCGGCCGCGCCACCAGGTGGTCATGATGATGAAGAGCGACACGCCGCCGACCAGCGGCAACCAGCCGCCGTGCGCGAGCTTGTTGAGGTTGGCCGAGAAGAACGTGAGGTCGACGGTGAGGAACACCGCCAGGAACGCGATGGATTGCCACAGTGGCCAGCGGAACTGGGCCCGCGACAGGCGGAAGTACAGGTACGAGGTGATGGCCATCGTCCCGGTCACGGCGATGCCGTAGGCCGCGGCCAGGTTGGAGCTGGAGCGGAACCCGAGCACCAGCGCGACACACCCGACCATGAGGATGTAGTTGATCTCGGGGATGTAGATCTGCCCCTCGGTGTCGGCCGAGGTGTGGACGACCGACACGCGCGGCGAGAAGCCGAGCAGCATCGCCTGCCGGGTCAGCGAGAACACGCCGGAGATGAGGGCCTGCGACGCGACCACCGCGGCCATCGTCGCCAGCACCACCATGGGGTACAGCATGGGCCCCTCGACCAGGGCGTAGAACGGGTTGCCGACCACCTCGGGGTAGCGGGCGATGACCAGGGCGCCCTGGCCGAAGTACGACACCAGCACGCACGGCAGCACCACCACGAACCAGGCCAGGCGGATGGGCAGGCGGCCGAAGTGGCCCATGTCGGCGTACAGCGCCTCGCCGCCGGTGATGACCAGCACGACCGAGCCCAGCACCAGGAAGCTGTGCAGGCCGCCGCTGGCCAGGAACTCGACGGCGTAGACGGGGTTCAGCGCGCGCAGCACGCCGGGGTTGGCCAGGATGGCGGGCAGGCCGGCGGCGGCGATGGCGATGAACCACACCGCCATGGTCCAGCCGAACACCGCGCCGATGCGGTGGGTGCCGAAGCGCTGCACCATGAACAGGGCGACGAGGATGCCCAGGGTGATCGGCAGCACCAGGTGATCGAACGCCGTGGTCGCGACCGACAGGCCCTCGACCGCGCCCAGGACGGAGATGGCGGGCGTGATGATGCCCTCGCCGAACAGGAGGCCGGTGCCGAACATCGCCAGCAGGATGGTGACGGCCAGCCGCCCCGGCTTGCCCGGCGCGGCCTGACCGACCAGCGCGCCCAGCGACAGGATGCCGCCCTCGCCCTTGTTGTCGGCGCGCAGCACGAACACCGCGTACTTGACGCAGATGATGAGGGCGAGCGACCAGAACACCAGCGACAGGACCCCCATCACCGCCGGCACGGTCGCGCCGTCGCCGTTGGCGGCGAGGTGGTGGGTGCACTCCTTGATCGCGTACAGGGGCGAGGTGCCGATGTCGCCGAACACCACGCCGAGCGCGCCGAGGGCGTACCCGGCAACCTCGCGCCGGCTCTGCGGCCCATGGCCGGAGCCGCTCATGTGGGTGTGGTGCCGGCGGCGCGATCCGGTCGGGCGCGCCTCGGGGGCGGGTGCGGGTGCGGTCATGGCTCAGTCCTGGAACAGGTTCTCGGCGCTGGTCTCGACGCCGTGGCGGTCGCCCTGCAGGGCGTCGGCCAGGTCGTTGTTGGTCTTGCGCAGGCGCTCGCCCAGGACCTGGACGAAGCTCCACAGCAGCTTGACCGACAGCTGCGCCTCCTTGCGGATGATCTCGTAGAACTCGGCGCGGTGGATGGCGACCAGGCGGGTCGGCTCGAGCGTCGTCGCCGTCAGGGACCGCATCGACCGGTCGATGATGCTCATCTCGCCGAAGTGCTGGCCGCGGGCCAGGCGCGCCACCAGGTTGCCGGCGCGCGACAGGCGGACCGCGCCGCTGAGCACGACGTACATCGTCTCGCCCGGCTGGCCCTCGGTGAAGATCGTGTTGTCGGCCGGCAGCTCGATGATCTCGGCGATGTTCGAGAACACCACCAGCTCCTTGTAGGACAGGTAGCGGAACAGCCGCATGCCCTTGAGGACCTCGAGCTTGAGCGACACCTCGCCGATGTGCTGCGGCGCCTCCTGGTTGCTCTGGCCGATGCGGACCACGACGCTGGTGATGTTGTCGTGGCCGCCGCCGGCGTTGGCGATGCCGATCAGCTTGGCCGGGGCGTCCTTGACGTCGCCGTCCGACAGCATCGAGGTCAGGGTCGCCTCGTCGAGGTAGGCGTACAGCCCGTCCGAGCACAGCAAGAAGTTGTCGCCCGGCAGGATGTCGAAGTCGAAGGTGTCGACCTCGACCGAGGCGTACACGCCGACGGCGCGGGTCACCGCGTTCTTGAACTGCTTGTACGGCGAGCTGTCGATCTGGCTCTTGTCGAGCTTGCCGCGCCGGATCAGCTCGTTCATGAGCGAGTGATCCTCGGTCAGGACGTGGCACTGGTCCTGCCGGGCCAGGTACACGCGCGAGTCACCGACGTGGGCGATGAAGCCGCGCAGGTGGTCGGGGCTGCCGGCGATGAGCAGGACGGTCGCGGTCGTACCCATGCCGCGCTTGTCGCTCTCGGCCTGGGCCCGGTTGTAGACGGTGCTGCACGCGGCCTGGATGGCGTGCTCGAGCACCTGCAGGATCTCGACCGCCTGCACCCCCGGCTGGTCGGCCCGGTAGCGGTCGATGAGGTCGCGGTTGCGGTAGATGGCGTCGCGGATCTCGTGCACGGCGATCGACGACGCCACCTCGCCGGCGGCGTGCCCGCCCATGCCGTCGGCGACGAGGAACAGCCGCAGCTTCTTGTCGATCAGGAAGTTGTCCTCGTTGTGCTGCCGCTGACGACCGACGTCGGTCGCGGCTGCGAAGGTCAACTCCATGGAATCCTTTCGTTAACACGGGGCCGTCGGGGGGTCAATCGAGCCGCCCGGTTGGCCGCAGGCCGATCCGTGCACACGCTGGGCGTCCGACCCACCCGGCGAAGCCGCGTGACCCGGATTCGGGCACGGGCACGGGCACGGGCACGGGGCAGGTTGGCTTCGAACGCCTTCGGCGTTCTTCAGCAACCTGCTAGCGCGGGGCCAGGGCCCCGGGCGCCAGCTCGTCCTCGACCAGCATCTGCAACATCCGCGCGTCGGCCACCCCGCCGGGGTAGGCGCGCCCACCGACGATCACCGTCGGGGCCACGGTCACCCCGGCGGCGCGCTGGCTGGCCACGACCCAGGCGCTGGCTCCGGCCCGCCGGGCCCGGCACGACGCGAACGCGGCCGGATCGACCTCGGTGCTGGTGCGGACCGCCTCGATCTCGGCCGCGACCGAGTCGTCGCCGCGCCGGCGCTGGGTCGCGGTCAGCGCCTGCTCGACCCAGGTCCAGCCCACGCCCAGGCTGTGACCACACAGGGCGGCGTCGTGCAGCAGCGTGAGCTCGGCGGCGTCGTCGCCGTCGAGGTCGAACGCCGGGCCCCACACCACCCGCAGCTGATCCTCGAACACCGCGCGCATGGCGGTGGCCAGGGCGAGCTGGCGCTGGCAGCTGGCGCGGCGCAGGTTGCACAACACGGCGATCGTGGCCGGGGCCGAGTCGGGGCCGACGCTGGGCCAGCGATCGAGCGGGAGCGGGCGGCGCAGCAGGCGGCCGGGCTCGTCGACGCCGACCGCGGCGTCGTCGTCGATCGGGCCGGGCACCAGCAGCAGGTCGGGCCGGGCGTCGGGGTCGGGCTCGGTCCCGGCGGCCGGGTCGGCGCTGACGGCGCGGGTGTACGCGGCCTGGTACAGCTCCTCGAGCTCCTCCCGGGTCAGCGACGACAGCGGGCGCGGGGTCGGCTGCCCGGCGAACAGCGCGTCGGGCGGGCTGCCGGCGTGCAGGCGCATGCGCCGGCCCTCGTTGCTGGCCAGGGTCGCGTCGTGGCGGTCGTCGGCCCAGGCGGCGTGCAGGCGGTCGACGTCCATCCCGACCTGCGCCGCCAGCTGGGCCAGGCGGTCGCGCGACAGGCTGACGCCGCGCTGCTTGCCGAGCAGCTCGAAGAACGTGAAGAACCGGCCCTGGGCCTGGGCCTCGAGCGCGGCCTCGGCCGCGTTGATGCGGTCGCGCCCGAGCGGGCGCACCACCAGGCGCAGCCGCGACGGGTGGGCCTGCTGCAGGTCGCGCAGCAGCTCGAACGGCGCGCGGCTGTTGGCGGCGCCGGGCACGATGAACAGCTCGACCGTGACCGCAGCGCTGGCCGGGCCCAGCGTCGGCGCGGCGTCGGCCGCGTGGTGGTCGACCCGGACCCGGTTCGGGCGCGGGGTGGGCGGGCCGGCCGGGGCCGGCGCGCTGGTCGGCGCCGACGCCGCCGGCGTGGTGGCCTCGTCGGCCCGCCCGGATGGCAGCGCGTGCGTGGCGGCCAGCACGAGGCTCACGCCGGCCAGGAGCCAGGGAGTCCGCACCGCGCTCAGGTGCCCGTGCCGGGGCGCGGGGTGTCGGCGCCGCCCGGGCCATGCGCCGGCGGGTCGGGGTCGTGCTCATCGTCGTCGGGTTCGACCCCGGGCCACAGCAGCGCGAAGTAGATGCCGGCCGAGACGGTCAGGCCCAGGGCGATCGCCAGCAGGAACGGCTCCCAGACCATGAGGGCAACGTACGGTGGGGTCGGGTCAGGGTCAAGCTGGGCCCATGCCGGGCTCGGCGCGGCGGCGCAGGCCGGGTCCGGCCAGGTGTGGTACTGCTGCGGCGTCGATGATGTCCTTTGCCGCCCTCAGCCTGGCCGCGACCGCGCTGGCGACCTCGGTCAGCGCCCTGCCGTACTACAAGATCCCCGGCCTCGACCTGCACTTCAGCCTGCCCAAGATCGGGCGGGTCGTGCTCGAGCCGTTCGGCATCATCGTCGCGCTCGGGGTGATCCTGGGCGCCGAGCTGCTGCGCAAGCGCGCGGTCCGGCACGGCGCCGACGAGGATGACATCCGGTCGATGATCAGCTGGGTCGCGATCTCGGGCTTCGTCGGCGCCCACCTGTTCGACGTGCTGGTGTACCAGCCGGGCAAGCTGGCCGAGGACCCGGCCCTGCTGCTGCGCTTCTGGCAGGGCATCTCGTCGTACGGCGGCATCCTGGGCGCGGCCATCGGCTTTGCCTTCTTCGTGTGGTGGAAGCGCCTGACCCCCGGCATGTGGGCCGACGCCGTCCTGGTCGGGTTCGTGCCCGGCTTCACCATCGGCCGCGTCGCCTGCACCGTCGTGCACGATCACGTCGGCCGCGCCACCGACTTCGCGCTCGGCTTCGACTACCCGCGCCGGGCCTCCGTGGCCGGGCCGCTGCGCGAGCTGTACCCCGGCACCAGCGAGTTCATCCGCGCCCACAACCTCGGCCTGTACGAGCTGCTGTACCTCATCCCGGTGTGTGGGCTCATCCTCTACCTCGGGTTGTGGAGCAAGCGGCGCTTCTCGGCCGGGTTCCTGGCCGTGCTGGCCGGCGTGCTGTACGCCCCGGTCCGGTTCTTCCTCGAGTACCTGCGCCTGACGGAGTCGGACCCGCGTTACGCTGGCCTGACCTTCGCGCAGTGGGTGTCGATCGCCGCGTTCCTGGTGTCGGGCTACGTCGCGCTGCGCCTGCTCAAGACCGGGAAGGTGGCCAAGACCACCGAGGAGCTGGGCGACCTCATCGGCGGCCGCCTGGTGCCGACCAAGCGCAAGCCGCCGGCCCCGGCGACCGCGACGTCGACCGACAAGAAGTAAGGGGCCGGGAACGGGCAAGTCGATCGATGCGCGCGGTCGAGGCGCCCCGCGGGCAAGGCGCGACGAGGGAGCATACCCGTCGGTACGTGACCGAGGAGCAACGAAGCCCCCGGGGATGGATC